>JBLHOW010000049.1:0-47672 GCA_047623705.1 Crocinitomix sp.
TTGTTAACAAGATAGCATGATGAAATTAACTCTTTTTACACTTAACTTACACTGGTCAGCATAAACCGGTTTGGGGTGGTCAACATCACCGGTGTATCCACTTCTCTGGTTAACCTTGGCTTTTGCAGTTTATTGGGGAATAAAGTTATTTAGTGAAAAGCGACCATACCATCTCTTAATATTGAGTTTAATTATATTTTCACCGGTTTCGAGACTTACAGTCGTTGTTGCTTGGTGGATTGATACTAGATGGGAAATAGGAACTCATTATAGCTTGCATTTTGATAGTTTTTCACAAGCTGCATTTCAACAAGTGGTATATGGTTCTCTAATTCAAATTATCCCCGGTTTTATTCTAGGATCATTGACAATAGCTATCATGCAATACAGGAAGCGCCTAACAAGCTAAACTGTAATGATATAGTGAAATGATTAATTTATTTAGTGAACAGCCAGTTTACAAAAAAAACTTAAACTCCATAAATCGCGCAACCACATAATAGAACAAAGTTCTAAACCGCATTCGTAAATAGCGTATTTCTTCTTTTTGTCCAGTATTCTTCGGTTACATTTTTGTGCCTAAATTTCTGCGGTGACAATGAACACAAGTCGCCAACTTTAAATGGCTATCTTTACTCAAGAACGAGACAAAATAAAAAGCAATTGAAGAAACTAAAAACAATATTACTAATTACAATAGCTGTTCTGATTGGAATTCCTTTATTAATTCTGACAATACTATTAATGATTGTATTTGCCCCTTTTGGGATTTTTAAAATACAAAGGTTCGAGAAAAAATATGCTGAATTTTTAATTGAAAATAACGGAAAAAATTTCTTCTGCTATAATAATAGAAAAAATTCAAAACAATATATAGCCGAAGATCTATTACCAAGTCTGAGGAAAGGAATTGAAATTGTATATCTAAACGGAAAAAGTATCGAATCGGAATACAACTCTGAATTTATGTCTAAGGCACTTTATAGTTTGAAAAATTACAATAAATTTCCGCATTTAATAAAAATTAGAAATGGACAACTGATTGATATGTCAATCAATAACCCATTTTATGGCGTTTTAAATATGGATAATTCGAAAACAGAATTGCTTGAAGAAATAAATCTGTTTTTTGAACCAAACGAATAGTGCTAAGGCTTTAATCACAATTCCCATATAAATACCTCGAATAATAAGTTTTGTTTGTTTTTCTGAGCGATTATTTCATCTGACATTTGGCTTTTTCTAGATTGTCTAAAAAAGCATATGAAAGTCATTTATTCCATTTTTTTAACTTCATTAATGTTTGTCTGCGCAACCTCACCAGACAAAGCAAATGACTCAAATCTTGATACAGATAAGATTACAAGGCCAATTGATCACTCGGTTAAAGATATTATTACGCCCATTTTCGGGTATCATTTCATCATTGAAGGTGACTTTAATGGCAATGGTATACAAGACACACTAGTCGAGCATTACATCAGTCAATCCAACTGGAAAGAAACGGATAAATTTCGGTGTTTAGACGTGTCCTTTATGAAAGATGAAAAATAGAGACAATAGTTGCTGAAAACTAACGTTATACGTTGTGAAAACTAAATGCGCGATAAAATTCTACAAATAATGATTGAAAGAGCTGTTCCTTTCCTAAATAGGTTCAGGAAAAAGCCCTATTGGCCTTATTCGCAAGAACAAATGCGAAACCTGCCAACTGGAACACTTGGAAATGATGTCGCCAATTTTTTAGATGCACAAAATCTTTCACTTTTGCCAAAATATGAAGTGCATGACACATTGCATGTTTTATTGAATTATGGCACAACACCCAAGGAAGAATTAAAATTACAGGGATTTATGATTGGTAATAAATCAGTCACTTTTGGAGGTAAGGTTTTGTTTGGGATAAGCTTGATTGTTAAGCCTGAATATTTAAAAGAAATTAGGCAAGAAATAAAACGCGGTAAAAAGGCTGAATCAATTCAAGGTATTAATTTCATTGAAGTTCTTGATATGGAAACCTCTCAAATTAGAAGCCGCAACAAACTTTAAAAATAGAAATTATTCTGCATTCGCTTAAGCCCAGGAAATGTCAAATATTTGCTGTTTTAGGTGCAATAAATCTTGGATGAAGAATAAAAGTCACCACGCTGCAGTTTACCATTTACCTAGCGTAATACAGCTGTTAAACATAGAAAGTGTCTGGTTTTATTTAACCATTATACCTAAATTGAAAAAAATAACAATAATATGAAATTTGAAATAGACGCAGAAACGTATGAAGAAATCGCTCAGGTAATTCATAGCGATAGCAGCCCCGTAGGAATTGATGCCAAAAAAACGCACATTCTAATTCTTAACAAACTACAAGAGCTATGCGACCGTATGGAACGATTAGAACAGCATATCATTAAAGAATAACAAACAACCATTAATCCACCCAAAATGAAAAAGACATTTCTACTCGCAATTTTCACCTTGATCCTTTTAGGATGCAATAAAGAAAAGTATGATTCAATTCCGCATGGATATTACACAATGGAATATCAGAATTGGGCGTGGGGATATAGCCATAGTGGTTGGATTATAGATTCTGAAGGCAACGTGAATTCATTTAACTTACCAAACGACTGGAATGGACCGGATTCTTTAGGATACATTAGCGAATCTCAATTAATTGAGAACATTTCAAACTGCGATTCTAAAATTGGTTCCGTTTCTAAAAGGACATTATATACGCACAATAAGTTAATCAATGATGCAGCAACTGGCAGCAATTCTGAGCCTGAAAGTAATGGTGCTGATATTGGACGATACGCTTATTATTGTTATCAATTTGATACTGATGCTGGACTTTATAAAGGAGTAGTGCTAGAGGTTGATGGAGATTGGAGCTACCACAACGAAAGTAATGCCGCTAAATCAATAGCCAAATGGATGAAAAAAATTGACTAGCTATTGCGCGCGAAAATTCAAATTCACGCGTGATGAGTGGAATTTCAGTCATTTATTAAATGAGTTGAATTAAATAATTGGGAAGCGTTTTTAATGCAAAGCAATACAAAATCAGTACAACGAATTTGAGGAATAAATTAGATACAATTAATCGATTTGAATTGCGTTAATTGATCATATCTCAAATCATGATTAGAATTTACAAGACACTCATTTATTTATCCCTTGTAATTGCGTTTATTTCATGCAATAAATACGAAATCATTTCTCGAGAAGACGGTATTGTTACAGTAGATAAAGGTTATTTATTAGCTGGTCAGAAAACAAATTTAACAAAAATAGGGAGGAAAGTTGAAACAGATACCACCAGCGGTAATATCATTTCAATCACGAAATATAGACATAAAATGGGCTGTTTTGAACCAATAAAAATACGTGAAAGAAAACGACTTTATCAAAACGGTAATCGAACTAAAGGACGCGTTAAATTCAATCAATTAAAAAAGAATCAAACACGGGATTGCGATTAATAAAATTTTAGTTTCAACAAGGATGATTTAAGTTAATGAATATTGATAAACTCCCCGCCCATAATTTTATACTTACAACCTTCCATTTCAAATGTATCTCCTTCAATAAGCTTACCAATATCTGTATAATCCCCAGATAATGAATGGACGCTTCCCTTTGTCTTCCAAGCAATTGTTAAATGTTGGGGATTAGCGCGTCTATTATCAACACAAAGTACAACATGCACAGGAGCGTTTAATTGTTTGAAATATTCATAATCCATTAAAGATGCATCTTTATCAACGAAAAGAATAACGTCATCATAAGTTTTCTCTATACCATCACCACTAATCAAGCCCTCTATGCTGTGTGCTGCGGTTTCTAAACCCACGTTGTCATAGACATAGTTAATCGTATCAACAAGTGTTTGATATTCTGGAGAAACCATATGAAAAGCAGCACCGGATGCTGAATTTTGTTGTCTTTGACCATTGTTATATAAGACAAATTGGGTGGTTTGATCCGCTTGGCGATTTGCTTCATACCATATCGCCAATTTCATGGCATAGGATAACATTTCGTATGAAACATCAGTAATGAGTAACTTATTTTTCCAATCATTCCTGTCCATAACCTTTTCCAGAACTAAATCTTGGTTATAAATTACATTACCTGTTGCTTTTGCCAACACGGCTTGTTGGCGTTCAAATTCCATGCGTATTTCCTCTGCCTTTTTTCTGCGCAAAAACTCTTGGGTTCCCATATAAGTGATTTCAACCCGCGTTGTTGAAGTTCCTTTAGAATAAACAACCTCTTCAATGCTGTAATTGTTCTGGTACTTAAAGTTGACGTCATAAAGATCCCCTTTTGGCAAATAAAATCGTGCACGTCCTTTAGCGTTCGTATATGCCTTGAATGATTTATTTCGTTTTCTTCCAGTAAATGCAATTTCTTCATTAACCAAGAATTGATTTTCCAAACCTATTAAAGTGATGTCTAATGTTGAGTAGTTTTCTAAATCACGCGGTTGACGCATGATCCAAGCTTTGGCAAACGTTGTGTCTGGTAAATTGATTAATGCTTTATCAACTGCTTTTTTTTGCGTATCATTCATAGCAAAGGCCTTGCTTTTCTCCGCCATATCTGCGGCATATGAAAAGGTTTGTGTAGAGGTGCTATTGGCATAAGGAGGAGACATCAATTCAATTTTACCAACATAGTTCGAAATTTTCACATCAAACTTTTCGTTACAGGGTAATAAAAAGGTCGCTTCTCCCTTAAAGTCAGATATACTCGTGTATACTTTTTTACTTCTAAAGCTTGTCATAACAACCTTTTGACCAGAAAATAAACTGCCGTTCACAATATTGTCTAATTGAACTACTATGGTAGATTGACAGTCTTGCGCAAACGCAGAATTAAGTAATGTAAAGGCAAGAATAATAAAATAGGTGTAAAGTTTTTTCATGGAATTAGATTTAAGGTTTTGAATAATAGAGTGATGCTATATCTAACGAGCCACTATATGAACGTTACATGCATTTCAGTATTTGACAAGGTTTTAGCGTTTTCATTTGCATGGTAAAAGATGAATTTGAGAAGTATTTAAGTTTGAAATTCAAAACTATAAACACGAGATGGAAAAGAGTAAGTGGATAATTAGTGTTTTAGTGAAACAATGCCCTACTGGTTCTAATCAAACCATTGCGTACAAACTAAATGAACAAGATTTTATATATAGTTTTATTGGCGCTACACTTAACCGGTTGCCGACTATTTTTATCAAGGAGATAGGATAGGGGATGAAAAATATAAAAACAGAAAACTGACCGAACAAGTAATCCATGAAGGAGAGCAAGCGCGTTTTCTTGAAATAACGAGATGAAAAATTTAGAATAGATCATTGATTTAAACCCATTAATTCAGAACACTTTTGTACCTTTAAAAGGTAGATGGCTTGTAGTAGTAGGAGAAAAACAATATAAAACCTAACACCAAAACTATGAGCAAACAACCTTTAATCATCCTTCAGGATGGGGCAGTAGACGAATTAATTTCAGTTGCATTGGTAGGCACTATGCAAAATGTAGAACTATTAGGAATAGTAGTTGTAAATGCAGATTGCCGTGCGGCGCCTACCGTAGATGTAACGCAAAAAGTGTTGAACCTAATGCAACAGCCCAACGTACCAATTACGACCAGTATAGCTCGGGCAGTCAATGCATTTCCATGGAGTTATCGCCAATATTCAATGATGGCTAATTTATTACCCATGTTAAACATTACGCCCAATACTGTTCCGCCGTCAACGGAAAGTGGTGAACAAATGATAGTGGATTTGATTCAAAATAATATGCAACAGGGAGGAGAAAAAGTCAAAGTATTAGTGCTCTCACCAATGACTCCTTTAACAACAGCTTTATCCATGGATCCTAATATCAAAAATGGAATTGCTGAAATTATTTGGATGGGTGGCGCATTAGAACCTGCCAATGGAAACTGTGGGTTTCCTTATGGGAATGTAGACCCAGGATTAGCACCAGGTGCTAATGCCAATGCAGAATGGAATGCCTATTGGGATCCTTTTTCTGTACAAGAAATATTGGCTTCTGGAATACCTTTAACTATGTTTCCTTTGAATGCGACTAACGAAGTAATGTTAACACCTGAAATAGTACTCAAATTTGCACCAGACAGTGCGCAATATCCTTTGTATGCATTATCTGGACAAATGTATGCCATGGTAGCCTTTGAAGCAGGTTATGCATTTTGGGATACCGTGACAACAGCCTATCTTGATCAGCCTTCTTTGTACACAATTGAGCAGCAACTATTGCTAAATGTTACCGAAGGAGATAATGAAGGAAATATTGTGCAAAGTCCCAATGGTTATGAGGTCAATGTAGTAACGGATATTGATGTGAATGGCTTTTACGCATACCTTTTTGAACAGTTGACTTGGGTAGGGTGAAGAAATGGGCTATTTTAGGTTTATAATCTGGCTGCTTGCAGATAAAATGAATAAAGACAATCTCTTTAGCCTTATGCGAGGCACAGGCTGAAAAACCTACGATATTGAAGAACGAATTAATAAGTATTGCAAAAGCCATTTTGGCAACTCTACTCTATCTTATTGGAATTGAACTTATCGGTTCTTGGTTTTATATAGCAGAAGCAATTGGATCTGAAAAAGAACACTAATTAAATCATGACACGACTAATCTTTATTATAGGACTATTATTGAGTACCATATGCTTTGGGCAGATAAGTCGAAAAAATGCATTACTTATTGCGGAATATGAGAAAAATGAAGAAGGTATAGGAAGCTATGCGCATCTTGTTAGGTATAACTTTACAGACGGGATGCTTGAATCTAAGGATACCATACTTTCTGCGTCAACTCTTAAAGGGCAGCATCAAGGTTCGAACGTGCGGTATGATTTGGGAAACAATTTCGTTTATAAAAATAGATATGTAATTTCTGGAACAGGTAACGTTATTGACACACAAACCAAGTCCTTAGTAATGGAAGAAAGTGACGAACTTATCGAGGTCAGAGGAGATAGCATAATCTTTCATAGAGATAATATATTTACTGGAACGGGATATTTGGTTTGCGACTTAACGAACAGAGCGTACGGATTTGTGAAAGACAAAAACTTTATGAACGTTAAAGGTATTCATTCTCCGAATCATTTATGGGGACTCGAAATTGACCAATCAGAACTACCGTACAAAATTGTACTTCATCACAAAAATAATAGAGTAGGAGTGATTATAAATGATTGTGGAAGAGGGACTTTATTGTCTCCCTTAGCTTCTACAAGTCCAAATGTGCCCGTTTTCTGGATAGACAATCAACAATTCATATATGCGACCTTTAAAACTTCAGATAGTATAGATAAAGACTTAGCAATGGTGACGATTCATAAAGTCAATCTTAAATCAAAGGTTTCAGAAATTATTGCGATAATTGATTCCGTTGCGCCAGCGATATCGAGGTCTCGTTTTACAACGAACCCTGAAGGAAAGATTATTTTTAATTGTGCAAAAGGAAAATTTGAAATTGATAATAAGCGGGCCCTTGCAATTGGGGCAAGTTCTGTTGGCAATGGTTTCTCAATCTCCCATTATAGTAATGAGAAATATGGGAGAAAGATTGTTCATGAGAATAAAGAAATCGGAAAGATTCGGTGTAATTATAAGGCTAAAACAACCGCTGGGTTTATTGGGCTAGAATATGCAGATGTTCGTTCGAATCTAGGATCTACAAAAGGTGTTAAAGTATGGAATAACATTACAAATGAATGGAAAACAATTGAGGTTCCTTTTATCTCGTCTATAATAGGGTGGATTGAAAAATAGTGACACCCATATTTTAAAGTGACACTTTGACGGGACAAAAAGGAATTGATAAGTGGGATGGGAAATAAACGAAATAGAATTAGCTTTTAAAATAATGGTGAAATCTTTATAATATTCCCACGTTAATCTTGCTACCATGAATAAAATAATACCATACGTCTTAATTGCTTTATTGATATCCTGCGGTTCTAATAAGGAATCGAAAACCGAAAATACTGTCGATATTCTTGCTGATTCGATCACAATTGACACGACTCAATTAGAAATTGAAGTAGATCAAAACCTTATTGTACCAAAAGGAACGCAGATTCTACCAAATAGTAGAAAAACTGGCCTTGTAAATGAGTTATCACCTTACTTTTTTCAAACTGTTGCACTTTCACAATGCGTAATTGAAGGGGAGTCTCCAGATTATTCAAAACATAATAAATTACAAGCGGTTTATTGGACTGATTCTACGTTAAGTATTGATTTTTCATTGGTAGTTGCATGCGGTAGTGAATTTTTATGTGAAGTTGAACTGATAGATGATAATTGCTTGAATTTGATCTATCATCAATACAATTCATATGCGACTTGTGGTTGCTGTTATGGATTGCAATATAACTTCAGTATTCATGAATTTTATGAACCCGAATTTTACGGGCAATTAGACGATTTACCCAATATTAAATATTTACAGTTCAATGGTGAAAATAGAGTGCGTTTGGAATGAGAAGCTTCAACCATTTAGGCCAAATAAACATTAGTAAATGCAACTTTTAGGCATTAATAGAATACGAGAGACAATAACATTTCTATACTGACAAACAGTAGGCGAATCCAATTAAATTAGACGTGAACAGCACAGGTAAATATATTCGAATTGAAAGAATCTTTTATGAGGAGCCTTACCTCTTGAATCTTATTTTCAAAGCGTCTAATGGTTATCAAACAGGAGAATTAGAAATCTATGTCCATCCAGAGGACTTGTCAGAATTAGCAGGAAATATAAATAACTTCCCACAAAGCTTAAAGCATGAGTATCCATGGGTGTTTGGGAGTGAAAATAAGGCTGACAATTTTGCTTACTATTTTAAGCTGTTGTTTTGTCCGATTGATGCTGGTGGTAACTGTAATTTGGTTGTTAGTATGAATAATAATGAATCAGATTTACGTGAGTTAGAAGTCTCGCATTTCACAATTAAATGTAGTACAGAAGAATTAAATATGCTTTCAATATTGTTATTGAAGTTCTCCGGAGCTTCAAAGCAGGGTCTTCAATCTTGTACTGTATTGGAATGGTCAGGTTCAGATGGATCTGTTTATTGAAAACAATAAATAACATATTAAGTAAAACTCGCGCTCATTTCTTGGCAACGCAAAACTCCACCCATCCTCTTGTCTAAAGTCCGGGGCGATCCATCAATGTAGAGCGCCAAGTGCTCTTTGCAGTATTCTAAAGGTTCACTTTGACCTAAGCAATTCTAATGGCAAAATAAAACGTATAGCTAGACCATTTAAAAATTGTTTTCGGGAAACAATTAAAATACCTAATTTTATTCAAAACAATGAGGTGCAAAAAATAAAGTCAATGAGAATAAATTTTAAAAAAATTGATCACATTCAAATTTGTATTCCAAAAGGTGAGGAAGAAAAAGGACGGGAATTTTATTGTGACATACTGGGTTTGGAGGAAATAGAAAAGCCAGATTCATTAAAAAAGAACGGTGGCTTTTGGCTGCGAATTGCTGATATACAACTGCACATTGGGACTGAAATATTAGAAGGGAAATCAAAACGTCATCCTGCGTTTGAGATCGATAACTTGAATGAAGTGAAAGGCTATTTAATTGAAAAAGGAGTGAGGATTAAAGAAGATGGCAAGATTCCGGGTATTAACAGATTTTCAATTTTTGATTTCTGGAATAACCGAATAGAATTGTTAGAAGAAGAGTAAGAACAAGGTATTCGCTACCAATCTCAGAGGAGCATTAAACCACCTTCCAAATAGTTACCTTCCAATTAATCTAAACATTAATTTCCAGTAGCTATTAACCAAATCAAACCTTGTATGTTTAAATATTTATATCTCTTGATGTTTGCATTTTTTGCTGGCTTCTTAATTTCATCAGTTCAGTTAGACGGTTTGACCGAGAAAGAGAGAACCATTGAAGAAAATGAAATTTATGATTTGATATTGGCACAAACAACTTTGGTGGATTCTAGTTATACGGAAATAGGAAAGGGTGAAGAGAAATCAGATCATAGGATAGATTACCTATTAGGAGCAACGATAGTCCCTGATTCTTTGTTCAAACTTTATTTACCCGAAATTTTAACTGATTTCAAATCAGCAAATAACGATTTAACAGATAGTTTAAAGTTGAATACGACTTATTTTTCCAGTGAGCATAGTAAAAAGACGGCAAAAATACTTTTTTCGCATTGTGGTTTTTCCAAGAATCGTAAATATGCTTTTATTTATTTTGAAGATTGGACACCCTACTATTATATGCAAGATGTAGAAGTAATGACGGGTGAAGGAGCATTTGCGTTCTTGAACAAGCAGGACGGCAAATGGAGGCTTATGAATATTGGTTATTTTTGGACAGCGAATTAATGTAGACTTAAAGGCGCCATGCCCATGACTTAATTTTGTTTCGAACAATTGTTGAAAAATTATGATCGTTAAAGTTGAATTTATTGGAGAATTTGGGCGATATGGTTTTTTGGCCTAATTAAACGCTTATTTTTGGCAAAAATACAAGAACATTGGCAACAGTATCTCAAAATATCTATTTGACTAAAAGGCAAAAGTTAAAATGTGAAAAATGCCATGCGCCTATTTTGTTAGGAGAAGCATTTGTTGGTGAAACTGAAAAATCAAAAGGAACTTGTTTTACATGTTCTGATTTTGTTGATTATCCTTTATTACCTCCTGGAAATGCGGCTTTAACAAGACGGTCAAAAAAACATTCAGCGCTTTGTGCTGTGCTTTTGACATGGAATCAGCGCCGAAAACGTTTTGAACGTAAAGGGCAATATGTAGAAGCGAAAGCAATTGAAAAAGCTAAAATTGAATGCGCAGAAGATCAAGATACAAGAGCTCAAAAAAATGAAAAAGCTGCTGTTGTTCGCCTAAAACAAGATAAAGAATATATCGAAAATTTTGCCTTGGCCATCCGTAGCTTTTATCCGTCTTGTCCTGTTCGAAGAGAGTTTGATATCGCCAAGCATGCATGCGAAAAACATAGTGGAAGGGTTGGAAGAACAGCAAATGCCAAAAAATTTGATAAACATATGATTGACTTAGCAGTTGAAGCTCATATTAGGCATATTGAAACAAATTACGACTCGCAATTTGGCAAAGGCAAACGAAAAAGAGAAATCCGTTCAGACATTAAATTTGACGTAAGTCGTACCATGATGAAATGGAGACAAAAGCAGCGCATTAATTTATGAAAAAGGAAATTTGGGCAAATTGTGAAAATTGCAACAATTTTACATTAACTGATACAATTCAAACTTGCAATAATTTTGACCTAATTGGACTTCCAGAACCATTTGCATTTAATACGAATAAAAAATGTTGTTCGGCTTTTCAAGCTGATCTAGCAAATGTAAATTCGCCAGATTACAGCAAAATGGAATATGGTGTATTGTACTATTACAACACGAAAGCGACAGAGAAATTAATTTATGACATTGATTTTGATGATAATGGAAAGGAAGATAATCTAATCGCAAGCGGAACGGTTGAGCTTAATAACTATGGTGGATCAACCGCTGTCTGCAAGTGGAATTGTAGAATCGACCCTGATGGAATAAGGAGTGAATCTGATGTGTTAGAGAAATAAGAGTAGCAAATGAAGAGTGACATTTTAATAAATGTTGCGCAATTTTCATGCTCGAAACTTAAAAGAGAACAAAATATATCAATTATTTTTGAAAATACTGATGCTATTTGAGCAATGCATATTGAATTATTCAATAAATTAGGGTTCTGTAAATTAAGCATTCAGATCAAACTAATATAAGCTATAAAATGAATAAATTACTCTTATCAATACTGTGTTTTACTCTAATGGTTCCTGCATTTGCGGGAGTAGGAAAGGATAAAGAAGTTGAATTACCTAAGCTAGAGAATGGCATGTATGTCCAATTCAATACGACAAAAGGAATAATACTCTGTGAATTGGAATTTGAAAAAGCACCTATGACAGTGGCAAATTTCGTAGGGCTGGCAGAAGGGAACTTCTCTGTTGATACATCTAACTACGACAAACCATTTTATAATGGACTTAAATTCCACCGCGTCATAGCTGACTTTATGGTTCAAGGTGGTGATCCTAAAGGAAATGGAAACGGCGGCCCAGATCATAGAATGTATGATGAAACCAGACAAGATTTACGTCACAATGGACCTGGAATCTTATCAATGGCAAATTCTGATCCTCGAAACTCCAAAAAGCCATTCAGTAATGCGGGAAAAACAAATGGAAGTCAGTTTTTTATTACGCATAAAGCTACTCCTCATTTAGATGGATTACATACAGTATTTGGTCATGTTATTGTCGGACAAGATGTGCTAAACTCAATTGAAAAAGATGATATTATGACTGAAGTCATCATCATTAGAAAGGGTAAATTGGCTGAATCATTTGACGCAACAGCAGTTTACAAAGAAGAATCATTTTATAAAACCCCAGAAGGTCAAGTTGTTTTGATTGAAAAAAATGAAGCATTACTAACGGTTTTAAATGGGCAAATTGAAACGTTAGAGCAAGAGAGCGCTGATCAAAAAAAAGAAAAGAAAAAATTAAAAATTGACACGCAAATTAGCGCGTTGAAATTAGAGGCTTCGAACTTAGAAATGAACCAAATGAATCTTATTGCTGTAATTGATCAGAATAAAAAAGTGAAAGCAGAAAAAGAGCGTATTGCGCAATGTGCGAGTATGTCGGAAGTGGATTACAATAAATTTTTTCTTGCTGAAATTCAAAAACTCTATCCGAATGCTGAGCAAACAGCATCCGGGTTGGTATATGTGTTAGAAACTACAGGAGATAGCACACACGTTGCTCCAGGATTAGAGATAGAAGCACATTGTACAGGCAATTTCCGCAAAGACGGTTCTAAGTTTTTCTCCACATTAGACGGAACGGGTGAACCAATGAAGTTTGTCTATAAAGTTAATAGAATGGTAATTGGTTGGGAAGAAGGAATGGCAATGCTTGGAGCTGGAGGAAAGGCAACTTTCTTTTTGCCTTATCATCTTGCTTATGGAGCTAAAGGCCGTGGGGCAGCAATTCCGCCTTATTCCGATTTAATTTTCACAACAAATATTTTAACAGTTAAGGCAGCAGTTGCGCATGATGAGCATGATGGACATGACCATAGTGGGCATAGTCATTAAGGGAATTAATAGTATGCTGAATCCGCACATAACTTAAAACATTGAAACTATTCATTTTTTCTGCTCTGCTATTTATTTCAGCAACTTCTTTCGGCCAATTTGAAGGGTATTGCCTTGATAAACGAACGGGTGAAATTGACGGTGTCTTACTAAGTGTTTCTAGAAGTAAAATCGTATTGGATTCTTGTAATTCAAAGTCCTTAAAAGTTGGAAGTTTTGCACGTTTGTCGCAAGAATGGAAACGAAACGGTCTATTTAGAGATGTAACTTGGAGTAAATGGATTCTTTTAGCAGATGTTAAAGTTGTTAAAAGAAATGGGCGGCGCATAGAATTAGAAGTTGTTCGGATT
The DNA here is from genome assembly GCA_047623705.1 of Crocinitomix sp. Lineage (GTDB taxonomy): Bacteria > Bacteroidota > Bacteroidia > Flavobacteriales_D > Crocinitomicaceae > Crocinitomix. The sequence goes on from JBLHOW010000049.1 coordinate 13,577, forward strand.
CGTCATGCAGATAAAAGTGAGTACAATCTGTATCCTGTCTTAGATGAAAGATTTGCTTTAGGACAAAGAATGCAACTCATTAGCTATTCGCAAAAAAAATGTGATTTATCAATAGAGTATTGGGAGGATAACGTTACCGTTAAGCGAAGTGGTTGTAAATGCAATGGCGCAGAAATTGGAACTTGGAAAGCGTTTTATAAGAGCGGCGCACTAAAGTCAACCGCTTGGCATTATGGTTCAGAAGTCATTGATGGATTAGAAATAACCTTTTATGAATCAGGTGATACTTTAAGTATCGGTGGGTATGAAGATCGAGAAAGGGAAGGGCCTTGGCGTGAATTTTACCCGTCGGGTGTTCTCAAATTTGATGGTAACTATGTAAATGGAAAGATAGCCTTGGAATACAAAGATTATCATGAAAACGGTGTGCTAAAATCAGAAGGTTTGTATGACATGCATGATGATAAGGAGGAGTTATGGAAAACATATCATGAGAATGGGAGGATCGCGTCAGAGATATTCTATTCGAATAATGAAATGCGTGGCGTTTATAGAACATATTATTCGAGCGGTGACACGAGTGTTTCTGGCAATTATGCATGGCATGGATCGCGTATTAATGAGTGGAGACACTATTACCCGTCTGGGAGTATCAAAACAGAATTTGATTATTATTATAGCGGTACTGATACGCCAAAAAGAAAGGAATATTTTGAGAATGGTAACCTTCAAGAACTGAGTTATATTGATGAAGACGGAGATACCAATACTGTTTATAAACTGTACTACCCAAATGGCAACCTAAAGAGGTCTGCAAAATTTTCGAATGGACAAAAATTTGATGCAGAGACGTTATATTTCGAAAATGGACAGGTGCAAACAACGGGAGAGAATGCGTGGAATCTAAAGAGTGGTCCTTGGTTAACCTATGATAAGGAAGGGAATTTATTATCTAAAATAGGTTATGCGAGTGGAAATTATTATTTGCATTGTATTTGGTATCACCCGAACGGACAATTGCTCAAAGACGTTTACTACTATGATCAGGGGACTCCAAAAAATGATTATGTAGAATATTATTCCAATGGCGAAGTAAAGATTGATGGTGTTTATGGCTATGGTGATTTATTGGGCAAGAAAGTAGGCAAGTGGAAGCTTTATTATCCCACTGGTAAAAAGAAAGAAGTGCATAAATATAAGAATGGGAAAGAAAATAATAAATGGATTTCATGGGATGAAGATGGCAAGAAGACGGTGCACAATGATGCTGTAAACATAAAATGACAAAATCAAAACTCTGGATAAAAGTCGATAAGATTCTCTGGGAAGATTGGGATCCAATTGCTGTAAACGATTATGGAGGTACTGATGTTGAATGGCAGGATGAGTATAGCGGCTATGTTCCATCAATTGTTAAATTGCTGTTAGAGCAGGCGAATGAATTAAAAATCGCAAAGCTACTGCATGAACATGCGAACGTGAATATGGGATTGATTACTGGTTTGGCTGACCATTTGGAAATTGCTAAAAAATTAAAACGTTTGACAACTTGAAAGAGGCAGAGGTAATTTCTTGGATCTTTATGGCTATTGCTATGGCTTCGGAAAGTGAAGCTGCAGGTTTCAGTGATATTTCTAGAATTGCAGATGGAATTAACCATGCAATACCAACCCCGAAAGAAATGCAAATATCAATTAAGTGGTTATTAAACAAAGGACTTGTGACCAAACAAGGGAAGAGATATATACTAACATCTCAAGGCTTAAGTGAATATAAAGGCGCAATTGATTATTCAAAATCACTCTTTAAAAATTGGAAGAGTTTAGAAATTAAATTAAAAAGTTATTCTTAAGTACTACTCTGCAAGGTATTAAATGAAGCAAATACTTTATTACATATTATTTTCAATAAGCGTTCTCGCAATTCCATACTTCATTTTTTGTATGGCAAATGTTGGAATTAGTTTAAAGTATGAAACTGAGAATCCGAAAGATTGTATTTCATTAGTCTCTGGACGGGATTTATGTCAATCGATTATAAATTTAGAAATCCTGGTTGGGTTATGTGTTATTGTAATAATTACTTTAATCGTTTTTTACAAAAAGATTTTTTGGAAAACAATAATTAAAGAATAGAAATAATCAAGGCCTTAGATTATATCAAATGCAAACCACAAAACTCAGAAATATAAGCCTAATAATCTCCGCGTTTTTATGCGTCTTTCTTTATGCTTACTACTCATACTTAGTCATTGAATTGATTGAATACATTTACGAAAATTATCAGCTCTATTTTCTTCCACGAGCTAGCATATTTGAGATTTTGGCAATCGGTTTTATTCCTTTTTGGTCATATCTTTGTTATCGACCTACTGCTACTTTTGTAGTCGCATTATCTACCAATTTAATCATTCTATTATCATTGGTTTTATTCATTTATTTGGGCGGTTTATTCGCTATGCAATTTGATAACCGAATTTCTCCATTATTACCAGAGTATCTTGTTTCGGAAGTCTTTCCATTTTATTGGTCTGTAGTCGTTCTTATTGGAATAGCATTCCCAATTCTGTTTTATAGACCTTGGCGTAAAAGAACAAATACTAATCGGGAAAGTATTGCTAAAGAATTATTAGATTCGGAATGAATTCAAGAATTAATTAGAATAAGAGAGAATCAATGAATCAATATGATATTGCCATTGCAGCAACAAAGGAAATGAAGAAAGATTTCTATTTTTTTTGTTCAAAGAGCCACCATTCGTTCGAATATGACAATGCAAAAGAAAGCTTGTTTAGTAGCCTTACTGAAATTGAAGTCTATATCAATAAAGTTGAAAATAATCATTCAAGAGAATTACTGAAGGAAATAATGGTAAAACTCAAAACGGATTTAGAATATGTGCGAGGGGAGAAGCAAGTGCGTTTAATCGATCAATTAATAGAAACATTTAGTTCGGTTTCAATTCTTGAATATCTTCATCCAAATTTATAATGGAAAATATAACCTGTTAAATAAAAACCGAAGCAATTAATAAGCTCATTTGCCATTTTTAAGATATGCGCGTAGACATTTTATAGACAAAGTAATAGGATCGCATATTATCTATTCCAAATATGGATGAAAAGACGTATTTTCAAAAAACGACGTCTTTAAAAAGTCTTAACTAATTAGATACAGCTTACTTCCTAAATGTTTAAAATGTATGTATAGTTCTACGAATATGAATGAGAGCAAACAGCACCAATCTCTTTCTACGGGGGCTTTTCATAAACGCAATAAACGAAAGACCACATTTCTTGTTGATAATCGACCAGAGGCCCTTGTGCAAAGAAAATTGCTAGAAATGCCAAATAATAGACCAAACGTAAAACTTGAGGGGCAATTGATGGCAATAATGAGCAATTATTCGGGGCAGCAATCACAGCCGATTCAAAGAGTGAAGCATAAGAATCCGAAGCGGAAGCCAAGCAAACGCATTGCAACTTATAAACAAATAGAAGTAAGAGGAAAGCGCAATTTGCGAGGTGCTAGAAAGAGAGATATAGCGCCATTTAATCCAGGTGCACCCGTTCAAACTTCCTTTGTGAACGTACCAGGGTTGGGAGGTAAGGGTTTACTCTGCCCACGTGGTTCATATATTAAAAAGGTATCAAAATTTACGTATACAGGTTCAAGAACTGGAGATTTTACTGCTTTAGGAGGCACACCTACTGGGCAAGTTTGGCACCATTATCATGATTATAATAAAGCAACTAACACGGGATCAATGTACCTGATAACAAAAGCACAACATAAGGCGGGGCATTATGGTGGCGTATCGCAATGGAATAGCTCTCACAATACTAAATATCAATAATTACCTTACTCAAAAAATAGAGGATTTGGTTAATAATAGAATCGAACGCATATTAGAATCTTTATGGCGTCATATAATTAACCTCCACCTCAGATTTTTCTCGAATTTTACTCGAAACGGAAATCGATTGATAAGGCGCCAAGTCTTCAATTGTAGCCCGATCATATAATTCACCTAAAAAGGCAAATTCCTCTTGTTCATGCGTTGGTATACCTATTAACAATTCATTTACCTTGGATAAGGACATATTCCATTCACGACTTAAACGTTCGGCAGATGGTTCCATAAAACCAATATAAAGCAATTCCATTTCAATATGTTCAGTCACCTGGTCATAAGCAACACCAGTTGTAATTTCTTGCTGTTTGGCTTGGAGTCTATTTCTAAAATGGAGTAGGGTGTCTCTCATTTGAAAATAGGTCATATAACCAACCTCGGTGCTTTGAGGCGAAAAAAGAGGTTGGATGCCTGATTCGTGACACCACATGCACTTAGCAGGTTTCCCTGCCTCAGAATTAAGCGCAGATGCCGCGTTAACACGATTGCCGTTTAAATCAAAAATTCCGAAACGCGGTTGCCCATTCGCCATTAAATCAACTGTTTCAATTTCTAATAATTCTCCTGTTATTGGATCGGTTTCTTCTGTAATAAAGAGTTGCTTTAAACCCGTTTGGTCAGACAAAGTGAGAATGCGGTTTTTTACAGAAATAGCAGAGTTATCAATTAACCCAACAACAGGCAAGAGCTCATATTCGCTTAATAAATTCGAAAATTTTAGAGGCATTGCCGTGAGTGCGTAATAATGTTCAGACGCACCAATTAACAAAGCAACATACCTGCCCATGTCAATTGAAGCGTAGGTTGCAAATTCTTCAGAATCTACTAAAACGCGATTTAATCTTTCTAAATGTCCTTCTGATGTTGCACTAAATCCTAATTGTTGAATGTTAACCGTGAGTACATTTCCAGCTACAGGCATAGTGTACAATTGATTGGTATTAATGGCTCCAACATGTGAAAAAGCCCATGAAAGCCCTACGACTGCGTTTTCAAAATTATCGTCCGCATAGGATTGATTCCATTTTAAATGAATGATGTGATCTTGCCGAGGTGTTTTATCCTTTAAACAGCTTACTAGCATTAGTAAGCTAACTATCAGGATATATTTTCTATAAAATTTAAGCATGCCGTTCAATAACGTGCAAAGTTAGGGAATTTTACAATTCAAGCTATTTTCTCTTGTAATGGACAAACAAAAATGTATCTTTGGTAATGGCGCCCAAATCAATACAACGTGGCTTAGTTTATTATGAAAAAAATTCTACTATTTAATCCAAGAAGTGGTAAATGGAAGCACCGCGTGCCGAATTCTATTTTGCAAGTGGCTGCAGCTGTTAATACTACGCATGAGATTTTTTATGTTGATGGAAACTTAGAAAAGGATCCATCTGCTAAAATTCTTAGTTTGATTCGCGAAAATAGTATCGACTATTTTGGTTGCACCGTTATGCCTGGACCACAGTTAAAGCAAGCCATTCCAATTAGTAAATTGATTCGAGAGGAGTTGCCAGCTGTTAAAATTATTTGGGGTGGATATTTTGCTACCAATCAATACAAAGTTGTATTGGAGAGTAATTTTATTGATGTTGTGATAGCGGGGCCTGGAGATACAGCCTTTCCGGATCTTTTGAAAGCTTGGGAAAATGACCAACCTATTGCTGAAATTGAGAATTTGATTTATCGCGACAGTGATGGTATTATAGTACAAACTCGAAAGCAAAAATTACTAGATCAAGATACTTTACCCGGAATGCCTTATTCCGATTTCAACTCTTTTTATCCGATTGAAAATTATTTGGCAAAGACCTTTATGGGGACTAAAACAATGGCCTATCATTCTAGTTTTGGTTGTCCATTTACTTGTTCGTTTTGTGCCGTAGTTCCCATTTACAATGCCCGCTGGAAAGGGAAGTCTGCTGAAACTATGTATCAGGAAGTTAAATCATTGATAGACACATATGGCGTTGATTCCTTAGAGTTTCATGACAATAACTTTTTCACTTCACGAAAACGCGTAGTTGAATTTTCGAGATTGGTATTAAATGATAATATAAAATGGTGGGGAGAAGGTAGAATTGATACCTTGGATAAATACAGTGATGAAGAGTTGCAGTTGATGAGTGATGCAGGTTGCAAAATGATCTTTTTTGGAGCAGAGTCAGGGAGTGATGAGGTATTAAAACAAATGGATAAAGGGGGAACTCAAACTGCCGAACAAATTGAAAAATTCGCGGTACGTTTAAGTAAATTTGATATTACGCCGGAATATTCCTTCGTTTTAGGAATGCCAGGTGACGATAAGGTGAAAGTGATGAAACAGATTGATGATGATATCAATTTTATCAAAAAAATTAAACGCCTTAATCCAAAAACAGAGATTATTATTTACTTGTACAGTCCTGTACCTACTGAAGGTTCTGAATTATACGAGCAAATTACCAAAGCAGGATTTGCATTTCCAGCGAACTTAGAAGAATGGCTCGATCCAGCCTGGAAGAATTTTGATTTAAGAAAAAACCCACTAACGCCATGGTTAACTTCGGCAATGGTGGATAAAATAAAGAATTTTGAGACGGTACTCAATGGTTATTACCCAACGAGTTCAGATTTTAGAGTATCAGGTGTGAAACGCACTTTATTGCGAACTGCAGCATGGTGGCGTTACCGCACTGGAATTTACAATTATCCTTATGAAATTAAGGCTATGCATAAAATTTGGAAATACCGTCAACCAGAAGTAGAAGGGTTTTACAGCGAATAATTCATTGATGAGAAGAATTCCTGCTAAAATAATCAGTCCAGCTTTACAACTGTATGTCAAACATTATTTTAAAAAACCACGACCGTATCGCTATAAAGGCATAAAGGGAATCGTGCATCCTGGTGTTTTTTTTCCGCAATTCACAATTAGTACAAAAATGTTGCTTCAATTTTTAGAAGTTAAAGAATTGAAGGATCGCCAATTTTTAGAATTAGGTTGTGGAACAGGATTGGTAAGTGTAATGGCAGCGAAACGTGGAGCAGAAGTTACGGCTTCAGACATTAATCCCGCTGCAATTGAAAATGCAAACGATAATGCTAAGCGAAATAATGTAAATATTCAAACTGTTTTATCCGATCTGTTCACAGATATTCCACCTCAAATTTTTGATACCATTATCATCAATCCACCTTATTATCCGAAGGATCCAAAAAATAGGGCAGAGGAGGCTTGGTTTTGCGGAGCAGCTTTCGAATATTTCGAAAAACTATTTCCAGTATTACCACAGTATTTCAATGCAGATTCTGAAGTGTTTATGATACTGTCAGAAGATTGTGAATTTGAACGAATCAAAGAAATTGCATCCAAAAGCCACTTGAAATTTTCAACAGTTTTGGAAAAGAAAAAGTGGGGTGAGGTGAGTTTTATTTATCGGCTTGTTCTCGATAAGATTAGTTTTGACAAGGTCAATATTAATCACTCGAACTGACGCCTGCTTTGAAGATATGAATTTGGCTTTTAAGTGTTACATAATTTTAAAAAAAATCAGTGAACATCTGCGTTCTATTAACTAATCTTAAATCAATGCAAATTAGGCATTAACTCTCCTAAAATATTAAACCGAAACCATTCATCATCTTTCATTAGGTTAATGTCGCAAGAAGGATCAGTCAAGAGGTCAAAATAACTGTAGTCCTCATATTCGATTGGGATTATGATAATTCCTTGATCATTAACGACTCCAAATTTGCCGTTTTCGCGAATTATAGTAAAACCGTCGAATCCTCTTACGACATCAAATAAATCATACAGTGAAATTTCTGCTTCTTTTGGGTTAAAATATAAATACCCTTTCGCGCCTGTAGGATCAAGTGCTAAAAGATGCTGATACGTAACTTTTTCCAAGGGAAGGTTAAAAGTATGCAAGACTTCTTTTGTATCCAATGTCATGATTTCTGAAGTATCTCCTCTAGCAAAAAGCCCAATATTCATTTCTCTGTTCAAATGTAAATCGTCATATATAAAATCGAAAAGGAGTTCATTATTCATATCAAAGATCCCATATTTCCCGTTTTTACTGAGAATATTTATGCGGTTATAGGTGTGTCCATATTTAATATTAGTAAACTCAATCGGGATAATAATATTCCCCTCATAGTCAACAATTCCTTCATAAGGTCCCTCTTTTACCCATATATGATCAGAAAATAGAACAATTTCATCATATTTGGCTTCTATTGCCATGCTTGCATTATTCGTATTGACAACACCAACAGAGCCGTATTGTTTAATCTTTGAAAATCCGTGTTTATTCGTTTGAACGCTTGAAATATAATTGAAAGAGGGGGATAATTTTTCTGCCTTTGCATTCATAAGGAAAAGGCTATAATCACCCTCACCCAAAAAAACAGAATCATTAAAAGCTACGAAATTTTCACCATATTCAAAAGGCATTATAATATTGTTATTTAAATCAATAACGCCACGTTTTTCATCTTTCACAGCTACAATATATTCTCCCTCATGTAGTCTAAGAATTTCAGAATATTCATATGGAATTATCAATTTCCCTTCACGATTCACTAAACCGCAAGCCTCACCGTTACAAACAGTAAAATAATTAGGTCTTCGCCAATTGTATTCAACTTCCTTAAACGCTATGGGTAAAATTAATTGTCCTGTTGAATCTGCAATACCAACTCTTTTGTTTACCCTAACTTTAAGCATTCCTTCCGAAAGGAACAGAATGTCATCAAATTCGGTCGTATTTATTTGCTCTCCTTTTTTATTGATCAATACTTTGTACTCCTTATGCTTGTCATAATAGTTCCAGTTGGGAGGTAAATCTTCATCAGCGACTATTTTTTTTCTATAACTAATTGAAACGCCATTTCTAAAACTACTGATGTAATTGTCGAAAGTTTTTATAACCTGAAAGTTAGTGTCCAATAAATAGTACTGCATTGCAAAATCAGAGGTGATATAGACATTTTCATGTTTCTTTATCTGTCGTGTTTGCTTGAAGAATAAGTGTTTTTCATTCCATTTTTCTTCTTTTGTATAGCGATACATTTCAGCAGAATATTCGATCAAATCTAAATGCAATTTGTGATTGTAGTTGAAATTATAATCACTATGCGATTCATGGCTTTTAATTTGGGTCATTAAACTATCCAACTTCCAGTTTTGAGCCTGAACAGAAACGCTGCAGCTTAATAAGATTAAATAAATAAACCTTTTCATTTTACTAGATTTTCTTTGGCTTAAACCGCCTGCGGCATCACTACCGTTTCGGCATTACTATTCCGCTTTAACCAAAGTAACTGCGTATAAATATAATTAGATGTCATTTTAAAATAACCCCATTTCAAGAAGTTTTTAAAATTGCCTTTTTTCATTTGTGCAACAGCTTGTTTTTGTCGGAAACGCTTGTGAATATAGCGGTGTAAGCGTTTATAAAATTCGGGCGAATAAGTGCTTTTATACATTAACAGCAATTCATCCGAATCTTCCCAATTGGCTTTATCATTTAATTGGGATTTTACAATATCAAAGAATTTAGTACCAGGTAAAGGATAGGACACGGAAACACCAATGTCATGCGGCATTTGTTCAAACAATAAGTTCAAAGTCATTTTAATGTCTTCCCAAGTTTCAGTTAAATAGCCAAATTGTAAGAAATAGCACGGTTTTATTCCACCTTGCTTCATTAAACGCGTACTTTCTATTATTTGCGCCAAGGAGGTTCCTTTGTCCATGGCGTCCAATATTTTCTGAGAGCCGCTTTCTGCGCCAATCCATATTTCTTCGCAACCAGATTCCGCTAAATTGTCAATCGTATCATCTTTTAATAATAAATCTGCGCGTGATTGAATTTTGTAACGGATGGAAACGCCTTGTTTTTTTAACTCTTGATTAAATTCTTGTACCCAACTTGGTTTTAGCCCAAAAATATCGTCTCCAAACCAAACATGATCAAACTCAAATAGCGATTGCATATATTGGATTTCGCGCACTACATGTTGGGGCGAACGGCTATTATAACGATTTCCGTAAATAGGTTTTGCACACCAATTGCATTTATAAGGACAACCACGTGTTGTTGCAAGGTTCACAGAATAATAACCGTATTTGCTCCATGCTTCTCTGTAGGGTTCAATGTCAATCAAGTCCCAAGCAGGAATGGGTAAACTGTCCAAATCAGTTAAAATGGGACGTTTAGGGTTCTTTGTAATTTCATCTCCGTTTTTAAAAGCAATTCCGTTCAGGTCTTGCACGGCTCCCTTATTTTTAAGAGTATTTAGAACTTCTAAAAGTGTTATTTCACCTTCTCCTAAAATTATTTCATCTGCTCCTTTTTCTAAATATTCTGTATAATGATCCGTTGAATCACTACTTGCTAAAATTACATGTATCCCTTTTGCTTTAGCGCATTGAATCATTGCAAATGCAGCTTCACGCATCCGTGTCAAGCACATTTTCGTCAGGTAGTTAAACCCGTCATCATAAATGACCAAAACTTCAGGCTCGTGTTTCGCTAATTCCGCATTAACATCTTGCGGGTCGCGTGAGAAATAAGTGTCAAAAAGTGCAACATCATATCCTTGCTCGCGCATATAGGCTGCTGCCGTTATGGTTCCTAGCGGAGGGTATGGTTTACTTAATTCGAATTGTTTAGAATCGAAATAAAGAAAGTAGCTATGTGTAAATAGAATTTTCATTTTACATTAATTGATTCGACTTTGAATTCAAATTTTGCCATTCTTTCAGCATACTCTTTTAAAACTCTGTTTTGAAAATCTCTTGGGTGATGTTTTGAAACACCTCGATTACTCCGCATAGTTAAATCAAACTTAGCAGCATCAAAATGTTTAAACTTCTTTTCCCATTTTTTATAAGTGAATTTCATCAAATACAGATCAAAACGGTCGCCCATCTTTCCTTTAAAAATAAACTGAATAAAGCGGCCAATCCAACTTTTACCTTTCACTTCTTTTACATCAATAAAACGCTCAAAATCATTAATAAATTTCGCTGACCAATTATTCTCTTTTCTGAATTGCGAAATAATTTCGTGATTATAAACTGGTAATAAGTATTGAATTTCAATAGCAGTAAATATATTTTCGTCAGGAATAAAGAGGTTTTCTTCATCCACAAAATAGTTCACACAAAAATATTTTTTAGAATTGAGTAAAAATATTTTTTTAAAGACCACCAAAAATGTTCTGCAAATCCAGAGACGGCCTTTATCTGTAATTATAAAATAGTCAATGTCCCCATCTTCATGCATCACGTTTTTTGACATTGATCCAGAAATGGCAATGCCTTTTACAAAAGGAAATGCGCGAATTAATTTGGCATAAAAAGGGAGTTTATCAAAGTATTTTTCCGCTCGTTTTTCTTTGACTTGGCGTTCTTGAGCTAGTTCCTTAACATTGGCTTTAATACTGATGTAATTATCTGATTCAAAGCAATGTCCTGCATTTTTAAGTTCTTCTAATTCTTGACTTAGATCAGCTTCGTTAGTCGCGCATAATCGAACCAGCTCCCTTTTTTGTAAAGGATGGTTAAAAATGTCGAAATAACACAGGTATTTTAAAATTTCAGTTCTCAATGTATAGTTAGGTCAATCAGATTGCAATCGGCAAGCTTAATTCAAAGCCAACAAGATAGGGATAAATTAAGACAAGTGCTTTGGAAATTACTGGAATCTATGAACAGATTTGTTTTCTAGATGTTATGATTACATAATGCAGCATTTATTGTCGTTGAGAATATCTATTTTTACTGCATATAATTTAATGAGCAGAAAAACACCCAAATATTTCCATTACTTTTTAGCTTGTGTGCTTTTTGATTCCTTGGTTTTACTTGGGATTCATTATTTATTCTTTACACCCAATAATCTTTTAGTCATTTTGGGCCTATGGGGAATTGCAAATTTGACGAATTATCCGCGCGTTGCTGGGCGAAGATATATTAGCCATTATAAGTTGCTGGGCCTTACTGTGCGGCAATTAATAACATTCTTTATTCTTTATGGTTTAGGATATGCTTTATTAAATTCAAGCATGACTTGGCCAAATTTATGGCAAATACTACCCATTCTGTTCTTAATGCTAAGTCGCATAATCTTTGTTTTTGTATTGCGTTTTTATCGGATTAGGGGTAGAGGGTATAATCGATTTTTGATTATTGGCGATACGCCTGTAATGGGACAATTGATCAATCGCTTTTTATCGAAAAAGAGTTATGGCCATATTTTAGAAGGCAAATTGGAAGAGTTTGAGCTAGCACCTATTCAGGAATTGATTTTAAACAATGGCTTAAACGAAATTTATTGTTCTTCACGTTGCGTCACACAAGAAGATATTTCCAAATTACTTGCATTCTCATTTCAGTATGGTGTTAACGTGCACGTAGTGTCAGATAATAGTGCCGAGGAGGAAAGTGAAGAGAGTTTTGAATCTATGGCTTTAGAATATTCAGAACTAGATTTAGAAAATTATCCATTAATCGATCAAAAAAACTTAATTATAAAGCGTTGTTTTGATCTGCTTTTTTCCACCATTGTTATTATAACTGTATTAAGTTGGGTCACAATTATCCTTGGTATTTTAATCAAAATAGAATCTAAAGGTCCGGTTTTCTTCATTCAGCCCAGAGCAGGAAGAAACGGAAAGTATTTTATGTGTTTTAAATTCAGGTCAATGCGGAAAGATTCTGGCGTGAAACAAGCCACGAAAAATGACCCACGTATTACAAAAATTGGACGCGTTATTCGAAAATTGAGCATAGATGAATTGCCGCAATTTATGAATGTTTTCAGAGGGCAAATGTCGGTTGTGGGACCACGTCCGCACATTAAAGATTTAAATGATAAATATGATGCAACGATCAGTAATTATAATGATCGAATTTTAGTGAAACCGGGTATTACAGGATTGTCTCAAATCACTGGTCACCGTGGAGAAACAAATGGAAAGGCCTCCATGGCGAATCGCATTCGAATAGACATTCTTTATTTGCGCAGTTGGACACTTTATTTAGACCTTGTTATCATTTATAAAACAGTTGTAGACTTATTATTTTTCAAAAGCCGCAACGCTTATTAGTACCGAATAGTTCTTGCCGATTCTAAATTCCTGCGATTTGCATTTCTACATTTAAATCTAGTACAGGTTTAGAAATTAACTTTCTTCCAATCGGGTTAACAATGCTTCAATTTTTTGGCGCTTATCAGGCCGTACTTTTGATATTTCACTTTTGAGATAAGGGATAGCCAGTTCGTTTAAAACCGTAAAACCATTGATTGCTAATTTTGAAATACGTGAGTTTTTATGAAACAGTAGCGGAATAAGTGCTGGAGTAATTTCAGCTTTTTTTGAATGCGCAAGGGTACTAATGGCTTGTTTAAGTAAACCAATATCCTTGTGGTTTAAAAGTGATTGACAAATGTCTAAATAGGCTGACTTAGGAATACATTTTTTAAGTTCACGCAAGGCCAAACTTCTGATTTTAGACGATTTGTGTTCATTTAATAATGTTTCAAGAAGCTGGTCATAGTCTTGTATGCCATAAGCTCCCATGCTTTTAATGATTGCTCTCAATTCAAGTTCGTCTGTGATTGATCCTGTTAATACTTGCGTTTTTGAGAATTCAATTATGTTTGATTTATCTGCTTCATTTAATAATTCTAAAAGTTGATAGTCTGTACCAAAATGCCTCATAATTAGGCCGTAAACTTCTGAATGGAATGATTCAATCGTGCTCAATTCAATTAAAATTGGAATTTGTTGTTCTGGCGATAAAGCTTCAAGAGAATTTGTTGTGATCGAAATAATTTCAGAATCAAATTGTTGTTGTCGTTTATAATGCTGCAATAAAAAATCTTTATCCATTGGGTTCAACCAATTAACAGATTGAATAATACATGTAATTGCAAGTGTGTGCAATTCGTTTTGTTCGAAATTAGCGAGTACAAATTCACGTGCACCTTCAATTGCTAGGATCTCCTTTAAAGATCCTGTTGCCAAACTCTTTAAAACCTCTCTTTGCAAATCTATGTTTGAATTAGATAGGGTACTTTTTATATATTCAAAAGTACTTTGAACATACTTTTGATCATAAGCGCACATTTTATACATTAAGCGCAAAACTACAGGCGATAGTTCAATGTCTTGCTTAAACAATTTAATAGCGTCAAATAATTGTGGGAAATATAGCGTCTCCTCTGGCAATTGAACCAGCCAGTTAAGAATACCCAGTTTTTCAGCTGGATTTGCGTCATTTATGAGACAAATAAGTTCATTCTGAATAGGACCATGCTTGTGCAATAACTGGATGAATTCAGTACGACCATTTTTTATATATTGAGACAATAAGCGCCACTTAAAATCGATTGGCGTAATTCTGATAGAATCACGTACAAAACTAAAATCTTCCTCCCAGAATAAATCAGTTTCAATGAGCTTTTCAAGGGTTTTTCCAAATATCGTTTCACATTCTTTGAGTGAATTAAACAAACGTTCTAATTTTTGTTGATTCTCAATAAGTTTGTTTCGTGTGAATGATAAATAGGTTGTATAAATTGTCTTGAGTTCTTGCTTATGACTGTCTAGCATAAGACGACTATGGATGAATTGATGTCCTTCGATAACATCATTTACAAAAGTTGAATTTAAGAATGGGAATAAGTTCCTTATATCCCTGTGGGTGAATTTAAAATCATGTTGCGCTTTAAGCTCAAGATTCTCATAAAATGATTGAATACTAGGTTGTATGGAAAGAATGTCCTCGTTATAGAGCCTTTCAATTAAGGCCGTTTTGTGATTAGTTTTACTGATGCTAAACAGATAAGGAAGAGCAATTGTTTTAATGGGAGGGTCGTAAGACACCCATTTTACTGCTTGGATTGAATTTTCATTTAAAAATTCTGAATTAAGTTGACTTAACTGTCCATATTCCCATGTTTCAAAGGTATTGAATACTTGTTTTACAAGTTCAGAACTAGACTCATTTAATGCCCAACTAAGCACATTGTTGGCATCCGTAGCAATAAAGTAGTGTATTACTTTACTTGCCAAATTTTCGGTCAATTTTATTTGCTGAATTTTTTCAAAATCGTTTTCTGTTTGAAGCCAACTAGAAAAAGCCCAATTTCTAATTTTGCTATCGTTGGAAGAGACTGCCAAATAAACCTTTTTGGAATCGATAATGCTTCCTTTTTGTCTCAGAATATCCAATAATAATGGCGCTAATTTTGGATGCGTATTAATAGTAGACCTAAGTTCATCTGTCAACAAAATGAATTCATCTTCAAGAAGTGACAAAAAACTTTCACTCAGTTGTTTTTTATTCTTTTCAGAATCAGTGGCAATTAATTCTTGCAAATCATTTTTACAGGATAAAATGGCAGCTATATTAAGTTCCTGTTCAGGCTGCTTTTTAAGGCTATTCGTGCTCTTTATTTCTATTTTGAAACCTCTGTTAGGATGAACCTGTCCAATTTCGTTAATTAAGGCATAATTCCGAGGTTCAATTGCCATGAGCAAGAGTTCTTTTTCCCGCTTTGTTTTACAATATTCGAGTGTATTGAGCGCATTACTTAAATAATGCGGTCCTAAAATGCCTTCTAAGGCAGATTTTACAGCAGTTCTTAATCCACTATTATCAGTGTACTTTAGAATATTGAATAAAGGAGAAACAGCAGGGTAATTCCAATGCGAAATCAAATAATTGACAGCCGCCTTTTTAATGTTCATATTGCGGTGTTGTACAAGTGCTATTATACTTTGAGTGAGTAAATTTCCGCCAATTTTTTCACTTGCAATAATCGCCTGTCGCATTCTGAAAATATCGCAGTCAAGTTTCAAAAAGGGCAATAAAACAGGTGATAGTTCAATCAATTTAGTGTTCCCAATTATTTCAAGCCCTATCTTCTCTAAATGAACGTTTGTTAAGTTTAAAAACACATCTACCGATTGCTGAACTTGATTCAAATCAGCTGAATTTGCTAAGTTTTGAAGGATTATCGTTTGGTTTTCAAAATTGTTTCGCTCTTGTTGGAGCAAATCAATCAAAAGTGCTGTTTGCGCATTTAAAACAGCATCCTGCTTATTTTGGACGAGCAAACTTCTTGGCGCAATGCTTTTATTGTCATATAATTCTCCCAATAATTTAGTGATCGTTTTAATGGCATATTCACGTACGGATTCATTGTTGTGGAGTACTAACTTACTTAAAATCGATAGCGCTCGTTTGTCTTGAAAAACAACGAATTGATTCATTAGGCGGTTTAAATCTGATGGTAAAGAACTAAGAGCCAGTTTTGGCGCAATTTTGTCAAAAAATGTACTGTCAATTTGAGGACGTATTGCCACCGAAACATTTTTAAAGTATGGCGGATTCCAATGCGCTATTTTAGTCAGAATGTCAATCGGTTTTGGCGAGTTTTCTAATAAAAACATCACCGCTAATTCTTCCCAATCCATGACATTCATTTTTTCAAATGAAGGATTGTCTAAGTTGAGTTTCTTATTGATGAATTGCGTTGTTTTCTCTTTGCCAAGATAGTAGAGCACGCGCATACTTTGTTCTGGTAAATCGTCAAAATGCGCTAATATGATTGGCTCTGAATCAAAGGAAGATAAAGTAAGGAAGGCCTCTAAAATGATTAATTTTTCTGTACTGTTTTTAAGTTTACCGTATAACTTACATAACGCATTATGTGCGGGCTTGTTATTAAGGGAGACCAATAAATTCAGTTTTCTTTTGAGGTTTACATTTTTATTTTGGGTAAATTGATATAGTCTGTTTTCGTCGATTAACGAGGTTAATTCTGCAATGTTGGAAGTTAAATAGTAATCGTCTTTTGCATAAACTTCCAATACAATGTTTTGTTGTTTTTTGTCTAAAGCTAAACCACTTCTATTGAGCGATACAAGTGTTTCAATAATCTGCGGACCCAATCTAGTATCCTTATAATTTAATAGCTCAATTAATGGTTTAATAATAGCTGGATTGCTCGCTCCTTTAAGGTTCTTAATTGCAGCTCTTTTTACTTCTAAGGCCCAGCTTTCTCCCTCTAAAATTCTTTGAAATAATTCATGATCAGGATGAAATGTTAATTGTTGAATCAAGGCTATTTGAAGCCCTTCACTTTTCTTACTAAGAATCCAAAATTCTTTTTCAGGAAAATCATCAAAAATAAATGGATTATCTGGAATGAGATCTAAAGCTCCCAATACAAGCGAATCATTTTCTGATCGGATTAGATTTTGCACACATTTTTTAGCCCATTTAAAATTATAATGACCAATTTCTAATCCCTTTTTTAAGAAAAGAAGCCCATACTTTTGTAAAACGTAATAATTTGATTCAAAAAAAAGATTAATCCGAGTTTGAGACACTATATGGGATTCAGACAATAAATCTGCAAGAATTTGAATATGAAATGGATTTTGATGATCAAGGTTCCAATTTTCATTATTTAAAAAGCAGGCCTTTAACCATTCTAATTCAATTTTTTTAGGAATGTCGGCATAATGCCAATTAGATGGCGTAAGAAGCTGACTAAATTTAACGTAAAGTTGCGCTATTTTGATTTGCACCTCAAAAGGATAGGATTCACTTTGATTACCTAATTTTAAGATGTCAAGGCGCTCCGAATCCGAAAGCGCACAATTTTTTGCACTTAAATAAGATCGAATACGAACGTGACTTTTAAAAATTTCATCTGCTGTAAGTCCGTTCATCATATGTGTGCTTTATTTTATCGCTTCTAGGCTGGTTCATAAAAATAAGGCAATATTCGGGATGTTAATAAGGAAGAAGACTATAAAATAAGAACACTCGTATTCTCCAATGGTGTACAGACCAATTAGAGTTGTGCTATTAAGTAAAAGGTATATTCCTTAATCACTTTTTTGATTTGCTAAACTGATCCAACTGAATGTCATCACAATTAGCGTGAACTTAAAATAAGCACAACAGC
The DNA here is from genome assembly GCA_047623705.1 of Crocinitomix sp. Taxonomy (GTDB): domain Bacteria; phylum Bacteroidota; class Bacteroidia; order Flavobacteriales_D; family Crocinitomicaceae; genus Crocinitomix. The sequence goes on from JBLHOW010000049.1 coordinate 31,471, forward strand.
TAAAACACAAAAGGTAACAACTTTAACCACTTTCGTGATTTTCAAAAATAAAACGGATTGCAGATAAGACGTGAGTTGATTGGCTAGTAATGCAACGGTGCTGAAAATTGAAAATGCCAATGACATAAAAATTAGACCTAAAATTACCATTTGAATTGATACGTGAAAACCCGTTTCACTTACAAATTGTGGAAAAAAGGCAATAAAGAAAAGTGAGACCTTAGGGTTAAGAATATTCATGAAAAATCCTTTCCGAATTAATTTCGTCCGATTTTCCTTACCAATCTCACTGTTTAATGTGTCAATAGGAGTAATTTTTTCTTTTAATTCCAGATAAGCGAGATAGAGCAAGTAGCCCGCTCCCGCAAACTTTATCAACTCAAATAAAAAGTCTGATTTTTGAATAACGATTGTTAGACCCGTTGCGGCAATTAGCGTATGTCCTAATACGCCCAATACTAAACCAATCGAGATGAGGATTCCTGTTTTACTACCGTTTTTTAAACTCTCTAATAAAACAAAAATATTATCAGGTCCAGGCATTAATATCAGCAATATTGAAACGCCGATAAAGGAAAGTAACAGTTCTAACTCCATTTATAATTTTCAATTAAATCAAAGCACTTTATTCAAAATATGTGTCGAAAATAATCAATTCATTGTTTAAATCCTCTGTTATCACTTCGCCTTCTACTATGTCTCTAAAATTATCCAAGATTCTTCCAAGGGCCATGTTCAGCATTCTTAATAAATAGATGCAAACCTACCTCGCCATCTTTTGGCTAAAAAAAATATTATTTACATCTTTTTTAAAATTAGTTTCATTAAGTTTACTGTTGACCCAAAACTATCAAAAAAATAATTAAGTAGAATAAGATTACTTCTGCCTTAAAGGCAAAATTAAATTAAAATCGGTAATAAGAAAGGTATTTGCGCTGCGCTAATCCGTGCTGTCATATATTCTTTTTTTTTGGAAGTAGCAAAGAGGTTTGGTGAATGATATTCATCTAAATACACTTGTGCAGCATATACTTTTATTTGTTAATAGAGGGGTCGAGAATAGTTCACAACTATTTTAAAATCAGGAAAAAGAACAATTAATAGTAATTAAAAAGAAGGAATAAATGGATAAATTATTGGAGAAAGAGCTAGTTCAAAAAATTGGAAATGAATTGGAAACAACAATTTGTGGATTGATAGCCAAACAAATGATAGCCAATCCAGAACGGATGGCAATTGTCGATAACGAGACTGAAATTGATTATAAGGGTCTCATGAAAAGGGCTAATGAGGTTGCTGGAGAACTTGAGAGCCGTGGAGTGGTTCCGGGTTCGTTGGTTGGTGTGTGCATGGACCGTTCTTGGGAACTAGTTGCCTCCTTAATTGGTGTGATGCAAGCAGGATGTGCTTATGTACCTTTGGATCCAGCATATCCAAAAGATCGGGTTCGATATATGTTAGAGCACTCTCGTGCAGTAGCAGCTATTGTGGATAATGACAGTTCCGCAAACTTATGCAACGGCGTACGTGAACTAGTTTGGATCAATAAATTGGGCAATCATACAGATAGCATGGTAAATCCATCAGGCAATGATTTGGCTTATGTTATCTATACCTCGGGTTCAACGGGGCGACCAAAAGGAGTTGCAGTCGAGCACAGCAGTGTTGTGTCAATGAGTCAGTCAATGCGCAAAACATTCAGTGATGAAGAGTTGGATGGAGTTCTTGCCGCAGCCTCTATTTGTTTCGATACTTCTGTTATGGAAATTATGGGAACGTTATCGTTGGGAGGTACAATTATATTAGCGAAAAACGCACTTGATTTGACGAGACTTCCTGCTTTAGATCAAGTGAAAACATGCGTAATGGTTCCATCATCAGTTCAAGGATTACTTTCTGCAGATGGATTGCCAAAGGGAATAAAATGTTTAGTTTTTGGAGGCGAAGCACTCAAACAATCGCTGGTTGAAAAGGTGTATGCACAAGAGCCGGGCATACGTATTTTAAACGCATATGGTCCTACTGAAGATACTGTATATTCCACCATTTCCGAAGTTCCTCAAGGAACGAATGTTGTTACGATTGGTAAGTCAGTTCCAAATTCGCGTGCATATATTTTGGATGCACTTTTGCAACCTGTTTCTGTTGGAATAGCGGGAGAATTATATCTGGCAGGAAGCAAGCTTGCGCGCGGTTACTTGCATGATGAAGTTCGGACCAACGAGCGTTTTATAGCGATTGAACCAAGTGATCTCATTCCAGATAATCGTTTGTATAAAACGGGTGATTTGTGTTGTTGGACAGAAAATGGTGAAATCGAATTTCTTAGCCGAGTAGACCAACAAGTAAAGATCAGGGGATTTCGTATTGAATTGGAAGAAATTGAGTCGACACTTGAGTCAATGAAAGGGGTTGAAGCCGCAGCAGCTGCAGCCGTAGATGGCGGTATTGGGCAAAAAATATTAGTTGTTTATGTTGTCAGTGGAAAAGAAGCAGTAACAGAGGCTGAAGTCAAGTCTTATTTATCAGAACGACTACCAAAGTATATGGTTCCTCAAGTTGTGAAACACTTAAAGGAATTGCCGCTTTTACCCAATGATAAACTCGATCGCAAGAAACTCACGAGACTGGAAGAAGAGGCGCGTGCTGAAAAGAATACTGTAGATGTAATTAGCGCCAGCATTTTCAAAAAAGGTTTAGTAGGGGCAATCAATGAACAACAAGGTGCGATACTGTCAATCATTCAGAGCGAGGTGGTTTCTCTTCTCAACTTAGGTGATTCAGCACAGGTATTACCAGATAACTCATTTGAGTACCTTGGTCTTGACTCCTTAAGTGCATTAGAGTTGAGTAGTCGACTCTCTAAAATATTGGGTCATAAATTGCCGGCTAATACAATCTATGAACACGGCACCCCAAATGCATTGGTTAATGTAATTATCAATTTGATGGGAAGTGGAACCAATAATGGGGCAACAGATAAATTGCCAAGTGCAGCTCCAAATTCACTGGCTAGCTTCCAAACACATATGCAGTCAAGTCATCCGACATTTCAGGCCGCGAAAGTACCTGGATGGTCCGTGAATGACAAAAGCAAGTTGGTTCAAGAAGTCTTGCGCATGGTGAATGACAATCGCAGAAACCCGTATAGCAAGGTATTACGAACTGGAAGCGCTACAAGAGGATTAGTTGGAGACGCTTACAATGATGAAGAGCAGGAGGCGATTATCTGGACAACCAATCTATATCTTGGCTTGAATCGCGATCCAAAAGTTATGGAGGAAGCTATCATAGCAATAGAGCGATTTGGAACAGGAATGGGGACCTCAGCTGCCGCGTCGGGAATGACAGATCATCACCTGGAATTTGAAACTGAGTTTGCAGATTTAGTAGGAAAGCCCAGTGCTTGTTTATTTCCGACAGGCTATACAGCCAATGTTGGAGCCATTGCAGGGATTTTAGGAAAAAACGATATTGTTGTTATTGATCAGCTTTGCCATGCGTCTATCGTTGATGGCGCTCGTTTATGTGGTGCAACTATTCGAACATTCCAGCATAACAATGCCGCAGACTTAGAGGCTGTTCTTGCGTCAGAAGTTTCGCCTTACCGTACAATGCTAGTAGTGCTTGAAGGAGTATATAGCATGGGAGAAGGTGCAGCACCAGTTGCAGAAATAGTGCGAATGGCAAAAAAATATGAGGCACTTGTGCTAGTAGACGAAGCGCATTCTTTTGGTTTTTACGGTGAAGGTGGAGCTGGCATTTGTGCTGCTCAAGGTGTTACTAAAGAGGCTGATTTCATTATGACGACACTAAGTAAAGCTTTAGGTAGTCTTGGCGGAGTTGTTGCGGCGAGTCAAGAGCATGTTGATCTTATGAAGTCATCTTCTAGAGCCTATATTTTTCAGGCATCCGTTAGCCCAGCAGATATGGCAGCAGCGCTTACTTCATTAAGACGTCTTCGTGCAGATGACGCATTACGCGAACGACTGTGGGATACAGCGCGCTATATGCGCAAACAATTCGAAGATGCTGGCTATGATCTAGGAACTGGAGACGGGCCAATCGTCACACCTCATTTTAGCGATAAGGACAAACTTTATGCTATTGTGCAAAGTTTATATAAGCGTGGTGTTCAAACATCAGCAGTGACTTATCCAATTGTGGAAAGTGGACGAGGGCGTTTAAGACTCATCTGCTCGGCGGCTCACACACGCGAAGATGTAGATAAAACGTTGGAAGCGCTTATCGAAGCCGAACGTGAAGTAGATGAACAACTTGCTGCAACGCATGATGTAACAAACGACAGAAACTTAACACATGTTGATATTGAGGTCTGGGCTAATGTTTTCTCTTCTTACCTAAAAAAATGGATCAGCAAAGTATCTACTCCAAGTCCAAACCTCTCGCTATCTTTTAGTATCTATGGACAGTCTGAGCCAATCACAATTTTAATTAAGGATGGTGACGTGGCAATGGGTGCACATAATGAAAGTGATTTACCTTCTTGTACGTTGACTTTTACTGAAGGTGCTGCGAATTCCGCTTTGCAGTTATCTGATGTTCAAGGATTGCTTCACAGTATTTGCAATGGAACCTGCGTGCTAAAAGGGCAAGTGGAACCATTTATATGGCTTGTTGGACGAGTTATGGATCAACGATAAGGTATCTCTACTCATATTTAATTTTAAAGCCGTTTAAGTCTGTTTCTGTTTTAAAAAGTATGAAATTAGATTAAAAACAGTTTTTTTAAGTGTAGTGCTATCGCTCTTTCTTTCGTTAATGGAAGTAGGGGCTATAGATTTACTCAAAACTGTCCTGCCTAAAAATTGTCCTGTGGTGAGAAGGTGATTCGTATTTACGCATTGGTAACTAGTTATAACATCATTTATACAGACGATTAGAGAGATGGCGGTTTTGTGTTTGATGTTTTAGTAAATGGATATCAAATCGCTGCTTTTCATGGTATTGGTTTTTAATTGTAAACCTTCAATAAAAGCAGGCTTCTTAGCCATTTTGACTTTTTATTTCTCAAGAGTCAAGGTTTTTTGATTTTTATCAGTAATTCTCTTTGCTTAGTTTTAATGTACATATTAAGAAGTATGAAAAGCATAATTGCGATTTTTCTTATTACCATCATTAGCCTGATTCAAATCGCTTCAGGTAGTTTTTCATTTTACACTAATCAATGTCAATCGTCCGGTAATTCATCTATTTCACTAGAAAAGAAAAAGTGTTGTTGTGATCTTTTAAAGGAGCAAAATACAGAGAAGAAAAGTTGTTGTTCCAAAAAGAAAAAATGTTGCCCTTCTAAACTTACTTGTGAGGATGTTATAAGCAAAGATTGCTGCAGTTCATTTCATCATTTTTTTCAGGTAGACAATGAATATTCTAATGAAAGTGAAATTGGACAAAACGTGGTTTTATTTGTTGCGATGAATATTGTAATAGAAAATAAAACCCAACCAATATGCCAGCCAAAAAAAGATTTCTATCAATGTAATTCACCTCCAAGAACAGGTCGAGAATTGCGGATTTTTATTCAATCGTTTCAAATTTGATTATTTAGCTCAATTTCTAAAAGTTAATAATATAAATTTTAAACGTTGATCCCTAAACGTCATAAAAAAAGGGATTGAATAAATCAAAAATATGAAATTCAAAATAATTACACTTGGACTAATTTGTTCGGTAAATTCTATTGCACAAACGGAATTGCTTATTCCACCTTTATTAGAAGGAGGAACATATAATTTAACCATGGCCAACGACAGCGTTTCATTTCTTCCGGGAGCTTATACGCAGACAATTGGTTATAACGGAGCCTATTTAGGACCGACCTTATTACTTGAAAAAGGAGAGACGGTCGATATAACAGTCAATAACGAAACAGATGACACTACAACTGCACATTGGCATGGATTGCATGTTGCAGCCTTTAATGATGGTGGACCTCACAGCCTGATTTTATCAGGAGACTCATGGAATCCAATTTTTGAAGTAATGGATCACGCTGCAACCTATTGGTATCATCCACATTTGCACACTAAAACAGGTGAACAAGCCATGAAAGGGGCTGCAGGTTTGATTATCGTAAAAGATGATACTGAGGCAGCACTCGAATTACCACGAAATTACGGAGTTGATGATTTTCCTTTGGTGATTCAGACGCAAGAATTCAATGCTGAAAATCAGATTAATCCTGATGGAATGCGTGACAGCATAATGCTTGTTAACGGCATCATTGATCCTTTTGTGGAAATGCCTGCTCAAGTAGTTCGCATGCGTATTTTAAATGCAGATCAAGAGCGTAATTACAACTTTGGTTTCACTGATGACAAAACATTTCACATCATTGGGTCTGATGGAGGTTTATTAAATGCCACAGTGAGTGCAACTAGGGTGCGCTTAGCTCCAGGAGAAAGAGTCGAAGTGTTACTTGATTTATCAGATATGGTTGGTGAAACTCTTCACTTAATGAGTTATGCCTCAGAAATACCAATGGGAACACAAGGTGGCCCGTCAATGTTGATGCCAGATACTGATATGCCAATGCCAATGATGGATAGCCCAATTAATGGTACCGATTTTGACATTCTTGAGATTAATGTTATTGTGCCAACCATTGATCCAGTAACAACTGTACCAACCGATTTGGTTACTAATGTAATTCTTGATATTGAAGAGGTTAACGCAACGCGTGTTATAACGTTTACACCAAAAGATGATCCTACTCCAATGGAAGCAATGGACGGCCCTTTCTTTTTTAACGATAGTAGCTTTAACATGAACCGAATAGATCAAATTGTCCCACTAGGAAATATTGAAATTTGGGAATTAAGAAACCAAACTATGGTTGCTCACCCGTTCCACATTCATGACGTTCAATTTTATATTTTGGATATTGATGGTGAATTACCTTCAATAGATAAACAAGGTAGAAAGGATGTTGTTTCTGTACCACCAATGGACACGGTCAGATTTATTACAATATTTGAAGATTTTGCCGGAGAAACTCCATATATGTACCATTGTCACAATCTAATGCATGAAGATGGTGGAATGATGAGGCAATTTGTTGTGACAGATTTTAGTGGAATTGATGAAGTAGTAAATAATTTATTGAATGTTTCGGTTTACCCAAATCCGGCCCAATCAACTATTATGGTGACAGCCACAGAAATGGAGCAGTTAACTGTTTCAATTCAAAATATGTCTGGAGAAATTGTATCAAGAGAAAATATGAATACCAATGTCCATAGCTTGAATATTTCGGACTTGGCAAATGGCGTATACCTGCTTGTTATATCAGATGGGACTAAAAACATGACAAAAAAACTAATAATACAACATTAAATATAAATCCCGCTTGGCTTGTTAAAAGCACAGCGGGATTATTTAGTTAATAAATTAAATAAAAAAATTATGAAAATATTTATAATAACATTATTCTCTTTAATTTCTTTTTTCACTACAAATGGCTTTGGACAGGGAGATCGAGGAGATATTATTATTCAGTATTTTGATGCTGATGTAGAATTGACTGTTATAGGAGATGGAGGAGATGCGGTTAGCAATCCTCAAGATCTCGAATTTCACCCGGACTTAACCAGAAATGAACTTTGGGTGGTAATGAAAGGGACAGAAGCTTCTGGGAGTTCAACGGTAACCTTCTATGATACAGGAGAAGACGGTCAGAGTACAATTTTAAAAAATGATGTCAATAATTGGCATTTTATGTCGCTAACTTCTGGACTTGCTTTCAGTGAGGATAATTATAATTGGGCAACAAGTCCAAATGTATGGGATGCTAATCACGACGGTGGAGTCGCATTTACAGGACCTGCTTTATGGTCTTCTGATATGGCTATTTATGGCGAATGGACACCTGGGAATGGTTCTCACCTTGACATGCTTCATGAATCGTCATATTGCCAAGGAATTGCTTGGGAGACTGAAAATGTTTTTTGGGTATATGATGGTTATATTGGAGATATTGTTAGGTATGATTTTGTTGATGACCATGGAGCAGGCGAAAGTTACCATGGTGATGCTAAAATACTTAGATATGGCGGGCTAGATTTGGTGAAAGATCCAGGTGGAAATGTGGTAAGTCACATGATTCTTGATCAAGCTACGGGTTGGTTATACGCAGTTGACAATGGAAATGATAGAGTGATTAGACTTAACATTAACACTGGAAGCATTGCTGGAAATCCATCTTATGGGCCTCATGAGGCGCTAGCGCAGTATAAAAACGTGGATGATTTTGATTGGGAAGAAGTGATTACCACTGGACTAGAGTCTCCTTCTGGCATTGCCCTTATTAATAATAAATTACTGGTTGCGGATCACGCAACTGGAGATATTATAGTATACCAGACTGAGGGCGAATACGCCTTTACTGAATGGTTTAGAATTGAAACAGATAATCCGGGTATTCAAGGGATCGAAATTTGTCCTGATGGTCGTATTTATTATGTGAACGAAATCACGAATAAAATTATCAGATTGGATGCGCCTACTTTAAGTGTTAAACAAGAAGAGAAAATTGAATTCAATATTTATCCTAACCCGAGTACTGGAATAATAAATATTGTATCCAGTGCTTTGCCTAACGGGAAAATTGAAATTCGGAATATGATCGGGGAGTTGATATATTCATCTAACTATAATGGAAATAATGAAATTGTTGATATTGAAACAGCCAACGGTTTATATTTCGTATCAGTTTATGATGGAGAATCGAATCTAATTGGAACAGAAAAAGTCACTATTAATAAATAATAAATTGAGGCTTCAGAGATTGTATTAATTGCACTTTGAAGCCTCTTTAAAAACACATTTTATGAAAACCATATTTACATTATTCAGTCTTTCTTTGATCTTAGCACAAGCTTTTGGTCAAAACTTCTCGGTCTCAGCTACCGATACCACCTTTTATGGAGAAATAGACGATACTGATTTTGCCGCGAAATTTATTTTATACAATGATAGTACTGATGCTTTTCCAATGACATGGGAAGTGGTGTCCGAAACTATGGAAGCAGGTTGGGATTATTCCATTTGTGATCCAACAGAATGTCATCCAATTGGTGCAACCACTAGTGTATTCAATTTACCTACAACTGCAAGTAATAGAATTATGAATATTCATTATTTTCCGAATGAAATCTTTGGAGAAAGTACAGTTGTTGTTAAGATATGGGAAAATGCTTATCCTGATGATTTTGTATTGTTAGAATGGACAGGAATTGTAGCTGCAGTTGGTTTAAATGGGGAAGACTACTACCATTCATTAACAGCGTTTGCTCAAAATCAAAGCGTAAATGTGCAGTACCAGTTGGCCTCAAACGGAGATAATATGGAATTTGTTCTTTATGACTTAACAGGAAAAATTGTTGACCAAAAACAAATACTTGACACGACTGGAATGGTTTCTCTTGGAGAAAATTTAGAATCTGGAGTTTATGTATACCGTTTGTTGAACAATGGTCATGCAATTATTTCCAAAAAAATTGCGCTTTAAAGATTCACAAAACATTAATTTAATTGCTGTATAAGGCTGTTTGAAATTACTTTTCAGCAGCCTTTTTTCAATAATAGACATTATTTAAACGGATTCGAAAAATCTGGATTTGAAATAAATTCTTCGTCTGTCAAACAATTCAAAAAGTTGATTAAATCTTTGCGCTGTCTTGCGCTAAGTTTAAACGGAATTATAAATTGGCTTTTGTTTGAATGTGAAGTTCCTCCACTTTCATAATGTTGTATTACAGCCTCCAATGTTGCCATACTACCATCATGCATATAAGGTGCAGTTAATCCTATATTTCTTAGCGTTGGAACTTTGAATAAGGCTCTGTCTTCTTCAATTTTGGTAGCTCGTTGTCTTCCTGTATCAGCATATACTTCATAAAGTCCGTTATTCTGTGTGCTAAAGTCGGTGAGGTTGAACCCTGAATGACATTTTGTACAATGCAATTTATTAGCAAAAAGATTCATCCCTCTTTTTTCGGAACGATTCATTACGTTTTTATATTGAAAAACTTGCTGATCAAATTTCGAGTTTCCGCTAATTAGTGTTCTTTCAAATGAAGATATAGACCGAGTAATTACATAGGGGTCTGGCAATCTATTATATGCTGCCAAACTCATTCTAACGTAGGTAGTGTCTTGCTTTAATAATTCTGCTATATCAACTATATTAGAATTAAATTCAGCATGTTCCTGAATAGGCACTAAGACTTGCATTTCTAGGGTTTTTAAAAAGCCATCAAATAACAACGTTGGGTTGTAGGCAACATTTGTTAAAGTAGGAGCATTACGAACTCCTAGTCTATCTTTAATACCCGGGCTAATTGGTTTATTGTCTGCAAAAGCTAAGGCTTGATTGTGACAGCTTGCGCAAGAAACGGTGCTATCTAATGAGAGTATTGGATCATAAAAAAGCATCCTGCCTAAATCTATCCGTTCTTGCGTTAATTTATTGCCTTCGGGAAAGGTTGGCGTTGGGAATCCCATTGGAACATCCAATTTGTATTCACTTATATTGTTGTCTGTATCAAATTGAATGATAAAGCTGGCAAATACTGCCAATGCCATTATGGGAATAAAAGATTTAATCATCACATTTGTTTATTATAATAATTGGTAAATTTAATTTTGATAATTCTTGATTAGAAATTCGTTGAGAACATTCCAAAATTATCAAATCACCACCTTTCATATTTGCAAATTGTTTAGCTCCACGAATCTTTCTATCTGAGTAGAATATAGAAATCCCCGTTCGACTAAAGCCGTTTGCAGCAATGGTTTTCTTCATGTTTTTAATGCTGATTTCCGAATTTTCCTGTTTTTCTTTCGTATTTATAAAAACAAGATTCAGGTTAAAAACTAGATAACGGTACAATTCACTAATGAGGTTTGAAGTTTCCGGATTGATGTCATGGAAATTTGAAGTAAAAACTATATCTGCTATTGCATTAATTTGGAGCGGTTGACAAAGGATTAACTTTGAGGGTTCAAGTTTGAATAATAAGTCACTTAATGCGTGATTCTGTCCTCTGTTAAGGAACTTTTTTTCCATTACGATAAGTTCGTCCGAATTAAAATCAAAATTGTGTTTTGCATCAGTTGAATCATAATATAGATAGCGCTTTTTAGCCTTAACATCTTTCATTCTTATTTCACGAAGAATTTCATCCATTAAGAAGCGTGCTTCATTTATTTTTAACTTGGCATCAGGGTGTTTTTCTCTAGTAACTCGATTTAATTGTTCCCAATTGCTTGGAGCCAGTACTAAATGGCAAACAGTTACCTCAAGATTTAATAACTTGGCTAGTTCAACTGCCGAATCAATCAAAATCTCCCTGTTCGATTGATCATCTATAAGTGCAATTATTTTTTTCATAATTTTGAACTATCTTTAATGCGAATGCAAATTATTTTGACGTGAAACATTCCGATTCATCATACTGGATTGATTATTAAGTTGCGCTGCGGCATCAATAATAAATGCTCCATTCGTCACAACCTCGTCACCTTGTTTAAGCCCTTTTGTAACCAAGTACCTATCACCAACCGTCTGTCCAATTTCGATTTCTCTAAACTCAAAAGATGGAACTTTAGCTTTTGGTAATTTGAGATAGACCACAGAACGCTGCCCAGTCCATAAAACAGCTGATTTAGGTACGAAAACTTGAGCGTCCTCGTTTATTCCATTGTCTTTGGATAAGCTAATTGTTCCCTGTACAAACATTTCAGGTTTTAGCTTTTTACTCTTATTATTTATCTCAGCTCTTATTGAAACTGTGCGAGTAGTAGGATTAATAGTAGGATCAATAAAGGCTACTTTCGTTTTGAAAATTTCAGAAGGGAAAGCCGCTGTAGTAAATGTAATTTCATCTCCCACGTTAATCGCATTGAGATCATTTTCGTACGCATCAAAAATCACCCATAATGAGTTAAGGTTTTGAATGTCGAATAAAACCTCCCCTTCTTTTAAATGATCTCCAACTGAAACCTTCTTGTTTAAAATAACACCCGAATAGGCAGCATAAATGGCAAAAGTTTCTTGCACCTTTTGTTCTGTCAATATTTTGGAAATTTGCTCATCTGTAATTTTCCAATTCTGCAATTTGGTTTTAGAAGCTTTAAACAAGGCTGGGTTAGTGTCTTTTAATTTGTCTGCTTCTAATAATTCCTTTTGCGCATTTATTAAGGTAGGTGAATATATTTGGGCTATTTTTTGTCCTTTATTTACTTGCTCTCCTGTAAAACTGACATATAACTTTTCAATTCTACCCGAAATTTGCGTGACCAAACTAGCTGCATTTTCTTCGTTCTTTTGGATTTTACCCGAAAGTTCAAGTGATCCAAATTTTTGCTCTGAATTATACAGTACTGTTGTTTGAATGTTAGATAATTTAACTGCTTCGTCAGTCATTTCTAAAACAATTTCACTACCATTTCCGTCATCTTTTAATGGTACTAGGACCATACCACAAATGGGACATTTACCAGGTTCATTTTTTCTGATTTGCGGGTGCATTGAACATGTCCATGTTTCTTTTACTTCCTCGTCATGAGAATGATTTTCTGTTAAATCATTTTTCGGCGATTCATTGGAAGGATTGGAAAATATTATCCAACCTAAGACTAGTCCAAGGCTCAATATTCCGATATATATTAAATACTTTTTCATTTTATCTCTATTAAATAATTAACATCAATACTGCCATAACAATCATCATAGCATTTTCAATAAATGTGGCTTCTGTTATATGTTCTGCTTCGTTCAGTGCTTTTTCAACATTTGCTTCGCAATTGCTACAAGTCATCCCTGTTATTTTATAGGTATGTTTCATTTTGATTTGTTAGATTAAAAATTAGTAAGGCGTTCAATTTTTGCAATTGCAATATTGGCTTGTAGTCTTGCTTTTATATTTTGCTGTTTGTACTTCAGCAATTGACTTTGGATTGACAATAAATCATCAAAACCTGCACTGTTTGTGCTATAGTTAGTTAATAATATGTCATAGGTTTGTTGTGCCGTTGTCTCTTGCTTTTCGCTTAAATGGAACAGTAATAGGGCGTTGTCATATTCCGTTTTGTATTCAATAAGTTGGACTGTCATTTGATCGATTAAGGATATTTTATCCCATTCTAATGCTTCTCGATTCAATGCTTCTATTTGGTTCGTGGCATTAAATGATTTTCGATAAATAGGAATACTCATCATTACTTTAGGAATCAGTATGTCACGTCCGTTGTTAATTGGATTTGCATCTGTACGCTCGCCTACCAAACTATAATCAATACCAACACCAATAGTTGGATTGTTGGCTGTCTTGTTAACTATGACACGGTTTTCTGAAGTTTCGATTTCCGCATTGAGCATTTCCATAAGTGGGTGATGCGCAGAAACTTTCTGTTGAAACACGTCTAAATCATAATTGAGTATTGGTAATTGCAATATGCCGTCATTGACACTTATTTGTTCGTTGAATGGTTGCTTTGTTATTTCGTTTATGTGAGCAGACAAACTCTGCTTCGAATTTTCAAGAACTGCAATTTCCATGCTTAATTCATCAATTTTCAATTGAATTCGTAAAACATCTGCAATCGAACCTTGACCACTTTCTACTTTCGATAAACTCAATTGTTTAATCGTCTTTAATAGGAGTATATCTTTTTTGATTAACGCTTGCTGTTCATTAATGAATAAGAGTTGATAATAATGCGTTTTTACGGTGAAAAACAGATTTAATTTTAATGCTGCCATTTTCTCATTACGCATCTTGGACATAGAAACAACTACTTCTTTTTTTGCCTTTAGTGTTCCAAACCAAGGAAATAATTGACTTGCACTTACCATCATTATTTGAGGCCCTAATCTTGTTTCAGGTCTCAAAATTGGAACGCCAACGCCTAACTGCGGATTAGGCAGTTGGCTTACTTGATCGGCTTTAGCTATTTCGGCTTTATATTCTAATTCTAATGATTTGAGTGCAGTATTTTGCGAAACGGCCAATTGTAATAAAGAATCCAATGATTGCGCATGGATACTTCCTCCCATTAATTGGGTGGAAAACAAAAGCAGTATGAATTTTAGCTTAAAATGTTTCATTGTTATGTTCTTTTTAATTTTCTTAAATTCCATTTAAAGGCAGTCTCTTTCCAAATGCAGTAGAGAATAGGAACGGTAAACATGGTGATGAGGTTAAGCATCATTCCGCCAAAAGATGGAATAGCCATTGGCAACATAATGTCTGCACCTTTTCCTGTAGAGGTTAATACAGGTAGAAGGGCTAAAATTGTAGTTGCCGTGGTCATCATAGCAGGTTTAACCCGTCTCAATCCTCCTTCAACAACCGCATCCTGAATCTCCTTGATGTTTTGGGGTTCATTCTTTTTAAAACTGTTCTTTAAGAAAGTAGCAACCAATACGCCATCATCTGTTGCAATACCGAATAATGCTAAAAAGCCAACCCAAACAGCAACGCTCAAATTAATGGTGCGCATCTGAAATAATTCGCGCATATTGGTTCCGAAAACATCAAAATTCATAAACCAATCTTGCCCATAAAGCCAAATCATAATAAAGCCACCTGCAAAGGCAACAAATACACCTGAGAAAACGAAAAGTGACGTGATGAATGATTTAAACTGAAAATATAGGATTAGGAAAATCAAAACTAAAGCAATAGGCATAACAATTCCAAGGCGTTTATTTGAACGCACTTGTTGTTCATAATTTCCCGCAAATTGATAGTTAATACCGTTTGGTACTGTTAATAATCCTTGGTCAATTTTATCATTGATATAAGCTTGTGCTTTATTAACTAACTCAACTTCAGAATACCCTTCTTCTCTGTCAAACAAAACGTAGCCCACTAAGAAGCCGTCCTCACTTTTAATTGCTTGCGGCCCTTGTTCGTAATTGATTTCAACAAGTTCTTCCAAGGGTACTTGCGTTCCATTTGGCGCGGCAATCAGGATTCCGTTAATTTGGTCTGGATCATTGCGCAATTCAGTCGGGTAGCGAACACGAATATTATAACGTTCACGACCTTCTACTGTTGTTCCGACAACCATTCCACCAATTGCGGTTTGAATTTGAGTTTGAACATCCAAAATGGACAAACCATATCGTCCTATTTTTTCCCGTTTTATTGAAAGCATCAAATAGGGTTTTCCTACAATTCTTTCTGCAAATACCGCCTCCGTTTTTACACCCTCAACTTCTTTTAATAGTTGCTCCAATTCAAGTCCAAATGCCTCAATCTCTTTTAAGTCTGTGCCTTTTATTTTTATGCCCATTGGAGCGCGCATTCCTGTTTGCAACATTATCAATCGTGTTTCAATGGGTTGTAGCTTTGGTGCAGATGTTAATCCCGGTATTTTTGCTGCTTCTATAATCTCATCCCAAATGTCATCAGGTGACTTAATATGATCTCGCCATTGCCTAAAATATTGTCCATTCTCATTAGGGATTAATTCGTCAGAATCTGAGTAAATAAAAGCACCATTTTCGTCCACAGAAAAACGCTTTTTATGTCCGTCCTCGTCTACTTTATATTCAGATTTGTACGTAATCATGTGCTCGTACATAGACATTGGTGCGGGGTCAAGTGCACTTTCAACTCTCCCAGCTTTACCAACGACTAATTCAACCTCTGGTATGGAACTAATTGATAAATCCAATAAGCGAATATTAGCTTCATTCATTTCCATACCTGCGTGGGGCATAGCCGAGGGCATATATAGAAATGAACCTTCGTTTAAGGCAGGCATAAACTCTTGCCCAGTATTTTTAAATATGCTATATCCCGAATACAGGAGAATTATTAATAAACCGACAAAAATGTATTTCACTCGCAATAAAAAGCGGAGAATTTTTTCGTAAAAATGGATGATTAAATAGAAAAAACTGATTAATAAACCAATGATGGAAATAACAAAAATGAAGTTTACTAATACACTGCGAACAACACCTAAAGGCATCCATATTGTAGCCAATAGCCATGCTACAAAAAGTGCATAAACGATATTTTTAGCAAAAGAGAATTTTTTCAACCACTTTTCCGATTTTTTGCCCTCAAAATAATTGGTTAAAGCTCCACCAATACCCACAATTAAACCAATCACTCCAAAAAACGGATAGGAACTAAACAATAAAGCGAAGGCCAGTAAAATCA
>JBLHOW010000050.1:0-47341 GCA_047623705.1 Crocinitomix sp.
GTTTGAAGCTGTTGGATTTGTAATATCATTTACTGTGATGAGTTGTGTGACCAAAATTTGATTGTCACAGTCATCCGTCACACTATAAGTTCTTGTGATCGTTTCTGGACAAGTCAAACCATCTGAAACATCAGAAACAAATGCCACAACAGGACTAGCAGTGCAATTATCCGCTTCATCAATGACGAGAGTAATATCTGCCACAGGAACATCTTCGATACATTCTACAGTTAATGGTGAAGGGTTTGAAGCTGTTGGATTTGTAATATCATTTACAGTGATCAGCTGTGTAACTAAAATTTGATTATCACAGTCATCCGTTACACTATAGGTTCTTGTAATTGTCACTGGACAAGTTAAGCCATCTGAAACATCAGAGACAAATGCTACAATTGGCGATACCGTGCAATTATCTACTTCATCAATTACAAGCGTAATTTCTGCCAAAGGAACATCTCCCATACATTCTGCAGTTACCGGCGGAAGATTAGAAGCTGTTGGATTTGTAATATCATTTACTGTAATCATTTGTGTGACCAAAATTTCGTTTCCACAGTCATCCGTTACACTATAGGTTCTTGTAATTGTCTCTGGACAAGTCAAGCCATCTGAAACATCTGAAACAAATGCTACAATTGGCGATACCGTGCAATTATCTGCTTCATCAATTACTAGCGTAATATCTGCTAATGGAACATCTTCGATACATGCTATAGTTATTGGTGCAGGATTCGAAGCACTTGGGTCTGTAATATCATTTACCGTAATGAGCTGTGTGACCAAAATTTCGTTTCCACAGTCATCCGTTACACTATAGGTTCTTGTAATTGTCTCTGGGCAAGTTAATCCATCTGAAACATCTGAAACAAATGCCACAATAGGACTCGCTGTGCAATTATCTGCTTCATCATCAACATGAGTAATATCTTGCAAAGGCACATCCCCTATGCATTCAACACTGATGGGTGGAAGGTTAGAAGCAGTTGGACTTGTAATATCATTTATAATGATTTTTTGTATGACTGTAGTTTCGTTTCCGCAATCATCCGTTGCACTATAGGTTCTTGTAATCGTCTCGGGACATGTCAAATCATCTGAGACATCAGAAACAAAAACGATTACCAGAGGAACTAAATTACAAGCATAAATGTCTGTAACATCAAGAATGTCAAAAACAGGCACGTCTTCGATACACTCTACATTAATAGTATCAAGGATCACGGTTCTACAAGGAGCTATTATTGAGACATTGTCTGTAGCTATCGCTCCATTCGTCGTAATCATTCTACCTTCTAGTGTTCCGCCAGCAGCCATTGAAACTGCGCCAGGACCAGCTATAAGAGTTCCAATCATATTTGATGATGCTCCAACTGTTATTGCCCCATGAGATACCCAAAACACATTGCAAGATTTAGCCCCATTGGTCAATATTACATTAGAAATTGCTCCAACGCTAAATGCTCCACCGAATCTAAATATAAAAACTGCGTCTGCATCTCCTAGGGCATCTAAAGTTATATCTCCACCTAATGAACCGGCACCAGCTTCATCATAAACTCCAGGAAAAACAGTCTCACCAGCTCCAAAGGCAGCAGGATGAATAAAAATGGTTTCAGGGGCGGCTACTAATTGATCATATGCGGATTGCGCATCCAGCACGCATTGTGCCGTTAGCAGATTTAAAATTTCTGTGGTCCCAGTAACAGTAGTTGGCGATCCAAATCCAGCTACTGATCCAATTTCAACACCTATATTTCCGTCAATATAAGATGTTCCAGCGTTACTCAATGCTCCATTTGAAGTAAATAGGGCAAAGTTTACTATTTCTCCCAAACTTGGTAATTGGGCGGAAGTAGTAATGGAAAAAAGTGATAGGACAAACGACGTTAGTGTTATTCTAAAAAAATGCACTTTTGGAGTAAGACATTTACCTGTTTTTTGAATGAAATCAATAGTCATTTTGAACATAAAATATTTCTCCTTTTTTAAGTATTAAAAAATGCACTTATCATAATAAAAATGAGATGTAAACTTTGTTGCTAGGGAAAAAGAGATACTTATTCTAGCATTTGATTATCTCAACTTACGCTTTTTAAATGGTTAAACGATCACTAATTCAAATAAGAAAAAAAGTAGCACACGATAAAATCCACGATAATTAAGAAGGATAAGTCATTTGGTCGATCTTTATTTATTTCACATACTTTGAATGAATCTCTTCGTCGATATAGACCGGTTTTTAAAATAAGCTATTATAAAACAAATATTTATTTTGATGGATTAAATGAGCTTTTTTGTCAAAAACATATTTTTTGATGATCCAGATTTGGTATGTTGGTTCAACTATTTATTGGAATTGTAGGATAAAAACACATAATAAAAGTTGGTGATATTTCTCCTAATTTATTAAATCGGTCTCAAGGCTTAAATAGTTGTTATTGTTGTTTGAAAGCTGGTCGATAAAATTTAGACAGAATAGATTTTTTCTTCAAAACATAGAATTCGAAGAATACCGATATCAGATTAACTAAATCCCTTGATTACAATGTAAGTCAACGTATATCTTTTGTAAAATTTGGTTTAAATTCTGAGACATAATTTATGTCCAAAACAATAACGTATTAGCTAACCAGTCAACAATTAAAAATTTAGAATTCTTTTTTTAATTAAAAAATTGAATCCGTAATAATTGTTGTTTTTAGAAGAATAATAATACACGTATTTATGCGCAATATTGTATATGAAATTTTAGTCTTTTTGTTATTTGTATGACTTGTAAGCGAAATTTAGTCTAACTTTACAATTAGCATATAACATTAGCGTACTGCTTTAGCTCTAAAGTCATAGTTACATTTATACTTGCTGGTTACCACTTACACTTATATTAGTTATTTGCCAATTTTATTTGTTATGCCTGCATAGTTATTTAATAGTCAAACAAATTCACTATGATACAACAGTTAAAAGTGTTATTCTTATCGCTATTGTTTTTTCCATATCTTATTTTTAGTCAAGCGCCCCCTCCTTTAGGCGCTACTTCTTCATTTGTAATTTACACAGCAACCGGAGCAGTAACAAATACTGGTTTCTCGCAAATTACCGGAGATGTAGGACCAAACATAGGCGCTACAACTGGCTTTGGGAATATAAATGGAACTATGCATTCAGCTGACGCTACAACGGCTCAATGTGCAATAGATCTTAGTATAGCTAGAGATAGTATAAATCTGCAACCGCACGGGGTAGTGCATAGCCTTACCCTTGGTGCAGGTGAGGTACTAACACCAGAAGTTTATTTGCTCGCAGGCGCTTCAAGCTGCACGGGTTCAATTACTTTAGATGGTGGTGGGGACCCAGATGCCTGTTTTATATTTAAACTGGATGGGGCTTTTGCGGCAGCGGCTGCCTCAACCGTTATTTTAACAAATGGAACCCAAGCTTGTAATGTGTTTTGGAGAATAGACGGTGCAACGGCTATTGCAGCAAACTCCATTTGGAAAGGCACTCTTATTATTAGTGGTGCTACTGCAGTTGCTGCGGATTGTAATTTAGAAGGCAGATTACTTAATGTTACTGGAGCCATAAGCGTTAGTAGCCTTACAGGTGGTCCTCCTATCGGATGTGGCAGTCCTATTTTTACTGGGCCCGTAGCTCCAGATCAGAATTCTATTTGCGATTTCGCGATTTTTACCTCGATAGGAATTGTTACAAATACAGGTACAACTAATGTAGTTGGGGATATTGGTACAAACCTCGGAACTGTTTCAGGCTATAATCCGCCAGATGTAACAGGTACTGTACATTCAATTCCTGATGTTGCGACAGCACAAGCAAGTTTAGATTTAACTACTCTTTATGCCGAAATTAATGGATTCGGTCATGATATTGAATTGTTATATCCAGCTGTGTTTGGACATAGTCAAGTACTTACCCCTAATGTTTATTTAATGACTGGAGCTGCAACGCTTACTGATACGATTTTTTTAGATGCAAGAGGTGTTTCCGGTGCTGTATTCGTAATTCGAATAACCGGAGCGTTTACTACTTCTACACCACAAGTTATTCTTGTAGGTGGGACATTGGCAGAGAACGTATTCTGGCAAGTAGAAGGTGCTGTAACTATCAGTACTGGTGCAAATTTCAACGGAACAATCATAGCTAATAATGCGGCAATCATTTTAGAATCGGGCGTAATTCTTACTGGGAAAGTGCTTTCAACAAACGGGGATATAACAACTCAAAATGTGGATATTAGCAACACTTTTTGTCCTTTTCTTTTGCCTACAGAGTTGTTAAGCTTTAGTGTGGAGGAAATGCCGGGAAATATTGCCATCAATTGGGTCACGGCAAGTGAAAAAAATAATAATTATTTTAATGTTGAACGCTCTGCAGATGGAATTAATTTTAGTTCAATCGGTAAAATAAATGGTGCCGGAAATAGTACACAAACATTAAACTATTCATTCTTTGACGACAACCCATTAATTGGGATGTCTTATTATCGATTAAAACAAACTGATTATGATGGGGCTACGACATACTCTAATACAAAGTCTGTGGCATGTGATTTTACGAATGGTTTATTATTTAGTGTTTATCCAAATCCGTTTTCGGGCGAAACAACAATTCATATCGCTAAAAAAGTCAAAGATTCAAAATTAGTAATCTTTGACTCATATGGGCATATAATAAAACAAATAACGAATATTTCTGAGCAAACGTTCACCTTGCATTGCGAAGATCTATCAAGAGGAATCTACTTCATAAACTTGATGCGAAATGGAAAAATAGTAGCTACGGAAAAATTGGTAATTACCAACTAAAAAAACGGTCAAGACAAAAGCACTTTTGCCGATCGAGTGTAAAACGGCAGCATAATGTTTAACACTTAAGAGCTAAAGTTAAGTAACAGTTTATTATCTTGAAAGACTCTATAAGATCAAAATAGGAAATAATGAAAACCCGAGCAAAAGAACAACCGAAGCGGTTGTAAATGGCTACAGAAGACAAACCATAAGAAAATTCAGTTCTGAAGAAGAATTAGAATTAATCTTGATCAATTAAAAGGATAATAACCAAAGGTAGCAAGAGTTATGCCAATCCTAACACCAGCAGATACTAGCCTTAGAGGTTGAAAAAATCTTAGTAAAACGACATTTAATTTAAAAGAAGAAAAATACACGTATTGTAAAGATTAAATTTATGACTTATTTTTGATAAACATTAATTTGAAGACTTACACCTATATTAAAAAGGAAGCTACCCATCTAATGCTTTAAACCCCTCAATCCGCTCCAAACAAATCTCTTCAGTCAATTTCAAAAAGGCTTCCGTCTCCTGCTTCCAAAACTTGATCTTATCCATATCCACAGGGAATTCCTTTTCGTTACGGTAACGTCCTCCTATATAGGCATAGTTCAATTGATCAAAGAGTTTGGTATGTTCTTCATTATCATAATGAAAAACGCCTTTCAACCTTTTGTGATGCCGAACATTACGATCACGCAAAGCAAACAGGTTATGTTCATGCGGGTTATAATGATTGAAAACCATTTCAATTGCAGTGTAACACATTTCAATGCACTGTTGAAATTCAAATGAGGCCTTTAACCAATCACCACGTTCAACTGCTATATTGGCATAATCAAAATTCGTTTTAGCACCTTTGAACCATTCGTCAAAGTCATATTCCGCAATCTCTCTCCGCCTTGCAGCAGTTAAACCTTTAAACGAAGCAAAATCATACCGTCCAGAATTAAATAACTCAATTCCTTCTTTCTTAATATCAGAATAGAAATACTGATTTTCTTCCAAGGCTTTGTTGACAACACTAATATTAACAACTAGTGTTTGAACGACAATTTCCATTTCCTTAAAAGCACCTCTCAATTTGGAAACTACGTGCTTTCTTCTATCTCCACTTTCAACAACAATCAAAATATCAAAATCACTTTTCTTTCCTCGTTCTTTGCCACGTTCAGTTTTGAAATCACCACGGGCAAAACTTCCAAAAAGCATAATTATATCAACACGGTGGGTATCAAGTATCTTTTGAGTGATTTGCTCAAGGTCTGTA
This sequence comes from Crocinitomix sp., assembly GCA_047623705.1. Classification (GTDB taxonomy): domain Bacteria; phylum Bacteroidota; class Bacteroidia; order Flavobacteriales_D; family Crocinitomicaceae; genus Crocinitomix. Next base: position 6,077 of record JBLHOW010000050.1, read on the forward strand.
ATCCTTTCGGATGGAAGATGGGATAGTATTTGGGTCAAATCGGTCATTTCTCTTTTCAATATATCAAACTTAATCAATTTTTAGGATAATAAAACATTACCTTTAGATTAGCAAAACAGAATTATACAACTTAGATCATTAAGAATTAATGATGTTATAGATTTCTTTTTTTGCTTCTTTTTTTCTTTGTTGAAAAGCCTGTAAATTGTTAATAAAAAGAATGGGGTGAACTTATGTCATTACTTGATTTTAGATCAATGCTCCGTATTAGTCCTCATTCTTATTATCAGCTGCTCAAGGACCAGATAGAATTTTAATACCGAATTATTAAAGGTTATAGTCACGGCAGTTATTAAACTTAATTATTATGGTAGAATGGAAAGAAGTAATCGGAATTGATATTAGCAAAAACACGTTTGATGCTAGAGTCCATACCAATCAATTCGCAGAAGAGTTTGAAAATTCAAAGGAAGGGTTTAAAAAACTATTAAAATGGGCTTATAAGAGTTCTACCTTTTGACAAGAATGAAATGCTCTTTATTTTTGAGCATACAGGTTTGTACTCTCATGCTTTGGCACTTTATTTTACGGAAAAAAATATCGCCTTTGCTTTAGTTTCAGGTTTAGAGGTTAGACGATCGTTAGGTATTTCAAGAGGAAAGGATGATAAAACTGATGCTAAAAAGATTGCACGATATGGATATCGATTAAAGGAAGAAATTGAGCCTTATCGAATGCCTAGCAAAGCATTAATTGTGCTCAAGAATTTATTGACTCTCAGAGAGCGGCTAGTCAAGCAAAACAGTGGATTCAAAGTTACCTTAAACGAACAAAAAAGAGTCTTTGATCAAAAAGAAAACAAGATCTTATTTCAAACCCAGGAACGAATGATTCATTATCTATCAAAACAGATAGAAGCTGTGGAACTAGAGACATTAAGAATTATTCGGAGCAGTGAACAGCTGAGTGAAATGTATGATTTAATCATTACGGTTAAAGGAGTTGGAAGACAAATAGCTCTATTTATGATTGTATATACAGACGCTTTCACAAAGTTTAAAAATGCAAGAAAATTTGCTTCATATTGTGGAATAGCACCTTTCCCTAACTCATCAGGAACGAGTCTTAGAGGGAAAACAAGAGTGAGTCCGCTGGCCAACAAACGAATTAAATCACTACTTGAGATGGGAGCTAGATCCGCAATTCAATTTTCTCCGGAAATGAGAATGTTTTATCAAAAACGTGTCGAAAAGGGTAAAAACAAGTCCAGCACCCTCAATATTGTGAGAAATAAGTTGGTTGCCAGAATATTTGCTGTTATCGAGCGTAAAACTCCGTATGTTGATATTCTAAAATATGCAGCATAAAGTGCAATTCGGAGTGTGAAAGAGCGTGACGGAATGTGAGGGAGTGTGCTGATTTTACCGGGTTTTACAAAAAATCATATTACAACGGAATAATTGAATCGAAATTCAGATAAAGGTAAATCTGAAAATAATTTGAATTTTATTTGTTTTAGTCATAGAATACGGAGCGTGTTGATTTTACTGGGTTTCTCAATTTTTAACATTTATTTCACATCAAACCTTGCAATAAACCCGTCAGTTTTTTCGTAAATTATAATAAGGTTTAATGATGTCCTGATTTTGATCGGGAATAAAACTAAGAGAGGAGGAAACAGGAGCAGACGAAAAAACAATTCAAAAAATTTAATGGAATACAAAAGCCAGTCAGTGACATGGATTAAAATTCTATTGAATAAAAACAGATGGATAATCAATCTTATCGTGAGTGCTTTAGATTGATTGATCCAATTTCTCAGATTATAATCGGTAGTGAAAATGCGGACTATAATCTAATTTATTACAACTACTCAATAGAAATGCGTGTGTGTATGCTATCGAGACAATGCGAATTTAGAGATTCTCTAGGTGAATAGGTGTATTCAATAGCGAAAATCAACATATATTAGTGTAATTCGCATTTACTCCACTTGATTTATCGGATTTAGACTGAACTGTTTATCGGTATTATGCCGTTGTGGTTTGGGTTTGCTGCAAATTTATTTTGACGGTACTAATATTTACCTTATATTAGATTTATATAATGTAAATGAATAGCTGTATATAATGGAAGCAGACAATAGAGGAATACTCTCTGAATCAGTTGATTTAATCAAGTTCTTATTGGAAAAACAATATCAATTATCAAACATTGGTCTAACTGATGCCATTGCGCATGCGTGGACAAAGGGTGGTGTCTATATTGAGCAACCCACTAAAAAAGGGAGGCGAAAGTATAATGCCATAGAATATGTTTGGCTAAGGATGGTTGACGAATTGCGTGAATTCGGGATGCCTCTAAAAGCGGTCATTGAATTGAGGAACTTCATTTCAAAGGAATTTGATATGAAGGCTATTGTTATGGAGTTATCTGCGGATGATGCCAAAACAGACGAGTTTCAACGTGTGCGTGCGGAGCTTGATCTGTTAGTGGATTCATCCGAACATAAAATGATAAATACGGTGATTGCCATGTTAATTTACATGACAATTATTGGTAGAACTGATACACATTTGTTAATCAGAAAGGATGGCTCATGCTTTATATATGATGAAAAGCCTTTTAACGACAACATGACATCATCAGTTCTCAACGCACCGTATATCAGTTTTCCGTTACGTCATATCGTATCAGATTTTATTGAGCGAGAGGAATTATATGATCTGTCGATATTAGATGACGACAAGGCGTTAAGTAAACAGGAAAAAGATGTATTGCGCCTATTGCGTGAGGGGAATATAACATCCTTAAATGTTCGTTTGAACAAAGGTGAAGTAAAATTGATAGAAACAGAAGAACAAATTGATGTGTCAGGAGCGAGTGGACGACTCTTCGATTTGATTCAGAAAAATGCCTATCAAGAAATACAGTATAAAACGGAAAACGGTAAAGTGGTCAGCTTAAAACGCAAGACCAAGTACAAAAGTTAAATTAGAGCTACTAGATTAGCTAGAGCATATAGGAACGGGAAGTCATTATTTATTGGAGTAATCGAGAATAATGACATAGACCAAAATAACAATGTTAAGTTTAAAAAAGTGTAGAGAATTATTAGGAGAGACAGGAAAAAAATGGACAGACGAAAAGATTGAACAAGTAAGAAATTACTTAATGAAATTGGCTCGAATTAATGTTGAAATTATTAAAAATTTAAAATCGAAGAGAGATGACGCGAGTAGCAATAATGTGTAGAGTAAGTTCAGATGAACAAGCGAAGGGATATAGTTTAGACGATCAGTTAGATAAGCTGACGAATCATTGTAAACGAATGAATTATGAAATCGTTTACAAATTAAAAGAAGATCATTCAGCCAAGTCATTTGACCGACCTGAATGGAAAAAGCTGATTGAAAAGATTAAGAGCAAGGAAATAGAAGTGGATGAAATTCTGTTCACTTCATGGGATCGTTTTTCACGAGACTTAACAGGGGCATTGAATATGATTCAATATCTAAAGGCTAAGAAGATTGTTCCACAATCCATTGAGCAACCAATTGATTATAACATACCCGAAAACCTATTCATGTTGGCAATTTATTTAGCCAATCCTGATGTAGATAATCAAAGAAGATCAATTAAGGTAAGAGGAGGAATACGACAAGGCTTAAAACAAGGACGTTGGGCAAGACCACCGTTTTATGGTTATATCTCTGCAAAGAACGCAGAGGGAAGTCATATCATTATTCCTGATCCAGTAAAAGCGCCTATTGTAAGAGAAATATTTGAACGAGTTGCAAACGGAGTTTCACAAAAGGAAATTCGAGATGATTTTAAAGCGAGAGAGATAATAATCTCTCGCAATAATATCTGTAAGATTTTGAAACGAATCTTATATGCAGGAAAGATTGTTGTTCCAGCATTGGATAATGAACCCATGCAAATAGTTGAGGGAATCCACGAACCTATTATTTCCGAAAAGTTGTACTACCAAGTGCAACAAGAATTAACAGGCAATCGAAAAGCAAGGGGCAAGTCCATTCCGAAATATGAGAAGTTAAGAGACGACTTACATTTACGTGGAATCATTAATTGTAACTGTTGCGGTGAAACCTTGACGGCTAGTTTTTCAAAGGGAAAAATGGGGAAACGATATGGCTATTACCATTGTAATCACTGCAAAGGTCAGCGAGTATCTGCAATAAAGGTTCATAAAGCATTTGAAGAATTGTTGGATTCAATTATGGTGAACAAAGACGTATTAAATCTCTATATCCATATTTTGGATAATCAGATTAAATCTTCCACAAAAGATAATTCAGCCGATTTGAAAAACCTCAAAGAGAAATTGCAAGTCTTTGTGAAACGTTTGGAGAAATCCTACGAAATGATGTTGGACGATAAAATCGAAGCAGAGGACTATATGGAAGGCAAAAAACGGTTCAGTATTCAGAAGGGAGAAATTGAAAAAAAGATGAATGGCTTGCAAACCTCTGTCAAAGAAATCGTGAACCTTGCAAAGTCGGGATTAAATTTTCTGTCAGACGTTAAGGAAACGTACAATACCGCTACGATACAACTCAAGCATAAACTCGTGAGTTCGATATTTTCCAAGAATTTCTATTTCGACGGAAAAAAATGTCGAACTCCAAAACGCAATTTAATATTTGAGATGATTGCCTGTATTGACGAGGGTTTACAGGGAAATGAAAAGGGGATAACAGATTTAAAAAATCTGTTATCCCCTGCTGCGGACAGTGAGAGATTCGAACTCTCGGTACCTTGCGGTACGCTAGTTTTCAAGACTAGTGCATTCGACCACTCTGCCAACTATCCGCGGCAAAGGTAATGCTTTTTTTATATTCGCAAATAAAATTTCATGGTTTATTTAATGAAAATTTTTAATAGATTTTACACGGAATAAATTATATTTGATTATAGAATAGGGGAACTCATTTCTAACCCGTCATACTAAAAACAAATAAAGAATAATTAGCTATGTTAAAACTAACCAAACAATTTTTTCTATTTGCCTGTATCTTAAGCATTTTGTCTTCTTGCTTTGTTCAGCAAACAACAGTTGGAGATGTTTCTGATAAAACAAAAACTGAAAAATATTCCAAGTCAAAACAATTTTATTTGTTTTGGGGACTTATTCCACTTGGGAAGAATGAACCTCGTGCACCCGAGGATGATTATGTGGTTGAAAGTAAATTTAAATTAGGTGATTTCATAATATCAGCTGTTACAGGTGGGATTGTTTCTGCCCGTTCTTCTGTGGTTTATGTTGCAAAAGAATAGCCTTGCATACTGTAAACCTTACTTTCTTTGTCACAGATTTTATATCTTAGTGCAATGAATAAATTATTTAGCCTTACACTTATACTAATTTTTGTGGGCTGTGCTAAAACACCCCTGCTTGAAGCATCCGAATCTATGGTTGGAACATGGATTCATTATTCATCTGAAACAATCGCGCACCGGATAATCATCAAAGAAGATGGTACAGGGTCAATGGAATGGATGACAGATGGCGAAGTGAACCGTGCAACAAAAATTCGCGAATGGTATTTAGATGACAACATTCTCGCATTTGGTAAAGCCGCGTTTAATGGAGAATCATACGAAATTGATAAATACCCCACCTTTACTTGGGACGAAATTATCAACTACTATGACACGATTCAAGAGTCGTCACGCTACATTATTTTAGACGCTTATTACTACGCGGAAGAATAAGAAATCGCTACATTTGCACCGATTTAATTTTTGCAAAATGAAATATTTAGCCGTCTTAATTTTTACGTTTTTATTAATTGCCTGTGGAGGTGATAAAACCGAAGGATGGGCAACAGATGATATGTTGGTGCAACCGAGTGAATATATAGACGGAGAAAAAGTTTATATGAGCACTTGTGTTGCTTGTCACCAAAAAGATGGCATTGGATTAGAAGGAGCATTTCCTCCTTTAGCAAATTCTGATTATTTATTGGCTGATAAGAATCGTGCTATTGAAATTGCGGCCAATGGAATGGAGGGTGAAATAACTGTAAATGGAGCTGTTTACAATACGGTAATGGCACCGCAGGGTCTGTCAAACCAGGAGGTTATGGATGTGATGAACTATGTGTTGAACAGCTGGGGCAACAACGGTGGAACAGTAACCTTGGCCGAAGTTGACGCTGTTATGAATTAGTAATTTTTATCCTTCCTATTTTCTCGATTTAATTTCCTTAAAATCAAAACTTATTTTATTACATTTGAACGTAACCACAAAAAATACGCGCAAATGATTCTATTAGACGGTAAAAAAACATCCAACGACATTAAAGATGAGATCACAATTAAAGTTGCTGAACTCAAAAAACAAGGTAAAAAAACACCCCATTTAGCTGCCATCATTGTAGGTGCCAATGGTGCGAGTATTACTTATGTAAATGCAAAGGTTAAAGCCTGTGAAAAAGTAGGATTTGATTCTACATTGGTGCAATTATCTGAAGATGTTTCGGAAGCGGATTTATTGGCGAAAATAGAAGAGTTAAACAATGATGATGACATAGATGGATTCATTGTGCAATTACCTTTGCCAAAACACATTGATGAGCATAAAGTAACCTTGGCGGTTTCTCCTGCAAAAGATGTGGATGGTTTTCATCCAGAAAATTTAGGACGAATGGTATTGGATTTACCCTGCTTTTTACCTGCAACTCCTTATGGAATTGTTCAATTATTGGACAGGTATGACATTGAAACTTCAGGAAAAGATTGTGTAGTGATTGGAAGAAGCCATATTGTAGGTTCGCCAATGAGTATTTTAATGGCGCGTAATAATAAAGTGGGCAACTGTACGGTTACGTTGACACATTCGCGCACAAAAAACTTGACAGAGTATACTAAAAAAGCAGACATTATTATCGTGGCATTAGGTAAAGCCGAGTTCTTAACGGCCGACATGGTGAAAGAAGGTGTTGTGGTTATTGATGTTGGAATTACTCGTGTTAAAGATGACACTAAAAAATCTGGATTTAAACTTTTAGGAGATGTGAAATTTGACGAAGTAGCACCCAAATGTTCTTTTATTACACCTGTACCAGGAGGAGTAGGACCAATGACAATTGCATCTTTAATGATGAATACGTTGCAGGCGATAGAAATGAAGTAGGATGGGATACTATCAGGAATCCGGAAAAATAAATACCACCTTAACAATTATTGCAATGCTCGTTGGCGCTGCCATAATTGGTTTATTGGCTTACGGCTATTCCTTTTTAACTGATTTAAATCCCTTTATCTATTTAAACTTTTTGGCAACTGCGGCCTATGTTTTGGTGTTCGTCTTTATTTTAGGATTGGTGCAGCGTGTGGGTAAAGTGCGCAGTTATACCACAGGTATTCTAATCGCCGTTATTCTTGCAGCATTTGGATTGTTCGCCGTTTGGGTAACTTATATCATGGTTGTATTTGAACAAGGATATGATTTTGCCTTATCGCATTTTGTCGACGGAATTGAAATGCTTTCACAGCGTTCATATTCAATTGGCAGGAGATCAAGTTCAATCGAATTATCTGGATGGCTTTTAATAACACTGTGGATTATTGAAGCTGCAATTCTCTTAATTGGCCCCATATTTTTTATTGTTTCTGCGGGTAAAAATGATTTGGTTTACTGCGAAGATTGTGATAAATGGGCAGGTGAAGAAAAAGTTTACCTGCGAAAGTCAGTTTTACGATTAACCAAAAAGGCTATTGAAGACAAAATAATGAACCAAAAAGTAAACGAACTTATAGCCTTAGAGTCTGCAGATGCTAATGATTCTCAAGTAGGTGAGCATTATGAAATAAAATTCACTTCTTGCGGAGGCTGTAAAAAAGCGGTTTACCTGAGCGTTAATTTTGTAAGTCTAACGTTTAATAATAAAAATGAAATTGATAAAAAAGAGGAATTGATTTTTCCTTTTTATGAACTAGATATGCATAGTATTCCTCGCGAGATATTGAATCCTACGCAGACCGCAGATATGATATAGAATGACTTATTATCAAGAATCAAAAAAACTGAATTTGCGTCGAATGGCGTGGACATTTCCTGTGGGCTTATTCGTCATTTTTGGGTTGACAGATCTTTATGCTTATGTGGTTTTAGAGAATCCTGCAAGCTTTTTTAATTTTCTCATCACAGGGGTTTTTACGTTATTCTTAGGTCTTATTTCATCTTTTGCGATTGACGGGGCAAAAATTCGCAATAAAAAGATTCGATTAATCTCCATGGTATTTTTTTCCATCTTTGGTTTATGCTGCGCTTGGATTTTCTTTTTGGCATTAATTTTTAAAATTTCATTTTTTACTGTTTTAGCAGGTTTTCCAGCTTATTTATTGGAATTGACCGACGGTTTTACACGGAATGGCGGCGTTCCTTATTTTTCGTGGTTGGCTGAGGCAGGTGCTATAATTAGTTTTCCATTAATCTTTATGGGCGGTTCTTCAAAAGACGGTGACAAACCCTATTGTGAGCCCTGCGACAAGTGGTTAGATAATAAAGAATCAATTTTATTGAAACTTCCCAAGATTTATACGTTATCTGAATTAGTTGAGAAAATTGAAGCAGAAGGTATCCGTTCGTTTTTGAATTATGAACGTGCGTATAAAAAGGACGCTAATTATTATGAATTTACTTTCTATTGGTGTGTTAATTGCCGTGATGGTATGAATTTAACTGTTAAAAGGCATTTTACAGATAATGCTAAAACATTTGATAAAAAAGACAGTAAGTTAGTAATGAACCTGTATGAATTAGAGGAGAGTTTTCAATGGGAAGAATTGTATGATGGAAATAACGATTCTGAGGATCGATTTAATTTTGTAGAAGAGGAAGATTCGGAACCCGAAAGCCCCGAAAGTTACGATCCTAAGGAGTTTGATGAATTAGAGGAGTTATGAAGAGAGTGTTAATAATCGTATTTGTTTTGGCCGTTGTAGGAAGCGCCATTTTGATTTTTTTTCCAAAATCTCAAGCGTTTATAGGAATAGATACAGGCCCACCTTTAATTGGTATTCAACCATACGGTAATATTGCGGATCGGGAGGTTGATTCAGTAAAAAGTTCAATAGAGAAAATGTATGGGTTTGAAGTAGTGATTTTAAATAGGGTAGTGATGCCAGAAATGGCTTATACAGAAATTCGTTATCCTCGTTACAGGGCAGATTCTTTGCTCAAATGGACCACCTATCACCATCCCGATACGATTGACATTGCAGTTGGCTTAACCAATCAAGACATTTCCATTACAAAATATAAGGGCAATACAAAAGAGATTAAAGATCCGGAATGGATGTATAAAGATTTTGGCATTTTCGGATTAGGATCAGTTGGTGGAACTTCGTGTGTAGTATCATCCAACCGTTTGCATAAAAAAGTATCCGATAAAACTTTTTATAGACGTTTGATGAGAATTACCTGCCATGAGGTTGGTCATGTATTGGGCTTGCGCCACTGTCCTGAACCAAATTGTTTAATGAATGATGCCAACGAATCTATTAAAACAATTGACAAAAGCACCGGTGATTTGTGTGATTCTTGTTGGGCGGATGTTCGGTAAAGGAATACGCTAACCTGTGTTGAAAATAATACTGGTTGGAATGATAGCAATGTTTAGTTTAACTGCTTGATCAGAAGATACCGTTTTTAATCTGTTGATTATTCTGCAATTTCTTCTGTTTCGTCATGTGTATTCAATTCTTCAAATGGATTTAAGATTTCTTCAACAGTCAACTTGGATGTAATTTCACCTTCAACTTCAATGACTAAAAAGATACCACAATCTTCAGGGTCTTGGCACATATCCACTTGATCTAAAATATATTTCGTATCAACCCTGTCAAAAGTTGTTGTCCATCCACCTGCTGTTCCCTGCTTTTCAGAAATGCCGTTCCATAAAATAAAATCAGGTTCATCTAGCATATTTTGATCACCGTACCAAGAAGCATAACGCAAACCTTTTTCAGTTTCGTCAATTCTAAAAAGCCCATCTTCTGTTCTACCCAAAAAAACGTTATAGGTATAGTCTTTTAATATGGGATGCATGGAATTGCGCAAATGTTGTTCCATTTCGACTAAATTTTCTTTCTCTGCTTCCGATTGATAATTCATTGAAACAATTTTACTGGCAGGATCATTAAACCAAATCAATCCGTTTAAAACCCCAATTGTACCATTTGAACTTGACAGGTCAATAATATCAGGTTCGTCTAAATGGGCTTGTAATCTTTCTTTTAATTCCGCATCAAATAGAGTAGGATAGTAGACTTCAAATTCTCTGGCGTTCATGAGTGCAGCGATTGGTGCATCTCTATGAAAAGGAAATTCGATATATGTTAAAACTGTTGATATATCATCATTCAATACCGCATTTGCAAATGTATCGATACTAGCAATACGTTCTTCCATCCACTGCGCTTCATAGCCTGTTTCAGAATGAGCAGCCTCAATAAGATCTTCAGAAGTTTCTATTTGCGGCGTTTCAATTATTTCGGGCACTTTCACATCATTTCCGCATGCATTTAATAAAAAAATGAGAATGATTAAGGCATTGAGTTTATAAAATTGGTTCATATTCAAAAATAAGTAGAAATATTTAAGAAGCGTCTAATTAAAAGAGGTATAATTTTTGATAGATTTAAAGTATGATTCCAGTCCTAAAAATGGTGTTTATAATAGGGGGGCTATTCTTCTTCTCGATTCATGCTTCTGCCAAAATCCATAATCGGCTTGAAGAAATTGCAGCAAAATATAATATTTATCCCTTCAATTTGGAATATGGTTATCCTATGCGCTATAAATGGGATGATCGACCAATTCGTGGGATCATTTACCTCTCCAATGAAATTGAATATTTAGAAAAACTAGATGGTAGAACTTATGTTGGACAGCCTACTTTAGAGAATGCCGAGATAATTGCAAATTTCTCAGCCGAACCAATTGATTTTCCCAAATATTATGTGATAGTTGATCATACTGTAGTGCAATCTGAATTGGCTGCTTTTTTGGAAAAGTTGATGAATAATGAAATGGAGATGGAAATTTGTTTTGTTGGGGGGAATGGGAGGTATGTATCAGTGAAATATGACAATTGGAGTAGTATGTATGATCCTTCAGTAATAGTATGTTTCCAATTCACTAATGTGTTTGAAGTGATGATGAACGCGAATGATGACCTCTTGATAGAAGGACGCATTACCAATATTGATTCAGTTCATAAGCGGGTTAAGCATTGTTATTCCGCAAATATTTACGCGGAAGATCAAGATTATAATCAAATCGATTATTCCAAAAGAAATATGCGATACGTGACTGAACAAATTCGGAGAATTGAATCTGAAATTACAGAGAATCCAGATAACAAATATCTGTTACACGAGAGGGGTAGGTTGAAAAAAATGACAAGACTAGTCGAGAAATTTGATGAATTTTCTGAACCTCCACGTAGCTTTTATGTTAGGTTGGAAAAACAACAGGGTACTACACTTAATGGTTTGTATATGCTATTGAATCAAATTCAATACGGCGTGCATTTGGCAAGAGCCAATTATTTCAAAAAACGATTTAACGGTAGTTATTTAGAATTGTTTTATAGCCATGATCCTATTTACTTAGAACTACTCGAATTTACTTTTCCAGATCGAATGATGGAGAAAATTGAATATTGGGGTGAACCTCCTCCTCCTTTAATTGAGGTGATTGATGAAGCGCCGGAACCGCGGTTATGGCTGTCGGGTTGCGGGACGGTACCTGATTATGAAGAATCGCGAGATAGTGTAGAATTGAATCGGTTTATAGATGTGACGGAATCAGAAGAAGAGTTAAATAATGAGTATTTGCAAGATTCACTCTAATCAACCCTAAGAAATATCTAAAACAGAAATTTTTTGCCAAATTTTACGACTCAAACTAGTTGTTAGCGTCTCAATTTCATTGATGGTTTGTAGCACAACTTCATCCTTAAATCCATTGGCATAAAGCGCAGATATCTTGCTGCAAAGCGCCAACATTTCACTGCTATAATCTAAATAACGTGACAATTCAAACATGGACATAGTTCGTCTTGGTGAATTGGCCGTGTCATTTTCAGAAATGTTCTTAGGATCTTTTGTCAGTTGATGCATATCAATAACATGTGCAATTGAACGAATTTCATGCAAGGCATCTAGGGCTCGATTCCGCTTGATTCTTGTTTCTGTTTTTGCCAAAAAGTAAATCGCTGCACCGATCAATATCAAATCATTAATAGACGCTTCTGCAATCGAAATTAAATCAATCATGTTGAATTGCCCCGTTTCAACATTGAGCGTTGAAATAGTTAGAAACAGTATGGTAAAGGTTAACAGCAAAACAGAAATTAGTACGATACGCAACCAAAGTAAGGGTTTAGAAATAAAGGCAATTTTAGATTTACTCTCTTCTGCAACTTTTAATAATTCACCGCACACGTTCAATAAACCAGATTCGGGAAATCGATCTGTAATTCTTAATTTGAGTTTTTTAAGTGTCGTAATTGTTAACTCATTATTTAATTCGCGGTACTGCATAAGTTGAGCGCTAAAATACAAATTAGGTTTGAACTCAGGTTTTAAATTGAATAGTCAAACTCCGTGAAAAGTTGGTCAGCCGTATATTCTTGAATACTTACTTTTAAGGGGATGGCTTCAAGTGGTGTGTCTGTTTCATCCGTTATTTCATGTTCAATGCTTTCTAAAATAGCCTCACCGTGAATAATTTCACCAAAAATCATATAGTCACCATCTAAACGCGGAACGCCTGCTTCATTACTCACAATATAAAATTGACATGCGTTGGATTGTTTACCCGGATTATCATCTCGTCCCATTCCTAAAGCTCCATAAACATGACCAATAGTGTCAATAAATTCAGGATCGAGGAGATAAGGAGATTCCTCAAAGTATTCTGGCAAATCAGCACAACCGCCTTGGATCACAAAATCTTGAACCACACGATTAAATGTAAATTGATCATAATGCTGTTCATTTGCCAATTCAATAAACTTTGCCTTATGATTAGGTGTTTCATCAAACAGCCAAAAAACCATGGTACCCAAACGCGTTTCAACTTCCGCAACCTGAAATTTTTCAGATTCTTGCATTGGAAAATCGTAAACGAAGTTATCATCATTATCAGCTATGGTAGATTTTGGCGTTTCTGCACAACTGAAAATAATAAATATTGTAATAAGTGATAAAAACATTGAGCTTCGTAAACATATCATAAGATTATATTTTCATTAGTTATTACTGTTGACATTTTTTGCGGATAAATATACTAAGTACTAGTACTAGTTTATCAAAATATGTTGAAAATACGCGTAAACACCTGTTAGTCAATGTTTAGAATTGTTCTGTAATCAATTATTCACCTAACTTAATTAAAATGAAAGTAAAATTTACATTAGTAACCTTAATTCTATCAGTTTGTTTTGTAGTCACAAGTTGTAAAAAGAATAAATATCCAAAAGTACTGCATAGAACTTGGACTTCTGACCTTGTGGCGGTGAGTAGATTCGGACATTTTGGTGGCGAGTCTGTTCATGTTTATAATGAAGATAATACGTACAGCTCAGAAAGTAATTTTACAGATCCTTCAACAAATTGTCACGCAGTATTTAACTACGTTGGAACCTATTCTGGTGTTGATGGAACATTAAACTTTACACCAACAGGTGGTGAAGTTGAGATTAGTTTATGCGACAGTACAGAACTTAACCAAGCATTATATGTTTTCAGCGCTGCTGATTTGGAAGGTGCGCAAAGTAGTCTAAAATATGAAGTAGATGGCAATACACTTATTTATTCCCATGAGGACGGAATGCATAGAATATATAGACGTCAATAAGTTTTATTGGATAAATAAGAGTTGAATATTAAGGCTTTCGAATGCGTTTTAGTTAAAATGCGTTCGAAGGGCTTTCAGTTACCATTAATTCGCTTATTTCAAAATTAAATGCCCTTTCTCAATGCTTAAACCAGAAGGAATATTATTAGTGTAAAGTTGACCTGTTCCTAAACCTTGCGGCAATGGATTGTTTTTGGTGAACGTATATTGCGCTATAGCATTCAAACCAATATTACTTTCTAAGGCAGAAGTAATCCACCAATCAATATTTAAATCTTCTGCTATAGCAATCCATTCATCCGTTCCTTTAAAACCGCCTATTAAGCTTGGTTTTAAAATGATGTATTGTGGACGAATGGTTTCCAATAATTTTCTTTTTTCTAATGTATCGGTTATCCCAATTAATTCTTCATCTAAAGCAATTGGGAGCGGAGTAGTAGCACATAACTGACGCATGCCGTCAAATTGGCCCTGCTTAATAGGTTGTTCAATTGAATGCAAATCATATTTTACCAACGCTTTTAATTTATCTATTGCAGTTTCTGCCGCAAAAGCCCCGTTAGCATCTACGCGTAATTCAATTTGTTCAGCAGAATAGTTAGCACGAATAAAGGCCAGCAAATCTAATTCACTTTGAAAATCAATGGCACCAATCTTTAATTTAATGCAATCAAAACCAGCAACTAATTTTTCCTCAATTTGTTCTAACATATATTCCTTACTTCCCATCCAGATCAGTCCATTAATTTTTATTGGAGCTTGCTTGCTGGTAAAGTCAGACGAGAAAAGAATTTTAGTTCCACCACGTTTTAAATCGAGTAAGGCGGTTTCAATAGCCATGTAAATAGAGGGGTAATCAATTAGTTTTTCAATTTCAGCGTGAACATAAGAATTGATGTCAGCAGCCACTTTTTCTATGAACTGAGGATAAGCCTCATTCCACTCAGGAGATAAAGTTTTAATGATAGAAGCTTCACCAATCCCAATAATTTCAGGTTTTTTTTCGTCCCAAATACGAATGAACCACGAATCTTTTTGAGTCAAAACTCCACGTGAAGTTCCACTGGGGCGTTTAAAATCTAAGGTATATTTTTCAAGAGACGCTTTTAACATGCGCTAAAAATAGTCAATTATCAATAGTCAATTAACAATGGGCAATGTTCAATTATAAAAGCTGTTAATTGTATATAGGTAGTTAGTCATATTGTTATTGGTAACGCAATTCATTTTCTTTCCTATCATCTTACAGTGAAACGATCTAAGTTCTAACAGCGAAGCGGTCTAATTACTAAAGCGAAGCGTCCCAATTACTAATTACTAATGACTAAGGACTAAAAATCAACAAGATTTTCCCTAACTTCGCAGTAATGAATATCCCATCAAAACATTTGGAGGATTTGGTTGAGCATTTTTCATCTTTACCAGGTATTGGAAAGAAAACAGCTTTACGCTTAGTTCTTAATTTGCTTAAGAGAGAGGAGTCTGAAATTGAGGCTTTTTCAACGTCTTTGCGAGAAATGCATCAGAAAATATCGTCTTGCACATGTTGCGGTAATATTGCTGACGGAGATTTATGCTCAATTTGTTTGCAGAATTCGCGCAAAAAGGATTTGATTTGTGTTGTAGAAGACATTCGCGATATTATGGCCATTGAGTCAACCGAACAATTTTATGGCGTCTATCATGTATTAGGTGGCGTTATTTCACCAATGGAAGGCATTGGCCCGCATGATTTGAATATCGATACATTAGTTGAACGGGTGAATAGTGGTGAAGTGACTGAAGTTGTATTGGCTTTAAACGCCTCAATGGAAGGGGATACTACTAATTTTTTCCTTTTTAGAAAATTGGCAGATTCTGACATTAAGATTACCACCTTGTCACGCGGAGTTGCAGTAGGTACAGAATTACATTATACGGATGAATTAACACTCGGCCGATCTATCTTAAACCGTATGCCATTTGATATGAGCTTGGTTCGGAAATAGTGAACCATCACATTTTATCAAATTCCTTTTTCCAGAATTTCAGAAATTTTTCTTCAAAAAGCATATCGAGACTGAATTTTTCAAATTCAGAAATGGCATCAAAATTTAATAGAACTTAGGTACTAAGGACAATCAAACAATTCACCATTGTGGATTGCGTAGTCCGAACAAAATTGTTTGGTGATAGTACGCGTACCTTGGGCTAATTCCTTAATTGTAGCTTCATCAAACGGAAGATCAGCTAAGGTATACAGTAAGCGACTAGAGAAGAGACCATATCCGCCATCAACGTTTGTGAAAACTGGTTGTACTTGAGCAATACCAGTGACAGGTTCGGAAACAGCCATATATTGCGTTAAATTAGGATTAGCTAAAGAAATGTGTAAATCAAAACCAGCTGCTTTTCGGTAATCAATATTTTCAAAGTCATCAGGAATTGTTTCACTGATCCAATCGAAAAACCCGATACCGTTAACACGAATAGGCCGATCTACATCAGTTTCAGAATATTCAAACTTTTTAGCAGAAAAGTTTTGAGTAGTCCCGTCCTTATAATATTCCGTCCAATGAAATGTATAGGCAATTTCTAATTCTCCAGCATTTTCAAGTCCACTTGTAAGTGCGAAAATCCAAGTTAAATAATCCTTGTCTTCATCAACGTTATTTTTTGCGAGGCGTACTTTAAATGCAGCATTTGTTATGGTTGTTGGAACTCCAAATCCATCAACTAACTTCGTTTCTGCTGTAAAACTATGTGCGCCTTCATTTATGTCCGCGTCTATTCTATAGTTGTTATCGCTGTTTAAGTCTTTTTCATAAAAGAAATACACTTTTTGATCTGGCGCATAAAAAACTCCGTCAGTTGATTTTCCTGTAACAATAGAATCTTGTAAATCCCATGATCTTCCAGTTTCTTCACCTAAAGGATTAATTTCCGTTATTACTGCAGCAACTTGGCTGAAATAATTTGAATCAGGAATTTGTGCGTAGACTAAATTATCTCCATCACCCAAATAGGCCTTAGTAATTTTAACCATGTGAATTGAATCAGTTTGATCCAATAAACCAAAAACTACAGGAATTAATTCGTAGTCACCATTTAGGCTAAATTCCGTTTCACATGAACTCATTCCGAGTGCAAGGCATATGAAACTTAGAAGCGAAAATCTTTTTATCATTGAGGAAATTTAATTTCGATAACAAAAATAAGCATAAATAATGCTTTTGCGCTACCGTTTAATACATGATAATTACCGTTGAAGTGTTGATAAGGGTTTTTTTTCTTTAAAAAGAAGCAATGTCTATATCTGTAAGGTGCTTGGTAAGGGAGTGAAATAATTTTATTCTATAAAGTCTATAGATTTATAAAATAAGTAAGTATTTATTTATACTTTAGAGCGACAAAGGAGGATATTCCTTCGGTAAACTAACATTATATAACTATGAATAAAAATTCATTGGTGTTGATGACTATTCTAACTAGTTGTTCAGTATTTTCTCAAGAAGTTGTTACGACGCAAGGCGATTCGTATACAGGTACTTCAGGAAGTATTGATTTTACAATTGGTGAGGTTATAATTGATACAGGAACGGACGGCGTTTCAGACATCACGCAAGGCTTTCATCAGCCGAGTTGGAATTATGTCGGGGTGTTCAGCCACTCATCTAGCTATGAGGCGCTCATTTATCCAAACCCCACTACTGATGTAGTTTCAATTAAAACGGCAGATTTTGATGATGTTTCATACAAATTATATGATGCGACAGGTCGCTTAGTCTTGGTAGGAATGCTCTATAATGAGATAACTCCCCTCGATTTGACGCATTATGCAACAGGAACGTACAGCATTACTCTTGCTAAAGAAGGAGAAAATCTAAAAACATTTAAATTGATTAAATTATATTAATTATGAAAAGAATATTACTCGTGCTAATAGCTTTTGTAGCTATTACCGTAAACTCATTTGGACAAGCTCCTCAGGGGTTTAAGTACCAAGCTGTTATTCGTGATGGCTCTAATGTAGTACTAACTGATGGAGACGTAGGTCTGCAATTAGTTATTCGTCAAGGTTCTGTCTCAGGAACCATTGTATATACCGAAACTTTTGCGGTTACATCTAATGCATACGGTCTCGTAAACCTAGAAATAGGAACGGGTGCAACAACTGATGACTTCTCTGCAATTGAATGGGCAGCAGGTCCATTTTTTATTGAGACATCTGCAGATTTAACTGGTGGTACTTCATATGATGTGATGGGAATATCACAATTAATGAGTGTGCCTTACGCTTTATATGCTGAAACTGCTGGAACACCAGGTTTACCTGGACCAGAAGGTCCTGCTGGCCCAACTGGCCCAACTGGCCCAACTGGCCCTGCTGGTACAGACGGAGCGACTGGTGCAACTGGAGCTGACGGAGCGACTGGTGCTGACGGCGCAACTGGCCCTTCTGGTGCGGACGGAGCGACTGGTGCAACTGGAGCTGACGGCGCAACTGGCCCTGCTGGTGCAGACGGAGCGACTGGAGCAACTGGAGCTGACGGCGCAACTGGCCCTGATGGTGCAGACGGAGCGACTGGAGCAACTGGAGCTGACGGCGCAACTGGCCCTGCTGGTGCAGACGGAGCGACTGGTGCAACTGGAGCTGACGGCGCAACTGGCCCTGCTGGTGCAGACGGAGCGACTGGTGCAACTGGAGCTGACGGCGCAACTGGCCCTGCTGGTGCAGACGGAGCGACTGGAGCAGACGGCGCAACTGGCCCTGCTGGTGCAGACGGAGCGACTGGTGCAACTGGAGCAACTGGCCCTGCAGGAGGAGATGGAGCAGATGGAGCAGATGGAGCAGATGGAGCAGATGGTTCTGCAAATATGACTGGTACAACTAACTACGTTGTTAAGTTTACAGGAGCAACTACTGGTGGAAACTCACAAATTAGAGATATAGGAACAGCAACGTCAATCAATACCACTCCTAATGTTGATTATAGAATGTATGTTTATAATCAACAATTAACAGCTAATGGTGATGGTCAAGCTACTGTTTATAGTTACCGTACCAGAGATTCTCAGAATAATGGAACAGGTTATAGCCAAACAACTTCTAATCATGCCGTAAAAGCATATAATTACTGGGGAGACAGTTACACATTTGGTGTAGGTGGATTTAGTTATAATGATTATACACGTTCAGGTGGAGTTATTGGAGCGTATCAAGGAGGAACTTATTGGGGATCTTTAGGATATAAAAATAGTGCTTCTTCAACTTATGGTGTATACGGTTCTTCTGGATATGCTTCTGGTGCTGGGTTTTTACCAGTAAGTGATGCAATTGGAATTGGTGGAGGTTTCTTCGGTGAGTTGATCGGCAGTACTTCACAAGGTTCTGTTATTGGTCAATTAAATTCTGGTGATTTATTTGCTCAGTATAATAGCGGCAACGTTTATACTATGGGACAAAATATTGAATTGGTTAAAGTTGCTGCTGACGTAACTCCAGTTTATTCAGTATCTAGTTTAGAGGCTACTATTTATGATAAAGGAACTGTGACATTAGCAAATGGATCAGCTTACATTTCTTTTACATCTGAATATAGCACTTTATTAGGTGATGCTCCTGTTGTTACTGCTACTCCAAATGGAGATTGTAATGGACTTTACATTGAATCTGTAGATGAAAAAGGATTTACTGTTAAAGAACTAATGGGTGGAACAAGTAACGCTAAAGTTTCTTGGATTTCTGTTGGAACACGCGTGGATAATAATCCTATGGATATTGCAACTGAAATGGTAAGTGATCCTAGTTTTGAACGTAATATTCAACAGGTATTATATTCTGATGGTAACAATGAAGGAAGTGCAAAAGGTATTTGGTGGGATGGAACTTCAATCCAATTTGGAGAAATTCCAAGTCATTTAACTACTGTTCAAAAAACTCCTGAGGCTCAGCCTTAAGATCAATTATTATCTTATATTTAGGGGGGGCTTTTGTCCCCTCTTTTTTTGCAAATGAATTTAATAGTCACCATTTTTTGTTTATTGATTGCGCAGCCTGCTTTTTTGCAAGACAGTGTTGACGTAAAAGGTACTTACATTTCAGAGGTCATCTCTTTTTTAGCTTCTGATTTACTTCGAGGGAGGGAAGCTGGATCCGAAGAAGAAGAAATAGCAAGTACATTTATTGTCGAAAAATTTAAGTCGATCCAGTCCTGTAAAGTGAAACGACAAAAATTTCAATTTAATAAGAATGGGGTAAGATACAATAGTCAGAATGTTTTGGCTTTTGTAAACAATAAATCTGACAAAACGATTCTTATAACAGCACATTATGATCATCTCGGGATGGGTGGAGAGCTTTCCCATAGCAAAGGATTACGTGATATTCATAATGGGGCAGATGATAATGCATCTGGCGTTGCATTAATGCTTTCCTTAGCAAAAGAATTATCAGCTGAAAAAGGACGATATAATTATTTTTTCGTGGCCTATTCTGGACATGAATTAGGGCTTTATGGGTCGCAGTATTTTGCCAATAATTCTTCTAGAAAAACAAAAAGAATTGCACTCACTATAAATTTTGACATGGTTGGGCGCCTAAACCCTGAAGGAAGTCTGTATTTTGATGCGAGTCCATCATTAATTCAAGGAATTGAAAGTATTGAAACCAGAAAGCTTCATCCTATTAAAAGTGTGACGGATCGTTTAAATACATTAGATTCAAAATGGTTTGCAGCCAAAAATATTAATTCTGCCACATTTTCCACGGGAAAACACATTGATTATCACAAAGTCACAGATGATGTTGAATACATTAATGCTGATGGTATTTTATCAATAGAGCAATTCCTTTTGAATTGGATCAAAAATATTGTAATTTGATTTAAAGCTCAAAGCCTTCTAAATGCCTACTTTTCTTTGATTCAACAATATCTTGCAAAGTCACTAAAATCCCCGTTTCTTCAACACCGCCAAAGTCAGGGTTACGTGCAGTTCCGAACGATTTCATGGTGGGAGATAATTGCATGTAATTATTAATTAATGGCGGCACACTTTCACCAAGATCTCTGCAATACTTCTGTAAAACTTTTAAACCTTCTTTAAAATCTAAGCCTTTAACTAAATCAACAATCGCATGATTTTTAACAGTTGTATACATTGGGTTTAGTGGAATCACTAAATTCTCCGTATCGGGAAAATAGGTTTGCATAAAACCCAATACACCGCGCTTCGCGTCCTCATTATAAGAAGAATACATGGTCACTTTCCCGAAAAAGTATTTCATATGCGGATTCAAAAGAACAATTGCACCTAAACCGTCCCATAAATTGTCCAAAGCAAATAAACCTTTACGTGGATTTACAGAAGGCTGAAAAAGCGGGTTGACCCAAGAACGACCTAACTCAATAGAGTAGGGTAAATAATTTGCTTCAAAATCTTTAGAAAAACTAAAATAGTGCGAAGTTGAAAGCTCATGTTTTTCAGCACTTGTTGCTTTAGCACAATCAATATAGCGGTATCCGCCCATGATTACTTCATCCTCCGGCGAAAACACAATCAATTGCTCATAACAAACATCTCCCGTGTCTTGATCATCAATATCTACTGGATTACCCGTTCCGCCACCGGCAACAGCAAAAGTAAGTTCGCGTAAGCGCCCTATTTCACGCATTACATTAGGCGAGTTTTTATGATTAATCGAATATATAAGGTTTCCAGCACGGTTAGTTTCCCTTAAAAACCGATCAGCATTTAATTCCTTTAAAATTAAGGCCCTATCCACTGGAGGTATAATATAGCTAGTGTCTATTTTAGTCATTTTTCACGGTCGTTTGCAATGCATAGGCCTTATTCTTAACCCATTGTGCCCATTCTAGGTCTTTTTTTGATTTATCAAACGTATCGTAAGATATGGATTTTCCGAATTTAATTTGAAATGTTTTTCCTTTTTGCTTGAAAAGTTCATCTACTAAATAAAGCATTTCAATATTTGCTTTTATACCTATTCGGCTTCGGAAATTGGATAAACGATAAAAAAATGAAGTTAATTCACCATCAATATGTACAGGAATAACGGGACTTTTATATTTTTTTGAGCGTGTAATAAACGTTTTTTTCCATTCTAAATCTTCAACTTTTCCTTTTTTACGTCTGCTAACTAATCCAGCTGGAAATAGAAATATAGCTCTTTCTGAGGCGAATAATTCATTCAAGGCGGTTAAGGATTCTTTGCTATTTGTTCCGTGTTTATTTACTCCCGTGAACAAATCTTTCAAATTAGGCAAATTTAAAAGTAAGTCATTCACCACAAATTTAAGATCCTTCCGAAGAGGATATACTTCTTGAATTATTGCCAAGGCATCCATACCACCAAGTGGATGATTGACGGCGAATATTGCCCCACCAGTTGCTGGGATGTTCTCCATGCCTTCAACGGTTACTTTTATATTCAAACGTTTTATTACATCCAATGAAAATTCGAAACCATTAGCACCTTCATTGTCACGAATAACTTCGTTCGAATCTTTTTGGCGAATTGTTCGCTTCAAATAGTTGATTAAAAAACGAGGCATCCACTTGTATAAACGTGGATTTTTATCGCGAATTAACTGGTCAATATCTATGAACTTATCTTTCAAAAAATGTGGTTCTTATAAGCGTTTAATGGGAAACAAATTTAATTTATTAAATCAATACAAAGCATCCAATTTTAGGATTTTAATTAACGTTTTAATGTTCAATTAATTAATGTTAAGCTCGGATCAATCTTGAATGCCAATCAGTTCCTTATCTAATTCAGTATATTTGGCCTAAGTGTTCAGCTATGGCAACCTATTGGAAATGAATTGCGTATTAAATGTGAACCACCAATTTATAGCTTGCCTCAAAAAACGTTTCATGAAAAGAATTTTGCTTGCCCTTATTTTCTCTCCGCTAAGTATTTTCGCACAGGATAATTATTTTGTAGAGGACGGAAATTTAAGTTTTTTAACCCAATGTCCGGATGATGGATATGTGGGGGTGGATGGTTTTGAAAATCTTGTAAAAGTAGATGCCAATTTTGAATTTGAATGGGCGCTAAGTGAATTTAAAGGAGAAATACTGGATTTAGAAGTTAATCAAGCAGACTCAGGACAAGTTGTGGCGTTGTATCGTAGCTACAATAAATATCTCATTACGGAATTGACAAATGATGGGGACGTCATCATTCGTAAGGAGATTACTTTTTCTCAGGATGTAGGTCAAGCAAATTTTAGCTTTTTAGAAGACGGTTATGTATTCATTATGAATGCACATTTAACAGATACGAGTGAAGTTGCTCCAGTGATACTAATGCGGACTGATTTTGATTTTGAACCAACTTGGATTCGCACTTTTTATCCGCATGAAGGTCATGGCATAAAAGCAATTGACATGGAAGTATATGACGATTCAGTTGCCACATTAACCACGGCAGGTGTTACAGATACTAATCATTCAATTTTTAGTCGATTTACGTTGGATGGCGACTGGGTTAATTCTACCAAAATAGGAACGGATTGTATTCATTATAGAGATATAGCACGATTGCCAATTACAGGAGATTTTGTTGTTGTAGGTCAGGTTGATAGAGATGAAGAACATGGATATAAGATTTCGGTACTTTCGCCAGAAGGAACTGTAAAAGCAACAAAGCAAGGACGTACATCAGGTTCTGACAGTGGCAATGATCAATTGAATGTGGCCGCTTTGTCTGATGGTCGCTATGTGGTTTCGAATAACCATTGGATGGGGCCTGGATATTCATGGGGAGCTAGATTAATGTTTTTTGATAATCATAAAGCGGTTAATTACTGGTATTATAAAAGCCCTGCTGGATGGGGAATTACCAATGAGAGTTTTGACTTTTGGGGAATTGACAATAATGATCAAGCTCTCTTTACATGCAGAGTTACAAGTGAGGAATATGGTTTATTAGAAGAAAACCTAATGGGTCGCATGACTTGGACCTCTGAAACCTGTGATGTTGGAACACTATATGATAAAACACCGAGATATGGAATTGATCCTACTGCTGCGATTGTTCTGACTGTAGACAATGTCGCAAGTCTTGATATTACTGATATTTTCGATTCATTAGAAGATACGTTATATTCCAATGTGTTTGATTGTTCAAGCGAGGGCGAAGATTTTGGACCAGTGGTTTTAGATGATCACCTATACGGTGATTCTGTTCAGTTTTGCAATACGTTGGTACCTTATGATGATGATGATGATGATGATGATGATGATGATGATGATGATGATGATGATGACGACGATCCTGAAGAGGATGAAGAAGAAGATGACGACGACGGTATTGATGATGGAGGTGAAGACGAAGTGGATGATGTTGGAATTTTAGAAAACAATAGCGCAGCTTTTAAAATATTTCCAAATCCATCTCAAGGTCAATTTATAATTGAAGCGACGGACGTATCAGAAATAAGAATTTTTACTGCTGACGGAAAAGAAGTTGAAAGGTATTATCCAACAACAGATAGGGTAGAAGTGATTGATTTTAATCGTCGAGGAATGTTTGTTGTTCGTATTCTGAATTCACATGGAGATTGGCAAACAGCTAAATTAATTGTCCAATAATAAAAAAGCGGAATCAAGATTAACTCAATTCCGCTTTACTAATATTCTGTGTGTTTTTTATCCTAAAAACGAGTATCTATAGTCCGTAGCAGGAACAAAAGTTTCTTTTATCGTTCTTGGAGAAACCCATCTTAACAGGTTCATATAAGATCCAGCTTTGTCATTTGTTCCAGACGCACGTGCACCACCAAATGGTTGCTGACCAACAACAGCGCCAGTAGGCTTGTCATTGATGTAAAAGTTTCCTGCTGCATTTTGCAACTTTTTACTCGCTAAATTTAAAGCATATCTATCTTGAGAAAATACAGCTCCTGTTAATGCGTATTCCGAAGTGCTGTCAACTAAATCTAAAGTAGCTTCAAACTCATTTTCATCATAAACATAAATAGTCATGACAGGTCCGAAAATTTCTTCGCACATGGTTCTGAACGTAGGGTTTGTTGTTACAACAACAGTTGGCTCAATAAAGTAACCTTTTGATTTGTCATAATTTCCACCTACTACAATCTCAGCATCATCTTGTGTTTTAATAAAATCAAGATAACCCGCAATTTTGTCAAACGAACGTTCATCAATAACTGCATTAATAAAGTTGCTAAAATCTCCAGGAGATCCCATTTTGAATGATTTAACGTCTTCTATTACATAATCAATTACTTCTTTCGCCATATTTGACGGCAAATAAGTTCTTGAAGCCGCTGAACATTTTTGACCTTGGAATTCAAAAGAACCGCGAGATATTCCTACAGCTACTTCTTTTGCAATTGCAGATTTATGCGCAATAATAAAATCTTTACCGCCAGTTTCACCTACAATTCTAGGGTAGCTTCTATATGCGTCTAAGTTCGTTCCAATTTCTTTCCAAAGATGCTTGAATACTGCAGATGATCCTGTGAAGTGCAATCCTGCAAAATCACGGTTTTTAAATACTTCTGCACCAGCAACTGGTCCATCAACAGTAATCATATTGATTACGCCGTCAGGTAATCCTGCTGCCTGAAATAATTCCATTAACACTTGTGCTGAGTATACTTGAGCTTCAGCAGGTTTCCATACTACAACATTCCCCATCATTGCTGGAGCAGCGCATAAGTTAGCGCAAATTGATGTGAAGTTAAATGGTGTAATAGCGAATACAAATCCTTCTAATGGACGGTACTCTAATCTATTCCACATTCCAGGAAGTGATTCTGGCTGCTCGTTATATATTTGCGTAATATAGGCAACGTTCATTTTTAAAAAGTCAATCAACTCACATGCTGCATCAATTTCAGCTTGCATGCAATTTTTTGATTGCGCTAACATAGTTGACGCATTCACTTTATCTCTAAATGGACCAGCCAAAAGGTCAGCTGCTTTTAGAAAAATAGCTGCTCTTTCCTCCCATGGCAAATTTGCCCATTCTTCGCGTGCTGCCATTGCAGCATCAATTGCATCATTAACATGTGATGCATCTCCATAATTAAAATGACCTAAAATGTGTTGGTGGTCATGTGGAGGAGACATTGGTTTCTTGTCATTTGTACGAACTTTTTCCGAACCAATGTACATAGGCACATCAATAGGAGTTTGGTTGTACATCTCATTATATTTATTCAATAAACTAACCGCTTCAGCACTTCCAGGTGTGAAAGGTGTTACTGGTTCGTTTGTTGGTTTTGGTACATGATAAATTGCTTCTGGCATAACTTGTCTTTTTTAGCTTTTAGAGCCACAAATTTAAGCAATTTTCAAGGAAAATTATGGCATTGTTTAAAAAGGATGAAAAGCGAATGATAGCGCATGAAAATGCGCATGCAAGGCAAGCCAAATAATTACATGAAATTTAAATAGGAAAGAAAAAAGCTTAAATTAATTCATTTTCAACTTTGCAAAAAGCTCAAACTTTGGAACAGCAACACGAAAACGGTCTTTTGTATCATGGCGCTCAAATACATAATAACCTCTCATATAACCAATTTCGCTATGTAAATCTGTACCACTCACATAAACGTGCTTTTGACCTGGAACTAACACAGGTTGTTCGCCTACAACACCCTCACCCGAAATTTCTTTTGCCGGATTTAAAGAATCAAAAATGAACCAATAACGAGACATTAACTGAATATCATAAGAATTCATGTTTTC
This sequence comes from Crocinitomix sp., assembly GCA_047623705.1. Taxonomy (GTDB): domain Bacteria; phylum Bacteroidota; class Bacteroidia; order Flavobacteriales_D; family Crocinitomicaceae; genus Crocinitomix. Next base: position 32,706 of record JBLHOW010000050.1, read on the forward strand.
AATCACTATTCTGTAATTAAAAAAGTACATGCTGTTCTTTACGTTTGAAAGATCTTTTCTGTAAAGACTTTCAACGCTTATTTTTACGCCGCACGTTAAACCTGTTATCATCTTTTATAAATATACAAATTATTGCCTTAAATCCTAATGTTGGACTTTTTACTTATAAACAGATAACGTTTAATATTGCTATTTAGTTGGATATTGATTCAATTAAATTGAAGATAAGCCATGTATTCCATGCCCCAAGCAACACCTAAATGTGCAATTAGTCCACCATAAATGTTTCTAGATGAATAGGCTAAGATGCCTAAAATATAGCCGCCAAAAATAGAACTAACCGCCTCGCCAGCAGGTTTTCCAAAGTGTAAAAAGCAATAAACGACTACCATTGGTAAAATAGCTTCTTTTCCCACAAAACGAGAAAGTGCGATCACCATAAACCCTCTAAAAAAAAGTTCAACAGATAAAAAGTCAAATCCGTAACACAATTCGTAGATTCCTGCGGTAATCCATTGATCAATTTCTAAAAATTTATACTCAAAATTGTCTGTATAGGTAGGGTAGGTCTCTAAAAAGTCAGGTTGTAATGATGCCAAATATATTAAAGGGAACATAAAAAGAATGAGCCAGAAATAAGGGAGTACTTTGGCGCCATTCAACCGTAAACCGTACCACTCAGGCTTGAAATGCTTTACCAATAAATAAATGAAATAAAGCGGAATTATAATTGTGACAAGTCCAGATATATTGCTGGCACTAGCGCGTCCCCAACGCTCAATATATGGATTGTCAGAGAACGAACCATCTGTAAATTGCATGATGTAATAACTACAATCAAATGCCAATAAAAGCATTGCAATTGTTCCAAATAACATGAATTTTGAGTGGAACAAGGGCTTAATAGTACTTTTCGAAAAATAAGATACTATACTAACTGCTGCAATAAATGCAAAGCCATATAATAGAAACAAATAGAAAATAGAAAGTGGTTCTTTATTGTACGTTTCAGTTATTCCGTGATAAAAATCAGCTTTTCCATTGAGTTGGAAACTATAATTAAAGATTAAGGCACCCGTTAAAAAAATACCTATAATCACGTGACTTAAGAGATTAAAGTCCGTTTTGAAATAGTTGATGATATAGTTGAAGAATATTTTCACGCGCTAAAAGTAGGATAATTTAAATTATGGAATAGTTTTGGCATTAGCATCTATATAATGTAAGTTCCAAAATAGCTGAATTTACTTTTAATAGAAATCGTTTCATTTTATGTTGAGAATTTTCGCCTTATTATTTTTAGTTTCATTTGCATCTATTACAAATGCACAAACCTTTCAGTTGTCTGGTACTGTCGTTGATATTGATGGACACCCTATTCCGGATGCATATTATTTCTATGCAAATAAACCTTATAACAAGAAAAAGACCACACGTGATGGAGTGTTTTCGATTCAATATCAAGTGGGTAAAAACGATACCTTAAAATTTAAGCATGTTGGTTTCAATCCTTATGCATTAATTATTACTGAGCGAATGATGCGTCGTGCTAAAAAGAGCGGCCAAATTAATGTTGACATAGTTATGCCTGATCGCTTGACAATCATAGTCACAGTAACCTCTAACGTACCAGATACTTTGTTTGGTACGCAAGAATACAGTGTTTCTGATTTTGAGTTTGATAAAAGCGGTCAGTTAATTTTATTGACCTACGAGAAAAATTTGGGTAAAGGTGCCGTATTACGTTTGCTAGATACCAATCAAACAGTTATTGATTCTTATTACGTGCAAGGTGATGCAGTTGAACTACGTACTGATTTTAGAAAAAACACGCATTTAATTACAGAGGAAAAAGTTTTTTTGGTGGATGTTGTAAACAATCGCATGAAGGTTTATTTAGAGGACAGGGATTATTACTTTAAATATATCGCGCCTTTAATAGACACAATTGGCCAAAATATTTATTTTTCCAATTACTCAGATGTTTACCCAGCATTCGATTATCTAGAATTTAATCGTGTAGATTCTTCTTACACGACATTGAAAACAATGCAAGACACCTTGATGATGGAGTTATACCGAGCAGAGTTTAAGTATGTTGATGTTAGAACTAAAATTTGGGCGCATGATAAACAGTTAGAAACCGGCATTGATAAAGAGATTTGGGTTGGCGCGACAGTATTTACTAATTCACTGTATTATGAACCTCTTTATGCTCCTTTATTCAAAGTAGGCGAGGACAGTATTTACGTATTTGATCATTACAAAAATTTAATGTTCAAATACACGCCAGAAAAAGGTTTTGTTGATAGCGTGAGAATTAGTTATCACAGAAATGAACGCAAATCAGGCTGGGAGCAACCCCTCATTCAAGATCGCACTAAACGCAATATTTACGCAACCTTTCAAAGAAATGGCTATAGTTACTTAAGTGAAATAGATCGCAAAACAGGCAATGTTTTAAAATCTTTTCGTCTGCACTTTAAATACGTTGAACATATTAAAATTGTGAACGGATACGTCTATTATATCTACCGTCCTTACGAATCCGTGCAGAAAAAGTATATATATCGTGAAAGATTAAGATCAACCCCGAAGTTCGAAGCCGTAGATGATTGATTGATTGATTGATTGATTGATTGAAGTGGTTCAGAATTACAAACCAAACACAGCTGGTTGCCATAAGTCAAAGGGGAAAACAAGTCAAAGCGCAGTCTAAAATCTAACATCCAAAAATCACGTATCCTTTATAGCCGACCTTGGTTCTTTACGTCTTTTAAACCAACCTTTACGGTGTTTTTTGTCTTTTTTATTGGCCTTGCGTCTATCTCTGCCTTTTTGCTCTACATCATCTTCTAATGGAGCAATGGCACTTGCGCTAGGATCAAGTGGATTATTTGAATCAACTGGATTGGTCCAATCATCATTTACATCAATAAATTCTTTTTCCTTACCAGTGGTATCAGTTTCAAATTTAGGATTGTAAACGCGGGTTTTTCTGTTTTCATCATTTGTAGCAATTAAATCTACATTATACCTCCATACATCACCTTCCCAGCGGTAAGCGTCATACGTCATGTCTGGTACATAAAATTCGTACATTCCTTTCAAGTCTGGCGTTTCTGGAATTAAATGATCAAAAACAATTGCGTCTAATTGTGTATTCATGTTCACAGAAATCTTTACTTTTTCTGAATGTTCAAAGAATACGCGACGTACCAATCGTGATGATGTTTCAGATTCTTGAAAAATAGGATATCCCATTCTCAATTTTTTTCCTTTAAAATAGAATACATCCAACATTTTTTTATTCGTACTTCTACCAGCACCATTATAACCAATCATGGTATACATGATTTTGCTGCCCTTTTTAATCGGAATGATTTTATAATACAAGGCACCATACCAGTTATTGGGCGTTAACATATTAACGGGTTGTGATGGAAGTGTAATCTTATCTTCCTTTAACTCGATTACCTGATTGGGCTTATCGCCACGTGCAGGTGAAATTATATAGCAGTAATGCGAATTCAGGCCAACATTATCTTCAATATTCCAATTGAAAATACGAAAAGCACCGTCAGGCGAACTAATCGTTGACATAGTTTGAAAGGCTTCAAATGGATAAGTTAAAGAACCTGGATATGCTAAAATTGATTCTACTAAGTCTTTTAATGATTCGTTTTCTAAATAACGTTGGTTGTCATCTTTAGCAATTCGCACAATTTCTAATTGCTGATTTATTTCAGCTTCCATGCGTACTAAAAAGGTATCGACCTCGATTCCTTTTGCGAAACCAGCTGAAGTTGCAACTAAGAGAATATATGTAATAAATAGCTTCATATTTGTTTAACGTAATCTGTTGCAAAGGTAACAATTAATCATCATTTAATGTTTACGCAATTTCGCGACACAAGTTATATTTTAGTATTTGCTCGGAAATATGTCAAAATCAAAATTTATCGTTCTCTGTAGATTCCTCTATTTCCCTTTAAGGACTATTAATCAAGTTTTAAGCCAAGTTTAAATTATACTAAATAAAAATACGACGAATCGTTTTATAGATATTCCTAACTTTGTTGCCTATGGAAAATGTGAAAATTCGATTGGGTGGTGTTCCAGAACATTTTAATTTACCCATTCACTTGGCAAAGGAAAGAGGTGTTTTTAGTAGCAGGGGAGTGGATTTAGAGTGGACAGATTTTGGAGGCGGTACAGGTCAAATGACCAAAGCCTTGCGAAATGACGAAATTGACGCATGCATTTTATTGACGGAGGGAATGATCACGGATATCATTAAAGGAAATCCGAGTAGAATTATTAGCGAGTATGTGACTACCCCTTTAACTTGGGGGATTCATACAGGAGTGAATAATACCTTAATGAACTACCGAGATATTTTTGGCAAACAATACGCCATAAGTAGATTTGGTTCGGGTTCTCATTTAATGGCTATTGTAGATGCCGATAGTAAAGGATATAAAATAAAAGAAGAACAATTCTCAATAATTAAAAATATTGATGGTGCCTTACCGTCTCTTGATCAATTAGAAACAGACGTTTTTTATTGGGAAAAATATACCACTAAACCTTTTGTTGATGCTGGTAAATTGAGAAAAATTGGTGAGTACAATACCCCTTGGCCTTGTTTTGTAATTGCGGCTACAGAGAAAGTTCTAAAAGCACATCCGGATACTATCGTTCGAATGCTGCGTACTATTCACGACGAATGTGATAAGTTCATGCATGATTACTCAATGATTAAATTAGTGAGTGAACGATACGATCAAAAAATTAAAGATGTTGAACGTTGGTATAATAGTACTGAATGGGCCATTCACGGTTGGGTTGGTGAAAAAATGATGAAAAGCGTTATTTATCACCTACAAACAGCCAATATTATTGGAGAAGATGAAGAAATTCCTGATTTGGTATGGAAAAGATAAACAAACAACCTTTTATTGTAAGAGAAGCGATTGGTTCCACTGTTCCATTAATTATTAGCATTCCGCATAGTGGTACTGCGTTTCCATCTGAAATAATTGATGACTATATTCCCGAGCAAGTTAAATCTGTGGATGACACAGATTGGTTTTTACAAGATTTATACAATTTTGCACCAGCAATGGGAATTACCATTGTTCAGGCGCATTATTCGCGTTGGGTAATTGATTTGAACCGAGATCCTAAAAGCGCTCCACTATATAATGATGGCAGAATTATAACTGGTTTAACTACTACAACAGACTTTTTAGGAAATCCAATTTACAAAGAAGGCAAAGAACCTGATAAAACTGAGGTTGATAGACGACTTGCGACCTATTATTGGCCGTATTATGAACAGGTCACGCAACTTTTAAATGATCGAATTGCCGCGTTTGGTAATGTTGTCCTGTGGGATGCACATTCTATTCGTGAATCTGTACCAACTATTCGGGCAGAGAAATTTCCAGAAATGATTTTGGGTAATGCAGACGAGACATCAGCTCATACTAATTTAATTACCGGCGCATTAACTGAATTGAGAAAAGGATACCAAGTCAACCATAACGATCCATTTAAAGGAGGGCATATTACACGTTATTTCGGTAATCCAGCTAAAAACATTCATGGCTTGCAATTGGAAAGAAATAAGAATTTGTACATGGATGATTCTGAACGCGCATTTGATGAAGAACGGGCAAATAAAATGCGGGTAATTTTAAAATCTACGCTATTGCAATTGATTGATACTGTTAAAAGTTTATAATTCAAGCGGACACGCATTAAAAAAACCAGCTAATTTGGCTAATTTTAAATCCGTTTAAAATCAAATGAAAATTCTACGCTTTATATTGTTTCCTTTTGCCATAATCTATGGCGGAATAACGGCATTGCGCAATGGCTTTTATCGCCTTGGAATATTCAAATCATCTAAATTTAATTTACCCATTATTAATATTGGTAATTTGAGTACAGGTGGAACAGGTAAAACACCACATACCGAATATTTGATTCGAGTACTCAAAGAAAATAGACAGTTGTTTACTTTGAGTAGAGGTTTTGGAAGAAAAGAACGCGGCTTTATAATTGCGGATGAGAATTCAACTGCTACGCAAATTGGAGATGAACCCTTACAGTATTATAAAAAATTTGGAAACGAAATAGGAGTGGCAGTAGAAGCCAATCGGGTAATGGGTGTGATGGAGATTTGTCGCAATCAGCCTGCAACAGATCTTATTTTATTGGATGATGCTTTTCAACACCGCGCCATTCATGCCGGCTTGAACATTTTAATTACTGATTATGCTAATCCATTTTATAAAGATTTTATGTTACCAGTTGGAAATTTGCGTGAATTAAGAGCTGGTAAGAATAGGGCAGACATTATAGTGGTAAGCAAGTGTCCCAATTTTGATGAAATAGCAAAGGATAAAATCACGGCAAAAATTCATCCCAATAAAAATCAAAACATCTTCTTTTCTAAGATTAAGTATGGTGCACTTTTTCCCCTTTTAAGTGGTGCAGAAATTGAACAAATTACAGATAAGAAAATTATATTAGTAACGGGGATAGCAAAAGCAAAACCACTTTTCGATCATTTGAAAGAAAGTAATTCAATCTTACATCACTTTAATTTCAATGACCATTATAATTTTAAGCAGGCTGACATCACTGAAATTCACAATTTATTTGATAAATTTGCGGGTGAAAATCCAATGATAGTAACTACGGAAAAGGATGCCATGCGATTATTAACTAAAGCATTCGCACCCAGCATCCAAAAGTATCCTTGGCTTTATCAAAGCATTGAAATTGAGATGGATAATGCACTAAGGTTTAACGAAATTGTAAATCAATATGTGGAAAAAAATAGTTGAAACAACAGAATATATAAATCAAAAATTTAACCAGCAACCTGAAGTTGGAATCGTATTAGGTACAGGTTTGGGTGGATTAGTAGCTGAAATTGATGTGCAATGCACGCTTGAATATAAAGATATTCCAAACTTTCCTGTTTCTACAGTCGAAAGTCATTCGGGTAAATTAATCTTTGGTTATTTAGGTGGTAAAATGGTTGTGGCTATGCAAGGCCGCTTTCATTATTATGAAGGTTATTCACTAGAAGAAGTGACATTCCCAATTCGAATAATGAAAATGTTAGGTATAAAACGCTTACTTGTTAGCAATGCTTCGGGTGGTGTAAATCCAGATTTTGAAGTGGGTGAAATCATGCTCATTAATGATCATATCAGTTTATTTCCTGAAAATCCACTAAGAGGAAAAAATATTGATGAATTGGGACCAAGATTTCCAGACATGAGCGCACCTTATGATGCGGATATGCTTAAGATGGCAGTAGAAATTGCGGCTGAAAAAGGAATTAAAGTTAGTGAAGGCATTTATGCCGGACTTACGGGGCCTTCATTAGAAACGCCTGCAGAATATAAATACATTCGCACGATTGGAGCAGATACAGTTGGAATGTCAACTGTTCCTGAGGTAATTGTTGCAAGACATATGGACATTCCTGTATTTGCATTATCTATCATAACCGATTTAGGTGTGCCTGGAAAGATTAAGAAAATAAATGTTGCTGAAATTATTGCGGTTGCGACTAAGCAAGAGCCGAAAATGACAGTAATAATGAAAGAGTTGGTCGCTCGAATTTAAAAATAAGCGTCACGGATAAATGGAATTAAGCGAAGAAATAAGAAATAAATACCAACCAGTTATTGGTTTGGAGATACATGCACAAATGTTGACCAATACCAAGGCTTATTCAAACGATAAGAATGAATACGGTTCGGTGCCAAATACAAACGTAAGCCCAATTACCTTGGGGCACCCAGGTACATTGCCGCGCATGAATAGCAAAACAATTGACTTTGCCATTAAAATGGGATTAGCCTGTGGAAGTGACATTGCACCTGAACAGTATTTTGCACGTAAAAATTACTTTTATCCCGATTTACCAAAGGGGTATCAAATTACGCAAGACACAACACCAATTTGTACGGGTGGTGAAATTGTGGTAAAGGATGCTGATGGAAACGATAAAGCCATTAAGGTTACGCGAATCCACATGGAAGAGGATGCGGGGAAAAGTATTCACGACATTGATCCTTTCAGTACTTTAATAGATTTAAACAGAGCAGGAGTTCCTTTGATAGAGGTTGTTTCTGAACCAGACATTAGAACATCACAAGAGGCATATAATTATGTAACGGAAGTTAGAAAATTGGTGCGTTATTTAGAAATTTGTGATGGGAACATGGAAGAGGGGAGTTTGCGTTGTGATGCCAATATTTCTGTCATGCTAAAAGGAGCAGATAAATATGGAGTCCGTGTAGAGGTGAAGAATATGAACTCAATGCGAAACGTACAACGCGCTATAGAGCACGAAATTACGCGACATATTATTGCAATTGAAAAAGGGGAAAAACTCTATCAAGAAACGCGAAATTTTGATGCTTTAAAAGGCACCACAACAGCCATGCGTTCAAAAGAAGCTGCCAATGATTACCGTTTCTTCCCTGAGCCAGATTTGCAGCCGATTAAAATTACACAAGAGAAAATTGATAAGTTAAGAGCGGAAATGCCACCCCTGCCTGCAGCACTTTTTGCAAAGTACACGAAGGAATTAGGCTTATCTGAATATGATGCGCAATTGTTAACAGATCAAAAAGAGATTGCTTTATTTTTTGAAGCGATTATTGAACATACTAAAAATTATAAAGCTGCTGCTAACTGGTTAATGGGAGATGTAAAGTCCTATTTAAATACCAACGCCATTGGGATTGATGAATTTCCAATATCAGCTCAAAATATAGCTGGTTTAATTGCGTTAATTGAATCAGGTAAAATTTCAAATAATTTGGCGAGTCAAAAAGTGTTTCCAGCCATGTTAACGCAAAATGATAGCGCATTAGCAATCGCAGAACAAAATGATTGGATTCAAGATTCGGATGAAGGTGCAATTATTGAAATTATTAAAGCCGTATTTGACGAAAATCCAGATGAATTTGAACGTTTTAAATCTGGTGAACAAAAATTAATGGGCTTTTTAATGGGGAAAGTCATGCAAAAAAGTAAAGGAAAAGCTGATCCAAAATCGGCAAGTAAACTAATTAATCAACTCAGTAAGGCATAGGAGCTAACTGTATTAACCTAGCGTTAACCAGTTTTGCTATAAAGTTTGATTAATTTCAACTTTCCTTTTTTAATGAAACAAAAAAGCATAAAGAATAATAATATAAGCGTCAGTTCGCGTGATTTTGGTACGGCAACTTGAGGCGTTAGATTTAAAAACAAACATTAACAACGACGAAAGCGTCAGTTCGAGTGATTATTAATAATAGTATCGAGAACAAGCATTTGAAAACTACTACAATGAAAAAACTATTAATTCCATTTTTCTTATTAACACTTATTTTATCCGCTTGTGGCGGAGATGGGGATTCAGAAACTGAAACTGAAGCAGAATTACCACTAGAATTACCTGGGCATACTATAACAGGTCAAATTGAAGGTGCTGATGGAGAGCAAGTAATGCTCATTGTTTTTGAAGATAAAAAAGACGTCATTGTAGATTCAGCTATCGTTATAAATAATGAATTTACATTAAATACAACTACGAAAGAGTTAAGACAGTACGTGCTATTTATTGGGTCTCAAGAAATGCCGATTATTCTAATTTTAGATGAAGAGACGAAGAATCCAACGGTAAAAGGTACGTTCCCCGGTATAGGTAGAAATTATACCATTTCTGGAAGTGAAGAAAGCCAATATGTTAGAGAATATATGACATTTTTAGAAGAATTCATTGATGTTGAACAAAGCATATATACGCAAATAAACACAACGAATCCTGAGGATTCAGTTAGCTTACAAGGTTATTTTGATCGACTAGATAGTATTTCATTTATCCAACGCGATTATGCTGTAGAGCATATTGCGGGTCATCCAGGTTCTCCAGCAAGTTGGTTAATGTTACGTGAACTTTTTCCCGCAACTGGATTGAAAAAATTTGATACACTTGACCTTGCTTATTTTTATGATGTAGCAGATGAAATGGAAGATAAGTATCCCTATTCAGAATATCCAAATTTAATCCGTAATGACATTTCAAGCGTTGAGGCGCAAATAGAGCAAATGTATCATCCAGAGTTGGCGCCAGATATCGTGATGGAAGACATGAACGGTAAAACAATTAAATTGTCTGACCTACGCGGACAAGTTGTCTTATTAGATTTTTGGGCTTCATGGTGTGTTCCATGCCGTAAAGAAAATCCAAACGTTGTAAATGTTTATAATCAGTATAAAGACAAAGGTTTTACAGTGTTTAGTGTGTCTTTAGATGATAATAGAGACAATTGGCTATCAGCAATTGAAGCGGACAACCTTATTTGGCCAAATCACGTCTCTGACTTGAAAGGATGGCAATCTGCAGGAGCGGCACTTTATGGCGTAGAATCAATTCCTGCTACTTTTTTAATAGACACTGAAGGGAAAATAATTGCCACGGATTTAAGAGGCCCAGCATTGGAACGAAAGTTGCAAGAGATTTTAGGATAAATACGAATTAAATGAGAATTAAGAATATAGTATCACTTTTATTTATTGTGTTGACCACAGTCACTTTTGGTCAAACAGATTTAGTGCCGGCAGGTGGTTCAATTCATATTGAAGGACAAATTGTAGGTGCAGAAAATCAACAAATCTCACTCGTTAATAAAAATTTGGGCGGATTAAAATCCCCAATTGCTGTGACGCAAGCAACGGCCGAGGGAAAATTTGTGATGGACACGACAATTGCCATACGCGATTATTACTTTTTAAGGCTAGAAAATGGGCAGTTACTCAATTTGGTGCTCTCGCCAAAAGATAAAGTAACAGTTTATGGAGATGCTAGGGATTTATTGCGTATGACCAACGTTATTGGTTCAGATCATTCTGTTTTACTCAACGGTTTTTTGATTCAATATCAGAATTTTAAGTCAGTGGAAGATTCATTAAAAGGAGTTTTAAAACTTGATCAATCGAAGCAGGCAGAAGTAAATGCCTATTTTTCTCCTTTGGCGCAACAATTTTACGCTTATCGGAACAATTTTATTAATACCAATCAAGGTTCTCCAGCTTTAATTGCAAGTTTAAATGCATTGGATCAAAAACGAGAATGGGATGAATATAAGAAGGTGGTAAGCATGTTGAATTATTCTTTTGGAGATGCGCCTACCGTTCAAAATTTGAGTAGATATATTGGGCAAAAGGATGCGCAAATGAAACAATTGGCTGCGGTTAACGCGGCTAAGGAGTCGCTTTTTAAGCCAGGCACATTGGCACAAGAAATTGAAATGCCAGATACTTCTGGCGCCATGATTAAACTATCAGACTTAAGAGGTAAAGTAGTTTTGATCGACTTTTGGGCATCTTGGTGCGGACCATGTCGTAGAGAAAACCCGAACGTGGTAAAAGCGTATAATAAATACAATGCAGACGGTTTTGAGGTTTTCAGTGTTTCATTGGATAAAAAAGGAGCAAAAGCAAAATGGATTGCGGCCATTAAAAAGGATGGATTAGTTTGGCCTTATCACGTATGTTCATTAGATGGTTTTGCAACTAAAGCTGCGCAGGATTATGCTGTGAATAGTATTCCATTCACAGTCCTAATAGATGCAGAAGGTAAAGTAATCAAGACGAATTTAAGAGGGGCTCAACTCGAAGCCGAATTATCTCGTATCTTTGGACATTAATGGCGGACAAAAAAATATTCTTTGCATCTGATTTCCATCTTGGAGCGCCAGACTATGAATCGAGTTTGGTACGTGAAAAAAAAATCATTCGCTGGCTAGACGAAATTAAAGACCAAGCCGAGGAAATTTATCTATTAGGAGATGTTTTTGATTTTTGGTTCGAATATAAACACGCCATCCCAAAAGGATTTATAAGATTACAGGGCAAAATCGCCGAAATCACGGATAGTGGAATTCCCATTTATTGGTTTATAGGAAATCATGACATGTGGATCTTCGATTATATTCCAAAAGAATTGGGCGTTACAATTATTAGAACGGAGATTGAAAAGCAATACGGAGGCAAATCTTTCTTTATTGGTCATGGCGACGGATTGGGGCCTGGAGATCGGGGATATAAATTCATTAAAAAAGTATTTCGAAACAGAGCTTGCCAATGGCTATTTGCACGCTTGCATCCTAATTTCGGAATTGGATTGGCTAATTTATCTTCAAGAAAAAGTAGGGCGGCTACTGGTACAACTGATGCCGTTTTTCATGGAGAAGAAAAGGAAATGTTGATTCAATTTTGTAAAAAAAAGTTAGCTACAAAACATTACGATTACTTTATTTTCGGACACCGACACTTGCCAATTGTGTTCGATTTTGAAAACGATTCGTCCTATGTTAATATCGGCGATTGGATTCAATATTTTACCTATGGGGTATTTGACGGTGAAAAATTTGAGTTACATACATTTGAAGGAGAAGCCGATATTATTAAGGCATCTGTGTAATTCTTTATCGCGTTTCTTATAATCCCTTATATTTAGTGTCTGATCTGAAATAGACGAATTTTCACAAAAAGAAGAGAAAGTGAGGCTTTTGAAGACCGATCGTTAGTGCCCGGATTTAATTTTGAAATATTTCCGACTAAACACTATTAAATACAAAAACTAGCATGAAAGGATTCTGGCTCCTCATAATTACACTATTTATAGGTCTGTTAAATACAGGACTAGCGCAATCAAATTCCGTTTCAAATCAGCCGCAAGTTTACACAATTAGTAATGGTCAATTTGTTTATCCCGAATTTGATAGTTTGCAAAAATTAATTGAAATCCCACAAAAAGAGAGTGATGACTTTAATATGGCATGGTATTCCCCGCAAGAAAGCCCAGGTCAAGTTGGTCGGTATGAAAAATTAGAGATTGGCGTACAATTGCCTGATGAAATTAACAATCGCTTCTTACAAAACCGATCGCGAGAATATGCACTAAACCCATTCAATCCAGAAGCAATTGACGTTTATGCCGAGTTCTATTATCAATTGGGGAAGCAATGGTTTGGTCCCATACGAATGAACGGGTTTTATTATATTGATTATGCACGAGAACAGGATGATTGGCGTCCAATAGAAACCACTCATAACTTCCGCATTCGATACGCACCGCCAATCGTTGGGAATTATAAATGCAAGGTTACTGCAGTTCTCAACCAAAAAGACACCTTAGTTAATAGTGAATTTATATTCAATTGTATCACATCTGACAATAAAGGATTTGTAAATGTCGGGGAGAATAAACGTTATTTAAAAGTAGGAGATGAACCATTTTTTCCCGTTGGTCAAAATTTAACAGGGCCCAATAAAAAATCATTGACAATTGAGTGGGGAAATAAAGTGGCGCCACCAAAGCTCTATGACGAATTTTATAAGCGTATGAGAGAGTTAAGCGATAATGGCGCAAATTATTTTCGCTATATCGTTTCGCCGTGGCAGTCTGAAATTGAATTTGAACATTTGGGTTATTACGGCAATAGAATGAGCAATGCTTGGGAGTTTGACTGCCTCTTGGATACTGCCAAAGCACTTGATTTAAAAATGCATTATAATATGGCCATGCATTATTCCTTTGAAGCGCCAAGCGGTTATGCAATGACTTTTTGGGATTGGTCAGCGAAAGGAGATCCATTATGTCCGGTTTATAAAGAGGATGCAGCTTGTTGGTGGGATAATGATTCTGGTTATTGTTATCGAAATGAATTAGACATGGTTAATCCTGTCGACTTTTTAAGTGATTCAATCGCAATATCATTTTATAAAAGAAGAATTCGATACATGGTAGCACGCTGGGGCTTTTCAACTAGCATTGGAGTAATGGAATTGCTGAGTGAAGCCAATAACTTTGGAGAGACGGCTATTATTGACCACAATACCATAAATGGGAATACAGGTTGCTATCGCATTGCGGATACAGCCCATATTGCAGATGAGCCTTACGTTGATAATCCAGAAGAGATTATAGATGACTTGATGGCTTGGCAAATTGAAATGTGTCGATACATAAAAGAAGATTTAGGACATATCCAGCATCCTATTGCAATTAATTATACGGGTACACCAGATTTTGGGAATGGAGATTATACTTATTATTCGGAACATGTTGATATTGCCTCTTATAATAGTTATTATTTATCCGTTGAAAAAGCAGAGAAAACCTACAATAAGGTCAGTGGTTTTTATCGTGATGAGAAAAATGAAAATAACTATTTAGACAAACCAATAATGAATAGCGAGTTTGGAACCAATGCTGGAACGTATAGATGTGATGCGAATACCGGTTACATTCGTAGGGCTTCCTTAACCCCGTTTACTGGAACTGCTTCTGCTGCCATGACTTGGGATTCGCATTTAAATGAATTTGATGTTTGGAGGTGTTTGCGCCCAGTTCGCGAATTAATGGAAGGTATTCCTTTAGATGCTGAGAATTGGAGTGCACAAGCACCAATGGTACAAAAAAACAAATCCGTTGAAGTATTTCATTTAAGAAAAGGAGAGTGGGGCGAAAATTCTAAGATTGTTGGAGCCATTGCTAATAGAACTTTTAATTATTGGACACAATCAGATACGGTGAACTGTCT
>JBLHOW010000051.1:0-46717 GCA_047623705.1 Crocinitomix sp.
ATCAAGATTTAAAACACGTTTTCTATTCTAAGCAAATTACTTTATCTATTTTCGCCTTTACGCTATTATTAAGACGGGCATAACATTCAAAACTTTCAACCGCATTGCAAACTCCACACGAAATATTAAAAAAGTATTGGCATTTTGACGCTTTCAGATCAAAACAGGAGGAGATTATAAATGCCGCAATGAGCGGAAATGACTGTTTAGCACTGCTCCCAACAGGCGGCGGAAAGTCTTTATGTTATCAAGTTCCAGGAATGATGATGGATGGTCTTTGCTTAGTTATTTCGCCTCTGATAGCACTAATGGAAGACCAAATAACGAATTTAAAGTCGAGAGGTATCCATGCCGTGGCCATCAACTCAAGCATGTCTAAAAAGCAAATTGATATAGCACTCGACAATGCCATTTATGGACATACTAAATTTTTATATGTTTCTCCCGAGCGACTAAAAACGTATTTATTTCAAGTGCGATTCGCGAAAATGAAAGTAAATTTAATTGCCGTTGATGAGGCACATTGCATTTCTCAGTGGGGGTATGATTTTAGACCAAGTTATTTAGCAATTGCGGAGATTCGCAAACTGCAACCCTCCACCCCTATCATGGCCTTAACAGCTACTGCAACGTCAGACGTTGTTGAAGACATTCAAGAAAAATTGCTTTTTAAGGATTTTAATGCGATCCAAAAATCATTTGAACGCAAAAATCTAATTTATAACACACATAGCACCAATAATAAATTCAACCGAATTCAAACCTTTTTAAAATCACATGAAGGAACAGGCATAATATATTGTGCGACCCGAAGAAAGGTAAAGGAATTATTTATAAAATTAAATGAGCTCAATTTATCTGTTGATTATTATCATGCGGGCTTAGATTTTGAAGAACGCCGTAAAAAACAGCAAAGTTGGACAAAAGGTGAAACCAAAATTATGGTAGCCACTAATGCCTTTGGTATGGGAATCGATAAAGCGGATGTGCGTTTTGTTTTGCATCACGATATTCCAGCAAGCTTAGAGGCCTATTTTCAAGAAGCTGGGCGTGCGGGCAGAGATGGCGCACCTGCCGTTGCTCACTTGTTTTATGAAACTGAAGATATTCAAAAGCTAAAGGAAGGGATAGCGCTCAAATATCCGCCAATTGAAACCATTAAACGCATTTATAACGCGCTTGGTAATCATTTACAATTGGCTATCGGCTCAGGTAAAGAAGAACGCTACCCCATTGATTTAGGTCATTTTGCTGATAAATATAACTTTGGGATTTTGGTGGTTTATAATGCTTTAAAGTTTTTAGAATTGTGCGAATTCATTAAACTTAGTGACAATTATAAACAACCAAGCCAACTTAAAATATTGGCCAATAATAAAGAACTTTACCATTATCAAGTAAAAGATGAAGCGCTCAATAAACTCATCCAATTTATTTTAAGAACCGAAATGGGTGTATTTGACAATTATGTCCGCCTCAATGATTATAAAATATCAAGTAAAACGGGTTTAACCCTTACACAAATTCATGCAAAGCTCAACTATATGGCGCAACGTGAGTTGGTAGATTACATTCCGAAAACTGATCTTCCATCCATCACATATATTACTGAACGCTTAGCTGATAACAACCTTTCTATTTCACCAAAATTCTATTTTGATCGCAAAAAAATAGCTGTTAAAAAATTAGAATCAGTGATCCATTTTTTAATGGCAGACTCTTGCAAAAGTGAATTGTTACTGCAGTATTTTGGAGAAACGGATACAGCGCCATGTGGAAATTGCAGCAGCTGTTTAAATAATGTGACCGAAACCAAAAACATGCGAAAGGTCATTAAATCAACAGCTGTTGATTTAATGGATGATAACGAAAAAATAATGATCGCTGAATTAATATCCGCTTTAAAGGAACATCCGCGTGAAACGATTCTTGAAAATTTGAGGTGGTTAGTTGATCATGATGAAATTGAGATAGGGCCGCTTGGAAAATCCTTTACAATCAAGTAGGGTTTGTCTATAAAGTGTGATTTCTGCATTACGTTTACCCGGGAATTGCTCATTTCGATAAACTTCAATACGGCGCATTTACAAAAGCCTATTCCAAAGTGGTTTGAATACCCGTCATAAATGTATAGATATAGGGAAATCCGGGTAAAAAATTAGTGGAAATCGCCTGATTTTCTTTGAAATAGAAATCATATTGAATTTGACCGCCGTACCAAATAAACTTGCGTTCCCAATTTTCATTTCCGCCTTTTTTCATAAAATTTTCATCTACATAGTAGTTCGGCACTTTATTCCAATTTTTCCGATAATAAAGCATGGGGCCAAATGAAGCACTTAAGCGGTGTTTTTCGTTCTTAAAACCAGCGATTCGATCATGCAAATCTATACCGACATGCGTAATTCCAGAAAATTTACCCGCGCAATCATAAGGCATAATTGTTTGAATGACTTTAATACCCAAATAAGGATTAAATTGATACCCTGCCGTGAAAGAAACACCTAAATAACCCACCCAATGTCCTTTTTTATCAATACTCCAACTATAATAATTTGGACTGACTTTTTGCTGATGGAAAGCCAAACCGCCAATTTTTATCCCAAAAGTGAATTGAGATTTGCCAATTAAGGAAAAGAATAAGAACGTTATGAGAAAGATTCGCTTCATTCAAAATCGGCTGTAATTACAACAAAAGTGCAACGTTGAATTCGTTCACTTTCACCTTGAATGGTATAGGTCCAAAAATCCTCAGCTTTTACGGAACGCGTTAAATGCTCATTTTGAGTGGTTTTTACAATTAAGGTATCTCCAATCCAAGCACAAGGCTCAAATTCTTGTTTTGTATCTAAAATTTCAAATGAATAAATTAAGGCGATATCACCTGGTAAAATCGTGTCTTTTGCATCATCAAAATCAGGATTAATGACGATTATTGTATCTTCAGAGGTATTGTTTTGAATATAGCGTTCGTGTGTTAAATTACCAGGATTGCAGGCAGTGATTACAAGGCTTACCAGAATTAATATTAGCACATTGCTCGGCACCATTTTCATTTTTAACGATCAATTTTCGATTCCACGATTCTTTCTGGAACTAAAATACAAAGCATTTTAATATATTTATGATCCTCAGCATCACTTTCGCGCAATTCAAAATAATCTGGCCATCCTAATTCTTCACATTTGGCCGATCGCAAATCATTTACAACCGATTTTAAGATGTTTTGGATTTCAATATACAGCCCATAGGATGTTCCCGCGTTATTTGTCAAATTAATAACTGCGTTATTACTAATTTCCATATAAACTTCATTTTTTATATAGGTTGTTAGTTCCAATCTCGATTCCCATTTATTCAAATCAGATTTTGCAAACTTGTTTAAAGAATCCACCGCTAACTCTCCTTTCAATGAATCTATTTTAAAAT
This sequence comes from Crocinitomix sp., assembly GCA_047623705.1. Taxonomy (GTDB): domain Bacteria; phylum Bacteroidota; class Bacteroidia; order Flavobacteriales_D; family Crocinitomicaceae; genus Crocinitomix. Next base: position 3,430 of record JBLHOW010000051.1, read on the forward strand.
GACACATTTCTTTATCAATGCCTTGATAAGTTGGCATATCAGGATCATTATCCGTCCAATCAATATTGGCCTGATAAAAATTGAGCACGGTAGATTTTAAATCTTCGATACTTGTAATCACTCCATTGACTTGAATGACATTTTGTCCATCAGCAACAATATCTAAAACGTTTCTTTTATCAATTGCTAAAGGGGCTTTCTCGGGAAAGTCAACTTTCAATGGTAAGAGCATATTTTCATAAAACCCATTGATGAAAGCAGAATAATCAACGATAAAATAATCCGCTTTAAAGAAGATATGATCATAATCTTGGGCGGTGAGTTCATCTGCATGAATTTGCCAAACAGATTCATTCAAAGTTCCTTTAAGCAGAGCATGCAACGCACGTTTCTGCAGTTTATAGATCCTTGAATTATCCTCTGAAGCTGTCATTAGATGTTCGCAATTTGAATTATCCCTAATTTGGGAAAGTAAAACTATTTCCGTCTGAATTTCCTGATAATTAATTAAGGAAGATGAGAAGAATTCATTATTTGCTAGAATCTTAACATTTTCATAATAAGACCCGCCATCATTGGGTTGTAATATCGCTCCGTCAATATAATGTTGTTCAATTCTCTGAACCAATGAGTCAAAATTCAGGTTATCAATCAAGGCATGTTCACGATAACAATCACAAAATTGATCTTCCAACTCATATTCATTACTACAACTCGCTGCAAATAGAACCAGAATCGAAACTAAACCAACAAGCCGCACAACTTAATTTTTCGCTGGAATATCGGCTAATACCTCTACTAAAAAGGACCAAAATTTTTGAACAGACTTGATATTCACCTTTTCATCTGGAGAATGCGGGTTACGAATGGTTGGCCCAAAAGAAATCATATCACAATTGGGTAAATGTTTACTTAGAATTCCACATTCTAAACCTGCATGACAAGCTGCAATTTTTGGAGAATCATTAAATAATTGAATATATTTTGCTTTTAGTATTTTCAAAATGGCCGAATCAGGATTTGGTGCCCAACCAGGATAATCTCCAGCTTGCTTAACATCTGCACCTATTAATTCGTAAGTCAATTTTAATGCATTCGCTATGTCATTCTTACCCGATTCTATCATGCTGCGCTGTAAGGACTTCGTTTTGAATTCTCCGTCTCTAAAGATAACCTTGGCCAATGAAGATGAAGTCTCAACCAATCCTTCAATTTTTTCGCTCATGGCCCAAACACCATTCGGAGTCGTATAAATTGTAGCAATTGCCTTTTTCTGATCATCCAAACTGATCATTTTAGCCGGATTCTCATTTGTTAATGCAAAATCAATTGTAGCAGCTGGCTCAAGTATTGAAAATTCATGCAAAATAATCGCTGAAATCTCGTTAAGAGCCTTACTCACTTCATCCATCTGACTTATAGGACAAACAAAGGTTCCAAAACTTTCTCTTGGAATAGCATTCCGCAAAGATCCGCCTTCTAATTCACAAATTCTAACATCTGTCGTCGTTGATAAATGATAAACTACGCGGTTCATCCATAAATTTGAATTTCCTCTTCCTAAATGAATGTCCATTCCAGAATGCCCGCCTTTTAAGCCTTTAATGTCAATAGTAAATCCTGCATAAGTTGATGGAACAACCTCTTCTTGATAATTATAGGTTGTATTAGTATCAATACCACCGGCACAACCAACAGAAAATTCGTCATCATCTTCAGTATCTAAATTCAATAAAATTTCACCTGACAATTTTGAGCCATCCAATTGTTTCGCTCCCGTCATCCCTGTTTCCTCGTCAATTGTAAAAAGCGCTTCTAAAGCAGGGTGGTTAAGATCTGTTGCTGATAAAAGCGACATTGCCGCAGCAACACCCATTCCATTATCAGCACCCAAAGTAGTCCCTTCTGCCTTCACCCATTCACCGTCAATAAACGACCGAATTCCTTCTTGATTAAAATCAAAAACGGTAGCCGTATTCTTTTGATGAACCATGTCAATATGTGCTTGTAAAATCACCGTTTTTTTATTCTCAAATCCTTTACTGGCAGGCTTTTTAATAATGACATTACCTATTGCATCACGTAAAGTTTCTAAGCCCAGTTTATTGCCGAAATCAATCATGAATTGTATAATGCGCTCTTCTTTCTTTGATGGACGAGGAACTGCATTAATATCTTCAAAATGATTCCAAATTATTTTGGGTTCTAGATCTCTTGTACGCATTTTTTTTTTTTTGTTAAAGATAATTATTCGTTAATCAAACAAGCATATATTGCTGAAAATTTGAAGCAATGTGTGCTTTATCACATTACATGGTTAACAATTTAACAGATGAATTGTTCCGAACAATTAACCAGTTTGTTATATTTAGTGCTTAATTAATTCTTAAAAAATATAATTGGTGATTTAAACAACCAATTGGCGCCGTGAAACGTGTAGTATATATAGGAATAGATTAAATCGCAACTACCACAGATTAAAAATAAATTTTATGCAAAAAGTTGTATTAGCGGCTTCCCTTTTATTTTTCATTTCTTCGGCATGGTCCCAAGAGGAAAACTCATGGGATAAAAAAGCCTCTTTTGATGGATTAAAACGGGAAAAGGCAGTTGCTTTTTCAATTGGTGAATTTGGCTACGTTGGTTGCGGAGTAGATACTGCCGAGATTACACATAATGATCTTTGGCAATACGATCCTACTTTAGACACATGGACTCAAAAAGCATCTATGCCAGCAGCTGAACGAAGGGATGCTGTTGGATTTGCAGTTGACGGCAAAGGCTATATTGGCACAGGCTTCACCTTAGATGATGGCTCCTTAGGCGAAAAATTAAACGACTTTTGGGAGTATGACCCTTTAGGTAACTCTTGGGCATCCATTGCTGATTATCCAGGCGGTGGCGATACTGGAATCTATCAAGCAACTTCTTTTGTTGCACTAGAAAAAGGCTATGTAGTCTGTGGTAAAATTGGATCAGATGCTTATATTTTTGAATTGTGGGAATATAACCCAGCAACGGATTTTTGGACAGAGCGGACACCTTTCCCAGGTGGCGATCGTTATCAACTCATAAGTTTTGTAATTGAGAATAAGGCTTATGTTGGTATGGGAACAGATCATGATGTGTATAGAAAAGACATGTATGAATATGACCCAGCCACAAACACTTGGGAAGAGAAAGGTGATTTCCCAGGAACAGAACGTGCACGAGCAAGTTCTTTTTCCATAGGAAATAAAGGTTTTGTTGTATTTGGATCTGACGGTGGTTTAAAAGATGAATTGTGGGAATACAATTATTATACAGAAGCCTGGACATTAAGAGCTTCGTTTCCAGGTGGTGGAAGAAATAATGCCATAGCTTTTTCAATTGGTGATAAAGGCTATGCAGGTTTAGGAAAAGAAATTTCGGGCAAAAAACAAACCGTATATGAATATACTCCTTTAGGCCCTTTATCAATTACAGAAGATGCGGCAATTGAATTTGACCTCTTCCCTAACCCAATGGGACAAGAAGCAACTATTATTTTACCAGAAAAATTAATTCAAGGTGAATATTGGATCATCAATATGCAAGGACAGATTGTTCAAAAAGATCAATTCAATACTTCGCAGTTCACCATTGAACGGAATGGATTAGCAGGCGGTTATTATCAATTAGCTTTGTTTGATCAACATCAACAGTTTGTAGGAACTAAAAAAATTGCATTAAGATGAAATTAGTATTGTTATTGGCTGCAACCATAACCTTTACAAGTTATGGACAAGACGTTTGGATTCAACGTGATTCAGTAAATGGCCCTCCTCGTGCCGCATGTGCAAGCTTTACCCTAAATGGTGAAGGCTTTGTTTTAACGGGTGTGGATTTAACCGATTTTAAACGAAAAATGTATTCTTACGATCTAGAACAAGACGATTGGGACGCAGAAACGGAATTAGGTGGTGCAAGTGGTACTGGGCTAGAACGCTCTTCTGCAATTGCATTTGGCGCGGCTGGTTATGGTTTTACTGGATTAGGCGCTGGTCCATCTTCTAATTTAAAAGATTTGTGGCGCTACGATCCTGAAACCGAGACTTGGACACAAATGGCAGATTTTGCCGGCTCAGCAAGAACAGGAGCAATTGCATTTTCAATTGATGATGTAGGTTTTGTAGGAACTGGTCAAGATGCAGGCGGATTAAAAGATGACTTTTATAAATACGACCCCACATCTAATACTTGGGAAGAATTGAATGACTTTGAAGGTTCCAAAAGAAAAGAAGCCGTTGGTTTTACAATGGGCGGAAAAGGATATGTTGGTACTGGACGAAGTGACGGCGGTTATATGGACGACTTTTGGGAATACAACCCTTTGACTGATGAATGGTCGCAAAAAGCGGACTTTCCTGGCACTCCTAGAATCGGTGCTGTTGGATGCGGTGTTTTCCCCTCTGCTTTTATCATGTTAGGTGAAGACAATGAATTTGAATATAGAGATGACGTTTGGGAATATAATTACTTTGGTAATGTTTGGTCACAACGGGCTGATTATATGGGGGGACCACGCGTTCAAGCAACTGCAATCGCTGTTCAAAATCGTATTTTTGTCGGCTTGGGTTATAACGGCGCTTATCATGATGACTTTTATGAATATGATCGTGTTTTAGCCATCAATGAATTAGAAAACCCTATTGAAGTAAGCATCTATCCAAATCCTATTAACTCTAAGTTCACCATTTCAAGTAAAGGAAATACAGGAATTAGTGGCTTTCACGTTTATAATAGCGCTGGCGCAGACGTTTCTTGCTCTTTTGGTATAATTAGCAGATCAGAAAATCAATTAACGGCTGAACTGATTGGCGATTTACCTTTTGGCAATTACTTTTTAGCAGTGACAAGTGAAACAGGTTCTTATAGCGTTCAACAAATCACAGTGCGCTAATGAAAGCAACATTCCTCCTTCTCTTCTTTGTACTTTTCGTATTTTCCTGTGGTTCAACTATGGACGACGAGGATATTGTAGTTGACTCAATTGAAACGATAATTGACAACCCAATCGAAATTGATATCCCCGCACCTTCTCCAATCTATACCGTTGAACCTTTTGAAAAAGGCGCTAATGATTGGGGCTATCGCATTATGAATAGAGATGCTATGTTCATAAATCAACCACATATCCCTGCTGCTCAAGGTAATTCGGGCTTTAGCTCAAAAGAAAAAGCGATTATCGCGGGTAACTTTATGATCTATAAGTTAGAAACTGAAATTGGCTTCCCTACTGTATCTATTGCCGAATTGGATAGCTTGGGAGTTTTGGGCTAGTTGAATTTCATTTCTTGCAATATGAAGAAAGGATATTAAGCTTTATCATCCCGCCTATTCTTTGTTCTTGTTCCAAAATAGATATTGAGACCAAGGAACCAGCATTAATCGGAAAATGGAAATGACATTATTCTATTATAACTTGGGATCTCTATTATGATCCACCACATTATTCTTCAAGATTCGAAAATGACACGGAATATATAATCGAAGTGACTAAAAACAGTAAACTCAAATTATTTGCAAATGGAGAATTGCGTTCTTCAAAACGAATTGAAACTGCACTTTTAAGAGAGGTAACAGGAAGTACTATTTATGGTTGTACGCACGAATTCTATTTATGCTCAAAAGAAAAGCAACTAAGCGGATTTTATCAAACTGATAGTTTAGTGTTAATTGAATCATATCCTTTCGTATTCGATCAGGGAACCACCGATAGGAACTATTTTTATTGATATGAATTATTTATTGAAGTAAAGGAGAATTCTATATCTCATTTTTTTAACTTAACTTAAGATAAATTATTCTGTTAACCGATAATTATCAAGTCATGCATTATCTCAAACTCATTTTCAACATATTATTGATTAGTTATGTGTGTTGTTTTCAACTTGACTTGTACGCACAGGACACCTTTTACTTTATTGACAGTGAAGGTGACTTGTATAGCAAAGAAGAACTGGATTGTGCCCCTATTTTTGTTGGACCAACGGATAATGTTTTGGAGACAATTATTGATATAACTTTTGATTATGATACCGATATTCTATATGGCGTTTCAATCAGTGGAGACCTACTTGAGATAAATATAGAAACAGGTTTCACTTCATATCTTGAATTTTGGTATATCCCTAGTATTAGTTCACTTGCTTACAATAATGGTAAATTATATTTCGACGGAAGAGAAGACCCTTCTGCTACTACCAGCATTTTACATACCTATAACACTAGCACTGGAGAAATTATAGAACTTGGCGAATTTGATGAATATAAAGGCGCTGGAGATTTAGCCTTTTGCGGCAATGATCTTTACTTTACAACTACATCAAATCGTTTGTTAAAAGTTAATATTGATAACCCAAGTGCGTCTATTGATCTTGGCTATACAGGATTTTTTGAATCATGGGGACTCATGGCATTCGAATTGGAATGTGCAAATGAACTTCTCATTACCAGCGGAAATGATCTTTTAAAAATTAATACGGAAACAATGGAATCAGAGTTGATTTGTGCAGATTTTATTGACCTCGAAATCTACGGAATGACGGCCACAAGAAATTCAACGGCTTCTATAGGTAATCTTAGTCTTTCACATGGCATGAATGAGGATATCCTTATTATGCCAAACCCTGTAATTGATTATGCTCAATTGAATCTACCTTTTGGGAACGGACAAGTAGAAATATTTACAATAAATGGCCTAAGCGTCATAAAAGAAAATGTATTTGATCAGCAGTTGACATTAAACCTTTCTTCATTACCCACAGGATCATATATAATTAAACAGACACATGATTTAGGAGTTACTTTTGGAAAAGTGATCAAATTATAGCTTTATACACTTTATACTAGAGCTTGGCTAATCGAAAATCCGCAATACTTTCTCAGAAATAGATAAAGGACAAATTTAATATAGGTTGGTCGCATTATTTAAAACTAATGCGAAGGGATCACGAGAATGAACTAAAGTTCTACGAAATTGAATCCTTTAAAAACAATTGCAGTCTTAGAAACTTACAACGTCGATATGATTCAGCATTGTACACCAGGTTGATTTTAAGCAGAAATAAAGACAAAATAAAAGAGTTTTCTGTCAATAGGACTTGTAATTGAAAAACCAAAAGACGTCATCAAAGTATCCATTTTAACCTTTGCTAATTCCTAATTAAAGATAATTAACTATATTAGGATCATATTGTTATCACACTCTTCCCTATTCCTATGAGTGCGATAATGATCTATTTTTAACTTTGATAAATACCTACATTCTTTTGGAACAAAATTATAATCATTAACGATCACCTTTAGTGCCTAACTTATAAATAATTAAAAAATAAAATTAGCTATGAAAAGTACATACACATTAATTGAAGAAGAAAAATTGGATCCTGCAATTGTCGCCCTAATTAATAAGGCTCCAAGCAGCGATATAATATCTATCAGCGACAAATATAAGATTGACACGCAAGTAATTAAATGTGAGGATTTGGTGTTTCAAGATGGAGGTCAGTTAATTTTTACCAACCTAAATTTTGATGCGGTTTACATCAGGGCGAAAACATTAAAAGTTAATACACCAGCAAAAAAGGTGTTCATCAAACGAGGTGAAAGTAGCCTTGTTCAGCTTGCTGGAGTTCCTGGACGCAGAGGAAAAAAAGGGAGTAATGGCAGTCATAGTGGAGACGACGGAAATAAAGGTGGCACAGGTAAAATTGGAGGTACTGGTAAAGAAGGTACAGAAATCCCAGATTTATATATTATTGTTGATAAGGTGGAAGCTGACTTCAAATCCCCAACTAAAGTAAATTTTATAGTAGATTTTTCTGGAATCAATGGTGGTCAAGGTGGAAAAGGCGGACCTGGTGGCAATGGAGGAAAAGCACGAAAAGGTAAAAGTGCCAAAAACGGACCAATGGCCACCTGCAAAAGAGGCCCAGGAAATGGCGGGGACGGTGGACAAGCAGGTAAAGGTGGAAAAGGAGGAACTGGTGGAAACGGTGGAGACGGTGGAAATGTCTTTTTAGTAGGAGCCAAAGATGCTATTGAAAAGAAGCTTTCATATGCTAATATAAAGAATGATGGAGGACTTCCCGGAAATGGCGGCGCTGAAGGCAAATCCGGTGGCAGAGGAAAAGGCGGGAAAATTGGTAGCGCGGCGTCATGCTGTTCTAGCAGCGGCAGAAAATCGGGTAAAACTGGGAAAAGAAATGTAAGTGGAAAAAAAGGTTTAAATGGAAAAATCAAAGGTTCACGAGGAAATATTTACAAGTTAATCTTGAGCAAAGCTAATCTTCCTAAAATCTAAGATCAAAACTGTAGCATTATACAAAACAAGTGACTTGTTATTCAAGTCATTTGTTTATTATTCTTTTGGAGTACAGAGCAGGTAGATTTGTTTAAGAAGTCAAAAAAACACTTCAATCGACTACTTCCCAACCCTTCCATAATCCCCCATTTAAAAATATCAAACACCTTTTTAACAAATAGCACATTCATTCCCTATATTTGCACCCTATTTTGATGTTATAAAATGAAAATTATCATTACAGGTGCGGGAGCAGTCGGGTTTCATTTGGCAAAAATGATGGCCAGTGAGCACCAAGACATTTATTTGATTGATAAAAGCCAAGATCGGCTTAATCATATTCAATCGAATCTAGATATTTTTACAATCCACGGTGACGCTAAATCCATTTCTGTATTGAAGGAAGCGAAAGTAGATTCCTGCGATTTACTGATTGCCGTAACATCATCTGAAGAAACAAACTTGCTGGTTTCTATCCTAGCCAAGAAATTTGGAGCGAAAAGAACCATTGCAAGAATCAATAATTTGGAATTAAAAGAACCTCAGAGTGCGACGCTTTTGCATTCTTTAGGTATTGATGAACTAATTGCACCAGTTCAATTGGCGTCTGAAGAGATTGAACGACTCATTCAACGATCTGTGTTTACAGACGATCATGAATTTGAAGGAGGTAAATTGAGCGTTTTTGGCATTTCGATTGATGAAAAATCGGAATTGGTGGATTTTTCCATTCAAGAAAGTGCTTATTTGAATCCTGATTTATCATTTAAACCCATTGCACTTCACCGCAAGGATGAAACGATTATTGTAAATTCTCAAACGGTCATTCGATCGCATGATATTATCTATTTTATTTCAAACCCCGACTCGATTGACAAAATCATCAATTTTTGTGGTCAAGAATGTTTTGAAATTAAAAACATTATGATTTTGGGAGGTAGTAGCATTGGTTACGAAACGGCCAAGATGCTTCAACAGAATTATAATGTGACTTTGGTAGAGAAAAATCGCGAACGTTGTGAGGAATTAGCCGCCCAATTAAAAGAAACTTTAGTCTTAAATATTGACGGTAGAAATGTCGCCGCTTTAGAATCTGAAGGTTTAGCAGATATGGACGCTTTTATAGCAGTTACAGGTGATTCGGAATCGAATATTATGTCATCCCTAGTCGCAACAAACCACAATGTTAAAAAGACCATTGCAAGGGTTGAAAACATTGACTATATTCATTTATCACAAAACATTGGAATTGACACCTTAATCAATAAAAAAATTATTGCTGCGGCTAATATTTTCAAATATGTTCGAAAAGGAAATGTATCTGCCATAGCTAATCTACATGGAGTTGATGCCGAGATTATTGAATTTATCGTTAAGCCAGGCTCAAAAGTGACCAAAAAACCGATTAATCGATTACAATTCCCGAGAACGTCCAATATTTCTGGTGTCATACGAGATGATGTTGGTTTTATTCCATTCGGTTCATTTCAATTGAAAGCAGGCGATAAAGCGGTTGTCTTTTCTTTAACAGAGTCCATTCATTTGATTGAAAAGTATTTCCAATAGATGGCGAAACCACTTATCAATTTTAGCGTTACCTTAAATGTAATCGGGAGTTTATTGCTCATTATGGGCATCTTGATGCTTCCACCACTCGTATTTTCTATTTATTATGGCGAAAATGATTTCAATCCTATACTATTAAGTTCGGGTATTACGCTTTTATTTGGTGGGACACTTAAGTTTTTAACGCGACAAAGTAAAGATGCTGAAATTAAAAAGCGAGATGGTTACTTAATTGTGACTGCAGGTTGGGTTTCCATGGCAATATTTGGAACATTGCCCTATCTATTAAGTGGCAGTATCCCTACAATCTCTGGAGCATTTTTTGAAACCATGTCTGGGCTATCAACCACAGGTGCCACTGTTTTAGATAATATTGAAGAATTACCACATGGCATTCTGTTCTGGCGGAGCATGACACAGTGGATTGGCGGAATGGGGATTATCGTATTAACGATAGCTATTTTGCCATTATTAGGTATTGGTGGAATGGAACTTTTTGTCGCAGAAGCCCCTGGTCCAACTAAAGATAAAATTCATCCAAGAATTAAAGAAACTGCCAAGCGTTTATGGGTGATCTATTTATTTCTAACCATAATTCAAACCGTTATTTTAATGTTTAGCGGCATGAACTTTTTTGATGCTATCAACCATGCCTTAACAACCAATTCTACGGGTGGTTTCTCTACCAAACAAGATAGTATTGCAGCTTTTAACTCACCCTTAATTGAAGCAGTCATTGTCATTTTCATGTTTTTGGCCGGAACAAACTTTACACTTCTCTATTTTGGATTTAAAGGAAAGTTTTCGCGCTTTTGGAAAAATGATGAGTTTAAATGGTATATCGGCGCCATAATACTTCTTGTGCTAGTCTTGACGCCTGTTGTTATGTCGCATACGGAACATGGCCTGCTACACTCCTTAAGGATTACAATTTTCCAAGTTGTAAGTACAATTACAACTACAGGATATGCTTCTGCCGATTTCACAACTTGGGGAGCTCTAGCAACTTTCATTTTCTTTTTACTGTTGTTTTCTGGCGCATCTGCTGGATCAACATCAGGCGGAATTAAAATTGTGCGCATTGTCGTGCTAATGAAGAATGGATTTTTAGAATTTAAAAAACGATTGCATCCAAGTGCAGTAATTCCAGTATACTTAAATAAAAAAACCGTCCCTAGTCACATTATCTACAACCTTCTAGCCTTTATTTTTCTCTATTTATTTGTATTTGTACTAGGCTCTGTAATTATGACTGCCCTAGGAGCCAATTTTGAAGTCGCTATCTCTTCAGTGGCAACATCCTTAGGTAATGTTGGCCCTGGGATTTCTGATATTGGACCCTCACATACTTTCTCAAGTATTAGCCCTGCAGGTAAATGGCTGCTATCGTTTTTAATGCTCTTTGGTAGACTTGAACTATTTACAGTTGCACTACTCTTTACTCCGTATTATTGGAGAAGGAATTAAACGTCCGTAAATTAGCCGTAATAAGTCCCATTCGAATTTGTATGTATTTACGAATAAACTTGTGCGTTCCGAATTGATTTTTGACCATTAATCATTGAATATTGTTGCAAATAAACTTAGTAGCTTGGCGTCTAACGTTGTATACTAAAATTTGTTTTGTCATAGAAGATCGCTCATTGGTCATTGAACATTGCCAATTGAGCATTATCCTTTGAACATGAAATACAATTTAGGATATCAAGCGAAACCTTTTTTTTTAAAACATTGCAAATAGATTTTGATTAAATTTAAACAAAATCTAGAATTCCATGAAAATAAATTTACGCAACGGTTTGGCATTACTGGCGGTTTCCTCTATCTCCGCTTTTGGCCAATCTGATTCAGAAGTAGTTGACACAAGCTCAGCATTTCTATTTACAGAACAATGTGTCTCCATGATCATCACACCAGCTTTAAAGGACATTGCTTACGTTCCTGCTTATGCTGGCGAAGAAAAGGAACATGAGGTTAAAAATAAATTTCGAAGACAAAAATATACCAATTTAGATGCCCACCCGCATGGTCCTGATCCAGTTTGGCAGGATAAAAAGGGAGATTTAAGTGGTAAAGATCCAATTCAAAACTGGGAGGGAAATGACAATGGAGCTTATCCACCAGATCCTTCTGGAGCAGCAGGCCCCAATCATTACATTCAAATGATCAATTCAGAATATATCATATATGACAAAGAAGGAACTGTATTATTAGGCCCAAATTCTTTAGCATCAATCATTGGATCGGATGCAGGAGATCCTATCGTAATGTATGATCGATTCGAGGATAGATGGTTATTAAGTGGATTTGGAACAGGGAACCAATTGGCGGTTGCTATATCAACTTCACCTGATCCTTTAGGAACGTATTATTTATACACTTTCAACTTAGGATCTTTTCCAGATTATCCTAAATATGGCTTATGGCATGACGGTTATTATGTTACATCCAATACAGGCGGTGCAGATTGTTTTATTTTTGAACGTGAAAAAATGCTAGTCGGTGACGTCTCAGCATCAATGATCGCTATGAATATTCCTTCATTGGTAACTGGTGCAGGAACAGAAACCGGTGGTTTCAGAAGTGTATTACCTGCACACGCAGATTTTGATATGCCTCCAGCTGAAAAAAAATTGAACCTATTCTACTTTCAAGATGACGCATGGACAGGAATTCCTGATGACGCCATTAAAATTTGGGAAGTTACTGTTGATTGGGATGCTCCAGACGATTCTGACATTGATTTAATACAAACGGTATTAACTGATCCATTCGATTCGCAATTTAACGTTTCGTGGAATGACATTGAGCAACCTGGAACTGCTTCTAGATTAGATTGCGTGCCGGGTGCTTTTATGTACCGCGCACAATATACCGAATGGGGCGGATACAATACCGTAATGCTAAACCATACAGTAGATGTGGATGCTACGAATCACGCAGGAATTAGATGGTATGAACTAAGAGAGACCAGTGGTACATGGGGAATCCACCAGCAGAGTACTTATGCACCTGACGATCAAAGCAGATTTATGGGAAGTATCTCAATGGATTTTCAAGGTAACATAGGATTAGCATTTGCTATTTCTGGATCAGACATTTATCCATCTCTTCGTTATACAGGTCGATATGCCGCAGATGCTTTAGGCGAAATGACAATTGATGAGATTACAGCAGTTAATGGTACAAGCTCACAAACAGGAATTAATCGTTTTGGTGATTACGCACATATGTCGGTTGACCCTAATGATGATGCTACATTCTGGTATACAGGTGAATATTTAGATGGAGGACGTAAAACAAGAGTTTTCTCCTTTAAACTGGCGAGTGATTTTGATGATGACATTGGCGTTACAGCACTTAATTCACCTACAGATGGTGTCTTGACTGCAACAGAAACAATAGACATCACAATTACCAACTTTGGTGAAAATCCACAAGATGATTTTCCAGTAAGCTATCAAATTAATGGCGGTGCAATTATTACTGAAACCTATTCGGCTGGACCAATTGCTTCTGGAGCAACAGACACATATGCATTTACTGCAACGGCGGACATGAGTGCAGAAGGAGTTTATACAATGAAATTGTGGACGGCTTTAGTAGCAGATGAAAATCTGGATAACGATACCTTAAATACTGAGGTATTCCATTATTTCACCAATGATATTGGAGCAACAACTATTAATGCACCAGTTTCTGGTACAGGTTTGGGTGACGAAAATATTGAAGTAGTAATTGAAAATTTTGGAACTGCTTCTCAATCTGACTTTCCTATTACGTTTCAAGTCAATGCTGAAACTCCAGTAACAGAAACAGTTCCTGGTCCTTTAGCTGCAGGAGCAACTATGACTTATACGTTTACAACAACTGCAGACTTTTCTACTTTAGGCACATATGATGTTTGGGCTTATACGGAATTAGTTGGTGATGGTGATTTATTCAATGATACGACGTATTCTGAAATAGAACATTTCACTTGTGCTCCAGAAGCCAATTGCTCATTTGGAGATGGTTTCCGCGAATTTGAATTAGGTACAATAGATAATTCAACAGGATGTTCTGACGACGGTTATGCTGATTATACAGGATTAATGACAGACTTAGCTCGTGATGCTTCCCATGATTTAACTGTGGCGTCTGAATGGGATCCACAATTCTGTTCAGTATGGATTGATTATAATGACAATAACTTCTTTGAAGAGTCTGAAAAAGTAGTTTCTGCCTTTGCTTTTGATTTAGGCGCAACAACTTCAATTGATGTTCCTGCTGATGCTCCGCTTGGCGAGCATTTACTAAGAGCCAAAGCAAGCGACAATGCTGGTAACGTAGGAGATCCTTGTTCAGATATGACTTACGGTGAAACGGAAGATTATATGGTCAACATAATTGCAGGTGAAACTGGCGAAGGTCCTGAAGTTGATTTTACAGCAGACATTGTCTTAGCACCACCTACAACTACAATTTCATTTACTGATTTATCAACTGAAGATCCTGATGCTTGGACATGGTCAATTAGTCCAGGTTCGGGTTGGATATATGCGGGCGGAACTTCATCAACAAGTCAAAATCCTGAAGTTACTTTTAATGATATTGGAGAATATACGATTCAATTAACTGCTTCTAACGACTTTGGTTCAGGAACTGAAACAAAGGTAGACTATATTGAAATTGACAACTTTGAAGGGATTGTAGAAAACTTCCCTTTCGGATTTGAATTGATTTCAAAAGAAGGAAATATTTATAACTATAACCTCCTAGGAAGTTCAGAACCATTCACAATTGAGGTTCATGATGCCATGGGTAAATTAGTTTACCAACAAATAGTTTCTCCTACTTCCAGCCAAACTCAGTTTATAATTGATTTGAGTGGAAATGCTTCAGGCTATTATTTACTGCATGTAAGTGATACGAAAAATAGCAAGATTCAAAAAGTCTGGGCACAATAGCAACTAAATTTTATAAGAATTCAATGAAGCGGTAAGTTTGACTTACCGCTTTTCTTTTAACTTTGTTTTACGTGCAAGCACCAAAACAAATACTGAAAGAAATATACGGATATGATGAATTCAGACCGAACCAACTAGAAGTTATTGAGCATACCCTTAGTGGGCAAGATTCAGTAGTTATTATGCCTACAGGTGGAGGTAAATCTGTCTGTTTTCAAATACCTGCGCTCATTTTCAAAAACGTCACACTTGTTATTTCACCACTCATTTCCTTAATGCGCGATCAAGTCGAGGCTTTAAAAGCGAATGGCGTGAAGGCTGCTTATTTTAATAGCTCTCAGTCTGATTTTGATAAGCGAATTATTATTGATGATTGTTTAGAGAATAAAATCAAGCTACTATACCTATCACCAGAAACCCTAGTACATGCTTTTGACAGTTGGTTGAAAAGTATTCCAGTTTCAATGATAGCAGTTGATGAGGCTCACTGTGTTTCAATGTGGGGACATGACTTTAGACCAGAATATGGTCAAATAAAAAATTTACGAAAGCACTATAATAACGTGCCTTTTATGGCATTAACTGCCACAGCCGATAAAATTACGCGGAAAGATATTTCTACGCAGTTAGATATGATCGAACCGCAATTGTTTCTTTCCTCGTTTAATAGAGAGAACTTAAGTTTGGCGGTGCGCTCACAAGTACCAAAG
Source organism: Crocinitomix sp. (assembly GCA_047623705.1). Classification (GTDB taxonomy): domain Bacteria; phylum Bacteroidota; class Bacteroidia; order Flavobacteriales_D; family Crocinitomicaceae; genus Crocinitomix. The sequence continues at coordinate 18,981 of JBLHOW010000051.1, forward strand.
AAGCAAAAAGAAAAGGAAATCATTGAATTTTTAAATTCCCGTCCTGATGAGGCTGGAATAATCTATTGCCTTTCACGTAAAGAAACCGAGAAATGGAGCTCCTTTTTAAATTCCAATGGTTTTAATGCGCGGCATTATCACGCAGGTATGGATAGTAGCAATCGTGAAGCTGTGCAAGACGGTTTTATCAATGATCAATATACAATCATTTGTGCTACGATTGCCTTTGGAATGGGAATTGACAAATCCAATGTACGGTGGGTAATTCATAATAATATGCCCAAAAACATTGAGGGATATTATCAAGAAATTGGACGTGCTGGTAGAGATGGAATGCCGAGCGACACGGTTTTATATTATAATTACCGAGACGTTGTTTTATTAAATGATTTTGTAAAAGAATCTGAATTTAAAGAAACCTATCAAGAAAAAATTAGGCGTATTTTAAACTATGCTGAAGCAACCTCTTGCCGAAGAAACATACTCCTCTCCTATTTTGGTGAATTTAATGATGAACCTTGCAACAATTGTGATGTTTGTAAAAATCCGCCAGAATTTATTGACGGTAAAACCATTGCACAAATGGCATTATCAGGCATTATGCGTAGCAAGCAGCAAGTAGGTACAAACATGCTCATTAATATTTTGAGGGGCGCAAAAACCATGGATTTATTTGATCGAAATTTTCATGAATTAAAAACCTACGGTGTTGGTAAAGCGAATAGTTTTGCAGATTGGCAGCACTATCTCAATCAACTCATCAACCTAGGCTTAATTGAAATTGCTTATGATGATTATTTAAAGTTAAAAGTCACACCTGCGGGTGATGAAATTTTAAGATCAGACAAACCTTTGCAACTTTCGAGACCTATAATTGCTAAAAAAACAGAAAAAGTTAAAAAGGCAAATAAAAAGGCTTCTGGCAGTCCAGACAATACGCTATTTGAAGCATTAAAGGCTTATCGTAAAGAAATTGCACAACAGAATAAAGTTCCAGCTTATGTAATATTCCATGACGCCACTCTAAATGATATTGCAGCGATAAAACCTAAAAATGACATTGAATTGCTTGAAATCCAAGGAATGGGCAAGGTTAAACTGGAACGTTTTGGAGAAATGATTCTCAAAATTATTGAGCAGAATAAAACAAAACCCAAATCAAGTAAAGGATCTACCTTGGAAGAAACTTTGGTCTTATATCAAGGCGGATTAAGCGTTGAAGAAATTGCTAAAGAAAGAAACCTAAGCCCCACTACTGTTTACGGCCACTTATGTAAACTTTATGAAGAGGATCACCCTATTGATTTAAATCGTTATGTCACTGAATTTGAAGTGAATCAAGTGCGTGAAGCGCGCATAAAACAAAGATATACCAACCAACTCCGTCCAATTTATGATCAATTAAATGGGGATGTAGATTTCCATAAAATTGCACTTGCATTAACTATTTTATCTAAATACGATTAATTATGAGTTTAAGCCGAACGACATATCTAACTATTCTCTTAATTAGTATTGTTTTTATTCTAGTCATTGGCAAAGATTTATTTATCCCCTTGGTTTTGGCTTGCTTAATCTGGTTTTTGGTCAAGGATATTCGCAAAACGATACAACGCGCCCCTTTTATTGGAGATCGAATGCCACGCTGGTTACTTAATCTATTGGCTGTAGGCTTCCTTTATGCTGTTTTAGGCGGCATAGTTCATTTGCTAACAAACAATATTGCCGAACTGCGTGATGTTGATAATATGAAAAATTATAAAGACAATCTTTTACTTTTTAATAAGCAAATCTTCGACCAATTTGGTTTCAATATTCAAACCATGTGGGATAACAATGTGGGAATTATTGATATTGAAGCAATTTTAGAAGAGCTTTTCAATTCTCTATCCTCCTTTTTAGGTAATGTATTCATGATTGCGCTATACCTTTTGTTCTTGCTGCTAGAAGAGTCTGCTTTTGGTTCAAAAATAATGTCCATTTCTGGTTCAAAAGAAAGACAAAAAGAAATTAAAGACACACTCAATCGAATTGATGACTCTATAAGCAAGTACATTACATTAAAAACCTTGGTTAGTTTAATCACCGGCGGCTTGAGTTATATTGTGTTTATAGCTGTTGGTTTGGATGCACCAATTTTTTGGGCATTTATCATTTTCTTATTGAACTATATTCCAACTGTTGGTTCTTTAATTGGCACTTTATTTCCTGCAGCAATGGCACTCTTACAATTTCCTGACCCAACATGGGCAGTTGTTATCCTAGGCGCTGTTGGTACCATTCAATTGGTGATTGGTAATATTATTGAACCAAAAATAATGGGTAATTCACTTAATGTTAGTTCTTTGGTTGTGATATTGGCCTTAAGTTTTTGGGGAACAATTTGGGGCATTACCGGCATGGTTTTAAGTGTTATAATCACTGTCATTTTAGTTATTTTATTAGGTCAATTTGAATCCACTAAAAAGGTGGCGATTCTGCTCTCAGATAAAGGTAAGCTTGATAATTAGACTGTTCATCTAAATGAATCTACGGTCTAAATAAATTTTCTTAGCTTTATGAATTATCTAATGAATACATACAAATGAAAAATCTTTTTTTTATACTAACATTTATTTGCGCTACCGCAATGATTTCTTGCAGTGAACAAGTGGATGACAATACTGGCGACATCAGTACGACAGAAGACAGTGGAATAGATGGTTGTGAAATGATTGAACCTAATCAAGCTGATTGTGACAAGTCAAATTGTGATAAAAAATGCGATATGGCAGATTGCGACAAATCGAAATGCGATAAAAACAAAGGTTGTGAAAAAAGCAATTGCGAAAAGTATGGTTGTGATAAAGCTGAAGGCTGCACGGCAGAATGTATGGCAGAGTGTTTAGAAAATTGCGAAAACCCAGATAAATGCATGAAAATGTGGGAGAAAGATTCGACAGACGCAGCTTGCGACGGAGCAGAATAATATAATGAGAAATTAACTTAAAGCATCTCTAAACAAACGTTCTAGAGGTGCTTTTTTACAATAAATAACGAACAGTGAATACAAAAGATGAAATTGTAAGAGATTGGCTAGTAAGATATACAGGAACCGCCTTGGAAGATTTTGGCGAATATATTCTCTTGTCAAACTTCAATAAATACGTTGAAATTTTTGCAGAAATGTATGACGTTCCAATCAATGGAATGGATAAAGCTATGCCAAATGCTACTGCAAACGGAATTACATTCATTAATTTCAGCATGGGAAGCCCCAATGCCGCAACTATTATGGATTTGTTGAGTGCAATCTCTCCTAAAGCCTGTTTATTTTTAGGGAAATGTGGTGGATTAAAACGAAAAACGTTAATTGGTGATCTTGTTTTACCAATTGCCGCTATTCGAGGTGAAGGGACATCAAATGATTATTTCCCACCAGAAATCCCGGCCCTACCCGCCTTCACACTGCAGCGGGCTGTTTCTGCTACAATTCGTGATTTTAAACGCGATTATTGGACAGGCACTGTTTACACAACCAATAGAAGGGTTTGGGAACATGACCAAGAATTTAAAGAATACTTGCGTAAAACGCGTGCAATGGCCATTGACATGGAAACTGCTACACTCTTTATTACGGGTTTTTCAAATAAAATACCAACTGGGGCATTGCTGCTTGTCTCAGATCAACCAATGATTGCCGAAGGTGTAAAAACGAGTAAGAGTGACGAAAATGTCTCAAGGAATTATGTAAATGAGCATATTGAGATTGGAATCAAATCTTTAGAAGAAATAAAAAATAATGGAACCGCGGTGAAGCACCTCAGATTCCCTTATTCAGAGGAATAATTATTATTACATTTTAACGGAAAAAATTACCTCAAGAAATTGGACCAACATACGGATACAGGAAATATTGAATTTCCAGAATACAAGTTTATAGATGAGTATCGTGAAAAGATGAGATATAAAATGGCTATTCAAATATCCATTTTTTTCATTCTAATATTCACTACCTTAACCATTGTTTTTATTAACGAAGGTACTGGCCAAATCATGGGTTATTTAGCCGCTTTGGGTATTTCTTCAGCAATGCTAATTCAAATGGCAATTACCAAGTCGGTAAAATACACCTTAAACATTTATGGTTTCGCTGGCTCAATGGTCGCGCAGGCATCCTGTTTTTTTATCCTTTACACCTCCCACTACGTTGATTTTATCTGGATCATTGTCTGCATATTTGTTGTGTACCTAGGCGGTAATAGGAAAATGGGGCATTTTGTTTTGATTTTGAATACAATCGGGATCGGTTATTTCATTTTCTTTCGGCATAATCTACATATATCAGCCATGCAAGAGTCTAATACACTGCAGTTAAGTGGCGTGTATCTTGAAATACTATTAAGTCTTTTTGTATTGGCCTATTTAATGTATCAATTCATGCATTTTCAAGACTTTACTGACAAGGAAATTAAAAAAGTTAATGCCTCACTTTATCGGCAAAATCAGGTCATTGATAAACAAAACACCGAAAATGTCACACTCTTAAAGGAAATTCATCACCGCGTTAAAAACAACCTTCAAATAATTGTTAGCTTGTTACGCTTGCAAAAAAACGAATTGAAATTGGCTGAATCGCGCGAGCAATTTCAAGAAGCAATTAATCGTGTATTAGTAATGTCATCCATCCATCAAAAGCTATATCAGCAGGAAAACCTAATCAATGTTAATCTAGGACAGTATTTAGAGGAACTGATAGATGAACTAAAGTTGCTTTTTCAAAATCACAAGCAAATTGATGTCACTGTCACCTGTGAATTCCCAAATATGGGGTTAAAAACAATGGTTCCGGTGGGACTAATTATCAACGAATTGGTGTCAAATTCGCTCAAATACGCCTTTACAAATTTAGAGAATGGTTCAATCGAAATTGATATTGCCTACGCAGAGCAAGGCTTTAACCTTAAGTATTCTGACAATGGAGAATGGTTAGAAGAAGAAGGCGAACATGGATTTGGTTTAGAATTAGTTGAAGTCTTTACTAGTCAATTAAATGGTGAACGCACTTTTGTAATTAATGAACAAGGTTCAAATTACTTATTTGAGCTCGAATTTGCCGATTAGCTTAGATAGTGGCTTTTTATTTTTAATTTAGAGTCGACTATGAAATCAAGAAGAGAATTTATAAAAGTTGGCGCTATAGGAACTGCAGCGCTTTTAACTCAAACTGCCTGTACTGCTGATAATGAAGCGATAGATAATTCCATTATCGCACCAGAATCAATCGCTATTAAACCAATTGTTCTTTCTACATGGAACCATGGAATTGATGCCAACAAAGCTGCTTGGGAAATATTAAGCGCAAATGGAACGGCCTTAGATGCTGTGGAACAAGGAGTGCGTGTGACAGAGTCTGACCCAGAAAACCAAAGTGTTGGTTTAGGTGGTTTACCAGATAGAGATGGTAATGTCACCTTAGATGCCTGCATTATGGATCATAATAGCAATTGTGGTGCGGTTGCATATTTACAAGATATTGAAAACCCAATTTCTGTAGCTCGAAAAGTAATGGAAGACACGCCACATGTAATGTTGGCGGGTGATGGTGCTTTTGAATTTGCAATGGAAAAAGGATTTACAAAGACAAATCTTTTAACTGAAAAATCAAAAGAAGCCTGGCAAAATTGGTTGGTTGAATCTGAATATGAACCTCAGATTAATAGTGAAAACCACGATACCATTGGAATGATTGCCATTGATGAAAGCGGAAATCTTGCCGGTGCTTGCACCACTAGCGGAATGGCTTATAAATTGCACGGTCGCGTAGGAGATTCACCAATAATTGGAGCCGGTTTATTTTTAGACAATGAAATTGGCGCCGCATGTGCTACTGGCGTTGGCGAAGCGGTTATAAGAACCGCCGGAAGCGCTATTGTTGTGGAATTAATGAGACATGGTAAAACACCGCAAGAAGCCTGTGAAGAAGCTGTGGCTAGAATCATGAGCAAACATAAAGATCTCACCAATATGCAAGTTGGTTTTATCGCCTTGAATAAAAAAGGAGAATACGGTTGTCATAGTGTTTATGCTGGTTTTAATATCGCAGTCAGGCATAATGATTTTGAGAATATGGTAGATGCTCAATACGAAATGGAATGGTAAAACAACTTTTCGTATTATCCTTAACTTTGTTCCTTATTGCTTGTGGCGCTAATTCAAACCAATCTGATAGAGATTTCGAAATTGTTAAGATAGATTCATTGAGTCTAATTCCGTTTCCACAATCTATTGAAAAGGGAGAAGGTTATTTTAAAATGAATGAAGATGTTAACTTCATTTTCAACGAAGACATATCGAGAGAAGGCTGGAAAGTAATCAGCTCTTTTATAGATATTTGTAGTAACCCAGTAAAACTAAACATTAAAGACAATTCAAAGGCAAATACCTGCCATATTTTCTTGTCAGAAGACTTTAAATCACCAAGTAATAGCCCCGAAGCTTATGAAATAAACATCACAAGCAACGACTTAAGCCTGAGCGCAAAAAATATAATAGGGCTTCGTTACGGCATACAAACACTAAGGCAAATTCGATTGCAAACAAAATCAGTTTCCGAAAGCACGTATATACTACCTGCAATGAAAATAACTGACTATCCACGATTTGAACACCGTGGCTTACTCCTTGATGTTTGCAGACATTATTTTGACATTGAAGTTCTTTTGAAATATTTGGAATCAATGGAACACTATAAGATGAATGTGCTCCATTTACATTTAACAGAGGATCAAGGATGGAGAATGCCAATTGATACTTATCCTTTACTGAATGAAATAAGTAGTTGGAGGCTAGACACGAATGGTAATCAGTATGGAGGGTACTACTCCAAAGAGGAATTGAAATACTTGGTTGAATACGCAACAGATCTTAACATAACGGTCATTCCAGAAATTGAATTACCTGGGCATTCGCAAGCTGCATTAGCGGCCTATCCCCAATTATCTTGTAATGGAGGACCTATAGCCGTTGTAAATGATTGGGGCGTTTTTAAAGAGATATACTGCGCAGGCAATGATTCTACTTTCGTTTTCATTGAAGATATTCTAACAGAAGTGATGGAAATATTCCCTTCAGAATACATCCACATTGGTGGAGATGAAGCACCCAAATTTAGATGGGAACATTGCAGTAAATGTCAAAAACGCATGCGGGACGAAGGTTTGAAGGATGAACATGAATTACAAGCTTACTTTATTGAACGCATTGAAGGGTTTTTAAATGAAAACGGCAGAAAACTAATTGGATGGGACGAAATTTTAGAGGGCGGCCTCTCTCCCACTGCTGCCGTACAAAGTTGGAGAGGAATGGACGGTGGAAAACTAGCGGCAGAAACAAAACATGAAGTGGTCATGTCACCCACAAGTCATTGCTATTTGGACTATAGTCTTTCATCCATTGATTTGGAAAAAATCTACTCATTTGATCCTATTCCAGTTGATCTGGCAGAAGAATATCATGAATACATCATTGGCGGCGAATGCAATATGTGGACTGAACATGTGCCGGATGAATCCAATTTAGATTCTAAGGTTTTCCCTCGAATGATTGGCTTGGCAGAGGTTTTATGGTCTTATCCGGAGGAGCGTGATTTTGAAAACTTTTACCAAAGATTACAAAACCACTACCCTACTTTAACTGAGTTCGGAATTGATTATGGATTAGAGACAATTGGTGCAACATTAACGCAAGAGTTTAGAGACTCGGGCGTGTATATAGTCTTAAATAAAAATTTGTCCTCCTTGGAATTAGAATACCGTTGGAAAAGCAGTAAGTTCGGTGGTTTCATTCCTTACAGCAAACCAGTTCATATTATAAAGACAGGAACTTTACAAGTTCAAGCTTTAAAAAACGGCGAACCTTATGGAGATTTAATTGAACAAACATTTGTAAAGCACGTTGGACTTAACAAAACGGTTTATTACGCAACTGAATATAATGAATGGTATGTTGGAAATGAAGAGAAGAACTTAGTTGACGGGAAGTTAGGCTCAATTGATTTTAGAGATGGCAACTGGCAAGGCTTTTGGGGAGAAGACATTGATGTAACCATTGATTTGGGCGAAAGCCAAAATTTCCTTGGCCTAAGCGCTAATTTTTATCAATACGCCAATTCTTGGATTTTCACTCCGAAGCGGGTAACAATGCAAGTTTCTATAGACGGTGAAGAATGGCATGAAAAAGAGACGCAAACCTTCACCGATATTGATTTAACGAATAAAAAAAATATTCAAACATTATTTTTTCGTTCTGATAGAATGCTCGGTTATTTAGGCAGATATGTTCGTTTAACAGTAGAAAGTATTGGCAAAGTTCCAGACGGGCATGAAGCTGCGGGACAAGACAGTTGGTTATTTATTGACGAAATCATCATTCAATGATGGATTTTGAAGTTTGCATAGACTCTGTTGACGGAGCAATTATAGCTAGTAAATATGGTGCCAAGCGTGTTGAACTTTGTTCAGCATTGAGCGAAGGCGGATTAACCCCGAGCCTTGCGCTGATAGAAGCATGCGTTAATAATTCTACAACAGAAGTTTTTGTAATGATCCGACCAAGCGCTGGAGGATTCAATTACACTGAAACGGAATTAGAACTTATGGAACGCGATATAAGAGCTGCAAGCAGTGTTGGAGCGCATGGAGTTGTGTTTGGCGTTCTAAACAGCTTAAATGAGGTCAACATAAAAGCAAATCTCTTTTTAATAGAAACTGCAATGGAATTAAACCTAGCCACCACCTTTCACCGCGCAATTGATTTATGTATAGATGTTCAAAAATCAGTGCAAGACTTGATTAATTTAGGATTTGACCGTATTTTAACCTCAGGTGCAGCCTCAAATGTTCAACTGGGCTTGCACAGAATCCAACAAATGATTTTATGTTCCAATAATCAAATTGAAATAATGGCTGGTACAGGTATTCATGCGGGAAATGTGCTTGAAATTGTGAATTCTGGCGTTGATGCTGTGCATTTTACGGCTAAAAAATTGCTTGAAGAGAACTTAACATTGGATATGGGTCCGAAATACGCAGTGAATGAGGAGAAAATTAGTGCAATCAGTAAACTGTTACCTTAAAATTGATAGCCTACTCTAACACTTGGCAAAGTCATCATGGACACGAAAGATGGAGTATTAGAAAAAATTGAGGAAAAACCACCTGCACGCACCCAAGTTTTGGATTGTTTCAATGCTATATCTACTCCAAATAAAACACCCGAATCAAGCGTATAAGTGAGACTGTACTGCAATTGCCCGCCAAGTAAATAAAATCGACTATCATGGTCAAAATACCATGGAAGATTCATATGTAAAAAAGTACCTGTATAACTCGTAAGAGCGCCATATATTAGAAGTCTAACATTCCCTATTAGTCCGCTATGCTTCTCTCCATGCAGCCGCAAACCAAGTCCAGTTGCAATGCTCATCTCTTTGTAGACACCTCTTCCTAATCCGGAAGCATTGCAATTTTTGCAATAATCATTAATTGAATTCTTTGCAATAATCAACTCAGTGGACCAGTGTAGCTTCTCAAAATATCGATTATAGTATAGGCCACCTGTAAATTTGGGTTCCAAACGATTAGTCCATGTCTCAGTCGTTTTTTCAACCTTAAATGGGATTAATCCAATTACATTTGATTGCCCGAATCCAATGAGAGTGAACAATGTTGTTAAAACAATTAGAATAATGCGCATGTAGTAAATTTAAAAACAAATTTCTTAAAAACGATACCCGATACTCAATCTGGGAGCTATCAAAGCCCTTGTGCCTTCTCTAAGTACATCCGAAAATAAAGGATATCTGTCTTTTGCCCAAGAAATCCCCCTTCGAAATCCTGCATCCATTCGAAAAACAAAATTTGAGGGCAAATAATAAGCCATTCCTATCTCAATTTCTCCACCTAATAGATAATAACGTCGATCTAAATTTAGACTATATCCGCCCCACCCTCCAGTGAAAGAGCCTGAATAATTGTATGCCATTGCCGTTGCTTTTAGTCGCGTAAGAAACTGAAATTCTCCAAATTTAATTGGTAAATCCCACTGAATTCCCAGCCCAGTATAAACGTTCAGCTCTTTAAATAAGCCAGTTCCAGATAAATGATCTGCACATGAATTGCAACCATCATCAATCGAATTCTCTCCATACTCTAAGGAACTAATCCAATGCAAACGAGAGAATTTATGTTGGTAATATAAGCCCGTTAAAAATTTTGGTTCAAAGTTATTGTTACGTGTTTCTGGATTTCTCTCCAATTTAAACGGAATAATGCCCAACTCATTGGTTTGAGCATAAGCAATTGAACAAAAAACAATCGCAGTCAGAATTAGAATAATTTTCATAGTATTGATGTATGTCTATGAATTCAAAAAGTAACCTAACACTTCATAATAAATATTAAAATTACCCAATTAAAAATGTATCTTTATTAGCAATGAAATATGTACACCCATTATCGCTAGTTCTATTGTTCAACTTAATATTTAGTTCAATTGGATTTTCAGAGACAATTATCCCGCTAGACAAGGATTGGCGCTTTAAGAATGTAAAAGCCGATCAGTGGAATCCTGCAATAGTTCCAGGGGTTGTGCATTTAGACTTATTGGACAATGGTGTTATAAAAGATCCTTACGAAGGCAATAACGAATTGGCTCAAAGATGGATAGAATTTGAAGATTGGGAATACAGCACAACTATACTTGCGGATCAAAAAATGCTGAATCAATCGCATGTTGAATTAGTGTTTGAAGGGCTTGATACCTACGCCACAATTCTGATTAACGGGAAAGAAATATTAGTGACCGATAATATGTTTCGTGAATGGAGTGTTGAGTTGAAACCTCATTTAAACTTAGGAAACAATGAATTAACGGTTATATTTCATTCCCCTTTGAATTTGAATAAACTCAATGTTGAAAAAAGTCCGTATGAATTGCCCGCAGCAAATGAAACAGTTGACTTAAAGGTTTCGCCCTATACCCGTAAAGCAGCATATCATTTTGGTTGGGATTGGGGACCGCGCTTTGTCACTTCTGGAATTTGGCGCCCTGTTTACTTAAGAACTTGGAGCACTTTAAAAGTAACGGATGTCACCTATTCAACAACGAAGATAAATAGCAATAAAGGTCGAATTGATTTCGAATTTGAGATTTTACATGATCTTGACCAAATAGGAACTTATAGTATGCGAATGGCAGATTCAACCTTCATGATCACTTTAAAAGAAGGCATAAACACTATTAAACAATCAGTTGAATTAAATTATTTTAAAGAATGGAATCCAATAGGTTACGGAAACCAATGGCAATGGAAAGGCACTTATATGATTTCAACTAATTTTACGCTTTTGGCAAAAGGAAATCTAAAGGCCGCCTTCCGAGAAATTGAACTAATTCATACGCCAGACGACATTGGAACATCATTTTATTTCAAGGTAAACGGTGAACCATTTTATGCCAAAGGAGCGAACTATATTCCACAAGACTTATTTCTACCACGTGTAGATTCTGCACGTTATGAAAAACTGATCCAACAAGCTGTGGATGCGAACATAAATATGCTTAGAGTTTGGGGTGGTGGGATATATGAAAATGACTACTTCTATGATTTATGTGATGAAAAAGGGATTTTGGTTTGGCAAGATTTCATGTTTGCTAATTCAATGTATCCCAACGACCCTTCATTTATGGACAATATTACGCAAGAAGTTGAATACAATGTAAAACGTTTACGAAACCACCCCTGCATTGCCTTATGGTGCGGGAATAACGAAATTGAAGTGGCTTGGGAAAATTGGGGTTGGCAAAAACAATTCGGTTATTCTAAAAAAGATTCGGCAGAAATTTGGAATACCTATACCAGCATTTTTCACGAACTAATTCCACAAACACTTGAAAAACTGAGTCCGAACATAGACTATGTGCCCACTACCCCATTAAGCAATTGGGGAAAAGCCGAGAATTTTAACCATAGTTCAATGCATTATTGGGGCGTGTGGCATGGACGCGAACCAATTGAGAACTTTGCAAAAAATGTAGGACGTTTCATTGCAGAATATGGCTACCAATCTTTTCCAGATTATGCCACGCTTGCCAATGTTATAGATGAAGCTGATCTTAATTTAGAATCTGAAGTGATGAAAAGTCGCCAAAAAAGCTATATCGGCAACGGTATTATTGAAAAGAACGTAATCAAGTACGCATACAAGGAGGAAAACTTTGAAAAATGGGTAGAACTAACACAGCTCGTGCAAGCACACGCTTACGGATACGCCATTCGCCAACACCGCATTCAAACCCCACACTGCATGGGCACGCTATTTTGGCAATTGAATGATTGCTGGCCGGGACCATCATGGAGCGTCATTGATTATTATGGAAATGAAAAAGCCGCTTATGCTGAAGTGCTGAAATTTTATAAACCAATCATTGTGTCTTGTGAAATGAATGGACAGAGTCTCAATACAACGGTTTTAAGCGACCGAAAGCGCCCAACTGAGGTAAATCTAGTTATTACAGCCGAAAACCTTAAAGGGATGAGCGCAATCGTTCACGACTCGGAAATCACACTCAGCTATTTACAACCTCAGGAATTCTACTTATCGATTCCAAAAAAATTAACGCCCAAATTCTGCAAAAAGAAAGGCCTTTCGCATTTCACCCTCACTATTAAAGAAGGAACCTCGACAATTTTTGAAAGCAATTACTATCCTGAAAGTAATGCTACTGTTGATTTCCCTACGGAAAGTATGAATTAAAGAGTGGTTGAATGACTTAACTGTATTACCCGGCTTCCCGATAGCATCCTACTTTATATCATAATTAATACAAATGTTTAAGCGAAATAAAAAACCAGCGGAAACCTGCTTGATCTGTGCTATAGACTGAACTAATAAAACACGAATAAGGCAGAAATAAATGCTAAAACAAGCATGAGTAAAATGCAAAAAAGCACGAACAGAATTTGACCTATCAGTGAATTTACTTTTAACAAAAAAGCCAAATCTCCAAATCCATAGGACATAGCAATAAGCGCTATTAGATAAATAATTGTCTTGATAAAATAGCTCACTGGCAATATCGCTGCTATTAAAAGCAATGCAAATCCAATCGGTATTAACCTCCATTGTTTACCTTGCTTAAGAATCGCCATTAATGATAATTAGTCTTTAGTCAAAAATAAATTGAAAATTGGAACCTTATGCAATCTCAGGGACGGCAGGCATTGCCAATTGCACACTACTCATTGAACATTGATACTTACTCCAATACCCATTCCGCAACTTCTTGCGCCTTTTTCATTGACTTTTTCAAAAACCTTCCAGAGGATATAGAGATCACAACAAAAATCATAAAGAAATAAGTACCGGCCAAGGTAGAAGAACCTGTATCAATACCTACTTCCATATTAGAATAGGCGAAAATCGCTAGAAATATCGCGGAAACAAAAACATCTGCCATACTCCACTTACCCAATGAGCGTATGATTCGGTATTGTTTCAAACTTCGCTTTTTATGCGGCGCAGCAAGAATGCGCAATGACATGAATAGTTTAAGCGCTGGAAACACTATACTGAAACCAATCAAAATAAAGGCGACCAAGAAGTTTCCCCCAGTATACAAAATGGAGATGAGTTGAAGAATCGACTTATTTTGATAAAAGTAATACGTGCGACCTTCGACTGTTCGATCGAGGTTATATTCAGTCATATCCCAACCCAATCCGAAAAAATCATCTCCGGTTACATCAGAAATTGGAACTTCAAAAGTAAGATCTTCACTAAATGCAGAAATTTCAAGCAGTGGCGCTGACAAACCTAAATAAAGAAAGGAAAGTGCCGCAAAGACGGCAACAAAGCCAAAAGCGCGATAATTTAGCTCAGTATCTTTATACACTAAAACATTGGAAAAGGCATAAATTGCCACCCAAAACAATAATAGCATTCCATAAAATAAAGCTCCGTTATAATCCGCTTTAGCCTTTACCTCTAGCTCCTGCCAAGTTTTCACCATTTCCTCCCCAACATTAGTAAACGGCACCCATTCCCATGCATTTAACAAGCGATTTTCAAAATTAAGCTGCTCTGATATATTAGTTTGTTTATCCTTATAATCGTTGAGCTTATCCGTAATAAAAACGGACAAAATAACAACACCAACAATCAATAATACGGTTGATACAATTAGAAACTTAAACTTTTTCATAGCTCTTGGGTTTTGAAATTATTGGCTCGAGCAAATTTTCCCTGCTCCAACGCAATTGCATCAAAAAAGGCAACTTCTTTAATGGCGAACTGCTCGTCATAGTCAATTACACGATATTCCTCATCTCTTGACCGTTCCTCAGCTTCTTTTTCTAGAAGCGGCAGAATTTTAACAAAACCAGTTGTAAGTTCATCATCATAAAATTGAAGTAAATTGGCTACAGCGTCATGAAAGGCTTTTCCGCCCTCATAAACTGGTAAATTATCCAAATCTTTAGCCTTCAATGCAATATCAAATACTGCATTATCAAAATTTTGATTAATTGTTGTTGGATCTGAAAGAAAAAGGATATTGATTTGATCATAAGCATGCTGCTGCGCAAATGACAGCTCATTACTATATTCAACGGCACTCAGTCGATCCTCATTTAAATCGTACTCAATTATAGAATTTGAGATCGTGTCAGTGAGATTAAAGGAGTTATCGGGTCCAATAGTTTCAATTTCTTCGCTACAAGACAGCATTAAGCCTAACAAAAATAGGCCATAAAAATACTTCATTTATTCGGTTCTAATTAATTCTTGATTTGTGTGAAAACATCCAATTTGTTTCCATTCGCATCTGAAATTACGAAAAAATATGTTCCACGATCCATTTCTGGTAAAGCAATTGTAGATTCAATCGGCATTTTAGTAATCTGTCGACCTGTTACATCTAAAATAGTTAACTCTCCCTCTTCTACCCCATTAATATGAATTGTATTGTCAAATGGATTCGGAAAGAGTGAAATTTGATGTATTGATTCCTCCTCGTCAACAGAGATCAATGAGAAATTTGTAACTGAAAAGTTATCTAATCCTCCCTCAGTTACATTCTCCGTCTCTACATAATCACTTAATATTAACAACATTTGCATTGTTGCTGTTTTTGTAATTAGAGGATTTATTTGGATAGAAACAGGATTCCATTGACTCATTGGTAAGCCACCGTTATAATGCTGATCAATTAATATAATGTCACCTAAACCATTTAAAAGGTAAACTTCTAAGGTATCATCCGGGTCTGCGCCATGCTTACAAAAGAACCAGGCTGAATAATTCACATAAGGATCGTCAAAATCAGTCAGGTCAAAAACAGGAGAAATTAGCAATACCTCACCGTCATTCACCTCTTCTGAATTCGAAACCGTCGTTCCATTCCCTGTCATAAAAGCATAGCTACCACAATCAAAACCTATATCGTTATAGGGATTTTGAATGGCACCGCCACCGCCAGAAACTCCTACAGGGATTTCACGCTCCCAATGTCCACGAGCAGCCGTTCCACTTGCAAACCAACCAAAGTCAAATGTAAAATCATCAGAAATTCCTTGATCGATATAGACAATTATTTCTGTTGTTTCATCCGTAATCATAGTATCCATAAAACAGATTGTCTGGTGCCCCCATTTACCTGCATAGAACTGGTAATTATCTTGATAATAAAGCGGAATTTCCACTTCGCCATCTGCGCCAGTAATTCCCTCATGATCAATATAAGTATGCTCTAATAAAACACTGGCGCCTTCTATTGGCGCAAATGTTACCGCATCTAAAACTTGAACGCTAATTGTGAACTCAGGAATTTTTTCCAATATCACATCTTGTTCAACCACTGTCCCGTTTTCAAAATCAATTGAAATGGTTTGCGGAAAATAAAGCACTTTAAAATAAGAAACATCTGTTGCTCCTTCCCACTCTACACCTGTTGCATAATCTCCGAACACGTCAGATGCATCATTAATCAATGTACCCTCAATCATTACTTCTACATTATTTAGTGCTATACCTGTACCAAATTCTGTAATATTCCCTTCTAAATAACTGCCTTGATGCTCGTCTACCGAATAGATTAATAAACCTTCTTGACGATCGCTAGCAATAATATTTCCAGATGCAAAGAAGGGATAAACACCCCAACAACCGTCTGTAGTTGGCGAATCTAATGGTGAAGTATCATAATTTGCCACTTCAATTAAGTTATGTGGATTCGTTATATCATGAATCACAACCCCATCCGTATAATAGGAAGTATATAAATAATTTCCTCGAACATGTGAATTGTGTGGAACAATATCTTGACCTGGTGAGGATTGAATTTTATCCAATGATTTAATCGAAGCTGGATCAGAAACATCAAAAGAACCAACAAAACCGTCCGCCACCTCATCCGTTGTAAAGACATAATCCCCATCCTCAGATGCCCAAATATTATGTGCAAAATTGGTTGGAGTTATTGCCGTTCCCAATAGAACAGGACTTGTTTTGTCCGTCAAATCAACAACGCTAAACAATCCTTCATAAATATGTGCAAAGTAAGCTGTATCATTCTGTACATAACCGTCATGCACATACCATGGGTCGAAAATCCCAACCTCTATAGGATTCATTGGATCAGTATCAACATCTAAAATAATAACACCACCATTACCACGACCAGCGCCAAATATGTAAACATAACCATCCGTTTGATAAAGATTGTGGGCAGATTCCCAAGGATTATCGTCTGGACCATTGTAAAGACTCACAGGCAAATCAGTGTCACCAGGTAAACCAGATAAATCAATAATCATTAATCCTTGCAAGGCCTCTGTGGTTACATAAGCATAATCTCCTCTAGTTTTTAAATCGCGCCAAACCGAATTTAAACCAGGAATCCATGAAATCTCAACTGGCGCGGCAGGATTTGTAACATCTACAACAGAAACACCATCTTCTGCACCAACAAGTGCATATTCATTTCCATCTTCATCAGTATATCCCCATATATCATTTAAACCAGTCTCATGAACTTCAGGTATATCCAAAGCCCCCAATTGAGTCATATTGAGTTGACTAAAGCCCGAAATGGTTATTAATAGTAATAGCAATGTGGCAAAAAAGCGCATATTAAAGTGTTTTCTATAAAATTAGAACTTATTCTGCAATCTAACCATGCGAATTATCATAGTTTTTCATGATTTATTCAAACGACATGCAGAGCTACTGAGATAACGTATTTTTAGAGGGATTGGTTGGCTCGATAGTCACTTGTTCTCGATACCATTTTTGTTAACTACTGCACAATTCGCTAAAATCACTCGAACTGACGTTCTAACCTTGTTATTATTTGCAGCAACAAAATGTTATGTTCTATAATATCAAAATTCGAGTTTTAGGGTTTGAAATTTGATAATCACCCATTAAGTCATTGTTCATTGAATCTTCCAACAAACTCAGAGCGACACAGTGAACATTGATAATTGAAAAAACTACTCCTCTTTTGCCTTAATAGACTCCCAAGTGGTAAACATAGCTTCTTGTGACGGGCGATTAGCTTCTATCTCGCGCAAGGGTTCAACTTCTTTTAACGTTGATTTGCACTCGCCAGGCAATGTTTGATACAAAGCCGTTCCCATGCTTTTCCATTTCAGCATTTCATCTGAAACTTGTTTAATGATTTTTGCAGGATTACCTACAACTAAGCTGCGTTTAGGAATTTCCATTTTGGCTGGAACAAAACATAAGGCCCCAATAATGCATTCATCCTCAATCACGGCGTCATCCATAATTACGGCGTTCATTCCAATTAAACAGTTTTCACCAATAGTTCCGCCATGAATTATCGCTCCGTGCCCAATATGTGCGCCTTTTTTCAAACGAACGGTTGTTCCCGGAAACATATGAACAGTGCAATTCTCCTGAACGTTGCAACCATCCTCAATGATTATTTGTCCCCAATCACCGCGAAGGGCAGCACTAGGTCCAATGTAAACATCTTTTCCAATAATTACATTTCCCGTTACGGTTGCTTGTGGATGTACAAATGCCGTTTCATGAACGACTGGAATAAAGCCATTGAATTCAAAAATCATGTATGCGTTTTTGGTAAAGATAATATTTATTGAAACGCCTTGAAACGAATTATCTCAAAACACTCACCATTCCGTGATATTCAAATACCTTATCATTGATTTGATCACGGGCTTTAATATGCCAAACGTAAACACCGCTTTGCACTAACGTCCCGTCTAAATAAGTTCCATCCCAACGATCAGTGGGATTATCTGTTTGCCAAACAACTTCTCCCCAACGGTTGTATAATTCCAAACGAAATTCATCTAGGTTAAATCCTTCTACATAAACGCCCCAATCTGGATTAAACGGATCACCATTTGGCGTAAAAGCATTTGGCGCAAAAATCATTTCATCTTCTAAAACGCTAATGATGTGCACAGCAGTATCACTGCATCCGTTAACAGAAGTTTCGATTAATTGAACCTCATAATCAGCAGCAATAAATTGCGGATAAACAACCTCTACAGAACCATAACTGGTAGAAGAGCTTGGTGCACCACCCGGCATTTGCCATAAGTACGAACTGGTTGGGTCGGGATAAATCATGATCAACTCTAAATCTGTATTAAAGTAATCCGTTGGGTTTTGACTTGCATAAAAGTCAGTGCTTGGCGTATTAAATATTATTACCGTTTGAAGAATAGAGTCATAACAACCCTGTGCATTTTCAACATATAACAATGCGTCATAGGATCCTCCAGAAGGATATAAATGGGTTGGATTCTCCAAATAGCTCGTATCCGTATCATCCCCGAAATACCATCTTGTAAGTGTTAAACCTCCTTCTGTTGAATAGGACGTATTTTCAAATGTTATGATTTCATTTTCACAAACTGAATCTGTCACAAAATTAGCAACTACTCCATTCAAGATAATTGGATTATGCGTACTATCTATACATCCATTTTCGGACACAACAACGAGCTTAATATCAAATTCTCCTGGACCATCATAAGTGTGCGTAGGATTTTGCTCAGTAGCTGCCCCTCCATCTCCAAAATCCCAAGCCCAACTAGCAAAACTTATTGGACCATCAATTGTGGTTAAATCTGTAAACGTAAGTTCATGACCATAACATCCAAACCAATCTCCTGCATAGGAAACACCTGTACCCGAAATTTCGAAAGCAGGTTCGGGTTTAGCCAAAATTGAGACCTCTGCAAAAGCTGTATCATTGCAAGAAGGATCGTCACTGTAGACTATTAATTCAACCTCATAAAGACCTGCAGTTGGATAGAGATGTGAAGGACTAAAATCATTAGAAGCAATATCATCACCAAAATTCCACTCCCAAGCATCAATACCTCCACCTGGCGTTGAAGAAAGGTTTGTAAAAAAAACAGGATCTCCATAGCAAACATTATCTGAAGTAAATTCAGCTACTGGCATTGACGGCGATTCATAATCCACTTGTTTACATCCATCTAAATAAGTAAAAACCGCAGTAAAGGTACCTTCGCCATAAGGTATTGGTGACAATGTTGATCCAAACTCTCCAAGCAATGCAATGCCGTCTTTATACCATTGCCAGATTCCGTCTAATTCATCATTGTTAGCAGTTAAAACCAAATCGCCAGAACACCATCCACCTGTTTGGGTAATGTAGCCCATCACTTCTGTTTCTAATAATATAAGTTCATCAAAATAATAATAAGAACCTTCTGCACCACCTAAATCTCCGCAAGGCATGCCAATTGCAATGGCGTCTATATTGGTAATGGGGATAAATTCTATGGTAACGGAAACCCATTCGCCATCTGTTCCTGTAACTACAGTTTCCGCACCTAATAATTCCCACGAAGCAATTCCATCAGGGCAGCTAATACCAAACCAAGGCAAATCTGTGCAATTTGGAGAACCAAATAAGCGCACTTCTATTTCTTCTAAATCACCATAGGAATAAGCCATATGAAAATTAAGCGAATAACTTACGCCTGCAAGTAGATTAGTCAATAAACAACTTCCAGCATATTCACGATATCCGGATAGAAAATTATATAAACCTATGAAACCATCTCCGCCACCTGGTAAAGGAAAGGTAGGTGGCAATGCCCCATCAATGCCAAATTCTGAAAAGCCGCAGGTGTGATAAAAATCTGATGTTGCTGCAGATGCTTGATTCCATGCTGTAGCACAACTCATCATTCCTTCTGCATCTGGACAACAGTCTATAATTTCAAAAGATGGATTTGGAATGATACTATGATCAATTAAATTATTGCAATCGCAATCGTCATCATTCAAATCAATTAAACCATCTCCGTCGTCATCAATCGCATTATCGCATAGCTCTTGTCCATAGCTTGGCAGCAAATGGAACAGCAGCAATAACAGAATAGCAGCGTTTTTTATCAAACTTTTGATTTGTAGTAGTGTAGACTACTAATTTACAGTAATAGTTGTGTGATTCAATGAAAATTTTGACATAATTGTGAACAAGTCAAATTTCATTAAAGAATTCTAAAGCTTTCTCTAAAGCCGATTCCATGTCCTGCGGTAAATGGTCATGCTCCCATGGTTGCGAAGCACTAAATGTATGCCCGGCACCTTTCACAATACTTAATCGTGTTTCTGTCCAAGATGCAACTGCTTGACCTTCTGAAATACTTACAGCCAAATCCATATCACCATGAATTTGCAAAAAAGGCATGCTTAAACTTGTTGCAGCTATCTCAATATCTAATGCTTCTTCATTCTTTTTAAAATCTTCGTAAAAAGTATAAAAATGTGGCATTGCTTGATTTGTTCTGCCATTCTGGACATACATCACTCCGCCAAACTCCCAATCCAATAACTGATCTCCACTTGGAAAACGGTTGCCAATATTGCTGATTCCTGCTAAGGAAATTAATTTGGACACTTTATTATTCTGCGCCGCAGTTAATATAGCTACTCCTGCTCCACGGCTATGCCCTATTAAAAAGATTGGAATATCCATTTCACATTCTTGTCTGATAATGCGATCTGTCTCATTAATCATCAAGTCTAAATCATTGATTTCAAAGGTATAGGTGTTTTTCCCAAAAGCTTCCAAATCAGGGAAATCAATTGGTTCTTCAACGGTTCCGCCATTATGGCTCATGTTAAATTTAACGAATCCAAAGTTTTGCTTTAAGAAATAAGCTTCCATTAAATTCCACGCGCCCCAATCCTTATATCCTTTATAGCCATGTGCAAAAATGATAACAGCCTTCGCTTTTTTAGGAATCTGACAATCAAATAGACTTTTTCGACTATTACTTCCTTCGTAAATTTTATTTTTAAATTCTATTAGCATTCGCAACTATAAAAATTCAATAAATGGTATCTTTACCGTGAAGTTAGCAAAAGGTTAAAATAACTGAAAATTTTGAAGCACATAAAATTCGTATCCTTATCACTCCTATTCCTTGCGATTGTAAGTTGCAACGCTAGTTTCGGAGATAAATATGTTGTGCAAGATTTAGAAATTTATTTCACACCAAAAAATGTTGGTAAACATTATGTTGTTGCCATGGCTGATTATTTTAAGGCAAATGATCTCCTCCTAGACCAACAACACAGCATTCAAATAACGAGTGATGAAAATGGTTTTATACTAAACATGGTTTTGGATGACGCATACAAAATACTTCCTGTAGAACAAGACAACAACCTAGCACTACTGGAAACTGATATCAAGGAACAAGTGTTTGAAGGATTAAATTTTAGAATTCAAGTTTGTAATGCTAATTTTGTTCCAATTGAATCACCTAAATAGGTTAAGATACTATAACAATGAAAATATCCGCCTCCATATACTCTGATAAGTTAAATAACATTGAAACTACAATTGTTGCGCTCAATGATTCGCATGTGGATTTAATACATGTGGATTGTAATGACGATTTAAATGTATTTGCTGACATTGAAAAAATTCAGCAAAACTCAGACATTCCGGTTGATTTACATATTATCACGAATAAAGCCGAACGCTTTTACCCTGCTTTAGAATCCTTTGATATTGAATATGTCACTTTTCAATTCGAAGATTTAGAGGATAAGAATTTAAATATCCCCAAAGAATTTACGGGCCAATTAGGATTAGCAATTACGACCAACACCCCGATTTCGGTTTTTGATGCTTATGCAAATGAATTTGATTTCATTTTATTCATGGCAACTGTACCTGGGCAAAGTGGCGGAAAGTTTGACAAATCTAATTTTAGACGCATCCGACAATTCCAGCAAAAGTATCCGAATAAAAAAGTACATGTAGATGGTGGCGTGAATGCAGAGGTTTCGTTTATCTTAAGAAATATGGGCGTTTATGCTTCAGTTTCGGGATCATATCTCTTTAATTCTGCCAATATTAATACGGCTTTACTAAATCTAAAATTAAACGAAATAGACTCTGGCTTTTTAGTGCAAGATTTTATGCGTGACTTAAACGAATCGCCTATTATTTATGAGGCAGATTTAGGTTTAAAGGCGGTATTAACTTCCATTGGTGCGGGTAAATTAGGATTTACAATGGTTTTGGGTGCAGATGATACCTTAATTGGAATTATTGGCAATGCGGATTTAAGAAGAGGACTCTTAGAAAACTTGGATCATCCGTCAGATTTAAATGTGCGTGATATGATTAATAAGGACCCTCTAGTGATTTGGGATCACTATTCGGTTTATCAAATGTTGCGCTTTATCAAAAAAGAAACACGTCCGGTATTATATTTACCTGTTGTAGACAAGAATAATAAGGCGGTTGGAACCGTCAATTTCATGAATTTAATAAAAGGAGAATTATGATCATCCACCTCAAAAAGGACATTGGAAACGAACAAGCGGCAATTATTGCAAAAGCAAATAATGCCTTTTTAATTGAAGAAGCCAATCAATATGTCTTGATTAGCTCATCTGGACAAAAAGAAATTAATCCGCAATTTGCAGATGCTGTAACGGAAACCTTTGTTTTTGACACTGACATTCAATTGGCTTCGCGCGATTACAGATCCGCAACAAGAGAAGTAACTATTGGAAATGTGACGATTGGTGGAAACACGGGCAATACCCTCTTAATTGCAGGACCATGTTCAGTAGAATCTGAGGAGCAAATCCAAGAATCATCTGCTTTATTAAAAGAGATGAATTTGACAACTTTGCGCGGTGGTTGTTATAAGCCAAGAACCTCTCCTTACAGTTTTCAAGGATTAGGTTTAGAAGGATTGAAGTTATTGAAGCAAATGAAAAATGAGCATGGCTTAAACGTTATTACAGAGGTAAGAGACGCAACGCATGTAGCTGAAGTGATTGAATATTCAGATGTGATTCAAATTGGCGCAAAAGCCATGTATGATCAAGGAATTTTAAGAGCTTGTGCAAAAACGCAAAAACCTGTTTTAATTAAACGTGGCTTTGGCACTACCCTGCAAGAATTTGTACAATGTGCAGAATTTGTTTTGGCAGGTGGAAATCCAAATGTTATTTTATGTGAAAGAGGCATAAGAACTTTTGAAACAAAAACTAGATTCACATTAGACTTATGCGGTGTGGCTTTCTTAAAAGAATATACCAATTGTCCTATTGTTTTAGATCCTAGTCACGCTATGGGCCATGCTTATGGTGTAGCCGATTTGACAAGAGCTTGCGTTGCAATGGGAATTGACGGACTTTTAGTTGAAGTTCACCCGAATCCTAAAGTTGCAAAATCAGATGCATCACAACAATTGAATCATCAAGAATTTAAAGACTTGGTTGCCACATTGAATCCTGTTGCGGCAGCTGTCAACCATAAAATTATATAAGAGAGCGAAAAATTAAACATTTAAAACAGTAGGAGATGAATCTATACAATCAAAATTTAGACTATTTGTGTGAGAAAAGACAAATTTCAATAACGGAATTTGAGAACATTATTTACATTCCAAAAGTGCGAATAATGGAACCCACACCAGACGAATTGATTCGTATTGCGGATTATTTTCAATTGCCAATAGATGTTTTATTGCGTAAAGATTTAAAAATCTCAGACAAGTCGCATTTACATAAAATTAAGCTTGTCATTTTGGATGTAGACGGTACCATGACTGACGGCGGCATGTACTTCAGCGAAAGTGGTGATCAAATGAAAAAATACAATACCAAAGACGGTATGGCCATTAAGCGCGAAGTGCGAGATGGAATACAGTTCGGTATTATTTCACATGGTCATAAACTGAAAATGGTTGAAGACCGCGCCCAATTATTAGACATTAAACATGTTTATGTTGGACAAGACAGCAAAACTGAAGTGCTAGCACAGTGGTGTGCTGAATTGAATCTTAAGCCAGAAGAAATTGCGTTTATAGGAGATGATATTAACGACATTGATATTATGAAAGCCGTTGGGCTATCAGCTTGTCCTTCGGATGCCGTTAACGCGGTTAAATCAATTTCTGACATCATACTCTCTAAAGCTGGCGGTGCGGGTTGCGTTCGTGAGTTTTTAGATGATTGGTTGAACTAAACCATGGCCCTTAAAAGATTAGTCATAGTTGCTGGACCAACCGCTGTTGGAAAAACGGCTATGAGCATTGAATTGGCACAACATTATAAGTGTCCCATCATCTCATTTGATTCGCGCCAATTTTACCGTGAAATGAACATTGGAACAGCTAAACCTGTACCAGAAGAACTTTCGCAAGCCGAACACCATTTTATCGGCAACCTTTCCATTCATGACCGTTATACCGCTGGTATTTACGAACGTGAAGCTTTGGAGAAACTCGACACTATTTTTAAAACCAATGATTACTGCATAGCTGTTGGCGGCAGTGGATTGTATATTGATGCCTTGGCTTTTGGAATTGATGATATCCCATCTGACCCAGAAGTTCGTGCTAAGTTTATCGCCCGTTGGGAAACAGAAGGCTTAGAAGTACTGCAAAAAGAAGTGTTGGCGGTTGACCCGGAATTCTATCATGCCTCAGACATGCAGAATTCACGCCGTGTTATTCGAGCCTTAGAGGTTTACGAAATCACAGGGAAACCCTATACCCAACTACGCAAAAAACAACCCAAGCAACGCCCTTTTGAAATGCATTGGATAGGTCTTAACCTTGAACGAGAAGTATTGTTTGATCGTATTAATCGACGAGTTGACATTATGCTAGAAATGGGCTTAGAAGAAGAGGTGAAAAATCTGTTTGAACATAGAGAAGTGAAAGCCTTAAACACTGTTGGCTATCGTGAATTGTTCAGCTTTATGGAAGGTGAATATACGCAAGAAAAGGCAGTAGAATTAATTAAACGGAATACCCGATACTATGCTAAGCGTCAGATCACATGGTTTAAAAAGAATGAATTGGTCACTTGGTTTTTGCCCAATGAGATACTAAAAATAATTGAAGAAATAGACAAATAAATTTCGGTTTCTGCTTTTAAATTTTAATTTTGTAGAGCAATAACTATTAAATACAGGCAAAGATGAACGATAGAAATGATGAAGTTTTCTCAAAAAGAGTTAAAGCAGGTAAAAGAACTTACTTTTTTGATGTAAAAACGACCAGAGGGAAAGATTTATACTTGACAATTACGGAAAGTAAGAGAACGGGAGACTATGACGGAACACCTGAATACGAAAAGCACAAAATTTTCTTATACAAAGAAGATTTTGATAAATTCTCAGACGGAATGGGCGAAGCATTAGACAAAATCAAAAGCCTTTGGGAAACTGGTGAGTACAAAATGCCAGAAGAACGTCCTGAGTATGAAGAAAACAAAGAAGAAGAAGTTTCTTTCGAGGAGCTTTAAGTAGAAGATATACTTTTAAAGAATTGAGCCCAGACGATAAAAGTCTGGGCTTTTTTTGTGGGGTTTGGTTTTCTGGATATACTTTAGAATGTTTAAGCTTGATGCTTTTTTTAATATAATTTTGGTGGTTGGTGGTCAATTATAAATATAAAGGACAGGCTTTTATTTGGACAATTCAACTTACGTTTTGAGTTTACTTCTAGATACGATCTCACGGTAGCGTGGAGCAACAGACCATTTAAAAGAATTTATAATCCCGCAATCCAAATCACTTGCACCTCATATTTTAGTGCTTTGTCGGAAATAAAGAAGATCCATTGGGCTACATTGTTTTTATCAAAAGGACACAACTATAATTCTGCATGAGTTTTGTCTGAAAACCATTATTTTTAATACACTTCAGACTAAACTCACGCACTAAAAACTAACACTATTATGCGTGAGATGTGTCTGAAAGTTGTTTTTTATATATACTTTTAGACGAGACTCATACAATAAGAAGTCGGAAAATGAAAATAATTGGAAGAGAAAAGGAACAAGAAAAACTAAAAGAAGCCTTAGAAAAAGAGGAGTCACAGCTAATCGCAGTCTATGGTAGGAGAAGAGTTGGAAAAACATATCTCATTGAAAATACACTAGCCAAAGAGATTGTTTTTGATGCAACAGGAATTAAAGGAGCAAACATACGCGCACAAATCAGCAACTTCAAAACTCAAATTGTTAAACGCTCTAAAAGATTTCATAAGACACCTACTCCACAAAATTGGATTGATGCGTTCCAACTATTACAAAGATATATCGAATCTAAAGGTCAGGGTAAAAAAGTAATCTACATTGATGAATTCCCGTGGTTCTGCCGCCAACGCTCAGATTTCCTCCCAGTATTTGAACATTTCTGGAATAATTTCTGTGCTAAAAGGAATGACATTGTTGTAATTGTTTGCGGAAGTGCAGCTTCATTTATGGTTAATAATGTAATCTATAATCAAGACGGTCTACACGGGAGAATATCAACAACCATAAGGTTAATACCTTTTAATCTTTATGAGACCAAGGAATACCTTAAGTACAAAAAGATCAATTGGGATCATTACGACATTGTACAATGTTACATGATACTGGGTGGGATTCCCCACTATCTAAATCAAATAGATAAACGATACACACTTCCTCAAAACATTGACAGGCTATGCTTTGAAACAGGAGGCCAGTTTGTAAATGAATTTGATCAAGTTTTATTATCTCTCTTCAGTAATTCTTCTCTTCACAAAAGCATTATAATTGAATTAGCTCAAAAAAAGATAGGACTGACAAGAAACGCGCTAAACGAAAATTTAGGTAAAGGAAATAATAAGGCTTTCACAAAAGCGATTAAAGAATTAGAAGAATCCGGGTTTATAATGGAATGCCCTTCTTTCGATCAGAAAGCTACAAAAAACTTATTCAGACTGAATGATGAATTTTGTTTCTTCTACCTCAAGTACATCAAGGCAAACAAAGGCCAGGGAGAAGGAACATGGCTTCATCTATTTAGCTCTCGATCATTTGATTCATGGTCGGGATTTGCATTCGAAATACTATGTATGAAACATACTCCCCAAATCAAAAAGGCATTAGGGATTCCTAAAGTAAGAACGACAACACACAGTTGGACCTCAAAAGAAGCTCAAAAGAGTACTCAAAAGTCAGGCGCTCAAATTGATATGTTATTGAAAAGACAAGATAGACGAATTGATCTTATAGAAATGAAATTCTACAATAAGCCTTATGCAATGTCTAAAAGTTATCATAACCAAATGATCAATAAGAAGGATGTTTTTGAAGAAGAAATTAACCCTGATGAAGCGATAGCACTCGTAATGATAACAA
>JBLHOW010000052.1:0-46217 GCA_047623705.1 Crocinitomix sp.
CCCCTCCATCTAGTAAGGATGATATCAAATAAGTAAATAGAATTAGTACAGAAACTACATCCAATAAGGCAAAAATTGTAGTCGCATATCTATAACGCGGATTTTCGTCGTAAAAATCTTTTCTTGACTCAGCATCTATGATTTCATTTTCGTTCATTTTTTGTGCGATTTTACATATCGGATCACTTCATACACCAAAAATAAGGCGCACAAAAAACAGAAATATATTCTAACTCCTATTAAATAAAATAGCCCAAACGAGAACTGTTTTGAGCTTAAATTGATAAGGCTCTACGATCGACTTATTCGATTGCTCAAGTTCTTGCGTCGTTCAATTAATACACTTTAAAATTGAAGCTTGCCCCAACTTGAATATAAGGAGCGCTAAAACTAGTTTTGGTAAAGTCTTTCGCTTTGCCGTCCAATTTCCAATATTTACCAGAAACATCTAGTGCATATCCAACCTTTGCATTTAAACTAATCACAGGTAAAGTAAGCCGCAATTGTAAATTAGGATCTAATGTGAAAATGTCGTTCTTATAAATTGTTTGATTTAAATTGTCAATTTGAATGATGTTGGGCGGTGCTGTTGCTTCTTGCGTTTCTATCAATTTCATTTGACCGTAAGCAATGTCTAGTCCAATGGCCGCTAAAATCCATTTCCCACCAATTGGATAAGTAGTTCCCATTCCAACTTTATATCCTCTAAAATCGAACCGATCGCCATTAGAAATTTCAGGATAATACGTGTAGTTATAGGAAACTCCGCCATCCCTAGGGTCAAAATAGTCGGCAGAAATGGAATAGGTTAACATTTGGGTCTCAAAGGGGTTAAAACCATTATTAATAAGCACATTGTTTAATTTGGACAATTTATTAAAGTAAGTATAACCTACCCATGGGCCTACATGATATTCTACAAGATCACTATCCCAATCATAGCTATAATAATCAACTTCATCTTTACTGCCATTGCAAATAATTACGAAGGGTAAACGATTATAAAATCCAATAATTGAATGATCGCCTTTTTTATAGGCCAAATCAATGATAAACGACTCTTTTGTATCTGTAAATCGTTCATTCAAATCTAAGCTATTGATCACATCTCGGTCAAAATCTCGTAAGCCACCATAAAATATCGGGATCACAAGAACTTGGTTTGTCAAAGAAGGATGTACATCATTAATACGATTCGCAATTGAGTTCATATAATAATCGTAACAGCGTCCCGCATCTTGATCTATATGCAAATGACAGCGGCCAAACTGACCATAATATTTCGATTCCATATCTGCAGCATAAACACGTTCAAATTCATCTGCCATAAAGCGCTCGCGAATAATGGGTGATTTAACATCTCCACTTTGCTCAGTAACATACCACTCATGTCCAATTTCTAAACTTTCAATTATGGAATAAAATATGGTACTATCCGCACCCAATATGGTAACCAGAGAATCTCTATTCTCTACTGCTCCATTTAAGATAGACTCTAAAGATTCCCAAGCGCTAACTTGACCAAAGCCAAAACCAACAACTTCAGGGTCTGAATAAAAAGCTGCTGGTCCTGAGTTTTTAAAATCAGATGTTGCCAATGCTTTAATTTGTTCAAATACTTCGCCGCCTTTAATACTTTTATCAAGCGTGTCAACCATTTCATTTAAGGCATAAATGGAAAAACTTGGAAAGCGCTCAATATCTATTCCATGCACTTGAATTTTATTGGCAGGTAAAAGTGTGTCATTATATTTACGCAAGTCCTTTACCATATCATAAAACGGATCAAAAAACATATCACGTAAATAGTGTAAATGCGTTGTTTTATCATCCAAAACAATTTTATTAATGATATAACTTAAACCAGGACTTTGTTCAAATATGAAATGTTTGACATTTTGTTCTTGATGCAAATACTTCAACAATTTCATTTGTAATTGCGTATTGTATGTTGCGTAAGTATGATTTTCTCCAGTGAAATAAACGGAGTAATTGTCCAAGGTATCTCCAAATACTTCAAACTCTGTAAAGGTATCGACGGTTAAGTCTATTGTGCCCGAACTTTCTTGTGAAAATGAAAATTGGTTGCAAATAAAAAATAGGCAAAATAATATGCTTGCTTTAAGGTTGATTCTTGTCTTCTGTCTCATCTGATCGTTTAACGCCACTGCTTATGTTCTCTTCTATAGGTTGCCTATTACGTGTTGGTTACTCTTCTTCGTCTGAATTGAGTTTGTTTTTACGATTTTCAATCATTACTTTAGAAATCGCCCTCACGCCTTCTGTTATAGACTTTAACTGAACAATATAATCATTATTTGGTTCAGATTTCCCTAGATTAGACAGTGATTTATTGATATCTCCCATCTTTCGAATAACCTGTACCATTTCGCCGCTTGTATCGCCGTAACCTTTTAACTTTTGCATTTCTACAAACTCTTCTTTAATACTTGACCAACGCTTCGTTTCTTCTTCATTGATTACCTCAATGAGTTCTTTTAGCTTTAATAAATTCGCCTCTGCCCCTGTTGTCAATGTTTGCGCCTCGTTTTGATAATGCGACATGATGAGCGTATCCAGTTCACTCTCATTCATAAAAGGGTTCAGTTTTTCAACTAACTTATTCATGTCACGATATGACCCTTGTAATTTAAATGCAGGTTCAATTCGATAACTATCTTCTTGTCCAGCAGATTCGATATACATTAAATTGACTTTTAAGAGGATATCGCGCACTTTTAAGCTCATTTTAAGCATAGTGTTAATGTCCTGCAATTCTTCTGACGAATAGGAGGATTTAAGCTCTATTTGTTCGATAGGCATGCCACCTGCTACATGAATTAAATTGTAAATATCATCCTTTCCTTTATCTGTCAAGGCACCCAATACAGCGTTCGACGTTAAACTATTCTCGATATACGAAAGTTTAAATTCATCCGCACTATCACCTAAAATATCTCCTAGGTTGTAAATATCCGCACGATTCGAAAGCATATCTGGCACTCTAAATTTATCTCCGCTCTCTGTATATGGATTACCGGCCATAACCACTACAATTTTCTTTCCTCTAAAATCATAGGTTTTGGTATTGCCTTTATATACGCCTTCAATTTTTCGTTGACCATCACTTAAAGAGATGAATTTCTGTAAAAACTCTGGATTACAATGTTGAATATCATCTAAATAAAGCATGACATTATCGCCCATTTCAAGCGCCAAGTTTAACTTTTCTACTTCCTCTCTAGACGCAGCATTATCAGCATCCTTTGGATCAAGTGAAACTACCTTATGCCCTAAAGCGGGTCCATTAATTTTCATAAATACCAAGCCCAATCGGCTGGCAATGTATTCCATCAATGTCGTTTTCCCATAACCAGGAGGAGAAATTAATAATAACATCCCCATTAAATCTGTCCGCTTATTGGCGCCAGATGCTCCTATTTGTTTGGCTAAATTATCTCCAATTAGGGATAAGTATACTTTGTCGATTAGTTTATTTCTAACAAATGAAGAAAGTACACGTGGCATATATTCCGTCAGTCTAATATCTTCTTTAAAGGCAAGTGTCAAGTCTTTTTTAACTTGATTATATGCTTTAAACCAAACTACTTCATTTTTGTTATAACGAATGAGTTTGGTCATAAACACATTGTAGTTTAGCGCATAGGTACTTTCAGCGATAACTCCATGCTCTCCCCTTAAACCTTCTACCGAAGCTACAACGCTTGCAGGACTATGATAGAAACGCTCATCATTGTTAAGCAATAAATAAAATGCTGCTTCTGCAATTACTGTTTCTGATTCTATTTTTTCCTTGGTTCTTAAAAATGCGCTCAACCACAATTCAATACCGTTAAAGCGGTCATCCCAATTGACTTCATTCTGGAATATAGCCGTGTCAAATGTTTTTGTTTTCCGTTGGGTTTTTAAAAAGAGTTTAAATTGCTCAGTCAATTCTTTTGCCTGTTGCGAAATGATGTACTTATCAGCACTACTTACTTCTTCCAAGATATAAGCAACTGCCCGATCCCAATCGGCCGTCATTGGAAGTTTTTCTGCATTTGCAGTGATGCGTTCTAGTAATTGGGCCTCTAAATAATCATTCGCAGATTTGTCTTCGAAAACGCTTTTGAGCATTCCAAATGCTTTGAGCTGGCTTAGAATTCGATCCTTTTCATCAGCATCAATGCAAAACTCCCAAAATAATAAGGCACTCACGCGTTCATTAGCCGAAAACTTTAATAAACCTATTGTTTCTTCTTTTCGAATGAGTTCGTTTAAAATTAGCAAGGCATCATGATCGTGCACCCCTTTTACATAACCTTCGTTAAAGCGTTTTGCAATTTGCTTTTGAAGATCTGCTAGTTTTTCCTCTTCTGTGAATTGAATCCAATGCAATAAGCCCATTTTAGCTGAAAGGATGTATTGGTATAAACCATAAGCCAAAAACTCACCTCTGTAAACTGCTTTACTTTCGGAAATGATTCCTTGGTTCCAAACGCTCCTTGTTTCCTCTAATTCGGGATTTTCAATTTTTTCGTAGAAATTGGTTCCGGTTAAATGGAAATAAAGATCATCTCCTTTTAAAACGGTAGTAACATCTAATTTTTGCTTATTCACCAAAAATTGATGATTCCCAAATTTGATCATATTTCCACCATCAACAAAAAGCTCATTTTTGTCTTTTAATTGACGAATGGCATCTTCCTTAACAGTTTTAAGCTTGCTTTGAATATCATCAGCCTTAATGGAATCATTTAATCCAATTAGGTTTTTGATAATATCACGGACTTTGTCGACCATCAAATCTGAGGCAAAGTATCCGTTAATATCCACAACATTATCAAAGGTCGCGGCTCTGTTTTTAATTCCGTTTAGAATTCTTTCTCCAGATGAATAGAGGGATTGTGCTTTTTTATTACTCGCCTCAACTAAGGCCGTTTTTTTACTTTCAAAGGCATTGTAAATCTCCTCACGTTTTTCCTCAATCTGGATTAAGTATTCTTCAAAATCAGAAAACTTACCTTCTAATTCTTCCAATTGGACAACGAGTTTATTCAGATATTCTCCCGCTTTCTCCGGCGTATCGACAATATCAATATAGTTGATAAATCCTTGATTGATCAATCGAATTTGTGCGTTAAACTCAGCTTTCCCTTCAACTAACAGCAAAGCTTTTCTTTTCTTACGAAGTGATGCAGTTATTTGATTAAAATCTGAAAACAAGCTGGTAATGCTGTCAATTATTTGCGTTGTTTTTGTTGCATCTAAAATTTTAAGGTTGGAAACGATTTCAATCAACAATTCCAATTCTTTTGAAAGGTCCTCAATTTCCTTCTCCAAATCATTCGCAACGATAACTTTCTCCAAGGCTTCTAATTCCTTTCCAATACTTGAAACCTTCGTACGATAAGGATCTAAGGCCTCAGGTTTCATTAAAAAGGTCACGCAGTTTTCAGACGCATGCGTAAAGGCTTCAGAAATTTGTTCGTTCAAAGCTTTAACACGATTTTCATCTACAAATCTCAATGACTCTAGACCAACAATCTCTCCTTTTGAATGTCGTAATTCTGCCAATAAATGAACACTATCATTTACCGCTGCTACGCGTGTGTTTTTGGCTTTACTCAACAGTGCTTTCGCCCTTTTTTCTACCGCCTCAGTTTCTTCCTTAGCAGTTCTTTTAAGGCGTAAAATTTTATCAAATTCGTCAATCGCATTCGAGGCGGTTTTCTTAATTTCCTCAAGCGGTTCGTTTATTTTGGACGCTTCTTTATGCGTTAACCAATGGTATGAATCAACTATGTCTGTCGACTTTTTAACAATATCAATATACAAATTGGCGAATGAATCCTCTTTATAAATTAAGGTCACCAATTCTTGACATTCAGAAAGTGCCAGAACAATCTCTTTATTTCCGACTTTGAATAAATACCCATTTTTATCTCCTTCAACCTGAATTAGATTTTGAGTATAGGCGGTTTGCCAAATTTGAACTGCATGGTGCTTCTGTGGTTCTTCCTCGCCTTTAAACAAGGCTAATTCACCATCTTGAAACAATGTAAATCCATTACAAATAATTGGATTATCTACTTTTTGGGTAATAATATTATAGGAAAGTAAAAAATACGTTCCCGAATCACGGTTATAGAATACGTATAAATAATCCTCACCATTGGCGGCTTGCACTCTTTTTTCAAAGAGCATTCCTTCCAACTGATTGTCGAATAATTTAAATTCACCGGTATTGATATAATATCCCTTTGGGAAAATGATCCCTTGATCATTTGGCAAAAGAATACAAGCATCTGCAATTGCATCTACCCTATGCGCCTCTTGTACTTTATGATTGTAAATCAAATAGCGGTAATCATCCTCTTGATAAGGACGGATTTTCAATACAATAATATTACCGATCCGCGCATAAAAAATATCCGCATCATCCAATGTTTGGTCCTTGTTTTTAACTACTTCAGCATAAATTCCTTTTCCAGTATCTGTATTATTCTCAACCTTTAAGGTTAAATCTCCCTCAATGGTCTCAACAAAAACAATATCTTCAATTGAAATGTGCGGATGTTTCCCATCTACATGATGTTCACGTCCAACCTTGATCCATGAAAATTGATGCTGATTGGGGAATTTATATTCATGCTCTGAACGATTTCCTTCATAAACGAATTTATCATCTTGATTGATCCATTTAAAAGTCTTTACATCCGTCACACTCTTTCCAATTCGGAAAACCATGTGCAAATGTGGGCCAATTTGCATGAACTTCACAAAAACAGTGTGACGGTAGTACTTATACAAATTCGCAAAGTCCATTAAGAACGTTTCGTCCTTGAACACATCTAGCTTATCTTCAGTAAAAGCATGCTCTTTCTTATCGAATTGGTAAACAGCAAAGACATCCTTAATAAAGGTCTCTGATTTTAATCCAATATGAACGTTATAACCAAACAAAAACCGGTTTTTACCAATAGAGATAATATCACGCGGCTGACAATTATTGATTGTAGTAATTCGTTCAGTAGAGATTAGTTTCGTTTCAATTGAACCAAAAATATCTTTCCGATCAGTATTGAGCTTCAACATTCGCTCGCGCAACGTTTCACCATTCTTGGTTAATCGTTTACGAATAATATCGTAGGCTCCTCCTTCTAGTTGGATCTTTTCGCTTTCTTCTGGTATGTTATTTTCTTCTGCCATTTAGTTTGCCGCTTGTTCTCGATACATCCGCCTGAGACGGACACTCGAACTGACGCTTAAGTATTAACTTGTATTTGTTACTCGAACTTAATTAATAAACCAGCTCCTTCAAGAATATCTCTTTATCAGGAAATAACCGAAATGATGGCTCTTATTAAATGTTAAGCCACTTTATTTGGAGCTGGATATTGTTTAAGTTTAATCGAATATTAAACGCGATCTATTGTTATTTGATTGAGTGATTTGAATATATTGCTAATTGTACATTGCTCATTGTAAATCATCAAAGCCCAATGCTGTCAGCATTACTGTCAGCTATTCCAATTTGCTCAGCAAGCTTCAAGAGTTGTCCTAAAATTCCACGGCGGTTACCGTCATTAGTTCCAGACATCATTTTAGCAATTAGTGCACTAATGGTCAAGTTTTTTACATCTTCACTTTTGATATTGCTATCTTTCAGTAACGTTTTAAACTTATCCAAGAACGTTTCTCCATCAACATGTAATAATTGATTCTTAACCTCCGTCAGTAAGTCTGAATTATCAACAAAACGATCAATCTTTTTACCTTTAGTAATTGAGTCAGTGATTCTATCAAAGAATTCTTGCTCTCCACCAACAATATCAATTTTCGCTGATTTTAATGCCTCAGCTAATACCATTGCTTGTGAGTCTGCAATATCTTTTTGTATTCCAATTTCAGCCAATTCAATTTGCATGTCTTTATCCAATTTCAATTTGAATTCTTCGTGGTCTTTTCCAACACCATCCAGCTGCTTCATTGCATCTGCTTTTTGGTGAATACCTTCTGCTTCAACTTTAAATTTCTCGGCTGATACTTTCGCTTCAGCTAGTCCTTTTGCCTCATCAGAAACTGCTTTGGCAGAAATAACATCTGCTTCAGCTAATCCTTGCCCTTTATCTACACTAGCTTTCGCTTCTCCCATTTTCAATTCGGCAGCTGCATTTGCTTGTCCTTTCATTTCAATCCCTTTGGCTTCTGCCTCAGCTTTCAACTCCATTACCTGTGCAACAGCTTCACCTTCTTTCTCGTGCGCGGCAGCCTTAGCTTCCATTACATGTGCTTCTGCAATTCCTGTTGATGCATGCTCTGCTGCATGTGCATCTGCCAATACTTTAATAGCCTCAGCTTTTTGAGCGGCACTTTGTTGTTCTGCCTCAGCATCAATTAACATTTGTTTGGCTTTAAATTCAGCTGCATGCTTATCTGCCTCTGCCGATTTAATTTTTGACACCAATTGCTCCTCAGCTAATTCCTCAGCCTTAGTAATTGCAACCTTTTTAGAACGATCTGCTGCAGCAAATGCACGCGTATCATTGATTCGTTCTTCCTCATCCACTACAGTTTTTTCAATCGCAATACGTTCACGAATTACTTCTTGAATGTTTTTCTTTTCAACTTCAATTGATTTTTCTTTCTCGATTTGAGCCAAAGTAACCACACGTTCTCTCTCTGTATGTTCCAATTCACGTTCTTTCTCTACACGTTCCGTTTCAATCGCCTCAGTCTTTTCTTTGTTCTTCGTCGCAACAATAATTTGTCGTTGCTTATTCTCCTCTGCAACCATTATTTCCTCTTCGCGTGCAATTCTTGCATACTCAGACTTTTTTAATTCCTCTTCATTTACTTTTGCAATTTCAGCTTCCTCTCGTGCTATAATATTGGCAACCTCACGTTTTTTCTTCTGCTCTTTCTCTGCTAATTGACGTTCCATTTCAAGAATTGCTTCTCTAGCATCAACATCCTGTTGCGTAATTGTTTTTTGCTCTTCACGCTTAATGAAGTTGGCTTTAATTTTTTGAGTGGCAGTTAATTCAGTAATTTTCTTGATCCCTTCAGCATCTAGAATATTAGCTTCATCTAATAAGTTTAAAGGCGTTTGCTCTAAATAATCAATCGCTGCATCATCTAACAAGTATCCATTTAAATCGCGGCCAATCATCCGTTTAATTTCATCACGGAAATCTTCACGTTTATTGTATAGGTCAACAAAATCAAATTGTTTACCCACCGTTTTCAGCGCTTCAGAAAATTTAGCGTCAAACAATTGCACCATTGCATCTTTAGAAGAAGCACGTTTACAACCAACTGATTCCGCAACAGCCTTTACATCCGCAGCTTGTTTATTCACTTTAACGAAAAAGGTAACCTTGATATCCGCACGCATATTGTCATTACAGATTAATCCGTCTTTTCCAATTCGAGCAATTTCGATTGTTTTTAAAGAGATATCCATGATCTCTAGCTTGTGAATTACAGGGATAACAATCATTCCGCTGAAGCCAACCCTGGTTCCACCCATTCCTGTTCGCACAAGAGCTTCGCCTTGCGACGCCTTACGGTAAAAACGGGAGATAATTATAATGATACCAAATAGAACGAGTAAACCAATACCAATTCCTACTACAAGGCCATTTTGAAAAAATTCTTGCATAATTTTACTTTATATTAATAGATTTTTAGGTTATTTAATTATATGGTTCTACCAAAAATATTTTTTCATCTTCAGCAGAAGGGGCAATTACTAAGACTCTCTGATTTTTAATAAGTACAACGTCTTTTGTTGCAGGCAATACGAATATTCGGATTTTAGATCCTTCATAATTAATTTCCACTTCTCCAGGAATAGTTCCTTTATTGGGATATAGCACGTCTGCTAATTGACCTAGAACACTTTTTAAACCGTCACTTTTCTCCATTGAATCAAACATTTTAACTAACGGAAAGGTTAAAGGTTTAGCAATAAACATTGCGATTATAAATGCTACTAAAAAGAAAGCCGTGCCAATTAAAAAAGAATCTATATGGAGAAATCTATTCACCATAATTGTTGCAAACCAAGACATTAAACTGACAATTGAAAGCCAAATCATAAATGGGAAACGTCCTAAATTGAAGAAGTGCAACACTTTATTAAACCAAGCCACACCAACTTCTGTTCCGCCAGTCATGTCCACCTCTGCATCAACGTCAACATCAACATCAACGTCTACATCAATCATATCCAGATCAATGATTCCAACAATTACAATTAACCAGTATAGCACACAAAAGGCTAAAATAAATGTGGGAAATAGATTAGGATAACTAAAGGTATAGCTTAAAAATTCGTTCATTAAGTTAGGTTAGGTTATGGGTGAAAAAAAGGCTGTCTCGTGTCAATTTTGATACTCAAAAAAGAGGTTGAGACAGCCTAATACTATAGATTCTCTGCGGGAAAGAAAAGGGTTTAAATTATGCGTCTCCGCCCATTCCCATTTTTGCTTTTAATGCTGCAAGACTATCAGAAGCTTTTACTTCTGCTGAGCCTGAACTGATCGCTTTATCAATTTCTTGATCGATTGATGTGTTTTCAGATGCAATATCTGCATAAGATTCAGCCAATGCCTCTTCTTGATCTACTTTTTCCTTCATTCTTTCTAACATAGAAACAGTACTAGTAGAATCAATATCAGCCAATTGTTTGTTGATGTTTTTCGTTGCCTTAGCAACTTTAGCTCTCGCTCTCAACGTTTTCAACTCAACTTCATATTTCTTAACGTTTGAACGTAAGTTTTTGATGTTTGCATCCAACTTGTTCACGTTTACCTCAAATTTATCTTGATTTGTTTTAGCTGAAAGAGCGCTTTCCATTTGTGCTTCTTTTTGCACCAAACACTCACTTGCCAAACGGTCAGCATCCTCCATTGAAATCTCACCTTTTTCAGCACGCTTCAATAATAGAATGGCTTTCTTTTCGTAATCTTTCGCTTTTGACGCATAGTTTTCGTGATCATTTCTTGATCTAATGGCTAAAGCTTTTACTTCTGCCAATGCTTCCAATGCTTTTCCCAAATCTCCCTTTAAATCACGGATCCCTTGTTCCGTCATTTTAATTGGATCTTCCAACTTATCTACTAATGAGTTCGCTTCTGCTGAACCAATTCTAAATAATCTTCTAAATATGTTCATTTCTTTATTTTTTTAATTCTTTATTTTTAATCTTAATTTTTTGAGAATCGAATAATCTCATCCGTATACTCACTTAGTAAAAGACTCAAAGAAGTTAAAGTCCCCTCTAATTCATTTAAATCTAAGCTTTCAACTTGCAACGTATCTCTGAAAATAACTTTCGTTCCTTCTTCGTCCAAAACAAATGCTCCGTGAACGATATCTCTATTTTTTATTAACAAGGCTTTTGCCACTTCTCCAACATTAGCTGTTAAATCAAAAAGGTATTGTTCGATTATCAAAATTGGATCAGCAATTCCAATCAGTACATTTTGGATGCCGTCTTCTAACGACTCGATAATGAAAACTTCATTCTCTCTATCTTCCTTTACAATAGAATAATCTAATTCTAATAGATAATCTCTTACTTTATCAAAGTGACTCATAATTACTTGCTATTTATTTCTTTTATTTTGTTCAACCAAATATATACAATTTCTTCAATTTTTTCTTTGCGTAATCCATATTAAATTACGGTGGAAAATAATTTAAAGCTGGATGTCCATTTTTTGTTAAATTCATCTCCTTATATTTACTGTTTAATTATCATTCATTTGAAATGGATTGTGAATCAATTAGGAGATATCATCCCGTTTGCTGCTCCCATTTTAAATAAGGTTTATTGTAACTGTTTGGCTAATATACTATTTATTTTAGGTATTTGCTAAAAAAATTGGTTTTATTTTATGAAAAAAACGATTCTAGCAAAAAACATAAAGAAATTAAGGCTTTTTAAAAGTATGAATCAAACTGAGTTTGCTGAGTTATTTGATTTGAAAAGATCAAGCATAGGAGCATACGAAGAGGGCCGCGCAGAGCCAAAGCTGGACGCATTGATTAAAATTTCGAATTATTTTGATTTGGCCATTGATGATATTGTCAAGGGAGAATTGACGGTAAACAAAATTGCAGGATTTGAGTTACCAGCTGTCGATACCACTGATATTAGCAATTTGAATGATAAAATTGATAGTATTTATCGCAGAATCGATTTAATGGACAAAAAATTGACACAACTCAATAAAGACAAGAATAAATGAATTTAAAGGAAGAAGTAATTGGTTTAATTGATGATTCAGCTGAAGATAATTTTTTAACGAAAGCAGAAAAAACTCAAATTAAAGCCGCCTTGCAATCTTTGTCCCCGGATAAAAGAATAAGTGATTTATTAAGAAGTGAACTTTTTAAAATAGCGCGCAACAACATAAACGCCGAAAACTACATGGAGGTGTTAGTTTGGACTGAAAAGGTGAATAAGTTGATTCTTTCAGCTAATAAAGTTGAAGTACAACAAGAAAGCGTCTATTTTTCGCCAGGAGAGGAATGTTTGCAGGCAATACTCAGTAATATTCGAGGAGCTAGTCAAAAAATTCGCATTTGTTTATTCACCATCAGTGACAACCGTATAACTAAGGAACTCATTTCTAAAAGTCGTCAAGGAGTAAGTGTCAGAATTATAACTGACAATGATAAAATGTTTGACAAAGGTTCAGACATTGAAGAATTGTCCCGCGCTGGTATTTCTATTCGGGTAGACGAAACCGATAATCACATGCACCACAAATTTGCTTTATTTGATGGGGACATTACGCTGACAGGGAGTTATAATTGGACTAGGAGTGCAGAGCGCTATAATCATGAAAATATATTGATTACAGATTCTAATAAAGTATTGCGCGAATTCAATAAGGAGTTTGAAAGTCTTTGGAATGAATTTCCAGATTTAAATGTTTAATCCAGAAAATTCAATTTCTGTGTTACACATGACCATTTCGCTATAAACAGAGAGGCCGAATAGATTTATTAATTTAAGAATGAAGAAAATTTGGAAGCATGGCTCCACCCTTTTATTAGTTGTAATTATCGCCATTTTATTAGTTCCTAGCTGGCGCGTCAGCTTTCAAGGTTGGTTTCAAGGTATTTTTATGTCTGATTTAGTTTTTGAGGAAACTTCTACCGAAGAAATTCCTTATTCAGTTAAAAATTGGGAAATTTATGCATTAAATGGTCAATCAAAATTATTGAAAGAATTCATGGGGCGTCCAATTCTACTTTCTTTTT
The DNA here is from genome assembly GCA_047623705.1 of Crocinitomix sp. Classification (GTDB taxonomy): domain Bacteria; phylum Bacteroidota; class Bacteroidia; order Flavobacteriales_D; family Crocinitomicaceae; genus Crocinitomix. The sequence continues at coordinate 13,285 of JBLHOW010000052.1, forward strand.
GGGCAACTTGGTGTGGACCGTGCAGAACTGAGCTAGTTGAGCTGAATAAATTGCGCCAAAAATATGGTGATGCACTTCAAATTGTATCCGTGAGTGAAGAGTCAATTGAAATCATTCAAAAATCAGGGTTAAATGAGACGTACGACTTTTTGTATTCCGCATTACAATTCCCTCGGTTTTTTAATATCGACACCTACCCCACGCTTTGTATTATTGATTCCCAAGGAAAGCTAATCTTTAAGCACAGTGGTTCAGGGGGATTAAATAATGAAAAAAACTTTCAATTTATAGAGGGATTAATGGAAAAACCATAGCTTTGTTCTGCTTAAACGAGTACTTGATATACGCAATAGTTGACATAGAAACCACAGGAGATAAGCCTAAAAATTTCAAAATAATTGAAATTGCTATTATTCTTCACGACGGTGAAAATGAGCTAGATACCTATCATACTTTTGTGAATCCTGAGCAAAAAATCACTCCATTCATTTCAAGACTAACAGGCATAACAGATGCGGACGTTCATGAAGCTCCAAAGTTTTATGAAATCGCGAAGGATATTGTTGAATTTACTAAGGATACCATTTTTGTTGCGCATAATGTAAGTTTTGATTATGGTGTTATGCGACGCGAATATAGGCGCCTTGGATTCGATTACCGATTGGATCATATGTGCACCATTCAATCCGCTAGAATACTATTACCAGGTCATGATTCTTACGGATTGAAGAATATAACGCGTGATTTAAATATTGATTTAGGTAATCATCACCGCGCAATTGACGACACACGCGCAACAGCTAAATTATTTACGATTATCTATAAAAAGGGGAAAGGAAATCTTGCTAATTTTATCAAAAAAGAGATTGACCCGGCAGTTTTACACCCCAATTTAGACATTAACGTATTAGATGAAATCCCAAACAAAACGGGTGTTTATAAGTTTTACGATTCTGAAAAAAAATTAATATATATTGGTAAAAGTATTCATATTAAACAGCGCATTGAACAGCATTTTAAAAATACTAAAACGCCCAAAGCAATTGAAATGCGCGAGCGAATTGCCTCTATCGATCACTTTTTAACAGGGAGTGAACTCATAGCTTTATTACGAGAATCGGAAGAAATAAAAACTCATCAACCTGTTTATAATCGAGCACAAAAAAACACCCAATTTTCACATGGTTTGTTCATGCATATGGACCAAAAAGGTTATCAGCATTTGCACGCAAAAAAGAATACATTAACAGAAAAACCATTGGTTACATTCACCTCATTACAAAACGCTAAAAAGTACTTAGAGTTTTGGATGGAAGAATTCGGTTTATGCCAAAAAATGTGTCATTTACATAAAACCACAAGCGCATGTTTTAACTATTCCATTAAAAAGTGTGATGGTGCATGTATCGGTCTTGAATCGGTTGAAGTTTATAATAGCAAGGTGACTCAATTAACTGAAAGTTTAAATTTCAAAGGAGAAAGCTTCTTAATTTTAGACAAAGGACGCAAATCTAATGAATACAGTTTTGTCTCTATAAAAGATGGGCAATATGAAGGATATGGCTATATTCACAGGTATATGCTAAAACGCAATACCGAAAATTTCAAGAAATTCTTAACGAAACAAGAAAGTAATCGCGATTTTCAATCCATTATAAAAATGCAGTTGCATAAAGACGAAAAATTGGAAATACATCCTGTTTAAATGAGCAAAAACGACCATAAATCGCGTCCTTTAAGACCTTGGCAAAAAAAATTGCACGAAGTTATTTTTGAGGCAGATACATTCTCAGGTAAATCGTTCGACCTTATTTTGCTTGGCGCCATTTTATTGAGTGTGATCGTTGTTATGCTTGAAAGTGTTGATGAATACAACATTAAATATGGCGCAGCATTCTCGATCATTGAGTGGGGATTAACTATTTTATTTTCTATTGAATATATTGTTCGAATAATTACAGTTAGAAAGCCGTTTTCATACATTTTTTCATTTTATGGTATTATTGATTTATTGTCGATAATTCCAACTTATATTGGATTGCTTCCACTTGGTACAGACGCAAGCTCACTAACCGTTATTCGCTCATTGAGACTGCTAAGAGTATTCAGAATATTAAAATTAGGGAAGTATTTAAAAGAAGCGAAAACACTGTCAAAAGCACTAGCAGCTTCAAAAAACAAGATTATTGTGTTCCTTGGTGCAATATTCACGGTTGTTATCATATTAGGGACAATCATGTACCTAGTTGAAACGCCAGAGGACGGGTTTACGAGCATTCCACGCAGCATATATTGGGCAATCGTCACCTTAACAACTGTTGGGTATGGCGATATTTACCCCGTTACGGCATTAGGGCAGTTTATTGCGTCAATTGTAATGATAATGGGTTATGCTATAATTGCTGTGCCTACCGGTATTGTAACAAATGAATTGATTAAGGTGGAAAATGAAGACAATATTTCTACCAAGGCCTGCGAAAGTTGTTCTAAAGAGGGACATGATAAAGATGCTATTCACTGCAAGTTTTGCGGAGAGCAATTAGAGAGTTAAAGCCATAAGTATTGCGCTTTATTTCAAGAAACGTTATTTATTTAAGAAATTTCTTGCCTTAAATTTTACAATAAACCTTCGATCAATCAAATTCTCGGAAATAGTTACTTTGTTTCACTTCAATTAGCTTTTCAAGATCAAATGCAATATAGTAGCATCTGGATGCATTCCAAAAGAGAGTAAATTACTTCCGTTTTACACAAATTTAAAAGGAAACCTCCCGTTAATAGTGGGATTAAAGCTTAGCGTCACAAAGACACTAATCCGAGCGATTAAGTTCGGGAACCGCCCTACATATCAGTGAAACCGTTGATAACATCTTAATAAGTCTGCCATTTTTTCTTGGGCTTAACCGTATAATAGTGTATTTTTGTTAGTCTAAAACGGAAAAAATATAACCGAATGAATAATTACGGAAAAAGAGCAGAAAATGCATCATTAGAATCAATTGGATTGACAAATCTTGGAAATTGCTTCTGGAATCTTACTCCCCCGGAATTAGTGGAGGAATCGATTGTGCAAGGCGAAGGTATTTTAACAGATACAGGGGCTTTAGCAATTGAGACAGGTGAGTTTACAGGAAGATCTCCTAAAGACAGGTTTATCGTTAGCGATTCGAAAACTGAAGATGCTGTGTGGTGGGGAGATATTAATAAGCGATTTAATGCAGACGAATTTGATGCGCTGTACAATCGAATGAAAGCTTATTTAAACGGAAGAGATCTTTATGTAAGAGATGCGTATGCATGTGCTGACGACGATTATAGATTAAACATTCGTGTGGTCACTGAAAAGCCGTGGTCAAACATGTTTGCTTATAATATGTTTTTAAGACCGACAGAACAAGAAGTTCAAAACTTTGATCCAGAATGGCATATTGTATGTGCTCCTGAATTTATGGCTGACCCAGAGATTGATGGGACTAGACAGCATAACTTTGCTATTATCAACTTTACAGATAAAATGATAATCATTGGTGGAACTGGTTATACTGGTGAAATCAAAAAAGGAATTTTCTCGGTATTAAACTTTGTTTTACCGCATGAGAAAGATGTACTTTCTATGCACTGTTCTGCCAATGTTGGTCAGGGTGGAGATGCGGCAGTATTCTTTGGTTTATCAGGAACTGGTAAAACTACTTTATCTTCAGATGAAAACAGACGTTTAATTGGAGATGATGAGCACGGTTGGTCTAAGAATGGAGTATTCAACTTTGAAGGCGGATGCTACGCGAAGACGATTGATTTATCGGAAGAGAAAGAGCCACAAATTTATAAAGCGATTAAGTTTGGAGCAATTTTAGAAAATATTGGGTTTGTAGAGGATACTTCTACACCTGACTATTCAGATTGTGAGATTACACAAAACACACGTGTATCTTATCCTATTGATCATATTGACAATATTATGGTTCCATCAAAAGGTGGAATTCCAAAAAACATCTTCTTTTTAACTGCTGATGCATTTGGAGTATTACCTCCAATATCAAAATTAACAGCAGGACAAGCAATGTACCACTTCATTTCTGGATATACTGCTAAAGTTGCAGGAACTGAAGCTGGTGTAACTGAGCCACAAACTGTATTCTCAGCTTGTTTCGGTGCACCTTTCTTACCATTACATCCCACAAAGTATGCAGAAATGCTAGGGAATAAAATGGAAGAGAATGACGTAAATGTTTGGTTGATTAATACAGGATGGTCTGGTGGAGAATATGGTGTTGGTGAGCGAATTAGCTTGAAATACACGCGTGCTATGATTACCTCTGCTTTAGAAGGTAAACTAGATGACGTTGAATTTACTAACCATGAAATTTTTGGTTTAGCAATGCCGAATACTTGTGAAAATGTTCCAGAAAACATCTTGAATCCTAAAAATACTTGGGATGATAAAAATGGATATGACGAAAAAGCCAATCATTTGGCTAACGAGTTTAATAAAAACTTTGAGCAATTCGCTGATAATGCAAATGCTGATATTTTAGCTGCTGCACCAAAAGCAAAAGCTGTAGTATAGTTTATAAATAAAATTTAATTAATTGAAAACCGCGCACTTTGATATATGAAGTGTGCGGTTTTTTTTTGAATTATACATTTGTTTCAACCCAACGAAACGTAATTCTTATTTAAGGATAAGCTTTTACAAGATTCCCTTCAGTATAAAGCCTTTGAATTTCGCCTTTCTCATAAATGGCAAAGAAATTAAGATCAAACTCATCCGCCATTATTTGGCTTCGTTTAGGAACCGCATCAGTAAATAAATAGAGATAGTTCCGTAAAAACAAATGATCATCAGAAATGCTATCAATACGCATTGGAGCAAACACTTCTTCTTCTTGAAAAATATACACCGCACCTACCTTAGGATGATCTACTAATTTCCCCGTGTCATCCCCGTTCAAAAAATACAGTAATAACCAACCACCAACAAGAATACTTATGATGAGAATAGAACGACTATTGTTAGTTATAAAATCGCGAAACATACCTTATACAATTCATTGAAATTTAGGACTAAATCTTCACGCCCATCACGCAAATATCATCAATTTGCTCAACGTCACGCATCCAATTACGAAGTGATTTTTGCAATTCATTTTTTTGCTCCGACAATGGATTTACAGCCCCTTTCAAAATCAGCTCTCTAAATGGTTTATATTTAAATTTTTTTCCGTTTGGCCCTCCAAATTGGTCGGCGTATCCATCTGTAAATAAATAGACTACGTCGCCAGGAGTCAAATCATAACTCTTACATTCAAATGGATGCTGTTTAACAAATAATCCAACAGGCTGCTTACATGGTTTTGCAATTGAAATAGCGCCCGTTTCTTTCTGATAAACATAGATTGGATTATTAGCGCCCGAATACTGCATTTTATTCGTTTTTAAATTGAGTTTACAAAGCGCAATATCCATTCCATCCTTCATGTTTTCCCCCTCACCTTTACCTAAACGCTTTATAATCATTTCGCGCACCTTATCCAAAATTTCACCGGTATCTCTTAATTCCAATACATCTACTGCACGATTGAGTGCATTCGAACATAATAAGCTTAAAATTGCCCCCGGCACGCCGTGTCCCGTGCAATCTGCAACTGCAAAAAACAAATCGTCTCCATGCCGCTCAATCCAATAAAAATCTCCTGCAACAACGTCCTTTGCTTGATGTAAAATAAACCCTTCTAAGCCATTGTCTTTAAATGAACTTTTAGGGGGCAACATTGCCGTTTGAATTTTTAGGGCATAATGAATTGAATCCATTATATCTCTATTCTTAGATTCAATCAGTAATTTTTGAGAGAGCGTTAATTTTCGTTGAATTTCATCCGCATTTAAGACTTTACGGGCATAAGGAATTAAAAACAAGGCCAAACCAATAATTACACCCAGCATAATTAATAATTCTTTTTGATACCTCTCATTTACTATTGCTTTGAATTCAGAAAATTCGATATCCGCCTCTAAAACAGCTACAACTTCTCCTTTGCTATTTTTAATGGGATAAAATGCCGAGAGCCAGGATCCATTTTCAGACATATACATAGGGATAACACCCCCTGTTTCCATGTTTTCAATTAATTCTGTTGGCGGCTGTTTATACGTGTTTTTATAATCCACAAAATCGTCCGATCGAATGCCGTAAACAAATTCATCCGTTTCTTTATCAAGCACCAATGTGTACATTGGACTGAGACTATTCTCTTCAACTACAATCCTTAATCGGCTACTTATCGCTTTGTAAAGAGGATCATTTTTAATGGTATCTTCATGGGTATTAACCCCATAACAATTCATTAAATTCACGTGTTCATCACCATCAATGTTCACTGCCATGGAAGTTACAATGGCGGTTAACTTATCGTATTGCCTTTGCTCTTGCAACGCTAATGCATTGTAATAGGAGAAAATTATGAAGAAAGTCGTAATAAAAATGATACAGACATAAATTATCAGCATCATTCGCGTTGCGAGATTCCCTAAAATTCTATTAATTAATGAACTCATTAATTTTTGATTTCGGTAGTTTGGTTTTTGAAGATACTAAATTTATCATCAATTATGTATGGTAAGTATATAAATGCTTGTATTCGAAGACTAACAGACATTTTATCTAGTTTAATAGTTGATTTTTCAAATTAGATTCGGCAATAATTGACTATTTGCGTAAATCGCAGATCTATGAATTGAATTGCGCTATTCAATTATGACTATATTATACAACCTTAGTATCTTTGAGCTGCAGATATTTTGAGAACATAAATCCTACTTATATGAGCATTACTAAAGACAAACTTAACAAAGTCGTAGACGCCATCAAGAATGAAGCTGTCATTGAACGCATTTCTAAATTCGATACCGAAGTAACAAAAAAGATTCAGGGCATTTCCATGCGCCATCCTTTTTCAAAAGAAGGTGTTGAAGGAAGAATGAAATACATCAGAGAAAATTTGGGTTATCAGCTCCCTTATTTATCCGGAGATAAAAAGTTCGAGGAGAATGATATGCTCAAAGGCAATATTGAAAACTATATCGGAATGACGCAATTGCCAACTGGCGTCTTTGGTCCTTTAGTTATAAACGGGGTGAATGCCTCAGGTGCATTTTATATTCCATTAGCAACAAGCGAAGGCGCATTGGTTGCTTCTTATGCAAGAGGGGCTAAAGCCTGCAAAGACGCAGGTGCAATTGTTTCTGTTTGTTTAATGGAGGGAGTACAACGTTGCCCAGTTTTCAAATTTAACGAACTACTTGAGATTGGACAATTCGTAGTCTGGTTAATGGAACAAACAGACGAATTCAAAAAAATCACCAATGCAACTAGTAATTACGCCGAGTTGATTGATATGGAAATGAATATTGAGGGCAACCAGGTAATTGTCACTTTTGAGTTTAGCACTGGTGATGCTGCAGGACAAAATATGGTTACCATTTGCACGAATGAAATATGCAAATATATTATTGAACACACACCTATTTCACCAAAAGCATGGTATATAGAGAGTAATTTTTCTGGAGATAAAAAAGCCACATCAATCTCATATACTTCGGTTAGGGGTAAAAATGTCACTGCTGAAATTAAATTACCAGAAGAAATTGTAAATAACGTTTTAAAAACGACACCTGCAAAAATGTATGATTATTGGCGCACTTCATTTATGGGAGCAGTTAAATGCGGCGCAATGGGCGCTCAAGGTCACTTTTCAAATGGACTAGCAGCTTTATTCATTGCTTGTGGACAAGATGCCGCTTGTGTATCCGAAGCTTCGGTAGGGATCACGCGAATGGAAATTATGGAAGACGGCAGTTTATACTGCGCCGTTACAATGCCTAACCTTATTGTTGGAACAGTTGGTGGCGGAACGTCTTTACCTACCCAACGCGAATGTTTAGAACTGATGGAATGTTATGGCGTCGGAAATGCTAAAAAATTCGCTGAAATTTGTGCAGGGGTATGCCTGTCAGGTGAAATTTCAATAATTGCAGCCATGTCTGCTGGACATTTTGCATCAGCCCATCAAAAATTAGGTCGTAAATAATATGGAGATGTCTGAAAACGAAGCTTCATATTTAAAGCGCTTTTACATTTACCAAAAAGAGCGATTTCCAGTTCTATTGAACTTGATCGCGGTCATGGTATTCACTTTTTCTGCCATTTCATTTTCACGAATTTGCAGAGGTGCTGAAGGATTTGTGCCGTGGAGTACTTATCTAATTGGTTGCTTTGCGACTTTCACGCTCTTTTTATTAGTACGGATATTTGATGAGTTCAAAGATAAAGAAGATGATGCCAAATATAGAAAGTATTTACCTGTTCCCCGTGGCTTAGTATCGCTTAAAGAACTTCGAAATATAGGGATTGTTGTAGGGGTTTTACAAATCACATCTATTGCTGTTTTTCAATTGCCCATGCTCCTGCTCTACCTCATGGTTATTGCCTACTTATGTTTAATGGGAGTTGAATTTTTTGTTCCAACATTTTTAAAGAAAAGACAAATTCTGTACATAACCTCTCACATGGTTATTATACCACTTTTAGATATTTACTCAAGTGGATTAGATTGGCATTTATCAGGTGAACAACCGCACTTTGGTTTGGTCTTCTTTTTTGCTGTTTCTTTTATGAACGGAATTGTTGTTGAGTTTGGAAGAAAATTAAAAGCCCCGATCGACGAAGAAGAAGGTGTTGTTTCTTATACAAAAATGTGGGGAACCAAACGCGCCACTTATATCTGGATGCTATCAGTTGGTGTAACTTTAGCCTTAGCGACGGTTGCGGCCGATTATGCGCAATATGGCTTGCCTGCCTTTATTATAATGGGGAGCATTGCAGTACTCACTATTATTCCCGGAATTATGTTTATTCGCAAGCCGTCCAAAAAAGTGGCTAAAGGAGTTGAAACCATGGCTGGCATTTGGACTATTGGCATGTATCTAACATTGGGTGGAATTCCAATGCTCATGAATTTAATTCAAGGCGGCTTATGAAAATATACGATTCACAACATAGCAACTTGGCCGTTTCTTCAATTGGTGGTAAAGCATTAAATCTTTACCGATTATTGGAACTAGGCTTAAACGTTCCCAACTTTGCCGTTTTAGATCAAGAAAATTTAGTTGATTTAATTCCTGAGGACATAAGGAACGCAGCCAGTTATCCTGCAATTTTGAAAGCCATTGATAGCTATGAGTTTCCTACCAACTTCTTAGAACGACTCAGTCCCAGCTTCAACAATCCAAAAGATAAACTTTTCGCGGTGCGGTCCTCCGCAGTTTTAGAAGATGGTAAACAATTTTCATTTGCAGGGCAATTTGAAACGCATTTATATGTGCAATGGCAAGACGTCCCAAAGTTTATTAAAAACATTTGGAAATCGAATTTTTCAGCACGCGTGTCCACTTATTTAAAAAGCAATAAATTGGAGCCTCAATTAGGTATTGGCGTTGTCATTCAAGAAATGATTGACCCTGATGTTTCTGGAGTTGCCTTTGGCATAAATCCAAATACTGGAGCAGAAAACTCTAAGGTTATCTGTTCTGTTTATGGCGTAGGAGAAGGTTTAGTGTCTGGCGAATTAAATGCCGACACATTCAATTTAGATGGTATTAAATTTGAATCAATTCTTGTTCAAAAAGAGCGGAAAGCCGTTCGAGCGGCTTCTGGGCATATTGAATTTATTCCTGTTCCTGCCACAGAGCAAGAAAATGCCAGTTTAAATTCAGATGAAATTCATTTGATTGCTGAACAACTTGATTTATTGGAGGAAAAATTGGGTGGCCCCCAAGACGTAGAATTTGCGATAAAAGATGAGGTACTTTATTTATTGCAAACCCGCCCAATTACTGCTATCGTTCAATCTACAGCAACACTGCCCGGTAAAAACCGAATTATTTGGGACAATAGTAATATTGTAGAATCCTATCCAGGGGTAACAACTCCATTAACTTTTTCATACATTAAAACGGCATATGAAAGTGTTTATCGCCAACTCGCACTACTCATGGGGGCAAGTCAAAAAACGGTGGATGAAAATGATGCTGTTTTTGCAAATATGCTAGGTTTAATTAATGGCCGCGTTTATTATAATTTACTGTCTTGGTATAAAGTTTTGGCTTTATTCCCAGGCTTTTCATTAAACGCACAATTCATGGAAAACATGATGGGTGTGAAGGAACGATTTGAACTAGAAAAGGATACTACAACCTCTAAATTCAGTGCCGTTTATCGCACCGGCATTATGCTTTTTAAAATTATTGGGCATTCTTTTACCATAAAAAAAACATCCCGTTTATTTTTAGAAGATGTAAATGCTGCTCTTGATAATTTAAAAGCCATGAATTTGGATGCCATGACTGCTTACGAATTGAAGTCTGCTTGGATTGCTTTAGATGCCGAACTTACACCAAAATGGAAGGCACCAGTTATTAACGACAGTTTTGCCATGATCTATTTTGGCCGACTGCAAAAAATGATTGAGAAATATGCCATCAGTGATAATCCAAATTTACAAAACGACTTATTGTGCGGCAGTAAAGACATTATTTCTGTTGAACCTATTCACCGCAGCATTGAACTGGCCACCGCAATTGGCGAAGATGCCGAATTGAAAAAAATATTTTTAGAAAATAACGTAGTTGAAATTTGGGAACAATTGGAAAACCATCCGTTCAGGGCAAATATCCAACGCTATATTGACAAATTTGGAGACCGCTGTGTGGGCGAATTAAAATTAGAAACAGTATCATTTAAACAAGATCCCACATTGTTTCTAAGCACCTTAAAATCCTTTGTTAAACAAGATGTTACTACAAAATCTACCGCCTCAACAATTGATCAAGATTTGCGAAATGCAGCTGAGGCAGCAGTTAAAAAAGGTCTAAAAAATAAGCCGTTTAAGCGTTATAAATTCAATAAAGGACTGAAAAAGACGCGCTACTTCGTTAGCAATCGAGAGAATTTAAGATATGAGCGCACCCGCGTTTTTGGGATTACGCGTGAAATATTTACTGCAATTGGAAAATGCTTTGCTAAAAATGACGCAATTGCACACCACCGCGATATTTTCTATCTCACGAAGGAAGAAATTTTTGCTTTTATAGATGGTACATCTGTCATGCGGGATTTGAAAGCACATATAGAAATTCGAAAAAAGGAATTTGAGGGATATAAAGAACAAGATTCACCTTCGGAACGAATTACAACTTTTGAAACGGTGAATTATCAAAACGATTTTTATAATTCAACACTAGAGATTGATCCAAATGCGGATTTAAAAGGACTGGGATGTTGTCCTGGAATTGTGCGTGCAAAAGTTCGCTTAGTCAAACATCCTGACGAAGTTGAAAGTTTAGATGGAGATATACTTGTTACATCTAGTACTGATCCCGGATGGGTAACCTTATTTCCAACTGCATCTGCAATAATTGTAGAAAGAGGCAGTCTTTTAAGCCATTCTGCAATTGTGTCGCGAGAAATGGGCATTCCATGCATTGTTGGTGTATCAGGTTTGTTAAAACAGCTAAAAACAGGAGATTTAATTGAAATGAACGGCAGTACTGGAACCATAAAAAGAATTGATGATGAGTGAAAAACATTTAGATAAGGTCAATTTTGAATTTATTCGCTACGCTAACTGCTGGGAGGATGCTGACGTGCTATTGGAAGGGCTCGATTTAGATCAAGATTCCAAGATAATGTCCATTGCATCAGCTGGGGATAATTGTTTTTCATTGCTTTCTAAATCTCCTAAAAAAGTAATTGCCGTAGATATAAGTGAAGTACAACTCTTTTTAGTTGAGTTGAAAAAAATTGCAATTCAACGCTTGGATTATTCTGATTTTTTAGAATTTATTGGAATTAGAAAATCAAAAAGAAGACGGTCTATTTTTGCATTAATCAAGTCGCATTTGAGCAAAGCCTGTCGCCAATATTGGGGAAAGCAGATTGAACAAATTGAGCAAGGCTTGATTCATCAAGGCAAATTTGAAAAATATTTTCAATTGTTCAAGAACGACGTTTTGTCAACAGTACATGATCGGACTATTGTCAATCAATTATTCGCAAAAAAAACGAATGCTGCCCAACTTCAATTTCATGATGAAGTATGGCATACAGCCGAATGGGAAAAAATGTACCGCCAATTTTTTGGTGTAGAAATGATGGGAACACATGGCAGAGATCCTGAATTTTTAAAACATGTTAAGGGTTCCGTTCCAGATTTAATTTTAGGCCGAGAAATGGCCCATTTACGAACTAAAAACTGTCAACGCAATTACTTTCTTTATTATATCCTTTATAATGAATTTAATGAAGCTTTTTTACCGCATTATTTGAGAAAAGAAAACTTTGCAACTATAAAAGCCAATATTAATTGCCTTGAATTACACCACGGTTTATTAGATACAGCTTTGGATGAACATCCCGATTGTACACATTTTAACCTCAGCGATATTTTTGAATATATGGATATTGAGCTCTTTCAATCAGTTTCTCAAGATTTAATTACCAGATCTTCAAAGGGCGCTAAAATTGCCTATTGGAATTTAATGATACCGCGTTATATTTCATCAGAGTTTTCTGATCAGGTAAATTATTTAAAGGAAAAATCAGAAGTACTTAAGAAAAAAGATTTGGGTTATTTTTACGCGAACCTCATAATTGACCAAAAGAAATGACGCAACAAGAGCTCATAAATATGGCCATTTATACAGGGCTTTTTCTTGTATTGTTTGCAATTGCAGAACTCTTATATCACTATGCAAAAGTTTACGTTGAAATTACGCGTAAAACAGTGCATTTGGGAACGGGCTTAATTACGCTGAGTTTCCCCATTTTTTTAACGACACATTGGTCCGTATTAATTTTAACAATTTCCTTTGTTGTGATTTTAGGATTGAGTAAAAAATTCAACCTTTTAAAATCAATTAATGGCATTCGTAGAACCTCCCGTGGCTCAATCCTCTACCCTATTATTATATATGCTACCTATTGGATATCCACCCTATTTGATGATGTCTTATTTTTCTATCTACCCATTTTAATATTAGCAATTTGCGATCCGATTGCGGCGCTAACTGGTAAAAAATGGCCCTTAGGGAAATTTCAAATATTTAAAGAAACAAAGACCTTAATGGGTTCCTCTTGTTTTTTCATTAGCTGTGTAATTCTAACTACTTCCTTCGTTATTCCATTAAGGGACAATTGGTTTGAAATCATTTGTGTAACCCTATTTATTAGTATAATTACTACAGTAGTTGAAGCGGCTTCTCAAAAAGGTTGGGATAATTTATTCATACCGTTAAGCGTTACGGCCTCTTTATTATTAAGTCAATATTTATTTCATTTTTAGTCATGTCAGAAATTAGAATAATTAACCCCAATAACTCAGCTGATTTAGCGCACTTTTATGCTGTTGGAAGAGCTTTGCGTGAAAGTATCGCCTATCAAGAAATTGATTGGAGTGATGACCATGGTTTGGACCAAGTAATTGGTGAAAACAATTTGGAATTGTCCTTATTCACGGCCAAGTCTAGCGAAGGAATTGGAAGAATTGTAGCAATTAAATATAATGAGCAAGCAGAAGGTATTATTGGCTGGTTCGAATGTTCAGATTCGCAATCCTTAAGTGATTCATTAATGAATGCCGCAATGGATTTTTTAAAAACCAAGCAATGCAAAAAAGTTATTGGACCAATTAACGGAAGTACTTGGAATAATTATCGTTTCAATAAAACAGCAGAACAACCCATTTTACCTGGTGAACCTTTTCAACCGCTTTATTATGTAAGGTTGTGGGTAAATTATGGTTTTACTGAATACTCTACCTACGAAACATCCTTGGCACCAAACGATCTTTTTGAGCCAATGACCATGGCTGAAGGACAAGAGTTAGCGGAGCAATTTAATTTAAAGGTTGTGTTTTATCCAAAACAACCAAGCGTTGATTTTTTGGATAAAATGTACGATTTCTATCATTCGTGTTTTCAATCAAACCCTTTGTTTCATCCCATTGAAAAAGACGCATACCATAAACTGTCGGGTAAATTTGCTCAAATTTTAAATGCGGAACATTCCTTACTTGTTACCGACAAGGAAGATAATCCCATTGCGGTTACGCTTACCTATAATGATGTATATCATGCTTATTACGAAGCGGGAAAAATTAAAGATCCATTGCACGCAAAAAAGCGTTTATTAATTAAAACAATTGCCACTCATCCGGATTGGCAAGGCAAACAAATTGGCACCTTAATGATTAATTTGGTGCATAACCTAGCCAATGAATCAGGATATACTGAAATTTACCATTTATTGATGTTTAAAAACAACCTATCGGCCACCAAAGGAAAAGAGAAGTTTGAGACGAAAACAGTAAGAGAATATGCCATTTACGCAATGGATTTATGAAACTAACAACGCCACATCCGGTCTTTCATGATCTGCAAAACTCATTCGAGAATTACGCAGAGCGCATTGCTATTATTGACAAAGATGGCGCTCAATACACCTATAAAGAATTTGAAAATCATATACTAGGAGCGTATCAAAACCTATTGGAGAAAGGTATTAAAAAAGGAAGCAAAGTTCTAGTCGCCGTGCCCATGTCAATGGAATTGTACGCTATTTTAGAAGCCTTATTTGCACACGGAGCAATTGCAATCTTTTTAGATCCGTGGATGAAAGGAAAAAAAATGGGGAGCGTCATTAATCAGGTACAGCCTGATTTATTTATTGTCACCAAGAAATTAAGCCGCATTACATGGCTTTTACCCGCAACGTGGAAATTAAAAAAATGGAAAGTAAACGGTGCTTCAAAAAGTAATGATAGCTCAATGAAACTGGCTGAGATCTATCAATCAGTTGAAATTGCAGATGAGGACAATGCCTTAATAACCTTTACAAGTGGTACAAGCGGAAATCCTAAAGGTGCTAATCGTACTTTCGCTTTTTTATTAGCTCAAGCAGAAACCTTAAAAGCACATTTAGGAGCACATGCGAAAGCATCAGTGGATTACACCAATTTTCCAATTGTAGGCTTGGCGAATTTTGCACTTGGAAATACGGTTGCAATACCGCAAATAAATTTAATGAAGTTGCAGCAATCAAATCCAGCTGATGTTATTACGCAATTGGACAATCAAGGAATCAATCGTTTAATTGTTTCCCCTTCGCTTTTACGAAAAGTGCTGGCCGCAATTGATAAAAACCACACACTTAAAACGGTAATGACAGGTGGTGCGCCCATTTCCATTCAATTGGTAAAAACCGCCCTAGAAAAATGTCCTACCATTTATTTTGAAGCCATTTACGGATCAACAGAAGCCGAACCAATTTGCATTACCACCTTTACTGAAATTAACAAGCAATTAGCGCAACCTTTAAAAGGTGTTTATGTTGGCGCACCTGTACCAGAAATTGATTTAGAAATTGTTGCACTGCAGAATAAACCAATTCTAACCGAAGAATTTGAGTCGTTAAAATTACAGGAAGGAGAAATTGGGGAGATAGTTGTTACAGGAAATCATGTCAACAAACAATATTATGAAAACCCAACTGCCTTTGCTAAAAACAAAATTGTTGACGTAACAAAAACTATTTGGCACCGAACAGGAGATTTAGGTTATTTAGAAGATGGCGTGCTCTATTTAGTTGGGCGTGATCATAGGATTATTGAACACAATAATCAACTATATTACCCCTACCCGATTGAACAATATATTGAACTTGAATTTGGAATTTCAGATTTGGGTTATGTTAAAAACCAAACTGACGAGATTTGCCTCTATTATTTCAATGAAACGCAGAAAGATGAAGCAAAAATTGAACAAGCTATAAAAGATGCCAATTATCCGGTTGATCGAATTATAAAAAGTGCAAAACCATTACCACGAGATGCTCGGCATAAAAGTAAATTACAAATTGAGAAGTTATAACCACACTCCGAATGTTTTACGAAACGTACGCCTTAGTGTTCCACTCAATTTACGCACGAATAAGGATCATAGCCTATCATGGGGATAACGTGATATCCTAAGCTTGACGAAGGGCGATCTAACTACTAAAGACTAAAAAAATGAACTTACCTCCACAGCCAAAAGGACATCCTATAATCGGACATATAATGGGTTTCAAAAATGATCCTATAAATTTCATGATGAATTCGGCCGCGGAACATGGAGATATTCTACTCTTTAAACTCTTAAATAAAAAGATCTATTTTCTTAATAATCCAGAATATATTCGGCATGTATTGCAGAACAATCATAAAAACTACCATAAAAGCCCGGGTTATAAACCATTACGTTTATTAGGTGGAATGGGCATATTCACGAGTGACGGAGAAAAGTGGTTAAAACAACGTAAACTCTATCAACCTGCGTTTAGTCACAAAAGTATTGAAACATATTCTCATGCAGTCATCCAAAACACCAATGAAATATTGGATGATTGGACCTTGCAACTAGAAAAAGGTAAAGCGATAAACGTTTCGCGCGAAATGATGAAAGTAACAATGGCGATTATAAGTGAAACGCTTTTTTCAACCAAAATTGATTACCAATCTAATTTATGGGACGCGGTTAGCTATGCTTTGGGATGGATTAATGATAGAGCACTTAAAAATCCATTCGTTTTGCCTGCCAATTGGCCAACTCCAAAAAACAAAAAATTTCATGCTTCTGTAGCCGAATTAAACGCTTTGGTTTACAAGGTAATTGCTGAGAAAAAAAAGAACAACGATAATCCGAACGATTTACTATCACGTTTTATGAACCCTGGCGGCGATTTAGAAGGCTTAAATCCCGAAGAACTGAGAGACGAAGTAATGACGATCTTCATTGCAGGACATGAAACTTCTGCCAATGTGCTGATGTGGACTTATTACGAACTCTGCCGCCATCCTGAAATTGAAGCGAAAGTATTTGAAGAAGTAGCTAAATTGGGTGATCGTGAATTGAATTATGTTGACTTACATCAATTGGAATATACCGCACAAGTTTTAAACGAAGTTATGCGACTTTATCCACCCGTTTGGCATATGGGACGACAAAATTTAGCGCCCGATAAAATTGGTACATATGAAATACCTACAGGTTCGCACGTGCGCATTAGTCCATTGGTATTGCACCGCCATCCAGACTATTGGGAAAACCCAAACAATTTTGATCCGGAGCGCTTTTCAAAAGAAAATATGGCCAAGCAAGCCCCTTTTTCATTTATTCCATTTGGAGCGGGGCCTCGCTTATGTGCGGGACGCAACTTTGCTATGATGGAAATGGTGTTGATTCTGGCAAAAACAATCCAACGTTTTAAAATTGAAAGTGACGAAAATTATTTCGTTGAAATGGGTCCATTAATGACCTTACGTCCAAAAGATGATATTCAATTAAAGCTTACACGGCGGTAATTAAATTCAGATTGTAACTTATTTTAAATTTTTGACTGCGAATTATTTAACGCTAGAAAAAGACAAGGACGCTAGCTTTTAATTTTCACGCATCAACGATTCTTTAATCTACGTTGAAGATTGGTTGTCCGATTATATTTTTGACATGCCACTACAAAGCTGGGAATATTCAAGTGAAAATTCTATCATTTATTATGAAGAAACTGGCTTTCATGAATTCGTGTAACCGCCAAACATCTCAGGATATTATCGTTCAGGAATTTACGATTTCGTCAATGGCAACTGGTTTATAACTACCGAGAAAAAAAATGTTTTGCATATCAGGATAAGTATATACTTTGTATCCCCGTTTTAGATGAATTAGGATTGATTGAAACTTATCATTTCAGAGGAGTTAATTCAGAAGGAGTTACGATTATTCCAGATTTTTTTTTCGGGGACTAAATCCATTTTATCGCGAATTTTTAATTGAAAGGGATGACTTTAGAGCCATTTTGGCGTTTTTAAAATTAGATGGGCTAGATGGATTAGAAGGATTAGATGAATAAAGTTTAGCTAAACTTCATCAACTGGTATATCTTGAAATAGAATTTTGAATTCAGCCCCATGGTCGTTTTGAAAGGAAATTTTTGCTGATATTTGCTCCGTCAACGCCGTTATAATTTCAGTTCCTAAGGATCCTGTTCGACTTAAATCAAAATCTTTTGGTAGGCCAACGCCATTATCCTTTACAATTAATTCATACCCATCCGCATCACTAAACAAAGTAATTCTTAATTCTGGATTGTCTATTCCTTTAAAAGCATGTTTAAGCGAATTCGTAATCAGTTCAGATATAATTAAACCAAGCGGCACCGCAACATCCAAATTCAATGTCACCTCTTCTGTTTCAAGACTGCATTGTAAGTGTGAAGTCATCATATGCTGAGTATTCATAAAGTCGTGCAAATAAGACTTAAAGTCAACACGGTTTATTCTATCCTCTTGATACAATTTTTGATGAATTAAGGCAATTGCTTCTACTCGGCGTCTACTCTCATTTAAAACCACCGCCGCCTCACTATCCTCCAATGCTCTACTCTGTAATGACATAAGTGAAGAAATAATTTGAAGATTGTTTTTTACGCGGTGATGAATTTCTTTGATTAGAATTTGAGCATTTTTATGTTGCGCAGAAATTTCTTTATTTTGAATCTCCAATTCATTATTGGCCTTAATCAATGCTTCATCCTTTTTATAAATTGTTCGGCTATAATAAATCATAATCACCAAAACAATTCCAGTTGTGCCAGTTGCGTTTATAAAGTTAATATAATCAACAGGTACACTCTTTAGCGGATAAACAGCACTGCTATTATGGTAAACATACCAAATTAGAACAGCCGCCGCAACCATTGATCCGTTAAACAATATTATTACAATGGGTTTCCAAACTGGATTTATTAAAAATACGATTGGCAACAAAAACATAAAATAATAAAATCCACAACCCCAGCCAAAATAATGGGTATGTACAATTATCTCCATTAAAACAGTATAGGATGTAATGAAAAAGGCTAGTTTTGAGTGTAGCACTCCTCTTTTTAATAGCACATATACTCCAACGAAAATTAATGATGCAATTACGGGACTAAGCAATACTTCATAGGTACCCATAATCAGAATAAGCGTTGAAATATAGACGTTCGTCAACACACCCATTATGAGTGCTGGAATTAAGACGTTTTTAAATCTATCGTGTATGGGTGTTATATTACTCAAAAAATAAAAGTGTTAAGTGGGAGCCACGTTTTATCGATCTATTCAAAAATAATGGTTTTTCACAGTTCTAGATCAATCATTTCAATTAATCGTCAATTATATTTGTTATTAATGTAATTACCTGCAAGTTACTTATCGAAAAACTTGACATATATAAATATGAAGATTCTTTTTACATTGTTTTCAATATGCCTATTTTTAAGTCCTTTTTGTCAAAATGAATTGGATACGATTGTTTTTGACAATTATGGTGATTTGGCTTTTTTGCAAGGAAAAGCAATGCCGCAAGTAGAAATCGGTAATTCAAATAATTCACTCAGTTATTTTGGACAGAATCGTACAATTAAGAGTAATCGAAACTATATATTAATCAAAAACAATCAAGGTGTTTTGAGATTTGAAGGAAAGTATTTCAAGCAATACCGAGACGGTATTTATATCGCATATGACCAAATGGGAAGAAAAATATGCGAAGGACAATATAAATATGTTCGAGCAAAAACAAAACGATATTTACGCAAAACTGTATCTACATCAGAAGGTTCTAAGCAAGTTGGTAAATGGATGTATTATACATATGCAAATGATAGTGACACCAACGGAATAAATAGCGGTACCCAAAACTTTGGACGTTGAGAATTATCCAACTATTTAAATTGTTATAAATCTGTTATAATTTTGGCTCCCTTGTATGATTTTGATACATTCGGTTCATTAAATCTTTTAATTCCACCTATTTGGCCAATTTAAAATTAATAATACTCTTCATTTTATCAGCTGTTTTATCAACAGATACTTATACTCAATATGATTTTGGAAATTATAATTTGCATGATCAGCAATATCAACTGGTCTATGCCGGGTGTAAAAACGAAATTATTATTTCTGGTTTGCCCGAAATAAAACATGCTTACCTCACCTCTTCTGGTTCAACAGTTACGCAGCTTAATGACAGCACCTACATTTTGAAACCAAGATACAGGCTACACATGGATACGCTGCGTCTATTTATTAATGATGAATTAGTGCAACAAGAATTGTTTATGGTGATGCATCCGCCATTGGTCAAAGTGCAACTTGGCAATATTGACTCTGCTACAGTGCAAATAGAATCAATTTTAAAAAACGCATATTTAAATTTGATTATTGATGGTTTCTATAAGGATTATGAGGTTGTCACAACCTTTCAACTCAAAATTCTGGATGAAAATAACGCTATCATTAAGACCTTTGAACCAAATAAAGGATCGCAACTAACCCAAAAGCAATTGGAATTTATTAAAACGTTAAAAACAGGAAATAAGTTGGAGTTTAGTGAAATCATAGTGCATAGTGCGCAAGGTATGAAACGGAAAAAACGCGTTTATTTATTGACAATTTCCTAAGATTAGAATTATTTAATTTTTGATTTAAATGGATAAGTGATTTGCGTTAAAAAATCGACTGGTACTTTCTCTTCCTCTATTCCAACACGCTCAATCATTCTATCTTTTGGCCATAAATAGGAGCCGAAAATTAAATCCCACACCACTAATACTTTCCCAAAGTTGGAACTAGATTCATGAATCTTTTCTGAATGGTGCCATCTATGCAACTCAGCAGTATTAAAAATATAATTCAGTATTCCAGCTTTAAAATTTATGTTCACATGCTCTAGCATTCCAGTAACTGTTGATATGGTTAACACTAATACCAAAATTTCTTCGGATGCCCCAAGCAGAACAAGGGGTAAAAAATAAGTCAAACTCCCTAAAAAAGCGTCTATAAAGTGAAAGCGTCCCGAATTTGCCCAATACACTCTTTCTGCTCCGTGATGCACAGCATGTAAACGCCATAACCGCTTGTTTTGATGACTCAGGCGGTGCATCCAATAATAGCAGAGTTCGCTTAGTAGCAAAGCAATAATTAAATTTACTACAATCCCCCATTCTGGGTTTAAAACAGTTCCGCTAAATTGTTTGGTTAAGTAGATCAAAGGATAATATAATAGCACTGGCAGTAATAATTCCGCCAATTTGCTCGCTATTGGTAGCACAAAAAATGTCCGAATTAAGTCTGATCCAACATCACCCTTCGAAATATTCCATTTTTTTTGGAAGGGGAATTTAATTTCTAGCCAAACGAAAATGCCAATTAAAGGAATGATGACTATTACAGGAATGAAAATAAAATACGCTTGATCTAGGACATTAAATAATAGAATACCCACCAGTACGCTAAGCAGAATTGTTAGCGGATAAAAAACATATTTCAAAATTCCTTTCATCAATATTGACGCAAGGTAAGGCCTAATTATTGGGACTCATTATTGAATTTCGCAAATGCCTTGATTGATTTGTTACGTTCAATAATAAATTACGTCAGAATAAAAATTACTTCGTCATTACATATTTCTTCTGTACTGTCCGCCTACTTGAAACAATGCTTCGGTAATTTGACCTAAAGAGCAAATTTTGGTTGCCTCCATCAAATGGGCAAATATATTTTCGTTTTGTACAGCAGCATTTTGAATCGTTGACAATTGTTCAGCTACTTTATCAGCATGACCTTTGTGCAATTCAGAAAGCATAGTAATTTGATATTCCTTTTCTTCATCTGTTGCGCGAATTACTTCATCTGGAACGATAGTCGGCGACCCGTTTTTACTTAAGAACGTATTTACGCCAATAATAGGAAATTCACCGTTATGCTTTAACGTTTCGTAATACAAACTCTCTTCCTGTATTTTGCTGCGTTGATACATTGTTTCCATAGCACCTAAAACTCCACCTCTTTCAGTAATTCGATCGAATTCCATTAACACAGCTTCTTCAACTAAATCAGTCAATTCTTCAATAATGAAGGCCCCTTGAATTGGATTCTCGTTTTTAGCTAAACCTAATTCTTTATTAATGATCAATTGAATGGCCATTGCTCTTCGCACAGACTCCTCTGTTGGAGTTGTAATAGCTTCATCATAGGCATTTGTGTGTAATGAGTTACAATTATCGTTTATTGCGTATAAAGCTTGTAAAGTGGTACGGATATCGTTAAAGTCAATCTCTTGTGCATGCAATGATCTTCCTGAAGTTTGAATATGATACTTCAACATTTGCGCACGAGGATTCGCCTTGTACTTATTCTTCATGGCTTTTGCCCAAATTCTTCGAGCCACCCTTCCAATCACCGCATATTCAGGATCAATTCCATTTGAGAAGAAAAACGATAAATTTGGTCCAAACTTATTAATGTCCATCCCTCTGCTCAGGTAGTACTCGACATACGTAAAGCCATTCGCTAAAGTCAATGCTAATTGCGTAATTGGGTTTGCACCAGCTTCCGCAATATGATATCCTGAAATAGAAACAGAATAAAAGTTCCGTACGGCTTTATCAATAAAGTACTCCTGTACATCCCCCATTAAACGCAGCGCAAATTCAGTTGAGAAAATACACGTGTTTTGCGCTTGATCTTCTTTTAAAATATCTGCCTGAACCGTTCCACGAACTTGTGTTAAGGTTTGCGCTTTAATGTCAGCATAAACATCTGCGGGTAAAACCTGATCACCTGTTACACCCAATAGCATTAATCCAAATCCATCATTCCCTTCAGGCAAATCGCCTTGGTAAGCAGGACGTACAACTCCCTTTTTCTTATAAATTGCTTTAATTTTATTCTCAGTCTCTGTCTCTAAACCGTTTTCCTTAATGTATTTTTCACAATTTTGATCAATTGCTGCATTCATAAAGAAGCCCAGCAACATTGGTGCTGGCCCGTTAATCGTCATTGAAACAGAGGTTAACGCATGCGATAAATCAAACCCAGAATACAATTTTTTTGCATCATCTAAACAACAAATTGAAACCCCTGAATTTCCCACTTTACCGTAGATATCTGGTCTTATTGCAGGATCATTTCCGTAAAGTGTTACTGAATCAAAAGCGGTAGACAAACGTTTAGCAGGCATTCCTATACTCACATAATGGAAACGTTTATTCGTTCTTTCTGGTCCACCCTCACCGGCAAACATCCTTGAAGGGTCTTCTCCTGTTCTTTTAAATGGATATAAACCAGCCGTATAAGGGAATTCACCCGGTACATTTTCTTGCAAAATCCATTTTAATAAATCACCCCAAGCCGCGTATTTTGGCAAGGCGATTTTAGGAATATCTGATTGTGAAAGTGATTTGGTATGCGTATCAATATTAATTTCCTTATCTCTTACTTTAAAGGAGTAGATAGGATCTTTATAGCGTTTAACTTTTGCATCCCAGTTTAAAATATGCTCCCAATTATAGGGATCTAAATCCATTTTAGTTCGTGCAAATTCTTTCAACAACAAAGTTAAAAACTCTTGATTATCAGCTGTCAAAGCTTCAGAATTAATTCCAACTCCATTTAATTCAACCTTTTGCCCAGTAACAGATTCTATTGTTTTATTAATTCCGTATAATTTCTGCGCAACTTCTTCTTGTGTTACAGCAATTTCATCATAACCTCTATTATTTTCCGAAATTTCGGATAAATAACGTGAACGAGCAGGCGGTATAATATAGATTTTTTCTGACATTTCTGCCGTTATTTCCATTTCAGAAATCAAATCTTTTGCAGCTGTTTTTTCAACAACTTTATCCATAATCGCTTTATAAAGCGTATTCATTCCTGGATCATTGAACTGCGACGCGATAGTCCCATAAACAGGTAATTCATTATGATCAACCTCCCATAATTGGTGGTTTCTCACATATTGCTTTTTCACATCTCTCACGGCGTCCAAGGCGCCGCGTTTGTCAAATTTATTAATGGCAACAATATCAGCAAAATCTAACATGTCGATTTTCTCCAACTGCGTTGCTGCACCAAATTCTGGCGTCATTACATATAACGACACATCTGAATGGTCCATTATTTCGGTATCAGATTGACCAATTCCTGAGGTTTCTAGAATGACTAAATCATATTGAGCTGCTTTTAAAATTAGCAAGGCTTCCGCCACGTGTTTACTCAATGCCAAATTACTTCGCCGTGTTGCTAATGAGCGCATATAAACGCGATCATTCTTAATGGCGTTCATGCGAATTCGATCACCTAATAAAGCACCACCAGTTTTACGTTTACTTGGATCAACCGAAACGATTGCTATTGTTTTGTCTTTAAAATCAATTAAAAAACGACGTACTAATTCATCAACCAAAGAAGATTTTCCAGCACCGCCAGTCCCTGTAATTCCCAAAATTGGAGTAGCAACAGTAGCGGCCATTTCGCGCACTTTTTCCATGTGTACTTCTGCATTTTCTGGAAAACTTTCTGCGGCACTTATCATTCTAGCAATTGCAGTTACTTCTTTCTCTGCTATATGATTAACCTCATCATTTAATTTTTCTCCTACAGGGAAATCTGCACGTTCAACTAAATCGTTAATCATACCTTGCAAGCCCATTTCGCGTCCATCATCTGGATGATAAATCCGCGTAATCCCGTAGGCTTCCAATTCCTTAATCTCATCAGGTAATATGGTTCCACCACCACCGGCAAAAATCTTAATCTGTCCTGCACCCTTTTCATTCAATAGGTCATACATGAATTTTAAATACTCTATATGTCCGCCTTGGTATGAAGTCATTGCAATTGCTTGCACATCTTCTTGAATGGCACAGTTCACTACTTCTTCAACACTTCTGTCGTGTCCTAAGTGAATGACTTCACATCCAGTAGACTGAATGATTCGGCGCATAATATTTATAGCAGCGTCATGTCCGTCAAAAAGAGAGGCAGCAGTTACTATTCGTACTTTATTGATTGGCTTATATGGTGCGATTTTTTCCATCTAATTCGTCGTTTTATTGGTGTACAAATATAGCAATTTGTGATCTTTTGGAACGAAATTTGCTAGGATTTATTCCAAAACACAACTATGCGAATTCTACTATTTTCAATTGGCCTAATTCTATTCACTTTTGCAGGGCTGCAAAGCTGTTCAAAAACAACGGATGGCAAGTGGGTAATTTATGAAGAATCAACGCAGCTTCCTTTTTGGGCGCATGAATCAAGTAATCGAAAATCTAAAAACACATTGGAGACTTTTTTAAAGTCTGAAGGTATAATTCCGCTCAAAATTAAAATTGTTGGCGACCGCATTGCAACTTACCAAGATTGCGATTGTTCGACAGGACTAGAATATCGTGTACAGGTAGATAAATCGCAGGTAGGTTATATGGCTTATTGGGGATTTGAACTCAAATAAAAAAGCCGATAACAAATGCTATCGGCTTTTCAATTTAATTAATTCATATCCTTAGTCTTTGACCAATCGGATACTTATGGCAAAATCTCCTGCTGGATTTGTGAAACGATAAACAGAGGGATCGGCAGTTACTAATCTTCTTCTAAATATATTTCCGCCAGAAGTTGTATTCACCCACAAATAAGTTCTATTATCCTTTGCCGAATACGTTCCTCCACTTCTAAAGCCTGCTAGTGGAAAATCAAGTTCGGAACTTCCTCCTTCTTTCAACTGAGTACCTTGATCGGAACCTCTTGGTAAACTATATCCATTAATATCTAGATCACCAGAAGACATGCCTAATGTAGTTTCAAGCGTTTTCCATTCGCTATCTGTTGGTAAGTGCCATCCGTCTGGTATGGCATCATCCGCAGCCGTCCATTCATATAATCTACCATATGTTTCATCATTAGAAGTATTGTCGTCGTAACTATATGATCCACCAGAATTGAATTTCAAATTCTCCTTCATCCATATTTGTTCCCCAATTTTCTCAGTACCATAGATCATTCCATCTCGACTATCTGTGAAAACGCCAGTAGTAGTTGTTGTAAATTCACGAATTTCACTCGAAACTGCCGTGTTTATGTCATCTGAAGCTGTTACTTTAATAAAGTAGATAGTTTCAAGTGCTAAATCACTCACCGAATAATTAGTCACTGCCAGTCCTTCGGCTACAGCGTCAAGTTCATCCTCATTGGTTCCTAAATAAACGGTGTATTTAACGGGGTCTCCATCTACGTCTGTTGACGCAGACCATGTAAAGGTGAATGCCGTTCCTACTTCCAATTCACCATTTTCGGGTGCATCAAGAAAGGCTGGCGCCGTAGGTGGTGTGTTCACCTCTTCTTCTGGATCTGTAGGATTGTCTTTTTTACAAGACATAATTGGCAACATTATTAGTGCTGCAAGTACAAAGTAATTTTTCATAAAATTTATTTTTTTAAGTTCGAGACTGTAGAAGCAATCAATTAAAAGTAGGGCAATTTTTATTCAATTATTAGGCGAACTGTATGTTTTGCTGCTTGTTTATCTACGAAAGAAATGAAGTAGATTCCCTTTTCTAATCCTCCAAAATCCAATTCAATAATATCCGATTGGTTTACATTCACAAGCTCAGTCATATTCTGACCAAGAGCATTTGAAATTTTTAGATTAGCAATTTCAAACTCTCCTTTTTCTATGAAAACTGTTCCTGTTGAAGGGTTTGGGTAGATTGATAACTCTAATGAATTTGTTTCTGAATCATTAATTCCTACGTCATCACCAGAACCCATAATTGTAACATCATCAATAAGCACCCAACCAGCTGCATAAATAGGGAAGTCTCCACCAAAGGAAAAACGAATGGATGAAAAATCACCAAAATCTGACAAATCATAACTGATATCGACCCATATAATGTTATCTGACTCAACCGGTGACCCTATGTTTTCAGTTGTAACAATTCCATTTTCAGCACCACCAATTACATCTGAATTCCCCCAATTTGTAATAAAAGTCCAACCCGCTCCTGTATCATACCAAAGTGAAACCTCTGGAATTCCTATACCCTCCATAGAATTTTTAACAAGAGCCGTACTAAACGTAATCTGTGGATCAGAAACAGTTGTAAGATCCATTATTGGAGTATGAAGCCAACCACTAGTCAGACCAAAGAGTGCTAAAGGTCGATCAGTTATAGCACAACCAGTTCCGTCAATTCCTAAAGAGGGATCTGATTCCCAAATAATCTCTGCATCCGACCATTGAGTCCAACCTACTGGTAGTCCAATATCAAACGTTTCATCTAGTAATTGTGCATTAGAGAAAGATGCACTAAGGCTCAAGGCCGTCAGAATAATAATTTTTTTCATAGTAAATAATTTTACTATAAAGTTATGCGGTACTATTGCTTTTGTCCATGTACAATTGATCCTTAGTCTTGTAGATTTCGGAATTCATTGGGTGGGATTCCAACTTTGAGTTTAAAAAATTTACTAAAATGCGCAGGATCGCTAAAGTTGAGCGCGTATGCAATTTCTTTAGAAGATACTCCAGCGTTTAAAAGACGTTTAGCCTCTAGAATCACCTGTCCAAAAATGAGATCACTGGTTGATGAACCCGTTTTATCTTTTACAATTTTATGCAACTGTTTTTCGCTTATATTCAATTCCAATGCATAAGCCTTAACGCTTTTTTCAACCTTATACTTTTGATGTAACAACTTTCGAAAGTTCAAATAAACCTCTTGATTTTTATCATGTAGCACTGTTGTCCTTGTAATGGATCTCATGCAATTTATGAGGAGTAAATTGAGATTAGAAACGATAAACTCATTTTTCAATTCATTCTCGGAATTATAATCCTTCCAAATGTTATTGACAATGGCTGAAATATGATTGTTAACTTCTTTATCGAACCTGTAAATTGGAGAAAACTCATTCACATCATAGCATGAATGATCGAAGAGAAAGTTGGAAATAATGCTGTTCGAATCAAAAATTGACGCCTCGAAAAGAATAACAAAGCCATTTGTTTTTAATTCGCGTTTAACTTTATGCACTCTGCCACTTGACACTAAATGCACGCTTGCAGACTCAATCGGAAAAGCATTAAAATCAACATCATGACTCCCTGAACCTATGTTAAAATAGAAGAGTTCAATATAATTATGTCTATGTGGTTTTGTAGAGTCGTAATTGGTTAATTCGTCCAGTTTTACGATACGCACACTAGGTACAGTTTTTATATGTTCAAGATCGTGTGTTGGTATCATTACCTTAAACTATCGTTTTCAAATGATAAAATAAAATTTAGTTTCAAGCAATCATCAGATTCCTAAACTTGAAAACAACCACATATTATCTAATTGGAAGTGGATATTGAGACTAATCATGTGCATTAAATCTAGAAAAAATGATAGAAATTAGTGGTTCGACACCTAGAATGATACCTAGAATGAGAAAAAGACGATCAAAGTGCACTTTATTTAAAACTAAACTTATAAGATCTGTTTAATGTTTAACAATACACACCTTCCTAAATCGATTAAATACACGCTAAGCCCACTGAAATCAATCACGGCAAAGTCATTACGTAGAATTACCCTTGTTTGAATAAATACATCTATGTACATTTATAAAAACCCAATTCGTATAAGCCGAAAAGCGAACCCAAAACAAAAAAGTAGGCAAAACTTATAATTATTTACAATGAAGACCCAAAACATTTTTGGCGGTGTATGCACTGCCTTATTATTTATGCTCGGATCAAGCTCCTCTGCTCAAAGTTTCGAAAAAACAATTTATGAGCCAGGTTCCGATATGAATCACTATTCCATAGAGGCTGCGCCTAATGGAGATTACGTGCTCGCAGGCACATTATTTAGACCCGGAGGTAATCAAGACATTCAAGTGATGAGACTTGACCCAAATGGAAATATTTTATGGACCGTAAATATGGACCATTCACCAGATGACCGTGCACTAGATGTTGCAGTTGACCCTTTCGGTGATATTGTTGTTGTAGGTTATATAGAAGACTTAATATCTCCTTCGGATGCAGATTTATATGCCGTTAAATTAGACGGAACAGGCGGATTTATTGCGGATTTACAAGTTGACGGTTTTCATACTGCTGCTGGAACTAACGTCATTTATTCCGCACAATCTGGCACTTACATAGTTGGAGGCTATATGGGAGAACCATTTCAAGTTCCAATGGTTGGATGTGTTGCTCGAATATTAGAATTAGATCTAGGTTTAAACGTAATCAACAATCAAGAATTGTCAACGGTCCATATGAAACATGCTAGTATTAACGATATCATTGAAACTTCAAATGGATATTTTATTACTGGAAGTATGGCCAACACAGTGACTTCGCCTTTAACCGGAGAAGGGGTATTAGCAGTTTTTTTAGACGTTGGTTTAAGCGTGACTGCTGATTTGTCTTTTGAATCGACCAATAGCGAACACGTAGGTGTATCGGCTGTTTACGATAAGAACGTTGACGAAGTTTGGTTAATGTCTAACAACAGCGTTATTCATAACCCCCAAATTTCTCAAATTAAAGATGTTTCAGGTACACCAGCTATCGGAACTGAATATTACTTAGAACTTGATCCTTCTTATGGATCTCATAATGCCGCGGGCTTCAAATTAGCGCTATCACCTTATAATTCAAAATCTCTAGTAGCCGCTGGTTTGTTTAGAACGCATAACGATTATCTTGGAAATCAAAACAGTGCTACTCCATGGATTGTAGAATTTAAACGTAATTCAGGAAGTCAAATAGGAGCATTTATATGGCCAGCTCCTTCGCCTAACTTCCATTCACATGGTGGAGGTCTTTTTTCAACATTCAGTGGTGAGCACCCTTATTTTTTCAATCAAGAATTAATGATACCTCGACCTGACAAAAGAGGGTTTACAATTGTAGGACCAATCGAAGAAAATGGTGATTTTGGAATTGATGTTGTTACGACAATAGATTTACAAAAAGACATGCCATGTTTTGAACCAATTAAATATGACCCGATTGCTATTACTCACTTTGACAACCCGGTAGTTGTTGACCCGCAAAGCGTACTTGACTTTATGCCAGGATATGATTATCCTGACATGGGAATGAAAGAAATAGTGTGGTGTAAAGAGATGTATGACTATAAATCGTCTGAAGATACAGATGGAGAAGAAACTGGCGCACCAAGTTCTATTGACATGAACGGTGCAAAAGTGAGCGTTTATCCGAATCCAATTTTGAATGCTGCCTTTATTGAAATTTCCGGGAAAGATTTAACTGGACACCAATTTGACGTAAGAAATTCATTAGGTCAGGTAATATTCAGTTCTGCTGTTTTAGAAGGAAATTATTATTCGGATCGTATTGATCTAGGAGAATTCCCAGCTGGAGTTTATTTCTTGACATTAACGGACAATAATACAGGTGCAATGGAAGTATCTAAACTAATTAAGCAATAAATAATTATTAAAATGAAGCGGGTATTTCTGAAAAGAGATACCCGCTTTTTAATTTAAGAAACTTTGATTTAAGTTTAAATTTTCTACCCAATTAAAATTAAACGCGTATCAATCTCTTTAGCTCTTTGGAGTTTTTTCGAATTGTTTGAATTAATTCAAAACAATTATCACGCATTTGATCCCCTAATGTTTTTTCTTAGTGAT
Organism: Crocinitomix sp.; assembly: GCA_047623705.1. Taxonomy (GTDB): domain Bacteria; phylum Bacteroidota; class Bacteroidia; order Flavobacteriales_D; family Crocinitomicaceae; genus Crocinitomix. The sequence goes on from JBLHOW010000052.1 coordinate 43,929, forward strand.
AATATACGTAGTATTGATCGCCAGTATGCCCCGTTTCAAAACCAAGTATTAAATACTCCCTTTTTACAGCACGGAAGTAAAAAAGACCACTCTCATTAAAAAATTGATTGGAATCACGCATCAATTTACGACTATCTTCTACACGTAAATAGGGCAAACAAAATCCGAAAAGTACGGCATCAAATTGTTGCTCTAATTCACATATTCCCCGACAATATAGTCTTAGAAATTTGGCATTTGGATTGTTTTACTTTACCAATTCCAACATATTAGATGAAACCCATTTTATTGACAATGTTTACGAATTAATTTGTCCACTTCGTTTCCATACATATCGGTAAATCCCCAAGTTATTGCCAATTGTAAATCTTCACATGCTTTTTTCATTTTATTCTTCTCAATATAAATCAAAGCACGATTGCGATAAGCATAAGCATTTCCAGGATAAAGTTCTAATGAGCGATTGACATCTTTTAAAGCTCCAACCAAATTCCCCATCATCAATTTGCTATATGCCCGATTATTGAATGAAAATGCCTCTGTTGGATTCAATTCCAATGCTTTATCAAAATACGGAATGGATTTTTCGTATTCTTTTTGAGTTTGATACATAAAGCCAATATTAACGTAACCTGGAATAAATGCACTGTCAATCTCAATAACTTTGAGTAAATAACCCAACGTCTCGTCCGCTCTCCCTACTTCATCACAAACAGTGGCTAGATTATTAAGCGTGGCTTTATTTGTTGAGTCAAAAGCGTAACACTCTAATAATGTAGCATAAGCCTTATCAAATTCTCGTGTTTGCATACTTAATGTGGATCGCGTAATCTTTATTGAGTTTATCACTGAGTCATTTTCGGCGAATTTAATTCCTAGCGTATAATCTCTTAGCGCCATTTCTTCAGCAGAGAAAGATTGATAAATAATTCCTCGCTCATGATATAAATTTGCCGATTTAGTATTCTCCTGTAATCCTTCGTCCAAAGCTAAAAGTGCTTCTTCATATTCCCCTAATTGCCTATAAAGAAAACTCTTATTGATATATGACAAGGTATAATTCGGGTTTTGTTGAATTATTTCATCACAAATTTTAATTGCTTTTTTTAATTTACCCTCATTGGACAGCGCATAAACCTCCAACATTTTTTGATCCTCCGTTTGTGCAAAAGACTGATTAAGTTGAACAAAAAAACTTAAAACTATGGTAAGCGTTTTTAGCGTGAATATTTTCATTTATTTCAATTTTCTTGCAATTGCCATCATACTAGAAATATGCAATGCCTGATGAAGATTATTAAATTGCACGGCTTCTTCTACATTCGAAATAGTAAAATTATACGAAGTTGGATATTCCGTGTAGGTTTTAAATATGCCTTTTTCCAAATCTTCTTCTAATTCATCCACTTGATTTAAAATGGCCTCCGTAATAAACTCAAATTCTTCTTGCGAAATTGATTCTTCCGGTTTTGAGCCTTTTTTAAATTTCAAAATAAATGATTTTTCTAATCCGCCATCTAATCCTGCAAGTGAATAAACCAAACCTTTGGTTGTCGCCACTAAGTGACCCAAATTCCAAGCCATATTATTATTAAATCCTACAGGAATTTCATTGATTTGTTCCAATGTTAAGTCCTTAATAATGCGGATGCAGTTTTCTCTTGAAGTTCTGAATAATGCTATTTCTGTTTTCATTTGTTTGATGATTTGATGGTTTTGATTATCTGATGATTCGATTTTGTAGATGGTCTGATAAATTTAATAGTTTCGTTTTGTTGCCGCAATTATTTTAGATAGTAATTTTTTTATTCTTAAAATTAACTCCAGCATCCCCTTTGGATCTGGATATCCATCAGAATCTTGATAGAGCATTAACCAATATTCAGATTCATCTGCTTCCCTTGCATTTGCTCCGATTGATGTACCAGATCTTATTAATTGATTCGAAATGGCAAATTTTCTCGCATTATCTAGTTCTTCACAATATTTAATGGTTTTTAGTGAGAATTCTTACGTCAATTCCAATAAATCATTCTTCTTCTCCATTTGTTTGATGATTTGATTATCTCATGATTCGATTTATTGTTTGGTATTTCACTTTTATTTCGGGTTAATGAGTCCCTAAAAATAAATAATAAACCCGACCAAGCAAAATCAAGCCTAAAGCCATCCACAAATCAAATCATCAAAAACATCAGATAATCAAACCCCAGTCAAAATGTCACCTCCCAACCACAAACACACAAGGTGTTTTATCAAATTTAAATGGTGCTCTGCTCCAATCTGCAA
>JBLHOW010000053.1:0-45877 GCA_047623705.1 Crocinitomix sp.
CAAGAGTGCTTGAGGAGGTTTTTGATCACCTTCAATACCTGCAAGATTGTCAAATAATTCTTCTCGTATTCTCGTAATAGTAGTTGAATCATCTAAAAGCCAATCAATGTAATTCCATGCCGTTTCAGGAAATGGTTGTATCCCTCTTATTTCAGAATACACCAATGATTTAAATCCATCAATAACCGGTCCATTTAATAAGCGTTGTTTTTCTAAAAAATTAAGCTCAAATATTTTTGGAGGCTGCGTCATTGTCATTGTCAAATGACTATTGTATGCTAGCAAAAAATTGGTAATTGAAGTTCCATTGAGTTCTGGGAAGCCCACAGGGATCGAAGTCTCCGATTCAGTTAAAAATCGCCACATATTCCACATCTTATGTGTACCATTGGCAAAACGTTGATGAAACTCTACTGAACTCGCATGTAATCCAAGGATATTGATAAATTCGTCAGACGGATTTGCAGACGGATTATTGATATCAACATGCTTTACATAATCACTTACAAAAGAATCCCATATATGATACATGGGTTTCAGCATATTATTGTTTAATCCATTCAAATATTCAACATTTGACCCGGTATCACCTATATAATTCCAGCGCGAAAAAACTGTTCCCGTAATAATACCATAAGGTTGGTCATCCACTCTAAACGTTGGGATTTTGCCACGCCCCGTCACAAATTCATTGAAGAAGTTTCGAGTGGTCGTTCGATCCGTCGAGCTAACGTGTGGATGCATCATTTGCTTCAAGTAATAGCCCATAGTTGCAGGCCACAACGCACGATTCATTGCTAAAGCTTCACAAACATCTGTTCCATTAGCATTAAATACATGCTGCATGATATCTGGATTAATCCCCAGCATATTTGCGAACCATTGTCCGTCCGTTTTTTCGAGAAGATCTCCACTAATATCGAATAAGTTATCTTCAACTTCCGTTTCAAAGGTTATCTCTGCATCTGTGTCAATCTTATTATAACCAGATTTAGACCCCTCGGTATTATTGGTTGGTGTCCCTTGCGGAATAAGAGAGAACCCTCCACTTGTATAGTGATGATTCTCTATTAATTCTTCAAATAAAGAAGTAGCTTCAACTTTATCTGCGGTCAACTTTAATCCTAGAACCAAAATACGCTCAATATGCGTGTCTTCAGATCCGAGCAATGGAATACTCAAGCCCATTCCTATATTTTCAGCTTCTTTAAAATCAGATAACCACTTAATTTCATCAGGAAAATCTATATTCCCTTCTAATTGTTCAAAGTCGTAATCTGGATCATTATTCGGTGCAATCCCTAATGTCAATGGATCAGGGATCATTTTCCCCACCACTTCTCGATAACTGGTTGCATCAGAATATAATCGAACGACAAAACGGTCTGGCAAAACATAAGACTTTGGCGCTTCTGTCCATGCTGATGGTTTTAATATAAGTACCGGAAAAGTTGCACTGAATGAAGTATGATCAACTTCCAAATTTGTTGGCGTTGTTTCTTTTACAATCCATGCAGCTCTTTGCGGACCATAAGCCCCGTTTAATGCCCGCCATGCGCCTAATTTATGATTTATGGTACTTCCTAGAACAATAGTCGGATTCCAAAACGCCTCCCAATAACTATGTCCACCTAACTCTTCATCTGGCGTTAACCTTGCTTCGTGGGAGTGTACAGCAAGATCATCTGGAAATATTCTTACCCAAAGTTCTTTGCGATCTGGAATTGAAATACCTTCCTCTACTGGTGCGTCTTCTTCCACTGGTACACGTTCTTCAATTGGCTCACGAACTGGCTCCTCTATGATTCCATCCCTAGGTATAGCACGTCCTCTTCCTTCAACTACTTCTTCACGTACATCTTCCGCTGGGCCTACTCCTTCTTCAACCAATAAATCAGATCCTCGTTTAACGTGTTTAACCGTCATGTATCTGGTTTCAACACGAACAGGAAGCAGCAAAACAGGCGTATCGTCATTTAATTGACTAACCAAATATCTGGGATCACTGATTTCGCAAAATTCTAATAATTCATTATCGAGTTTATTAAAAAAGAATTCGTATTGCTCCTGTTCAACACCAACCGCACCTTGCGCAGACTCTAAGGTTAACATTTGAGTAGAAAGGTTCTCATTTAAAACATCATGCGCTTCTTCTGCCGCGACCAATCGCCCTTGAAAGTCGACAATTACAGCTTCTTGCTGTGCTATTGCATCTTCTCCAGCTCTGGCCGTTATCAGTTCTTCTAAAACTTGTTGTTCATAATCAATAGTTTCATTCGTTTTGATTACAAATGCATCATAGCCTTCTTGATTTAATTCTACTTGAGCGCGGTCAACAGCATGCGTAGCAAAGGTTAAATTTTCATTGCTAATTTTCAGATCGCTTGAAGCGATTTTCAAATTACGTTTTGTGACTTTAACTTTACGACTTAATCCCTGAAAGCCAACAATTTCATCCAATTCTGAATAAGCATTAACTTTTTGATTCAAGACCTCGACCTTTTCATCTAAAAAATCCAAATGATCATCCATCTGCCGGATCAATGCTGATCGCGTTTCCTCATCTAAGGGTAGATCACCCCCTCCATCTTCACCGTCTCCACCTGAAACAAGGGTTTTCAATTCAGCTTGTATTGCTTGCAGGGTAGAATGTGTTTCACGCACACTTACCCTCGCATTTTTTATTGCATCCTGTTTTGCTTGTACTCTTATATTTTCGGACATATTATTTCTAAATATTGTTTAACATTTCACGTGCATGCACGCATACCATTACTGGATTTTGATAGAGCACCATTGCCATTTCCGCCGCATTCATTTGGTTACCCCAACTTATTGTTGTTCCCGAAATGCTTTCGTCTGCAGGGGTGCCAGTTAATCCACTAAGTTCAATTCTTTCGGGTGAAGTTAATCTTCCCCAATGGAGGTCATTCCATGAATCAAAATCTTCTGCTGACGGAGGGGGAAGGTCCAAACCAAATCTCGTTTCACCTGGTCGTTCTTTAATAACAAAGAAATATCCTGGATTACATTCTTCCTCAGGAGATTCTTCAGCACAAACTTCTGGTTCGTCTCCACGTGCTTCTTCTTCAGTTATATCAAATCCAAGGAAGGTAATATCTGGATTTATTTTCCCACTAAAAATTGGATAAAGTTCACCATCCGTTTTAGGAAGACGCGCTTCATTATAAAGTGGTTCATCCGTCATTTCATCTCGCTTCCATTCTGCCTGAACGGCATAAATTACCGCATTAGGATATTTCTTTAATAAGTCGCCTCTAATCAATAAAACCAAATTTTCTCCATCTCCACGGTGATTATGATCTCCTAATTTGGAATTACTTAACCATCCATGAACTTCTGGAATATCATAAAGTGCTTCTTCACGATCAGCTTCAGACATGGCACTGGTATTTACATTATCAGCAACATTCCAAAACTGTCTAAAGTATGAACCTCTTTGGTCTGTCGGATATTCTCGCCATAGCAATTCTCGTCCCATTTCATGATTTACACCAACCATAAAGGATTCAATAAATTTTTGATTGGTTTTCAATAATGAAATGACATTATTCGGCACCAAATTCAAGTTTGGAATAAGCAAATCTGTGCTCAAATCTCGAATCGATTCATACATTGGCTGTCTGAATTTAGGATAAGCCAGTACCGGAACAATTCTATCAGCTGGCGGTGTATATGCCGCATCAAAAACTAATGTATTGTATACTCTTCCTGGTAGAGAAAGCGCCGGATTAATTTTGGTTTTAATTTCACCCGCTTTGTTCATATCAAACAATGGTTTCACTGCTTCATCTGCCCAGTTTGACGTTGTAAAATAATCTTGATATTCTTCAATTGCCACCTTCATTTCTACTGCTTGCGCATTGTCTGGAGCAGTAGACAATGCGTCATCTCCAATACCGTTAATGGTAAAAAAGAAACCGGAGGTATTCACAGAAATAGAATTAGTTACTGCAGAACCCATGGGAGTTAAATTAGTTTTTTGAGCTTGAACTGGTGCCACTTTTAAATCTGCCGCAGCAATTACACTCTCATCTAATTTCACTACTAAATTGTCAATACTCTTATTTATTTTTTGTTCTGGATCCACACGCGACATTACTGGGCCCGCAGGTCTCATAATTCGACGCATTGATCGATCTTCTGAAGCGAGTGGCAATTGACTTCCTTTCGCATCTGCATAATATGACTTTGCATCTACTTCTTCATTCAATAATTTACGTTTCATTTTACCCGTCATTGCCCACAATTTTTCATTGGGCTGACTGAGCATGTGTTTATCAAAAAGTTTCCGCGAAGTTTCTCGAGAAAGTTGTGCCCAATACAATTTTTTATTGGCTTCTATAACATCTCCCAATTGTTCCCAAGCTTGATCCATCAAAACATCTTGTTTTGACTTGACAACTGAAGTTCCTATTGCAGCAACAACACGTTGTCTAGGATCAAGATTTAATTCATGAATCCAACTTGCTGTTAACCCTGTGGCATCTGCATTATCATCTTCAACATGGTCTTTTAATGCATGCCAACGACCATAAAGCGGAGGAGCAACAATTGGGTCGTCTTCAACAGAATGTCCTCCAATTAATACAGAACCATAATAGCTGCCAGATGTAGTCAAATTAGTAGCCGCTTTAAGATCTTCTCCTAAATTCACCAAATCTTGAATTTGAGTACGCAAATTGGTATCGTCTACGGGGTCGTAATCCACATCACTTTCGGCATCTGGAAACGGATAGCTTTCACTAACTGTTCCAGGCACTGTCAAAGCGCCTTCCAATTCAAGAGTCGTTTTAATTAGGTCATCAGAAATAGGATCGCCACCAGTTAATTCAACTTGATATTTCATTCCATAACCTGGATTTTGAATATCCATTGGTCTGCGACCGATTCGATTATCTAATGCTTGCGGTTGTAATTGACGCACAAGGTATTCAAAGTCTCCTGCTGCGCCAGTTTTAAAATACCAATTGAAATATATTGGCCAACGCTTTTCTTCCAATAAATGAATGTCTAATGAATCGCCCCAAGAAGGAAGCTGAACCTCATAGGATTCAAAATCTTCTGTTGCAATTCCTAAGCCCGCGAGTCTTCCAACTTCATAAGTCGGTACAAGAAAAGCATGATAATTGGTATTTGCTTCTAGCTTTCGAGGACAGATAATTCGTGAAACGGCCAAATCTGGATTTGCTTTGATTAGATCGGTAAACCGCTCAATAGCATCTCCCAACTCACCCGTGTCAGCTGTATCTAAATCTCCATTTACATGAATATGCGCCCATGTTCCAAGTTCGTCGTGTTTTGGTAAGAATCCAGCTCCTGGTCCTGCTTCAATTTTGATGGAAGGCAAAATACCTTGCGTAGGATCTTCGGTTGTAAATTCATCTTCTTTAAGTACCACAAGGAATACCCATGGTCGCAATTGATTATCAGCATTCGCCACTGCAGGCGAGTATCTCCAAGCAAAGTCTTCATCATAAAACTCAATACTGGCCAAATAATTTGGTTCAAAATTGGTGATCCAATCTGCTGGTTCGGTTCTAACAATAGCCTGATTATTGATCCCTACAATGTCTCCGGGACCAACTAAGTTTATTGTTTGCGGCTCAGTGTGTTCCAACGATCCGTCACCTTTAATTTTTAATTTAACATCAACAGTGGGGCGCAATACGCTGCCCCCTGTTGTTAATCCTTTATTTTCTACTTCATTTATTTGGTTGGAAATTCCTTTTCTTAACCAAGGTAAAAATGTATAGATTGGTAAAATATCTTCAGCCATAATTATACTAATTCATAAGTTGATACTATGTCAATTTGATCTAAAAGCTCGGGCTGCGATTCGCAAAGCGATTGCAACGCTACTTCAGCTTCTGCTTGACTAGCAAATGTTAAATCCCCTCCTAATTCAGTTCTAATACTTAAATCATCAAGATTTGCGATTACATAACCCTCTTGCGCCACGCTTACTTTTGCCGGAGCAAAGTTTGAAGTTGGTTTTTTGTTGGTTCCCAGCATAGCATTTGCCGCTGCATTGTTTCCAACAAAAGCCTGAAATGCGACTGCATTTTCTGCGAATAATCCTAGATGCTCACGTTGTCTTCTTGAATCGTAAACAATATGTTCGTATTCCAATTGTCTTTCTACAAAATAACCACTGTTAAACGCATCAGACCCTGTCGCTTTTGTACCAGCATTCATTTTTTCAAATGATTTTCTGGACAATTTTTGACTATCCGTTAAGTTATAAAACTCGGCTGGAGCGAAAAAATCTTTCGTTGAGCTTTGCGGAAAAGCAATCCCTCCACCATCAGTCATCTCTATTGAAAAGAGTTTAAAATCAACCGGATTTTGTTTACCAAACTTTGCAATAGCCACATCTAGTGGGACTACTTTTTGATTAAACTGTAAACTTCCATTCGGGTGGGTCAAAATAATATCGCTTGCTGTGTCCCCTTGATCTTTTAGTGTCACTAATAAATTTGAAGCTGTCGGAAACTCACCTTCCCAGTTTTGATTTTTACCCGCTTCTTCGACCAATTTTGGAAGTACATCAATATCTGGTAGTGCTGTATTTGTATTTTCTCCAAATGTTTTATCGAAGTTTGCTTTTAGTTTGATTCCTAAAACTTTGAACTCAGCTTTACCTTGTGCATGCCAAGGTGAAGGCCCTTCTAACATACCATAAAGTGTAATCGAGAATAATGCTTTATCATTACGCAACACTGCAAGCATAGCATAAATTTCTGCTCTCAAATAAAAAGGAGAAAACTGAATTAAGACATCAAAACCAAATCCACCAAGGACTTTAATTTTGTTTGTTATTTTTAAGTAAAAATCAACAGCCGCACCAAATTGAACTGTATTTGATGTTATTGCAAAATAGGTCGTTAAGGTCAACCTTGGATTGTCTCCACCCAATAAATTGATCGTTAACCTCTGCATTGTAGGCAAATCTAACGGTGGTGGCGTAAACGACGGATGGAATCCACCAATCGAGAATAAGAAAGTAGGTTCATCACCCCATTTCAAGCGAAAAGCCATATCACCTGCTAAGGTAAACGTGAGTAAGCGTGAATCGAATATAGAAGCATCAAATGTGATATATTTCGCTTCAAAGTCAATTATACCTACAAAGTTTATTTGAATCTTTAAGAGGTCCTTTTCTTCGGTAGGAAGAATCGCTTTAATCACACCTAAAATTGCCAAACGAACTGGGCTTGGAACTTCTAGCATTAACCCAATTTCCATTGAAATTAAAGTTGGGCTTCCCCATCCAATTAATCCCATTATTCCGAAAACATATCGTCCTTCTTGAATAGGGAAAATCTGTTCCAAATCAGAAATAATTTGCGGCGCATTTGCCACTGGATCATCTGGGAACATGATATTGTCGATAGAATTACTTTTAACTCCATCACGCAATGCTTGCACGTTCATTGAACGATTAATTGCAACTAAACCACCTACTCCATTTAACGTAAATCCAAAACCAAGTTGAATTGGCGTAAATTCTGCTGTAATTAATAAAAGGAGTGAATAACCGTCATCATTTCCGGGCAATTTAGTGGTTAAAATACCAATTGCTTTCAATGAAATGGTGTCTTTTACTGTTAGTTCTGCAACTCCAGCGTATTTTTCTTCTTCAAAATTGAAATATAAGAAACCACCACCTTTTACTGCTGAGGCATCAATAGATAGTCCGATTCCGTTTGGTGGTTTGAAGCCTAAGGCAGCATCAATCGGCCCTAGATTTCCACCAGAACCGGGGAATTCCATATCTAATTTGACACCTAAACCTGTAGCAACAGCTTGTAAAGGTCCAAGTTTTAAAGATGCATCTGCATCAACAGTTATTGGTAATCCACTTCCGCCAACTTTTATTCCAATTTTTATATTCTTAACTTCAATTGGTCCAATTTTAAGGTGGACTGGTAACAAAAGCTCCAGTCCTGCACTTCCTTTAAAGTAAAATCCTCTTTCTGATGAAATTCCTAAAACTACATCCGCATTAATCTCAAATCCTTCTTCTGGAAGAATTTTCTGAAGGAAACCATCTCCTTCAGAAGGATCAATCACAAGTTTTCCAGCAACTAAAGCAAATTCAATAAACATTGATTTATTGCCTGCCGTGTCAATTTCTAATCCTCCGGTTACCGATAAGCCTCCATATTCAAATCTTGATGCTCCGGCAGAACCAAAAATTAAGATGGGGTTGCCCTCTTTATCTCGATTGGTTAAACTCATTAATAAGTCACCTGCTGCATAAGACCCAGTGGACGGATCGTCAAAACCAATGAATGCATTTATCCCTTCTTCTGGTCGCATTGTAATTCCAACACCGCCTGTAACATCAAGGCCGGCTATAATTTTGAAAAACCAGTTTTCTCTGAGTTCAAACTCTTGATTAAAATTGCCTTTTAAATAGGGTAATAATGACAAACCTGGGTATCTTACACCGTCAGTTGGAATTGGAAAGAGCGCTAGTCCTGCACTCACACTAGCCATACCTATCTCTCCGCTGAATAAAGGGATTTCGAGTTGAAAATCAATAAATTTTTCTCCCGTATCTATTCCGTCACTTAACAGTTCTACTTGATTTTTGGGTAAGTCCTTAATGAATGAAACATAGCCTACTGAAAGTAGAAAACGCTGCATATTAAACATTAAGGTTTCCTGTTTAAAATCGTATGTTCCCCAACCATAAACGTTCTCCCAAACTTGGAGAGGATCTGAAAGTAACATAGGAATATGTGACCATTCAATTTTCCGATTTAAATAAGATGGTCGATTACCAGTGGGAGGAATTACCGTTTCAGTTATTAACCCACTTAAGGAAGCAAAATATCCGATTGATTTTTGATTTTTATACAAATATTCAATGATCAAATAATCAACCATTTGTTTTGAGAACTCCGCAAGAAATCCATCTGCTAACAAATCAGGGAACCCGCTAAAATCGGCAGATCCCAAATCTTGAATATCTTCAACCAATTGTTTAACAGCATCAAACAATGTGGTAAAATTACTTATTGTAGTGTCGCCATTTAAAATTGGGGTTAAACTTAATTGCATTGCATTTACTGAGCCAATCAAATCACTAATCGGAGTTGGAATAACATTAATTTCCCAACCCAATTCATACATAAATGATTCGAAGCTATCGATAGAGGAAACGATATTTTTTAGTGGTAAAAAAGCTTTTCCTAATTCTTCCCCGATTTTATCTTTTGTTGTATTCGCCATAGCTTACTTCTTTAGTGTGTTGTATTCTCTTTGAATGTCATCATCAATTCTGGGAAGTAATGCAGGATTTACTTTACTTACCATGTAATAACGGCTCGGATAATTAAATCGGTGATAAATAATTTTTCTCTCATTATTATCACCTGAAATGTCTTGTACGACCTCTTGAATTTTACTTGATTTAGAGCGCATCATTGAAATACCCGTTGGTCGATAGGTTTTACAATTCCACGTTGCTCCACCTTCATAAATGCCAACAGTGTATGGTTTATATAGCGGATAATCAAAGAACAGCACTCCTTCAGGTTTAACTACTTCAAGCGCATCCTCATTCGCGGTATCACATTCACCTCCATTCTTTTCACCAAACGCAGTCTTTGAAGATTCTAAATGTTTAAAAACATTTCGATCAATTAATCTAGAAAAATAATCGAGTTCTGCAACTACAACTGCACCAGTTCCACCACCACCAGTAATTTGTACTTCTGGAATTTTCAGATAACCTTTTCCGGATGCTGCAGGATCAATTATTACTTTTAAAACAGTTTTTGTAATCGCAATTGAAGCTGTAGCCTTATGTGCAGGATCCTCATCCGACATTGTTCCACCTAAGATTTCAACTTTATAAGGCGGAACTCCTGTTCCATAACCTTCTCCGGCCTCGATAAAGTCTAGTGTTGCAATAACTCCTGCGTCATTAACGACTGGTTTTATTTCAGCCCCCATATCTACCCCATCTTTATCCGTAATAATCACCTCTAGCGGTAAATGTATATCAGGGTAAACTATTGAATTGGAATCAAGGTCTCCTATTAACAAATTTGCAAAACTACCCGTTACAATATCAAAATTTGAAGGAGACAAAGTAAATGAAGGCCTAGTTAAATGGACAGCCTGTGGTGTTTTATCGTCAAATCCAAATGTTAAGCCTATCTCAGTATATCCATGACCTGGCTGCTCAATAATGAATTCCTTGAACGTACCTTGATCCATAATGGGAAAAGAATCATCTTTCATTATTGCTCGAATCCGTGCTCCTTTTCCAACTGGGTGAATTGGCTTAAGATATATTGCTCGAGGACTTCTCTCATCAAACCCTGCGCCACCGTCCACGACTTCAAATCCGTCAATCCAACCATTTGGAGTTACGGTTAAGTTAATTATAGGTGCAGTTGTGCCACCAGTTACTGTAAAAGTAGGTGCCGAGGTATATCCAACGCCTGGATTTTTTATCTCAACGTTCCGCTCATGAATAACACCATTACTTGCTGAAACTGAAATTTCTCCACCAATTCCGCCACCCCCAGTCAATTCAGTTATTATTTCTGGAATATATCCGGACCCTCCAGTAGTAAGTGTCACTCCAGTTACAATAGCATTAGAAAGTACTGCAGTTGCTAGTGCCTCATCCGGGCCAGTTGGAGAAGTTCCATTCAACTTACCTCCCACAATTTCAACGTCTGGAACTGTTGTGTATCCAGATCCTCCTTTTTTTATTTTGAAATATAATATCCCCGTATTTTCAGGAGTAATCGTCGCTTTTAATTTTGCAACGACCGTCGGCTCATCCTTCCCACTGCTCTTTACTTCAAGCAATGGATCTTTCGTATATCCTTTGCCACCTGATTTAATTTCAATTTTGGTCTCATCAAGTGCCTCTCCTACTAATTCAACAACTTTTATCTTTCCTTTTTTACCATCTCCAATAACCTCAATTTTAGGATTCTTAGTGTACCCTGCACCTGCTACTACCACTTCTACATTTGTAATTGCACCTCCTTCGCGTAATGGTAAATAAAGGAAAGATCCTGTCGGAAAATCGAGTGGGTCGTCCAGTTGCTCCCCTTCCAATGTTATAATCCCCGTGGCTTCATTTATATTTGTAATAACAAGCCCTTTTACATCTCCTAATGTTTTTACTTCTAAAAAAGCGTTGTCTGGATTAATTTCACGGGTTGTTAAAATAACGTTTCTAGAATCACCCATAGCTGCAGTCCATAGCTTGGCCGTAGGCACTTCCACTTTTATTTTAACATCCGTTGCTCCTTCATTCACCGCCGCTTCAATAATTACTGAAGCCAACTCTACTCTATGCCAATTCCATTTAATGAGACCTGGGTCAATATCTTTATCGGCCAAAAGTGACCCATTATTGACTACCTTGCGAAGCGTAGTAGAATTTGCACTAGCCTCCACTTCTCTTAAGTCTTTAAAACTGACAGGGGAATTCGTAAGATTGCCGTCAGTATTCTCATACTCATCTAATAGACCAAACTTTTTACAGTGCCCCATTTCGTGTGCAAAAGTACGCGCAGCATCCGCTAAATTTCGATCAGTCGGAAATACTTTAACTTCATATTTATCAGGATAAGTAACGAGACTTTTCATAGGCACATCTGTTTCATCACCTAAACTGCTTGCGAAAGCATTTCCTTGTTTTGCCCCTCCATATTGCTCAGAATTTAGGACCATACATACCAGGCCTTTGTCCGATCCTGCCAATGACCAACCAACGCTTACAGTATAATCTGGATCTGTTATATCCTCATATCGTAAACTCAAAATAAATCGATTTAAAAAAGCTGCTGCACCTCCTTTTGAAACTCTTCTCTTATCTGCAATCGCAGCTCTTGTCGCCCCTCTCCGATACCAAGATCCATAAGGCAAGTCCGCCGTCAATTGAGAAAATACCGTTCCGTTAAAAGGAGTACCAAAAGAGTATCCAAAAGTTGAACTTTTTAATTGCGGTAAAATCGTAGGAATCATCACTTTCCATGCATTAAATAAGTAAGTATCAACTTTATTAGGATTAAACCCTGAATATTGACCAGAGTTCCAGAAAGTTTGTGCCGCTCCGTGTGCTGTTGGGGCGCCATGGTAAGGTAATCCTACTATATTTACTAGTTCCTCTAGGCTATAAGGTGTTGTTGGCGGAATAATTCCCTCGCGGTCAATTCCATCTACTATTGGAATTGTTGGCATAATAGTGCCATTACGATAATTTAATGCGTCTGACTCAGCCATTACTCCTCCATCCATTAATCCTGTAACAATCGAAATTCCATCTGTAACGGAAGGGATAAATGCCGAATAAACATCCATTGAACCTCTTAATGCACCATAAGGTTCATGCACTTCTGAAAACATATAGGCTTCAATATCTTTTACAACTTTATTGAAGTCATTTTCATTCGTAAAACCATCCGCCAAAAGTAAGAGATTCGTTTTAGGCAAATTTGTATTACTAGCAGTCAAACTCTTTATCTTTTTTAAAATAGGCTGTTGCAATGTTTTTAAAGACTCTTTAATAGTTACAGTTGTTCTTTCCTCTAAACGTTTTATGACAACCTGAGGAGCCTTCGTATAGCCAGTCCCGGCGGTTATAACGTTTAATCCTGTTACTGTTTGACCAGTCATAACAGCTTCTACCTCTCCTCCTGAGCCGCCATCTCCGCCTCCAACTAATCTGACAACCGGTTGCTCTATATAATTATCACCAACAAAGCTTATCGTACCGCTTGAAATAGTGTCACCCGTTAATGTCAACGCACCTCTAGCATCATCCGGCCTTCTCTTTTGAATTATTACCTTTAATATGTTCTCATCAGTGTTGTCGGAATAACCTGTACCACCTTCGAGAGGATCAATATCAATTGATGTGACTTTACCTCCTGTAAGCACTGCAGTGCCTCTAACGCCAGTTCCCGTTCCTCCAAAAATCAGTACCTCTGGTGGATCAGCAGGATCATATCCACTGCCTTGATCATGTATTTTAATCATGCCACTTGTTATTGCTCCAAATATTGTAACCTCAATCTCGGCAAACGCGTCGTTTGTGTAGGAAGCAAACATCTCTACTTCAATAGGGTCAACAGCCTCAGCAACAGCAGAGCATCTGCCAAAATCATCAATTGTTAAATGATTCTCATCTAGTGAAGCGAAAGAAATAAACGGTTTATCAAAATCATCTTCTCCGACTAATATTGAAGCTTTCTTAACTGAAGACATAAAACTGCAATCCTCAATCGTTGTTCCATGAACACCATCATTAAACTTTACAAATGGAGCAAGGACATAATTATCCTCTGAGGCGTACATGACCATGCCATCATTTCCGAACCACATCCGCTCTATATAATCATGCACTCTAACTCTCACAATCACACGATCATCTCCTTTTCTTATCAGTGCAAAATCTTCTCCTAGCCCTTCAGGTGTAAAAGCATAGTATTTAGAATTAGACAGATCAATTGTCATCACACTGTCCCCAACAGATCTTTTGGGTACACTAATGGCTGGCATAATTTCCGAAGACTCTATTCCAACTTTACTACCTCCGTTATTCGTACCTCCATCACCGAAAACTAAATGAATATTTGTATTACTTAAATTAAACTCCATTTTCTCTTATTTTTCTAAATTCATATTAATGCGAATTACAAGCTTACTCCTGCCTCCTGCACTACCGCGACTTTTTACAATACATTTTTTTATCATACCTTCTTCATTAAACTTGTAGACTCTTTTTTGATTATTCAAGTTTTTTACTTCGCTTGAATTGTGCTTGTCTTTACTCACTTTTGAAATCACCTTTTTTTTTGACTTCCAATCCATTAAATGTCTCACTGAAGTCTGTGCGATATGACTTGAACCTTTCTCCGTATAATATTTAATCAAAGCGCCATCAGTATTAAAATAGTATAACTGTCTACTATAAGAACAGTCGACGCATATGCTCGTTCGAACTTCTATCTTACTTCCCTCGGTCCAATTTGAATAATCAACTTGAGTCTTTGTAAAAATATGTCGCGTAGAATCCATGTGAAAAATTTCTTCTCTATTCAAACTATAGATGAGACTGTCCACAAAGTACGTTACTGAAATATTATTTTCTAAATACAGTTTCTTAGAAATCTTAACCTCTATTGGCTTATTCGAATCGTTATAAATATACTCCCTGTGCACCTCTATTTCGATCAAATATGCTTTCTCTTTTTTATCGTATTTCATTACGATCCAATCTTCTATATAGCCCTGTTCATTGAATACGTAAAAAATTTTGTTTTTGTCTTTTCCTTTTTGAGACCAACTAATTTCAAAGTTTTCCTTTACCTGATAATTCAACAATTCATAAGGTTGATCTATATGCAATAGCGGTAATTGAGTATATCCCGCATACGTAAACAACATCAAACTGAACAGTACGAGCAAGCGCTTCAAAAAAACGGTATTGTTATTATATATCAATCTTGTGTTTTTCATTGTTTCTCTTCATGAATAACACACTCAATTAAGCAGACTTAATTTTCTGGGTTGAAAACTTGACAATAGGCTTAATGCCTTTCGCCATTTGTGAAAATAAATCTATTCGCTTAGAATTTCTAAAATGATTTTTTTTGGAAAATCGAATGGGTTAATGCTATGCTTACTTTATAATACGCAAATAAGATACAAAAATTGTATCGAATCACAATAAGTATTTTTAGCAAAAAAAAAAACAATAATGAACAAAACCTCCAACGCTCAATACTACAAACGTTTTTCGCAGAAATTCTTTTTTCACGCAACAATTGTACTCCTATTTTTTTAACATTTTATAACAGTCTTTGATTATTAATACAAAGAAGGGAGCTGATGCGAGATAGACTTAATATTAAGACCTAAATCAAAAACATAAATGTCCAACACACCATCTCTTCTCAGTACATTAACATTATATTCAGTATCACTCGAACAAGAGGCATTTTCAATTTTTTTCATCTTGAGACTTTTATCTTTCACTTCATTATATATTGAATCAATTTTAACTTTCAATAATTCAATCGTCTTCTTGTTAGAAAAAATCGAGTCAAAATCCTCACAGACTGTCAAATTGTTATACTGACATGATTGAACTATGATAGTCATTACGAAAAAAATATAATACCTCTTTTTCATTTAGTCCTAGATGTCTGGATTAGGAGTGGATATATATTGTGCATGGCCAAATTGATGCGTCAAACAGACGATTCATCAAGCATGTCTAAGATAATAAACTTTCTTCAATAAATTGTGTCATTTTTTGGCCACCATTTCGTGCTTTTCGCTTTAGTTGTGGTTTTTTTATTTGTTCCACTAATACCATTATTCCAATTTCTTTTGTCATTGTCAAATGGTAAGTTTCTCTAAATAATAAATTCCACAAGCTGCCACTGCAATCACGGGTGTAAAGCTAGTTTTGTTTAACTGTTAGATATTGTCAAGTTAGCGGTGCAACGCGCGAGAGCGAGGAGGGCCAGGAACCGAGAGCAGTTTTTTCAACTGCAAAGGGACCTGTGCTGTTTACAGTTGGCAGATTTTGTGTCTGGACTTTGCGTGCCAACCCGACGAGCCGAACGGCGAGCAAAACAACAAGCAGCGTTTTGTTTTTTTGGGTAATGGCAAACGGTGCTTTTTCAGCACGGTTTAAGTGAGGGAAAGAAAAAATAATGTAAGCTGCGGATGAGGAGAACGAAGAGAGGGCAATTAAAAAACAAAAAACCAACCCGACTGCAAGGAGTGGATTGGTGTTTGTTTTTTAATTATCAGTGGGGTTCGACGAATGCCTTATAACAGCCTTATTGTCAATACCAAAAACCTTTATCCATTACTCAAATATATCACTTATTTCTAACCGCTCATTTTTAACTTGTTTTAATATTTCTTATTCTTGTTGATTCTTAACCCCCAATTATGAGAAAACAAAATTCTTATCATACATGCGTCAAAACTTGCTATTCACTCGGTATTCAACAAATATTACCAAATAGCTTAAAGGAAATAATTCCTAGATCAACATCACAATATTGGAAAAACGAAAAAGAAGAAAAATACATTGGTCATGAATTTGCTAATAAGATTTCTAAAAATCTTGATCAAGCAAATATCATTTTAAGCGATAAAGTAAAATATGAACGTCAATTATTTGTTGCATTCTGTAGAATTAAAATAAAACTCATTGAGATTATAGGAAAAGACCATTTCAAAAAAGCTTTTCAGGACAATAAAAACAAAGTTGTCAATCTTATTGAAAAAGTAAAACTTCATTTTGGAGTAAAACGACTTTGCAATTTTATGAATCTACAAACTAAAACTTACAGTGCTTGGAAAGCCAGTTCTTTTATAAATTGCCCCTCCTCCGCTCTAAGTTTATGTTTTCGTAAAACACCTTCACAAATAACTCGAAATGAAATTGAAGTACTCCGTGAATTTATGTCAAATTCAAACTTTTATCACTGGCCTATTGCATCTATTTGGGCAATGGCTCTTCGTTCAAAAAAAGTTGTTATGTCACTTTCCACTTGGTACAAATATTGTCGGATTTTAAAACTATCAAAACAAAGAACGTTAAAGTCTTTCAAAAGAAAATTAGTTCCTTTAAGAGCATCTCAACCCAACGAAATTTGGCATGCAGATGTATCACTTTTTAAAACTTCTGACGGAATTCGATACTATATTTACACAGTCGTAGATAATTTTTCAAGAATGATTATTGCATGGGACATTAGCACCAAACTATCTGCCAAAATCAGGCTTAAAAGTATTGAACGAGCTATTAACCAACAGTTCAAGATCAAACTTAATAAATCAGTCGATTTAGTTGTTGACGGAGGTTCTGAAAATAACAACAAAGTGATTCATAACTTTATTCAAAAATGCCAAGTCGATATTAAAAAAAAAATTGCATTGAAAGACATTATTCAATCCAATTCATTAGTAGAAGCTACCTACAAAATAATGAAGTACAAATACTTCTATACTAAACAAATTATGTCAGACAACATATTTGATGAAATGGAGTATTTTGTTAATGATTACAACAATATTAGACCACACTATTCACATCATTATAAAACGCCCTCTGAGGTTCACAAAAACATTACCATTATCGATTATGATAATACATTAAAACAAGCTGTCAAAGATCGAATTGTGTCTAATCGTGAACAAATCTGTGATTTTAACTGTCAGTTGCTATAAATGACTTAAAAAGCAGTTAAATTCAATCTGATTAAACGCGTAGTATCCCAAATTTATATCTATTTATTTTCTTAAGCAAGGTTTCCCACAAACAATCTATACGCCACTGTTTATGGTAATGTTCGAGTTTTCGTACACCTATTCTAAAAGGCTTTCACTCGTTGCGTTGTAAGATAATTTTGAATACAATAATATGAAAACACTTTAATGAAATTCTAAATGTTTTGATTTCGTATTTAAGATGACAAAAGTCGAAGATGCGGCGCTACAATTTGAGATTACTCACTATTGCAATCCAGTGTATGCAAACCCTAATATCAAACAAACTTAATGGACATAGTTTTATCGCTGGGATTCATTATTATGGCAAAATGAATAAATTCAATCCTTCTATAACATAAAGTCTATTCCATTTTTCATACTAAAAAATTGACATCACAAGCTCTGCAAACTTCAAGCGATACTCCGCTTGGATCAATTCTGATTCGGCATTAAAAAAGGCATCCTTATTCTGCAAATATTGGTAGTAATCGATTGCCCCATTTTCGTATTGTACTGAAGAATCCTCGAAGAGTAACTTATATGATTTAAAAGAAGCTTCAGCAAATTTTAGCGCTATTTTTTGATTACCAACTTCTAATTGATTTTCAAGTTTTGTGTTTGTTAGCTGTGCTGACCGCTGTTCATTTTCGACTCTAATCCGTTCTAATTCTTGCTTATTAATTGCAATTTGAGAATAAGATCCCAAGCCATTAAAAATTGGCACTGACAAAGTTGCGAAAAGCGATTGATAGAAATTTTCATTTATTTGATCGCCAAATGGTTTTGGAATAAAGCTACCATCCGGGCTTAAAAATTTATTATTTTCAGAATACCCACTACCTATTGAACCGTTCACTGATATAGTCGGTGAAAAACTTCCTTTTATTTGTTTCGATTGTAAGAGATTCTTTTCTGCTTCTAACCTATTGATTTGAGTTTCATTAATTGTTAATCCAGTTTTTAATGAAATGCTATCAGCAATTGAAAAAGTGGCATTTGGTTCGATTCCTATTAGTAATTGTAATAAAAAAAGTGATTTTTTTAAATCATTTTGTGATTGAATAAGTTCGTATTGATCATTTGATTCTTGCGCTTGTGATTCCAATCGTTTATGCTTTGTGTCATATTCCAAATCTTCAAGAAGTTTAGCCCGTTTAACTTGTTCTTTCGTATATGATAAATGTTTGCTTTTCAGCGAAACGATCTCTTCATTTAACTTGGTTTGAAGAAATGCTCCAAGAATTCCTAAGATTAGGTTCCGCTTTTCAATTTCTTTATTTGCCAAAATAATTGCTAGATCAATGCCTGTTATTTTCTTCTCATAATAATTCTGAAGACCTGAAAACAGCGCTAAACTACTGGATAAATAAAAATTGTTATATCGAACTTGGTCGGTTGCAAAACTGTTTGTAAAAGGGTCAATTGTTTGTCCCCAGTTATAACCATGAGAAGCAGTTCCATTGACACTCGGTAAAAAGTTCCATTGGCCCGATTTCACATCAATATTAGCAATCGAAAGATTTATTTCCGCTAATTGCATCTCAGGATTATTGATTAAGGCAGAATCAATACAAGCTTGAAGTGTCCAATCATTTTGTCCAAACAAAAGGCAGGGATAGAAAACTATTATAATTATCCATGTTTTCATCAGTCAAATACCTTTCTGAATTTGTTGAAAATTCTTGATAGTAAACGCACATCATTTGTTATTATATCTGCGGTCCCTGACATCTCGGGTGTGTATTCAAATGTCTTACCATACGAAGATTTCATGCCATTGGTGAAAGAGAATTGCACGCGATACACATCCTCATTCGCTATCAAAGATATATCAGTCACCTCTCCATTCAATTGTCCAAATTCTTGGTAGGGATATTTGTCAATTCTAGCGCGAACTTTATGTCCAATTTCCAATTTACCGTACCCAGATTTAGGAACGTCTATATACCCTACGTAACCTTGATTTTCTGATATGATTGCAAAAAGTGAGGTTTCAGCAGCAATATATTCGTTTTCGCTAATTGTTTTCAAATAGGTCAACTTTCCATCTGATGGGGCTGTGATTTGATAATTCATCCGCCATTGATCCAATGCATTTTGAATATTTGTTAGACTTAATTTTATTCGTCGAATAAATTCAGATTGCGTTGATTTATGCTGCTGTTTAAGTTGATTCAATTCCCTTTTTAAATCCGTAATAGTGATTGAATTTTGAAGGGCTGTTTTTGAATAATTGCCGACATTATTTTCAGCTTGAATCAGCTTTTGTTCCTCTTCGTAAAATTGAACTTTTGAAATCACATTTTCAGCGAGTAATTTTTGATCTATTTTGAATTTTTTTTCGGCATTCTCCAATTCTTTTTTAGCCGTAATTAACTGCTGATTACTAACCGAGCGTAACTTTGTGTAATTTCCAATTTGCTCCGACACTGTTGAAATTTCAAATAGAATTGGATCATTTTCACGAAAATTTTGATACTCCAGCACGCTACTTTTCAATTCTATATAAGATCCGTAAATGCTTCCGAAGTTTAGGTTTTCGTCATTAAATTCAAAAGAGATCTCTTCAAGCTCTAATTGCTGTTTAATTTGACTACAAGTTGAATCGAGATAATCCCGCGTATCCTCTGAAAAAGAATTGCCAATTGTTGCCAACACATCTCCTTTTTTAACATCCACACCATCCTCAAAGAATAATGCTTGTAATTCTCCCGAATTCTTGGATACTAATCTAGTTGGAGGATCTGTACTTGAAACAGTAACAACACCTTGAATAACATCAGGGTATTTAATAAACCATGATATGAAAACCAATAATGCAATCAACAAAAACATGAGCGATATTCCCGATCGAATCATCCAATGCGGAACATGAGACATAATCTCTTGAACTTCGTCGCTTCGTAACTTAATATTTTCGTTATTATTCGGCATCTAATTTCCCTAATTCAAGTTGGTTTTTAACTAATTCATAATAATTACCTTTTAAGTCTAATAATTCCTCATGTGTTCCTTGCTCCATCACCGTTCCTTTATCCAAAACAATGATTTGATCAGCGTTTTTTACAGTACTTAATCTATGTGCAATGACAATAGCAGTTCTATCTTTAAAAAACTGATTGAGGTTTTCCATGATTACCCGCTCATTTTTAGCATCTAATGCGCTTGTCGCTTCATCAAAGCAAATGATGTCCGGATTTTTATATACTGCCCGTGCAATCAATAAGCGTTGCTTTTGCCCTCCGCTCATTCCTACACCTTCCATTCCAATTTTCGTATTAAATCCAAGTGGTAAATTTTCTACGAATTCTTGAATATTTGCTACTTGCACAGCTTTCAATAATCTCTCTGTATCGATAAAATCTTGCCCGATAGCAATGTTATTGGCAATGGTATCATTAAAAATATATCCCTCTTGCATCACAACACCACATTTTGCGCGCCACAAACTTTGTGAAATAGCACTAAGTTTAATATTACCAAAGTTTATATTACCAGAATTTGGCTCATAAAATTTGAGCAATATTTTCATCAAGGTTGTTTTACCACTTCCACTTGCTCCAACAATTGCTGTTATTTTATTTGACGGTATGGTTAGACTTAATCCCTTTATTACCTCTTCATCACTACCTAAGTATCTGAAATCAATATTTTGAATTTCGAGATCGGCAGTTTCAGCAACATGATTCATTTTATCTACCTCGCCTGGCTCTTCATCTTCTCTATTATGAATTTCAGATAAGCGTTCTAAAGCAATTCTTGCATCTTGCACAGAATAAACAAAGCCTATAAGCTGTTGAATGGGGCTATTTAATTGCCCAATAATATATGAAATGGACATCATCATTCCAAGCGTTATTTGTCCGTCAATTACTAATTTTGCAGAAAAAATACTGATAAAAATATTCTTAATTTCGTTTATGAAGTTAGAACCGATTGATTGCGTTTGTTCTAAGGCCAAACTTTTCATGGATATTTTAAAAAGTCGTGCTTGTAAAAACTCCCAACTCCACCGCTTTTGTTTTTCAGCATTATGGAGCTTAATTTCTTGCATTCCATTTATAAGTTCCATGACTTTACTTTGCTCATCTGACATTTGAGAAAAACGTTTATAGTCAAGGTCCTTTCTACGCTTTAAGAAAATCACTACCCATACAAAATACAAAACACTCCCGCCTAAAAAGATGCCAAATATTGTCAAATCATACCAAGCTAAAACTCCACCAAAAACAATCAAGTTAAAGAATGAAAAAAGTACGTTTAAGGATTGTGAAGTCAACAAGTTTTCTATCCGCTGATGGTCATTAATGCGTTGCATTATATCGCCCGTCATTTTTACATCAAAAAAAGCAATTGGGAGATTCATTAATTTGATGAAAAAATCTGAAATCAGTGAAATATTGATCCGTGCACTGAGATGTAAGAGAATCCACCCACGGATAACCTCAATGACTGTTCGCCCTAAAAACAGAAACAATTGCGCGATCAAAATCAAATAAATAAAATCAATATCCTGATTTTGAATCCCTACATCTACAACACTTTGAGTTAAAAATGGGAAAATTAATTGCAAAGCACTTGCTGCCAACAAGCCTAAAACAAGTTGGTACATGAATTTTTTATATCGAAATAAGTATTGATATAAAAATGCAAAACCTTTGCGTTTAGAGTTATCGTCCTCTTCTGTCTCTTTAAGTCTTGGTGTTGGTTCTAGCAATAAGGCAATTCCCTCTTCGGTACTGCTATCTGCATTTCCTCCAATCCAATTTTTTATAAATTCTTCTTCCGAATATTTCAATAATCCATGCGCGGGGTCGGCGACATAAACTGTTCCCTTTTTTATTTTATATACAACAACAAAATGTTGCTGTAGCCAAAAGACTATTGCGGGTAAAGGTGCCTCCTCTTCTAATTTTTTGAAATCAACTTTTATACCTAAAGACCTGAAACCAATTTTTTCCGCAGTAACTGAAATGTTCTTTAATGAAGTTCCTTCGCGGGTAGTTTCTGATAGTTTTCGAATTTTCTCTAACGAAATAGATCTACCATAATGTTTTGCGATCATTCGCAAACAAGTCGGACCGCAATCCATATTATCGGGCTGCTGGTAAAAAGAAAATTTCATTTTCCCCATAAATAGCTTTAGGTTAATTTTATTTCGCCCTTTCTTTCATTTGGTCTGAGGGACTAGCAAAAATCAGTAAATCTCTAAACTCAACCAAATATAAATCGATTTTTGATATTACTGGCTATTTTCACAATAAATTTAGACGCAATTTTGATCATTTTGTAATTGATAGAATTGATTTAGCACAGCTCATAATTTAGGGACTAAATTTTCCTCAATTTTGTATTCGAATGTTGCATTATAAGAAAAATTTAATAGTTGTAAAACTAATAAATCGCACTACCAAACACCTACAAATAAACCTCTTACATATGCTTACGAGAATTTTTATCCAAAATTTTGATAATTGAATTTGACATTCTTTAAAATCAATTCGGAAAAAAACATTGCCCTTTCTTATGATTCCTAGCCTTAACTTCTTGTAAGACCTGAACTTTAGTGAATTATTTAATCTGCGAAAATATCGCGACATTATTAGACTTAGGAATCCACGGTTATTAAACAAATAACATTTCGCTTTGTAAGATTTCTGAATACCACGTTTGATTAACCCCTCATTGTCGTAGACGTTGAGGAACGACCATAATAAACGCCTTTTAAAATTAAAAAAATCAAAAAAACAAAACACAAGAATATCAGTCTTTCAGTCCAATTAATAAAATTATATTTGCTCACACATTGGATATTCCAGCTTAAAATTATTTGGATGAACGCTTAATAAATTGTAGCTTGCCACCATAGATTAACCTACTCCTATACTTTTTTTTGATTACAATACTTAGAGAGAAATTCTTAATTCCTCTTTTAGGATTCCTATATCTTTTTTTTATTGGGGAAGCCGAAAACCATTTAGAGTAGGCAACAATTAAAACTTATATATTATGAATTTAAAAAAGCTGAATTCCAAGGCAGTAAAATCAATTGCCAAAGTAAACCAGTCAACTTCTCTTTCTATTGAGAAAATGAGCAAAGTTATGGGTGGTGGATGTTATTCAAGTGAGTGCTGTGCACCTAACTTGAACTAATAAATTGTAAAATTAATCCCTGGTAGTAATTTACTATCAGGGATTATCTCAAGAATAAAAAAATGATCGAAATTTTAAAAGGTAATTCGCTTCAATTGCAATCGTATTGTATTGATAAATATACTGAACAGGAAAAAGCGTTTTTAATTATTGGGGATGCTGAGGTTGCACTACCATATACTATTATTAGGTTAATGCTACCTCAATTAAGAAAGTTAATTGGTGACACGGAAGTGGATGAGTTGCTAAAGAAATATAAACTAGTTACCAGTCTTTTTTTTCCCAATTTAATACCCTTTTTAGATGCGCATGAAAAATTGGAACAAAGTATCATTAGCGCTCGACTTTCTTCGAACATTACACATAACAGAATAGCTAAAGCAACAATTAATGAAACCTGCGTGTCATTTATAATGGATGCCTTTAAAAATGACGCTATAAAAATCGTAATTCCAGAAGTAAGGCATTTGGACGTTGGCAGTATAGATGTTTTAAAACGTTTGCTAAAGCAATACCCTACTTCTGCTCCTGATATTGTTTTGGGATTTAATCCTGACTGGGGAAACGAAACTATTGATCGTGAAAATGGTTTGATCTGGTACTCCTCAGTTGATGCACTCATAAATATACAAGCTTTTGTTTATTCGTTTCAGGCTATTGCTGCAAAGGTTGATGAAGTCAATTCAAGTTCTATAGCTTTTGAATCTGAACCATTAGAAAATAAACTGGACAAAATAGATGATGCAATAACTTTACAGGCGTATGCCCTTTTGAATTCGGATAGATCTATCGATAACCTCGAAAATAACGCCCTAATAATGAACGCAATTTGGAGTTCATTTAAACTGTTTGATTTTACTATGGCTTTGCGATTAGCGCTGCCATTTATGGAAAAATCTCCAGAAATAAGTAGAAAGGATAAAGGAGAAATGTACCATATAATTGGACTTTCAGCACACAATAGACAGTTTTTCTCTCAAGGAAATGAAAATTTAGGTGAATTTTTGGAACGTACATTTAGATCATCCCTGAAATACGAAGAAAATCCTGAAAATAGAATTGGCGCAATTTATCGTTTAATCGTTACGCTAAGTCGCCGATTAAACCGACATGAAGAAGCTTTTGAGTTTTTTAATTTTGCGATTTCAGAATTGGATACAAATACGTTCGATCCCGCCCATCACGCAGTTTTAAAAGCTTGGGTTTTTAATATTAATAGTTTTGTATTAATGCGAAGCGCGCGCATTGATGACGCAATAAAATACCATGAAGACGCCTTTAATTTATTACAAGGAATTACTTCTGATATCGAACATTTGAATAAGGAAATTCGATTTACGCGTGCTGTGCTAGCTGAAAACCTTACGACCTTAAGTTCGCTGACAAATGATAGACCACGCATGGAATACTGGTGTAAAATAGAGGAATCTTATTCTAAAGAATGGCCAGGACTGAGTGCAGTTCCTTTTGCCGAATGGCAGTCGTTTTATTATAAAGGATTTGAATTGAAAAAAGCATTGGAAAATGCACAAAAAGGAGTTCTAAAATCAGCTGGTAATTTCGAATATATTTTAGAATATTTCTTTACCATGAGCTTGGCTGATATCAATATTCGATTGGGAAATTACGAAGATGCCTTGACCTACTTTAATAAATCCTTATTATTTCAAGCGCAAATTGCTTACGATTTCACAACGGCAATAACCTTAAGAATTGGTGTAGCACTTTCAATGATAGGAGTAAATAAATTCAATGAAGCATTAGTATTTACGAAAGAAATGGCTTTGGAATATGAAAATGGTTCACCATTTGACTTGATAGAAATACGCATTGTTCAAGCATTTACTTATGCACATTTAAAGGAATATGAAAAGGCCGAGGAAACAATAAATTTGGCCATTGATATGGCGGTGGAAGCAGGTAATTTCGATATCCTCATAAATACGGCGTGTAAAGCAGGAGATCTCTGTCAATTAATGGGGCGCAATGAGGATGCTGCTGATGCTTACAGTCAGGCGCTCGAGATTATAGAAAGCCAATCAGATGCTACAAGTGCATCTAATATAATCGCCGTGAATTTAGGATTATACGAAACGAATAGAACGGAAATAGAACCGCTGGCTTTGGTAGTAAAAAACTTTCCTCCTGCGCTTAAAGTTAATTACGCTATTTGGGCGGATTTAGATCGATTTTTAAAGTGCTATTTAGAAGTTACTGAAAAGGCTGGTGCAAGACTCTTCGAATCTTGTGAAAGTGAATTAGTAACAGTACTTAAAGTAGCTGGTCAGCATGAGGACTGTAAAAAGAATATGGCCATTCTAAAGAAAATGGATGCAGAAAAATTGGTCAATTAAAATTCGAAAAACTAATTATGATAAAGATATTAAAAGGCACTAAAAAAGCTGTTATAAATGCTTTTATTGAAAAGCAAAATCAGGATGGTCACTGGATGTATGCACCAACGAATTTCCCAATAGGTTGGTTTGGAATCCGACTAATAATGGATCAAATTGATGCCGATAAATGTAAAAGAGTTGTATCCAATAATAAAGCAATTTGCAGTTTTGCCATTCCTTCTTTAATTAAAGAATTAAATCAAAAAGAACAGAATGAGCGCCATTTACGGAAGGCGAAGGTTTATTCACATATGAACCGCCCTTATGAAATGTTTGAGGCTATGGCGGATGTTTTAAAAGAATTATTGCATGGGGAACAGCGTACTATATTTATGCCAGATATGGCTCCGTTAGATTTTGAAAGTATTCAAACTATCAATACTTATTTACGTTTATATGCTGACGAAGCTCCAGATATGGTTGTTGGTTTTGCCACCGATCTTGCCCCTTCTTGGCAGGATGAAAACGGAATTATCTGGGAGAGAAATCCATTGGTTGTTCAAAACATGGTTAGTTCATTCCAAGTTAATGGTGAAATGATCGACGTTTTTGAAAATGAGAATGACACGGAACAACAAGAACTTACTACTTACTCTCATTTAGACTTTGCATTACATGCACACCCGGAACAAGAATGTATTGCTTTATTGGAGTCTGGTATCGAATTATCAGGTGAACAAACGGATTCAATTATTGAAGTGATTGAAAATAGTTTTGCAAATTATTCCTTTCGAGGAGCAATTAAGCTTGGTTTAATGCTTTCAAATTATGAAAAAAAACAAGCCACAGATAAGACGAATCGATTATATACGTTAATTGCTTCAGCGGCACATTTCTTACAATTTAGTCATGATGGCAATCCACCATTTGACGCTTTTTTGGAAAACACCTTAAAAAAGGCCTTGGAAGAAGATAAACGTCCAGATATTCGTTGTGCATTGCTTTATCGAATGGCGTTTACACTGGCAGAACGTAAAGAAGATTTTGCAGGTGGATTACCATTTGCAGATCTTGCCGTTAAAGAATCCACAACTTTAATTGAAACGGCCCCTTTAATGGGGATTTACGTTAAATCATGGGCGCATATGATTAGAGGATTTATTTACGGATTCCAGTCAAAATTAGATGCATTTAATGATGATGTCACGCTGGCGATTAAATTAGTTCGCTCACAAATGCCACAACTAGAAAAGGAAACTAGCACAGATGGAATGAGTTGGAAAATAGAATATGATGGTGGTTTATTTTCTCATGTTAACCATCAAATTTTTACTGCAGAAGAACTGGGATTACATGATTATACCACGAAGCTTTTTGGTCAAACTGAAACTGTAATGGGCCATGTGCATCCAATAAACATGTTTGATCCTTTTCATTGGGTGGATTTTCACCGCAATAAATATCAATTTAAAGAAGCCCTAGTTGCAGCAAGACGAGGAATCATAGATGGAAAGCTCTACGCAAATGGTATTTACATATACATCTATTATTTTTGCGCAGGAGATATTTCTTACCGAATTGGAGAAAATGAGGATGCTCTTAATTTCTTACTAGATGCTGAAAAAATAAGACCCTTATATAATGATATGTTTGACGGCTACCCTTTGAATGTATTCATTGCAGATTGTCAAATTGTATTAGGAAAATTAAATAGCGCAGAAGAACGGTTAATTACTGAATTGAATAGAAGTAATGAGGCTGATATTCGGATTAAGTTGGCAAGTATTTATGCGATTAGGGGGAATGAGAAAATTGCCACCAAATACATGAATGATGCAATCGAAATAGCATCTGGAAAGGAAACTTTGATGGCACTAATAGAAGTAGCAACTGCCGCTGGTAAGGTGGGACAAAAACTTTCAAACAACGACGAAGCGTTAGAAGCCTATGAGCAGGCATTAGAGTTTGTTGCGGAAGGAATTGAAAGTTATGATTTTATGGATGCAGCTGTGTTAACAGACTTATTTTTGGGGCTATTGGAATTGAAAGGGTATGACCAATCACTTATAATAAAGTTCCTCAAGTTAATTCCAAAAGCAGTAGATACGCCAGAAGCTTGGCCAAACTTTTCAAGAGCAATACCGTTCGTTGATCAATTTATTACGCAGAGAGATGAAACTTCTACTGAAATAGCTAGGGATGAATTATTGGCCCCGTTTTTTAAATTTATAGCTTTGAGAGTGGACTGTAAAACTCAAGTGGAAAGCTTGCAAAAATTAGTTATAGTATAATGTGTAGTTGCTGAAGAAGCCAATTTATTCTGGAAGTAATTTTGGACTATTTTTTTGAGTTGATCTCACGATTTCTGCGTTTTTGAAATCAAATGTATGCTTTTGAACGTTCGAATATTTTGCAAATGGAGTAAAATCGCGTATCTCAAAAAACAATTTTGAATCGTCAGAAAATATGGTAAGTACGGGAATAAAACTAGGCCTTCAATTTTCTTCGCAAGAAGAATCCAATAACTATAACAAGTACGCCAAGCCCACAAAAAAGCGAGACTCTCACGATCCAACTTTCGTCTGCATTCAATGTCATTTCATTATTGGTCCCAATTAAAACAGAAGCTGCCCAATAAAAAGGATGCGCACTTTGAGTATCAATTTCCTGATCATTGATGTACGCTATTTTAGCGTTTCGAAGTGAAATTGCTGGCGAACCGCTTGCGTGTAATTCTTGATAAAAAACGCGCATAAGTCGTGCATTTGATGCATGATTCACTTGCCATAAATTGGTAATGGCACTTTGTGCTCCAGACTGAATAAACCCACGCGCCATACTTAACATTCCTTCTCCTTTAAAAATCTCACCTAAACCCGTCTCACATCCATTTATCACCACTAACCGAGCAGAAAGATTTAATTGAAGTAATTCTGGTGTCAGCAGTTTTTCATATCCTTCTTCTGATTGAAAAGCAATCCAACCGTCGTTATTTTTTCCTGACCCCAATCCCGCGTGCGTAGATAGATGAATTAACTCATATTGATTTGCAGTTGTAATAAATTTTGATTTTGACGCTGAATCGTTTAAAAACACATCACCCGAAAACAACTCTTTTGCAAACATTACCTCTTCTTCTGAATGCGGCAGATGCGCGAATTCATTCGACTGGTCAAAAATTGGTGCAAGACCTAAATATGACTTTTTAGAAATAGCATATTCTCTATTTTGTAATACGAATTTAATTGAGGGCGAATAATGAATTGTATGATCCAAAATTACATAAGGCAGTTTTTTATACGTTGGGGTTTCCGTCGACTCTTTGGTCACCAATGCTTCAAAAGGAATAAGGTTCATATTGCCATCTGGCAAGATGAGCCAATTCTCATTACTTTCTTTCTCATTGTTTGGGAGGAGTACATTAAAGAGTTGCACCGCTATTTGCGCATACATTTTAGGATTGTTCTGATTAGGTGAATTTAGTTGTTCTAAAAATTGAGGAAGCAGGTTCTCGTACATTTTATGATCCAGTTCGATAAATTCAAATTCACCTTTTGTAGATTTAATTAGGTACAAATGTTCTTCACCCAAAAAGTAAGACCATAAATCATACTTTCGCTCCTTTAAATGAACGCGGAGTTGATCAAAGTTTACAGAGTCATTTTGATCCAAACGAATTTTATCATAGGAAGGAAAATCTTCACGCAATTGAAAATCTTGAATTTGAATTTTCCGATCCAAATCTTCAATACTTATTTTTAGCCGTTCTTGTACTTCTTTATCATCTTCCATTTTAAGAGAGTTGAAAAGCTCTTGAGTTTCCCATTTTTGTGTGCGCAAAACGTTCAATGCTAATATTTCAGTTTTTAGATCCTGATTGTTCGTTTCCATAAAGTTTGAGATGTCTGATTCTGATAGAATCACACCCTTTGTTTGCTCAATTATTTGAAAAGCGACCTCCGCTAAATCCTTTTCATTAGTCAAATTTTTCAGCATATAAATGACCTCTAAGGTTTCTTCTGCTATGCCGTGAATTTCTGTCGACAAATCCAATTTGGATTGAATATTAAGTTGTTCGGCGCGTAATTTTTTATTCCAACGGAAGTAGGTTAAATAAGTAGCCACTGAAAGTTCAAGCCATTCTTGATCCTCTGTTTTTTCAAAAAGCATTTTACTTAATCTAGCCTTTGCAGTAAGAGATTCACTAATCTCCACCTCTGCAAACAAAAGATCATTTGGTGGATTTACTTTTATATCTTCCTGATCAAAACCGGGTACTGATTCTATTAAGGCCTGATGATAAAAATTAATGCTTTTTAAATAGTGTTCACTTTCCCGATAACAATCTCCCAGTCCATTTAAAATTTTTGCTTTACGACGGTGTTTCCCTTGATAAAAATTTTGCGCGATTCCCCATGCTTTTTCAAAATGAAATTGACTTTGCGCAAATTCATTTTTCTTTATATAGAGCTTCCCTAAAGTAATGTAAGAACCTACTATGTTTCTATTATTAGCGACAAAAAGAAAATTGGACGGTAGCATTTTTTTTGTTGCTTTCCCTAAATGTTCAATGGCCAATTGAGCAGATTTAATTCCCTCATCATAAGCGCCCAATTCTAATTCAACCTCTGCTTTGCTTGATTCAAGCAAACCTAGCTTTGATAAATTTGTTGGATCTATTAAACTTCCCTGGTAAAGTAATTCAAATGTTTTTTCGTAAGCCTTTTTATTCGTGTATGCCCGACCCAAATCATTATAAGAATCTATAATTGCTTCAAGCTGATTTTCATCTTTAGAGATTCGTTGAAACTCTTCGAGCATCACAATTGCCTGTTCATTTTCTCCATGCCTGGTATAGATATTACCCAGAGGTTCTAGTAAGTAACGCGCTACAAAAAAATCACTATAATCGCAAGATTCAAAATATTGCAAAGCATTTAAATAGTCCGTTTTAGCCGCTAAATAATCGCCTTGGTTATGACTATATAAATAGGCTCTATTTACATAAATCCAAGCCAGTTTAATAGATTCTTTTTCCGAATTGGGGTTTCGCCAAATCCCTTCAATACAATCTGATAACAAAGCAATAGCTTCTGATATATCTGACTTTATAGAGCGTTCTTTACTTATATTTTTCAGAATCCCCATCCATTGTTCAAGGCTATCTTGTTTCTCCCAATCGGCCAATTGTTTCAATGTAGAATCGGCCAGAGAAACAGGTAAATGTTCACTGGCCGATTTTCCGCATACATTTTGGGTTAATGAAATTAGCAGAACAAATAAAATGATGACTTTCGAAAGTTGGGTACGAACATTCATACCACTAATTTAGCCAAATAACTTTTACCCTATGCTCCTCGCTTTCTTAACCTCAGGTACACCATTAAGACTAGAAGCAGTAAGATAATTAATAGCCCAACTATGACATAGCAACAAATTGAACAACAATTTGAAACAGGCAGCTCAGCAGTTTGAAATCCACCTCCATTATTCACCTCAATTGCATTTTTGCAGCCAGAATAAACATCATTCGTGACAATTGGATGGTTCCCATCAAAGAAAATTTCAGAATGTGCTTTAACGTCAGGTCCGAATACATAATCAGGTTTAACATTTATGGTAAATGAAACTTCTGATCGGGTGGCCTCAAGATCAAGACAAGAGGGATCATTCAATGAGCGTAAAATTAGCTGATTCATCTCAAAACTAATTGTTCTGTTATCACTGTCTATGAAACAACGTGCCCATGTGGTAGCATCTCCATTATCATATCCATTCAAAGCAGTTTCATTATAACCAATAGATTCATAAATTTTCGGAAATTTAATATTTGAAATAGAATTGAAGTCAACCTTATCATCTAAATGACAAATAACTTTAACATATTCCGTAGGCGCTTTTCCTATATTTTGAAAATTTACGGTGTAAGATATCGTATCCTGTTTTACTGAACATAATCTTTGTTCATCAGATTGCTCGGACATCATATTTGGATCATGGGATAGCTCGACAATAGCAGGGAGTTGATGAGAATACTGACTTGTATCACTCATCCCCTCACCATTAAGTCCAACCGTTTCAAGATAAGTTGCGATACTCACTGTTTCACTTGCTTTTTCGGAAACCAAAATACGGATTAAAATACTCCTTTCTTCCCCGAATTCAAGGTCGATAAAACTCCATTCGACCTGCCCACCATTGTCAGACACAAATTGTTCCCCATTCGGATAAACTTCAGGATTAGACACATCAAATGTATGATCGAACGCAAGGTGTTGATCCAATTCTAAATAAATGCTCCCACTCTTCGTAACGTATGGATTTCCTATATTTTGATAAGTTATAATCAAGTACATGAATTCATTCGGCACAGCATTTCTGAAATTTTGCACATACAAAGAAACTCCATGCGGCAAAACGTCCATTGGAACCCCTGAATTTGGATATCCAGTTACTATCTCTTGTATCGGCGGAGGCCCGCCTGTACCATAATTTTCAGTTGTAACTCCCAACGTATTAAATGACAATTTAGAATCTGGGTTATAATGTGTATAAACTAGCTTTTCATTGAAGCTAAATCCATTATCGCCAAACCACCAGAGGTAAGAATAAAAAGATGTAGCTCGAGAATTAACCAATCCTTGAATAGAATATTCATGAGTTCCTGGTGCGGCACTCGTTACTACATTATGCGAAACAGTCTGTGATTCAGCAGGAAATGCGAACATAATACCAAGTAGAATAATTGCGCTTTTTAATATGTTTTTTGTTTTCATTTTGATTATTTTAAACGTTGGTTCTTTTCGATTCAAAAACATAACCAATTAATTTTAAGTTTTCTAAGAAGTAATTTTTTTTTCTAACTTTGTTTGTAAATCAATTGTATTAATCCCACGCTCAATTGTTATGGAATGCAGACGTATTTCATGAAGCTCAATGAATTTTCAAATATTTCAACCAATGCTGAGAATAACCCGATTGTCTGACGTTAAAATTGTTTCTTTAATTCATAAAGGTGGGCGAAAAGAAAATACTGCAATCAATCAACTTTTGAATGAAAACCGAAGTAAAATAATAGCGTATATTTTAAAAAACAGCGGCAATGAATCGGACGCTGAAACAGTTTTGGTGGAAGGCGTAACGGAAGCCATTTTGAATATTCGTAATGGGAAATTTAGAGGAGATAGTGCATTAGGCACCTATATTTTTGCGATTTGCAGAAGTATTTGGTTAAAATATTTAAAAAAGAATAAACGTTTTACGGATACAGAAAAAGCACCAGCATCCCTTGATGACGTTGAATCTCCCCTTGCCGCTTATAACGATCAAGAAATAAAAAAAACAGTAAATTCTTTATTATTACGGTTAGGAGAATCCTGTCAACAGGTACTAAGGTTGTGGGCCTTGCATTATTCCATGACTGAAATCTCTACTGAACTAGGTTATAAAAACGCCCAAATTGCCATGAATAAAAAAAACAAATGCCTTACCAAATTAAAGGAGGTAGTGCGAAAAAATTCATCCAAGAATGAACTTTTAGCATTATATCTAAACTAAAGTAATGGAAGACTTAACCACGAAAATTGACCGTTATTTGACAGATGAAATGTCTGAAAAAGAAAAGCAGCACTTTGAATTGGAGCTAGAAAACAATGTTCTTTTGAAGGAAGAGTTAAACCTGCAGAAGAAAACAATGGCTTTATTAGAACGTGCTGCGCAGATTGATTTAAAAGAAAAAGTAGCAGCAATCAATCAAAAAACTCCAGCAAAGTTCTGGATAAAGCCTTTAATGCGCGTTGCAGCAATTCTTATCATCTTATTAATCCCCAGTTATTTTTATCTCAGTTCGAAATATAGTGATGCAAATCTTTACGCTTCTTATTCGGCGCCTTATCCTGACCGAATTACGCATATGGGAGAAGCGGAAGATGTCCAACTCAATTCGGCAATGGAGCATTATAATAAAGAAGAATATTCAGAAGCTCTTGTTCTATTCGAAAACCTCCGAAAAACGACTCCTGCGAATGAGGATATTATACTCTATCAAGCTGTTTCGTTAATGCATACTGACGAAGCAGATAAAGCAATTAATTTATTAAAAGAAACTTTGTCTGCTTCACCGAAAAACGCCACAGCATTCCAATGGCAACTAATACTGGCTTACCTTGCAAATAATGAAGGCGAAAAAGCGATTAGCATACTTACAGATTTCCTAAAAGATAACCAAGGATATCAGCAAGAAAATGCCAAAGCACTTTTGTCTGATTTGGAAAGTTTTTGGAGGTAATTTACTTTTCATTAAAAGTTGAATTTAGAAGTTTAATTTTTGGGTATTCTTAAATATTCTATTGAGGGCGATTTAGTAGATGACTTTTATCTCAATTTAGAAACAGGAATGTTTAATCACACTTTTGCTCTTGCTTTTTACACGGCAGTTCCTACTGATCATTGCACTTTTATTGCGAAGGATTATTTTGGTAACGATACCGAATCGGCGGAAGATTTTTATAGCGACCCTGCTTTAGAATGCGATCTAAGATTCGGCGCATCTGGTTATCCATACAATTATTTCAGAGCCGAAATAAACAATCATAACGTTTATTTTGTGCGCAACACTGATCAGTTTAACATTTCATTTTGTGATGTTAAGTTTGTTGGTGAATTTGGCGAAACAAGATGTTTGAGCGGGAAATGCGAGGTAGCTTTATAAGCTATAGTAAGAATTTGAAATCATTTCCATTTCGAGCGAAACACGTCAAAGTAAGTATTCTATTCCAAGCGCCAATCACTTGTGAACATAACATTTTACACATTCTTATTACCGAATTATTTTATCAAATAACACGTATTACAAACACTATAATCTATCCGACTCTTCTGACTCTGAATCTCTAATATTTGTATCAATTATCAATCTTCCGAATTTATAAAAGAGACCTATTTTAATGTAAGTGAAATTGTTTTGTGAAACGGAATTAATTTTGAAATTTCCTGAATAGCTGGTTTGTCTATTTGTTGGAGGAATGATGTTTCCAGCATCTGCAAAGATTTGGAAATTTCCACCTCTATAGTTTTTCATTGCACGCAAGCCCAAGTTAAATACAACGTTAGATTCCGTTTCTTCGGTTCCATATTTGTTAATACTAATTCGACTAGAAATGTTAAAGTTATTTCGGAATTCGTAATTCATATAAGAAAACACACCGAAGGTTACGTTGAAAAATGGATCTCTTCCAAAGATTGGTGTAAAGGTATATTTACTATAACTCATCCAAACTGAATTCCATCCCGTTAGTCTTTCACCGCGAAGTGGCATTCCTAAACTGCCTCCAATATCTTGCTGTAATTCGGCATTCCACGGTGTTGTTTCCAATAAAAAAGTTTCTTCTTCGATAAATGAAAAACTACTCATTGGCGCCTTTTTATGTCTATAGTTTACAGTCAAGTTGATTGAGCGAAACAAATCCATGTCAAGTCCAAAAGTTTGTTCAGTTGAAGGTCTCAAATAAGGGTTTCCGTATTCTATAATCAAACTATCTTGCACTCTAACAAATGGATCATATTGCTCAAATTGTGGACGATCTATCCCTGCTTTATAAAATAAATTAATTGCCAATTTTTCGTTCGGTTCATAAAATATACTTGCCGAGGGGAAGGGCAATATATAAGTAGAATCTATGAATTCTTTATCCAATGAATTGCTATAGCCATTTAACGTTGTTGACTCTGCTCTCAAACCAGCACGCATACCAACTTTATTCCACATTTTTGAAACTTCAAAGAATACGCCACCGTTGTGCTCTTGATAATCATAAGAGTTAGAGTACTCAGGATTGCTAACCCATTCGTCTCCAAAATGCGTAAAGCTTTCTAACCTTTTACCATTGAGTAAAATACTATAAGAAGCTCCTCCGCTCAATTGCCAGCCCGTTGTGTCAAAAACATGCGCGTAAATAATCCGAAGTTCACCTAAGTGTGGAATGTCTCTAGAATCATTTCTGATATCAAATTCTTCAATCTCTCCCGTATCCAAATATTTCCAAACACTTTCTGATTGGCCGAAGGTATTCCCAACCTTGTTTACATAATTGAAATTAATTTCTAGGTTACTATAATTGGTATCTGTGTCAATGACATAATTAATAAAGGCTTTATTGTTCAAACGTGTCCAAGAAGAGGTAAGATCAGCATTGCTTTCGAATATATCCGTTGTAAGTACTCGAAACTTTGTAGACGCGTTATAAACGGAACTTCCTATATCACCATTACCATTGATTCCCATTGATAAACGTTGTTTATTCGAAATATCGTAGGACCCTCGTAGACTATAATATTGCGATAAATTCCCTGATTCAAATTCAGTAAATGATTCTACCTTTTGTGTGAATCCTTCAGTATTTTCGACAAGAAAATCATTGAGACCAACACTCACATTATAGTTTGTGCCTAAATATCCGCTTAACGAGAATTTATTTTTCTTTAAACTTATACCAAGATGCAACCCGCCTTGTGGCTTTAAACGGGTATTAATTCCAGCTTCTGTTCGAACGGTAATATTATACCCTTGGAAATGAAAGTTTTTGGTAAATACTTCAATCACACCATTTCCACTTCCTTGTGCTTTATATCTAGCTGATGGGTTGGTTATAATTTCAATTCGCTCAATTTCAGAGGCAGGTATCGCTTTCAATTCGTCATTTGATATTATAGGCTGCCGATCCACCAATATTAAAGGTGTTCCTCTACCAACAATTTCGATATTCTCATCATCCGGCGAGATGATTTTTGGAGATGCTTTTAAAACCTCAAATAAATTAGTCAAGGCTTGTAGGTTCGTACCCTCTACTCGCACGGATACCCCATCCATAGTTCGCGTAAACATTTCGCGACGATACCTGACATCTACGGCGTCTAAATCTAGATTTTTCACCATGACAATATTGCCCATATCAAACACAGAATCTTTGGCAGAAATGAAGATAATTGTGTCTAAATAAGTTGGTATTGAAAACTGAACAATAAAGTCTTGCTCATTCCTTGTATTGAGAATCACAGAAAAATAGGAACTATCCAAATAAGTACCCTTTTTTAAACTTGTATCCGCTTGTGAAAAAATTACGATCTCGCCTAAATCAATTGATTCGGCATCTGCAATAATTGTTCCTGTTAAGCGAGTAGTTTGATTGTAGGCATTAATAGATAATATGCAAAAAAGAAGACATAGTAATCTTTTCATTAGAAATTGTTTTGGGTTAATATTTGGTAATAAACTTAGATTTAGATCCTTGTTTTACGCTATAGCAAAAATAACATTATTTAAATAACGTAGACTACGTTTTCATGTTTATTATGAAGGTTTTTCCATTTAGCGCTTATCTCGAATTTAAGACTCAGGACTTTAGCTTATAAATCTGTTATTTTTTTCAGGTTTAGGTAGAACTTATTGTAAATAATGTTATTTTTGGTAATTCATTAACCAAACTATTTGTCCTTCTTGATCTCGTTAAATGATTAGTACTCACGACAATTGAAACGCCACTTTGTGACATTTTAATTGTATAATTTATTATCTAAAACAAGAAATCCATTTGGGTGAATTAAGTTCAACGAAAAAGTATTTAGAATGGATATTTCAAACAGAATCACAGAAAATCTAGCGCTTTATAGTACTAAGTTAAGTCTTATCAATGGCAAAATAAATGACCAAATGGAACTGCCGCGTAATCAGAGAAATCACTGGTATTTAAGTTTTCTTTATAAAGAACGCGAAGTATATGAATTTGCAACAGACGAAATGGAAAAAATTCAAAAAACATAATGGGTAAAAAGTATCGATTTAAAGTATGGGGCGGACTGGGAGATGCTGCCATATTAACTACAGTTTTAAAAGATCTTAAACGGCGCGAACCAGATGCAAGAATCATTGTATTTGGAAAAAAATTATTTGAGCCACTCTTTGTTAATAATCCAACTATTGACAAATATCAATCGCTTAACTTTTTTAATACAGTAGCGGATATTTTTAAAATGATATTTAAGATGGACAAGTCTATTTTTTTAGATGGAGATCCGCAATCTAGTCTTTTTGACAGACACTCGCACACGGTTGATGTATTGGCAAAAATGTTGAATGGTCCATTTGATGATAAACGTTTAGAAATTTATACTACACCTGCTGAGGATGCCAAGGCAAATGCCATTTTGGATCAATATGAAAAGACCGTTTTAATTCAAATTACATCAGACTCTTCAAGCAATCAAAATTGGGCGATTGAGAGATGGGAAGAATTAATTGAACGAATGCCTGATCACACTTTTATTCAAGTAGGACTAGGAAGGGAAGAAATAGTAAAAGGAGCAGTTAACCTTTTGGGAAAAACGAGTATTCGTGAATCCCTAGCCCTAATTAAAAATGTTGATAGCTATATTGGGGTTGATTCTTTCATGAATCATGCGTCAAACGCCTTTTTCACTAGAGGTGTCGTTTTATTTGGCCCTTCTACTCCCGAACATTGGGGATACCCTAATAATATAAATTTATACAATAAATTACGTTGCTCACCTTGCATGGATGTACTCGGTGCTAACCCATGTCCATATAATGCAGAATGTATGGATCTTATTACTGTTGAACATGTGCAAAATGCACTAGAAACTCAATTAGGTATTGGCAAAAAAGTCAATGTAGAACAGCAGGTTTTGGTTGAATAAAAAAAGCCTGCTCATCTTGATTTAATTTTAAAATTTTTCATACTTCATATTCACTCATTAATTGGGTTTTGATTCCCTAAATGCTGTTGGAATATTGAAATAAATGCTAACATTCCCTAAATGCTAAACTTGGTGAATGTCACGTTGAATTAAATAAAACTTTTTCGTATGAAAATGCGTGATAAACAAAGTCATATAAAAGCTAGGAAATATCGCTTCAAAGTTTGGGGTGGACTTGGAGATGGGATAATTATGACGATCGTTTTAAAAGAGTTAAGACGTAAAGAGCCAGATGCTAAAATTATTGTTCGAGGTAAAAAAAGGTTCCAAGGCCTTTATCTAAATAATCCTAGTATAGACAAATTCACAATACTCGATTGGCGTACGATTCCTTTCGATTTTTTTCGTGTAGTTTTCAAGTTTGACAAATCCATTTACCTAGATGGTGATCCAGACTCAACGGTTTTTAGAGCAGACAGACACATTCATACTCGAAAAATAATGGCGCAGCAATTGGGCATTGAATTAAGGGATAGAAGTGCAGAGGTTATTATAGTCCAAGAAGAGGATCAATGGGCAAAAGAAAAATTAAGTCAATATGAATCACCCGTCATTATTCAAATAACTTCACGCTCTTCAAGCAATCAAAATTGGCCGATAGAAAATTGGAACGAATTGATTAAAAAAATGCCGCACATCAATTTTATTCAAATTGGGATTGAAAATGAAGATGTTGTAAAAGGAGCAATTAATTTCTTAGGAAAAACAACTATTCGAGAATCAATGGCCTTACTAAAAAATGCGCCCACTTTTATTTCTGTTGACTCGTTTATTAACAATGCTTCAAATGCATTTAATACTTTTGGAGTCGTATTATTTGGTCCATCAAGTCCTAAAAATTGGGGCTATGTTAAAAACACGAATCTCTACCAAAAAACTTCTTGTTCCCCCTGCATGACTGTATTAGGAGGGAACGTTTGCCCTTATGGTTCTGAGTGTATGCAAAACATTTCGGTTGATCATGTAAAAACAGCCTTAGATTCTATCCTTAGCGGCCTTAATAAATAACAGCTTCCTTTATTGTCCCCTGCTGATTGACGAATTCTGCTATTGGTTTACCAATTATTGCAAACGTATTATCTGCATGATATAAAATACCACTCCCAAATGGCAAACCTAATCCCCTTTGCATTCCGTTCGAATATTTCAATAGATATTTTAACTCCGTCCAATCGTTTGCTTCATCATGCGCGCCAATATTTGCGGGAATCAATTTGAGTCCTTCAATAATTTCATTGTCGTCACTTTCCACAGGATTTTTAAAATATTCACAGCCTAAAAGCACCGCCCCAGCACTGACTCCGATTAAGATACAGCCTTTTGACCTTTTTTCTATGATAAGGGCCTTCATCCCTGTTTTATCAAGAATTTCTTGTCCCAAAACTACACTGCCTCCAGCTAAAAGTATGATATCCGCATTTGACAAAGCTTTTTGATCTGCTTCGTTAAATTCTGAAAAAATTTGTTTGCAATTTTTAACGCCCAATCCATCCATGGCCAATTCAAAAATCTCATAAAACTCCGGAGCATCTCCATTTGAAGCGCCTATATAAACGGCATTGCAAAATTCGGGTTCAATACTATTGATTAATTCGTGCAGTAACGGTCGGTTCTTGTCATCTTTTCTGAAAAATGCTTGACTGTCTGCTAATAATAAAATTGGCTTGATTTGATCAGACACAAAATGAGATTTTAATAGGAATGAGACATTTTGTCTTTAACATACGTGTTTTCAAAAAGCTCTGTTATTCTTTTTGCATGCTCATGAATAAAGAAATGATTCCCAGATAATACTTGAAAATCACATTTTCCCGTCGTATAATTGCGCCAATTCTCTATTTCATCAACTGTTTCCTCACTATCCCCCATAAGCGCAGTAATAGGCGTTTCTAATTTGTAATCAACCTTATTCCCTTCGTTTTTCTCAGATTTCTCTAACAAACTAAAGTCTGCTTTCATTATTGGAATAAAAAAATCGTATAACTCTTTATTCTCCAAAACTTCTTCTGGAACACCACCCATTGTTCGCAATTCAATTTTTAATTCAGCCTCATTCATTTGTGAACGGCATTTATTGTCACCAGTTCCTGGCCCTGCATTCCCTGACACTATTAATCTTAGTGGAGCGTCTCCAAGTTCTTCCAATTTTTTGGTAAGGCGTAACCCCAATGAAGCTCCCATACTGTGTCCATAAATTAAATAAGGTCGACCATTTCTAAGCGATTTTATCTGTTTTAAATAATCAGCAACTGCTTCTTTTTCATCAAATATTAAATCCTCACGAATACGCTTTCCTCTTCCAGGTAACTCAATTGGACATGCCTCAAAAATACCCGAAAAATGTGGCTTAAGAAACTGAAATGAATAGTAATTACCTCCAGCGAAATGCAATAAAAATACTTGAATTTTGTCTGAATAGTTTAACATAAGTTTTGGATTTTAATTTTCAATGTTTAATGTTCAATACGGTTTGACCTGGGTTTCAATGGGCAATTTTTCAATTTGTAATGTGTTAGATGCAATAAGTAATTAATAAATCTTAATTGAACATTGTTAAGTGTTAAGTGAAATTTTGGGTCTTTAAGTTTTGTTGGTACAATATAGGTAAAATAATTCTCCCGAAAAATGCAATACCCACCAAATAAAATAAGGTTATCGCGGTCTATTTAAAAGTCCAATACAAATTATAACAATCTCTCTAACTTTTAAAGGAACCTAGGCATTTGT
Source organism: Crocinitomix sp. (assembly GCA_047623705.1). Classification (GTDB taxonomy): domain Bacteria; phylum Bacteroidota; class Bacteroidia; order Flavobacteriales_D; family Crocinitomicaceae; genus Crocinitomix. The sequence continues at coordinate 41,292 of JBLHOW010000053.1, forward strand.
TAGGATCTCTTGAATATCAGCATGAAAACGTTCTTCCATCATCCCTGTATGCTCGCAATCAAATTCATTAACAATTATCTTTTTGTGCGTATGATTTGCCCATTCTTGAACGCCCGAACTTGGATCATTTTGTATGGCATCAATGCAGCTTATTTCCATGTTTAATTTCCCTTTAATCAAATGTTTATTTAGCATTTTTATATTATTACCAGCAACACTTTTTGAGCGGTCAACTTCTCCGTCACTTAAGGTGCCACGTAGATCTTCAAAAGTTTCTAAATAGTCTTTCATCTCTAATTCTGTTGCAAAATCTCCTTCAATATCTGGGCCAATATCACAGATTAAGAATGAAAATTTAGAATAACCCAATTTCTCTAATCTCTTGGCTATTTCAAAGCCTAAATATCCTCCAAATGAAAGTCCAAATAGAACAAAGTTTGAGTCCACTTCTTGACTTGCGATAATGTCTACAAATTCTTGTGCCTCATCTTCTAGAGTTCGTTTTACAACCTGTCCTTCTGCCATTCCTGTTGATTGGATAGCGAATGAATTGAATGATTTTGAAAGTTTATCCGCCAATGGTCCTAGGTAGGCTGCAGAGCCACTTAATCCTGGTAAAAAGTAAATCGTTCTATTCTTCTTTTTTCCTTTTTTAAAGCTGATCAAACTTGGGTGTTTTGAAGGCAAAGGAATATTCCGTGTGAAGGTTTCAATTGTTGGAGAATTGTAGAATTCCATTATGGTCACTTCTCTCTTTGTCACCTTTCGTGCTAACCTTAATAAATTAAACACAAGAATACTATTTCCACCTAAGGCAAAAAAGTCATCCCTAATACCTACTTTATCACGTTCAAGTAGCTCGCCCCAAATGTCAGCCAGCTTCTCTTCCATCTCATTTCTCGGTGCGACGTATTCGTTTCCTCCAGACAATGCCAATCCTTCAGGTTCTGGCAATGCTTTTTTGTCCACTTTCCCACTATTATTCAAGGGCAGTTTATCCAATGCAACAAAATAGGAAGGAATCATGTATTCCGGAAGGTGATCTTTCAAATAAGCACGAAGATTTGCAGCATTCAAATTTTCTGCATCATCCTTTTGTACTTGTTTCGCCGTAACATATGCCACCAATTCCTTTTCCTCTTTGTCGTTCAACACAACCACAACGTCTTTCAGTTGATCATTCTTTAAAAGCGCTTGCTCAATTTCTCCTAATTCAATTCGGTGTCCTCTTATTTTAACTTGTTGATCTTTTCGTCCAATACAATAAATTGAACCATTTTTCATCCACAATCCATAATCTCCAGTTTTGTACAAGCGCCCGCCTTCTTGAAATGGACTTTCGATAAAACTCACTTTCGATAATTCGTGATTGGTGTATCCTCTTGCAACGCCATTTCCTCCGATATAAATTTCGCCTTGTACACCAATTGGTACTATTTTTTTATTAGAGTCTAAAATATAAATCTGCGTATTTGCAATTGGATGGCCTATTTCAATGAAATTGCTACCAGGTTCTATTTTTTTAACGCTTGACCAAATTGTAGTTTCTGTTGGCCCATACATATTATAAATTTGAACAGCTGCTAAATTCGTATAGATTCCTTCAGCCAATGAAACAGTTAATGGTTCTCCTCCTAAAAGGATCGTCTTCAATGATTGCCAACCCTTGTCATCAGAGAAATATTCATTTAAAATTGTCCCCATTGATGGAGTTGCTTGCATATGCGTTACGGCGTGCTTTTTAATTTGCGCATATACCGAATAATCGCCTTCAACTATCGCTCTTACGTCTCCTTGTAAAACAACTTTATATCCTTTTGTCAATGTCCACAACAATTCTAGCACAGAAATGTCAAATGTATAATTGGTCAATGATAAAAATGTACCGCGCTCATTACCAAAGACACCATTCATTCCTTCAAAAAAGTTGGTCACGTTGCCATGCTCTAGCATTACTCCTTTTGGTTTTCCAGTGGAACCAGAGGTATAAATCACGTATGCTAAATTATTTGGATTGACGGCAGTAATCACTTTTGCAACTGGATGTAGTTTTTGCGCTGCATTAAATCGGGATAATTCTGCTTTATCCAACACTATTTTTGCTTGGCTATCTTCAACAATTGTATTTACTCTTTCCTGAGGATTGTTTGGATCAATAGGAACATACGCTCCACCCGATTTTAACACAGCCAAAATTGCAATAATCATCCACTCACTTCTTTCCAATTGAATGCCTACTAAATCATCTGGTTTAATAGCATAATTACTTTGAAGATAATGTGCTAATTGGTTCGATTTTTCATTGAGCGTTTGATAGGTCAATTCAGTTGCCTCAAAAACCACTGCTATTTCATTCGGAGTTCTTTCTGCTTGTGCATAAAATAAATCTACGATTGTTTTATCCTGCTGATAAACAATCTTTGTATTGTTAAAATCAAGCAATAAGGCTTGTTCCTCTTGATCTGATAAATAATCAATCGCTTCAATTCCTAATTCGGGGTTTGCCAATACAACAACCAACAACTGCTTATAATGCTTGATCAAATCTTCCACCATTTCTTTATCATAGACATCTGGGTTGTATACCGCATGCATGGATAAATAATCTCCCATTTCTTGGAAAGTAAAGTCTATGTCAAATTTTGAAGCACCTGCCTCTTCCGCCACAATAAGATTCAATTGTTCGGTGTTTAATTTAAATTTGGCGGTGTTTTCACCCGTATTTTGAAGGGTTAACATTACATCAAACACAGCACTCCTACTAATATCTCTTTGCAAGCCTAACTCTTCTACCAATCGATCAAACGGATACATTTGATGACTATAACTTGCCAATGTATTTGTTTTTACCTTTTTATAAAACTCATTAAAACCTTCGCTTGGATTCAATTCATTTCTTAATGCTAGTGTATTGAGGTAACAACCAATTTGGTCTTCTAAATCGGCGTGATCTCTGCCGGCAATTGGTGTACCAATTATAATATTTTTTTGAGCGGTATAACGATAAAATAAAACGTTCCACGTTGCCAATAAGGTCATGAATAAACTGCCGCCATTTTGCTGAGCGTGCTTTTTCAATTGGGCGGTTGTGGTTTCATCTAAGTAGGTTGAAAGCCCAAGGCCATTATTAGTTTTAATAATTGGACGTTGCTTCGAACTTGGTAAATCAAGTAATGGTAATTCACCCGAAAGGTGATTTAACCAATAGTTTTGATGCCCCTTAAAGGTCTCCTCTTTTAATTGATTCAATTGCCATGCCGCGTAATCTTTATACTGGATTCTTAAGTCTTTTAATTCAGGTTCTCTATTGGCTTCAAAAGCCTCGTAAAAAGTAAATACATCTTTCGACAGAACGCTCATTGACCAGCCATCACTAATAATATGGTGCATATTGAAATAGAAAACATAAGCATTGTCTTCTATCTGCAATAAGGCAATTCTAAATAATGGCCCTTTCTCTAAATCAAAAGATTGGGATGAATCTGCTAAGATGTAATGTTTAACTTGCTCTTGAATTTGATCATTTCTAAAATCTTGATAGGTGATTTCAAAATCGAGTTCAGCTTTTTCTAAAACCCATTGCCTAATTGTTCCTTCTTCATCCGCCTCAAAAACGGTTCTCAAAATTTCATGTCGCTCAATTGTTGCGTTTATGGCCTTAGTAAAGTTTTCAATGTTAATTTCTTGGTTCAAATAAACTTGGCTTGGCATATTATACGCCGCCGAACCTTCCTCAAACTGACTTAAAACCCATAACCTACGCTGTGCATCTGAAATAGCGTAACTGACCTGCTTTTCTTGAATAGGAATTTCTATAAAACTTGTTTTTCCTGCCGATTGAATTAATTCTAAGTGCAGTTCTAAACGTGTATTTATGAACAGTTCATTAATTGACAATTTAACTTCAAAGATTTTTTGATATTCATTAATCAGCTTAATGGCTTTTAAACTATGACCTCCTAATTCAAAGAAATCGTCCTTGACACCCACTTTTTCGCGTTGCAATACGTTTTCCCAAATTGTTACGATTTGTTGCTCTAATTCAGTGCTCGGAGCTACATATTCGACACCACTTGAAAGTCCTAATCCATCTGGATTTGGCAAAGCGCGTTTATCTATTTTCCCGTTTGCAGTTAATGGCAGCTCTTCTAGTTGCACAAAATGTGCTGGTATCATATAGGCTGGCAATTGTGTTTTTAAATAGGCTCGTAACTCTATGACATCAACCGCATCAGAACTTGCAAGGTAAGCTATTAATTGCTTTTCTTGCCCTTCATTTTCAGCCACCACAACTATAGCCGATTCAATTAAATTATTTGATAGCAAAGCATGCTCTATTTCCCCCAATTCAATTCTATATCCTCTAATTTTTACTTGATCATCTTTCCGTCCTAAATATTCAACATTTCCATCTGCCAACCATCTACCTAAGTCGCCTGTTTTGTATAAACGTTCACCGGTAACAAATGGATTCGTTATGAACTTTTCTTCTGTTAATTCAGCTTGATTTAGATAACCTCTTGCCAAACTTGATCCACCAATACAAATCTCACCCATTACGCCAATTGGCACTAATGAATTACTAT
>JBLHOW010000054.1:0-43061 GCA_047623705.1 Crocinitomix sp.
GTTTGAAAATCGGATTGCTTGGGTGGTTGGAGCCTCATCAGGTATTGGGGCGGAAATAGCCTTACAGGTTAATGCCGCTGGTGGTACTGTTGTTCTTTCTGCGCGGAACGAGGAAAAATTGAAGGAAGTTCAAAAGCGATTAAAATTTCCAGAAAAATCCTTGCGCTTACCGTTAGATTTAGAAGATCAAACGAACTTTGCATCAAAAACTAAAATAGTTATTGATGCTTTTGGGCAAATAGATTATTTATATAATAACGGAGGCCTAAGTCAACGCGGAGAGGCGTCAGAAACTGACATTGAGATTGATCGGCGGATAATGGAAATTAATTACTTTGGGAATATTGCTTTAACAAAAGCCGTGCTTCCTTATATGCAAAAACAAAAATCAGGACATATTGTTGTGATCTCAAGTATCGCTGGGAAATTTGGTTTTTATTTGCGTTCGGCTTATGCCGCTTCTAAACATGCCCTACAAGGATTTTACGAAAGTGTTTTATTGGAAGAAGCGAAAAACAACATTTATGTGACTTTGGCTTATCCGGGTAAAATTAATACGGATATTTCTAAATCAGCCTTGAACAAGGAGGGAGAGGCACATGGGCTTATGGATCATAACCAAGAAACAGGCATGCCAGCTGATGTTTGCGTAAAAAAATTGATCAAAGCCGTAACGAAAAGAAAAAAGTCAATACTAATTGGCAATAAAGAAATATGGGCCGTGCACATTAAACGTTTTTCTCCAGCTTTATTCTGGAAAATTATTCGCAAACAAAGCCCTACATAACAGGAATTAAAATTATGAGTAAATCGCCAATCGATTTTTATCAAAGTCAAATCACTACCTATAAAACTGAATTAAGTGCCATCAAGAAAAAATTGTTCTTTTTTGGATTAATGCGCTTAAGCATTTTTTTACTCTCAATACTTGCCATTTATTTACTGCGTGAACAGGTTAATATTGCGGTTATTTCTGGCGTTGTAGGGTTTTCAGCTTTCTTCTTTGTCGTATCAAAAAATTCTGCGGTTCGAATCGAAAAGCGAAGAATAGAGAAATTATTGGAATTAAATGAATTAGAAGTCCGTGTATTAAATCGCAATTTTGAAGATTTGGATACAGGTGAGGACTTTGTTGGTGAGGAGCATTATTATAATCAGGATATAGATTTATTTGGACGTGGTTCAATCTTTCAATTTATTAATAGAACCAGTACGACGCAAGGAAGAAGAAGGTTAGCTGCTCTCTTAAATAGTAATAGTATTGATGCTGTTGAGACGAAACAAGAAGCTGTAAAGGAATTAAGTGAATTGCCGAAATGGCGACAAAATTTTCAAACTATTGCTAGTTTGGTAGAAAGCAAAATTGAGAATACTACAATCCTAGATTGGTTGACACAATATAAATCTGCGATTCCGAGTTTATTTAAATATTTACCCTTGATCGTAACTGTGATTTCAATTGGATTAATGACAGTCTTTGGTTTTGGGTTGATTTCAATTAATTACCTCTATGTATGGTTTTTTGTTGGGGTTGGAATTACGGTGGTATATCTTAAAAAGATTAATGCGTTGTATGCATCTGCAAGTCAAATGACAGATACTTTTTCGCAATACGCCAAACTCTTGTCTGAAATAGAAGCACAAGACTTTAAGTCTAATTCCTTGGTAGCACAACAAGCAAAGATTAAAACGGAAGGTAAAAAAGCTTCGGCCATTTTTAAAGCCCTTTCTAAAGAATTAAATAGTTTGGATCAACGCAATAATTTTCTTTTTGCAATAATGGCGAATGGTTTTTTTCTGTGGGATTTAAGGTATGCGCACCGAATTGAATTGTGGATTAATAAATACCAATTGGCAACGCACCAATGGTTTGATACTATTGCCAACTTTGATGCTTATAATTCATTGGGTAACTATGGCTTTAACAATCCAAATCACATTTACCCTACAATTTCGAAGGATAAAAATGTCATTGTCATCTCTAAAGATTTGGGGCATCCTTTATTAAAAGATAAGCAACGAATTACGAATGATTTCAGTATTAAACGCGAAGATTTTTTCATTATTACTGGTGCAAATATGGCTGGTAAAAGTACTTTCTTAAGAACTGTTGCTCTAAACCTTGTGCTATCTAATGTTGGCTTACCAGTTTGTGCCAAATCCTTCGAATACACGCCTATAAAGCTGATATCGAGCATGCGTACTTCAGATTCTTTAGTAAATGATGAATCGTATTTCTTTTCAGAATTGAAACGTTTGAAGTTTATCGTTGATCAAATAAAATTAGATGAATACTTTATCATTTTGGATGAAATATTAAAAGGAACAAATAGCAAAGATAAGCAAGAGGGTTCTCTAAAATTTGTAGAGAAGTTAGTAGGAACCAATTCTACAGGCATTATTGCAACGCATGATTTAAGCTTATGTGAATTATCTAAAACATTACCGCAAATTGAAAATCATTATTTTGATGCAGAAATTGTGAATGATGAATTGTATTTTGATTACCGATTCAAAGATGGAATTTGCCAAAATATGAACGCCTCGTTTCTCTTAAGAAAAATGGAAATAGTTTGATCTAGTGACTAGTCTTTAGTCATTAGTATTATGAATAGTAGAATGGATGGCTGTAAACGCATAACGGGGTCTTGAGTAGTGATTTGTGGTTTATCAAATCATAAAAACCAGTGTTATGCAGGATAACTTCAGTTCGAGCGGCATAGCAATGGCAGTGATTTACAATCAAAAATCTAGATAAGTAAAATTCAGATCACGCATGTACAAAACAGAATTGCCAAAAGATTCCAATTAGGACAATGTCAGTTCGAGTAATTAACTAAAATTATATCGAGAACAGTTGGACCAATACCATCAAACAAGTATTAGAGACTAAGGACTATTGACTAAATACTAATCAAGTATTGGCGCCAAAACATTCCCAGAAATCTCTAAATAAGTTTGCTTAGGGTCTGTGTTAGCAGTTACGGTAACACGCTTTTTTACAACCTGACCTTGCTGTCCTTCTTTTGGTCTAAAAATCACATCTAGTTCTCCAATTTCGCCTGGTAAAATAGCTTCTTCTGGCTTATTGGGAACAGTACAGCCACAAGATGCAGTTGCACTTTCAATTAACAAAGGAACACTTCCTGAGTTTTTAAACTTAAACGTATGTAAATTCTCACTTGGGTAACGAACGTTTCCAAAGTTATGAGATGTTTCAATGTATTCAATCGTAGTTGATCCTTGATTTTGTGGATCGCCCGTAATTTCTTCAAACTCCGAACCTCCTTCTGGAGTAGTACCTACCATGTCCTCATTTGCAACCAAAGAACTAACTCCTTCATTTGTCTTTGTGTCACTACCACACGCTACTAGGGTAAATAAAAATACAGCACCTATAAACTTTTTCATTTTCAATATTTTATTACAAAATTAATAATCTAATCCTAATTTTGAAATGGTTTTACCTTCAATTAATTCTAGACCTTTCATGAAAATCTCATTTTCCATTTCATTATAGATCGGATAGAATTTAGAAGAATCAAATAGATTTGCGGCAATTCTTGCCTTTAATAAGGTGTGAATCAATTTTTTAGAAGTTTCATAATCTTCCGCATTATATTCAATTTCCTCTTTTGCAGCTAGCTCCCAAAACTCGTCCATAACTGCCTTGTCCATGGTGAAATTTGATTTAAAAGCCTCAAATGTCGGGTATTGATTTTTTAAAGACTCTCTATTTTTATCAACATATGCAAATGTGAAAGTATTCACTAGTCCTTTACGGCTAATTTTACGGTAAGTTGGAGATAGTTCTGAAGTATCTAAGGGCACAAATACATCTGGCATAATTCCACCACCACCATAAACATCTCTTTTTAACTTGAGTGTTTGAAATTTCAATGAATCTGGTAATTTAATACTGTCTCTATGCATAAATTCACCATTGTTGTATCTATTCATGTAGTCATCACGGTAAGCATCTACGCCTTCTTCGTATGGCTTTTGTATGAAGCGACCAGATGGTGTAAAATAGCGTGCTATTGTAATTCGAATTTCAGATCCATCAGATAATTTAAAAGGTCTTTGCACTAAACCTTTACCAAAACTTCTTCGCCCAATAATCATTGCACGGTCCCAATCTTGAAGGGCACCTGATACAATTTCTGAAGCAGATGCTGAACTCTCGTCAATCAATACTACTAATTTGCCCTTTTCAAATGAACCTTTTCCTTTTTCATGATAAGGTCTACCACGTCTGTCAACATCATTAGCAATTAAATCTGCCCGAGGCTGTGAACGTCCTTCTGAATAAACAATTAATTTGTCATTCGATAAAAACTCATCTGCCATAAACTTGGCGACATTTAATAAACCGCCACCGTTTCCTTGCAAATCCAAAATAAGGTTTTTCATTCCTTGCTCCTTTAACTCATTAATAGCCTTTACTAGTTCACCCGGCGTTGTTCTTGCAAAACTTGTTACCTTAATATAACCTGTTTTATCAGTAGCCATATATGAACTTGCTACACTATAGAGTGGAATCTTATCACGTCGAACGTCAAAGTCTAATAATTCATTTTCTCCTCTTCTTTTAACTCCTAAAACTACCAATGAGTTTTTTTCACCTAAAAGTCTTTCGCGAACACCGCCTGTTTTTAAACCAATGCCTGCAATGTTTTCTTCGTCAACAATTAAAATTTTGTCTCCGGCCTGAATTCCTACTTTTTCACTTGGTCCTCCTTCAATTGTATTGATAACAGTTAACGTATCTTCAATAATTTGAAACTGAATACCTACACCAACAAAACTTCCGTTAATTCGATCGTTTGTTGAAGTAACATCTTCCTTTGGAATTAAATATGTGTGTGGATCTAATTCTTTTAACATAGCGACAATGGCCGCATCTGTAATCTTTGAACCATTGAACTCATCTACATAATGAGACTCAAGATATCCAAAAACTTCTTCAAATTTTATGGTGGTTTCGTCTTTGTCAAATTGGCTACTTGCAGTGAATGCGCTAAAAGCCATTATAATTAATATGAATTTTCTCATCTATTGGTATTTGTTGTCTATTTAATCGTTTACAGTTAATCACTGATAAACAAAATCGTTTGTAAGTATATTTTACAGTTGATCGATTGGTTACGAATTTAGTGAAAATAAAAGTTTAGTACTCCTAATTTGTTGTTAATAAACACAAGAATGATGCCTTGTTTTTTGAGCGTGAAATTGATTTGATGAACGGTCGTAAACATCCATAAGATGTCAATTCTAGCTTTTACCGCTAAAACTAATGTCCTTTGAAACGATTAACGGAAAATTGATAGTGACGAGCAGATAATAAAATGAACTGATCTAAGAAGGGAAATCTCAATTCGGCTAAAAATTATGTTTAGTTTTATATAGTGATCGAATTCTCAAGACATATCTTTTTATTTTTAGCCCTTTTTCCGATCATTATGATGACGGCTTGCAGTCAAAGCAAGGTTGAAAAAAGTGTTTATCACTGGGAGACAGATTTTGATTTAACCCAAGCAGAAGAGGTGTTTTTAGAAACAGAGGGAATTCAAAAGATCTACACTAAGTTTTTTGACATAACATTGGATGCAGAAAAGCAAGCAATGCCAGTTGCGAAGGTTAATTTTGTGACTGTTCCACAACAAGAGATTGTGCCCGTAGTTTACATTATAACGGATGTTTTTAAAGCATTAGACTCTAGCGGTGTTCAGAACTTGGCAACAAAAGTTTATTCACTTTTAAATGATCTAAATCCCCAGAGTGAGTTTTCTGAAATTCAAATTGACTGTGATTGGATGGCCAGTATTAAGGATAAATACTTTTATTTTTTAAGCGAGTTAAAATCAAAGATGGGAGAGAGCATATTGTCTTGCACCATTCGTTTGTACCAATATAAATATCCGAATTTAGCAGGAGCACCACCGGTTGAAAAAGGGGTGTTAATGTATTATAATATGGGCGAATTACTCAGTTATAATGAAACAAATTCTATTTTAAATAATGAAGTGGGCGCGCAATACCTGGGCTACGGTGAGTATCCTATTCCTCTTGATTTTGCCCTACCAAATTTTTCATGGACATTATTGTATCAGTATGGTGAAATGAAACGGATACTATTGAGTATTGACAAAGATGAATTGAATGACACAGTTCTTTTTGAGCAACAACCTTCTGGATATTATTTAGTGCAGAAGGATACATTGTTAGATGGTGTGTTTTTGCGAAGTGGTTCAGAATTGCGTTACGAAACTTGCTCGGAGGATGAATTAATTCGAGCCGCTAAGCTATTGTCTCCTGAAAAAAATCAACTCAATACAACCTTATTATTTTACGATTTAAAACCAAATCTAGTCAATGAAAGCGATAAAATTAATCGTGTGTTTGCTGCTTTTAAGTAGCGCTGCGAATTATTCAAAAGCATGTAGTTATTACCCTATGGGTGAAGATATAAGATTTAGTTTATTTTCATCTAATGTTGGAGATGGATCAGAAATGTCTTATGTATTCTATAATTCACATTATTTAAGTGAATATACTAAAGGAGAATTAATGGGGCCTGATGAGAATATTGAGGAATGGTATGCCTTTTTTGATAATAAAATTCCACGTTCTGAAATCGACCAATTAATTTACCGTGTGCCTTATGATAAGCCCTATCCACAAATCACATCTAATGAATTGTATCTGCATTTTAAGTCAGGAAAAAATGAAGCAACCAAGGAATACATTCATTTTGCGAAGAAAGTGGAGTATTTATTGGTACAAGATTATTGGGATAAAAAGGTAATGGACATTGAGAATTCTGAATTGGCGCTAGAAGTAGCCATTAAACGAAGCAAGTCTGCTAAACTTGAAATATTGAAGTTAAGATATGCCTACCAAGCATTGGTTTTGGCTTATTACCTCAATGAACATAACCGCGTAATTAGTATTTATGAAAACCTTATTGTGCCCCAAAATTCAACGAGCGTAATTGCAACATGGAGTCTTTTCTATTATGCCAATATGATTGATGATTCCAATGAAAGATGGCGTTTAATGGCAATAGTGTTTGAGAAATCGCGTTCTAAAAATCATTTTATTTTCAGACATTTCCCCAAAGAAAAAAAGCGCATTTCTGAAATTTTGGAAAAATGCCAATCGGCAGAAGAAAAAGCTGCTGTATTAAGCATTTGTGCTTTTAAGAATCCAGCTCGCGCCATTGATCAAATTAAGGAAATAGCTGCAACTAATGCGAATTCTAAAATGATTGATGTATTGCTTGTTCGAGAGATCAATAAAATGGAGGATTGGTACTATACCAATCGATATACGGGATTTGGTAAGTCTATAGAACCCTATGAGGGAAGTGATAATTATGAGGCCTTTAAGTTTTTTGATGAAAAGAATTTTGAATCGGATAAAAAATATTTGAAAAGGGTGATGATAGAAACGAAAAAAATCCTGCGAGATTACGAAATCCCGAATAAAGCGCTGTGGAATACATCATTGGCATATATGGGCTATATGTTAGATGATCAGGAGACGACAATGAAGTATCTTGCCATTGCGGAGCAGTTTGAATGTACTAGAACAATTAAAGGCCAATTAAAAACAATAGAAATTCTGAGTTTAGTAAAGTTTGAAGATAGATGGGACAATAGTTTTCAAGACAAATTATTGACAGAGATTAATGAAGTTAAAACGTTCAAAAAAGAGCTTTACAATTATGATCGATTTTTTGGTCAAATAATGATGAATATTTCTCGTAAATATTTGGATGATGGTGAGGTCGTTTTGGCAGCTTTGTTTGAAGCGCAGGTTAGCGGAGATACACACGAGGAATATCATGATTGGTCTTCAACTCAGTACCAAGGTTTTGATTTGTTAAATGAAAATGCTGATTCTAAAGACATGGAAAAATTCTTTGCCAAATGGAATGATCCTGAGAAAACACAGCTTGAATCATTTCTTTACGATCACTTAGAAGATTTTAAATGGCGTTATACAGATTTGTGGGGAACAACCTATTTGCGCGAAGACAAATTAGAAAAAGCACTAGAAGTATACGAAACAATACCGGATAGTGTATGGGAGGTGACGAATCGTGATTACCATTATTACTATAAGCAAGAATTAAATGCAAATCCCTTTGATACACGATTTTCCGCTTCCATTTTTGGAGAAGATCGATCCATTAGTTATACAAAACCAGACTTTGTGCGCGAATTAATTCGATTGAAAAACGAGGTGAAGACCAATTCAAAAAACAGAGCTTATAATTATATGTTAATCGGTAACGCCTATTACAATATGACCTATGATGGTAATTCTTGGTATTATAGTGAATATGCCTGGTCAACAGTCGAAGCAAGCGAATATGCAAGTTGGAATTACTTTTATAAGTATAGTCGACAAAATGCAGATTATACAACAGGCGACCGCGCCAAAAAACATTATGAATTAGCCGAGGAAACATCCAAGAGTGAAGAGTTTTCAGCGTTTTGTTATCGCTTACAATATAAATGCCTCACACTTAAAACGTCCTTTGAGCAAGAAAAATATGCCCGTTCAAGGTACAAGGAGGAATTTAAAGCCAAATATCCGGATCACTATGAGGATTTGAGCGGATGCGATCGATTTGATTATTATTTCAGTAAATGGAAGGACGCTTAGAATAATTCAACCTAAAACATGGTAAAAGAAATCGGCTTTCGTATTTTTACACAAAAACTAAGATTATGGCACAAGCGGATTGGAAAACGGCAATTGAATTTGAAGACATTACCTATAAAAAGGCCAATGGCGTAGCGCGAATCGCGTTTAATCGCCCGAATGTTAGAAATGCTTTTCGACCAAAAACCACGAGTGAATTATACCGCGCATTTTATGATGCACAGGAAGATACGTCAATTGGTGTTGTGCTTTTATCAGGAGAAGGCCCTTCGACGAAAGACGGCATTTATTCATTTTGTAGTGGTGGCGATCAAAAAACCAGAGGTCATCAAGGCTATGTTGGTGAAGATGGTTCACACCGTTTGAATATTCTTGAAGTTCAACGTTTAATCCGTTTTATGCCTAAAGTTGTAATTGCTGTGGTGCCCGGTTGGGCTGTTGGTGGTGGACATAGTCTACACGTCGTGTGCGATTTAACTTTGGCCAGTAAAGAACATGCCATTTTTAAACAAACAGATGCTGATGTTACCAGTTTTGACGGTGGTTATGGTTCAGCTTATTTAGCTAAAATGGTTGGACAAAAAAAGGCACGTGAAATTTTCTTTTTAGGTCGTAATTATTCGGCGCAAGAGGCGCTTGAAATGGGTATGGTCAATGCCGTTATTCCGCATGATGAATTGGAAGACACTGCTTATGACTGGGCGCAGGAAATACTAGAAAAATCTCCAACCTCTATAAAGATGCTCAAGTTTGCAATGAACTTGACAGACGACGGCATGGTAGGGCAACAAGTGTTTGCAGGTGAAGCCACACGTTTGGCTTATATGACAGAAGAGGCTAAAGAAGGGCGCAATGCCTTTTTAGAAAAAAGAAAGCCGAATTTTAAAGATGTTAAATGGATTTCATAATCTAAATGCTTGTTTTTTATTCATTGTGTTGTGAACTTGTTAAGCACTCATTTTCTGGGCCTAACGGTAGGTAATCAAGCTACATTATTTCTAATACATATCACGAAAATATTTAAGTACAATATTGATTTAATTATTAAAACGTAGGGATTGCGCGGAGATGGTTAAGGATATGTATTTGTCGGGTCACATAACATTTCAGGTGATTTTTGAATTGATATTGTGACAACGATTATGATGGACGCTGCTCCGTTCTTTTTTTATGTTGACATAAGGTTGTCACTTCCGCAACCTATATTTGGTTTATAAATAAGATTTTAAAAACTATGGAAAATATTTTTGACCAAGCAGTGAACAACAGGATAGTGGAACGCATTAACACGTTAACACTTGAAACGCAACCGAGTTGGGGTAAAATGGATGTGGCACAGATGTTGGCGCATTGTTCAGTAGCTTATGATGGAATATATGATGATGCAAGATCTCCCGTTGCCGGTTTTAAGAAATTTTTATTAAAACTTTTTGTCAAAAAAATTGTTGTAAGCGATAAGTCCTATAAAAAGAACAGTCGAACCGCTCCAGAGTTTTTAATTGTTGACAAACGTGATTTTAAAACAGAAAAAGAACGCCTCGTAAAATATTTAAACAAAACGCAGGAATTGGGTGCGGAACATTTTGATGGTAAAGCTTCACATTCATTTGGTCCGTTAACAAGAAATGAATGGAATAATATGTTTTATAAACATTTGGATCATCATTTGAAACAATTCGGAGCGTAGTAATATATTTATCGTTGAACTTACTGATTTATATTCCTTTTATATTTGGATTCATTTGAAATATTTCAAAATGAATCCAAAATACTATATTTGTTCGCTACCACCATAAAAATGAACAACCCAAAAAGTTATAAAAGTTTCTGGTTCTTCGCTATACTTAGCGCGGTTTCAGTATGCTTCATTATATCTAGCCTTTGGATGGTTGTAACGGTGAACGAAAAACGCGCAGCTGCAGAACATCAGGTCAATCAAATAAGTATTATTTCGAATCTTGAAGTAGATTTAGTTGCTTGTTTAGGTCGCTCAGAAGATGATACGGAAGAAGCCTTCACGTTAGCGATTGATAAAGTTGTCTCAACAAATTTTGATTTAGTTGAAAACCCTGAATTGGAAAAATTAGCTGAAAAGACCGATTTTCTAAAGCAATATTTTGAAGTTTCGAATGTGTTAATGGATTTTGAACCTTTTCAAAATGATTTGCAAGATTTATACACCTCCTGTATTGTTGAAAAAAAATCAAAAAGAAAAATGCTCGGTGAACTTTCTATCGCACTTGGTAATTATTGGAATTATATTCATGTTTTATTGATTTTCGCTTGTCTTTTGGGGCTTCTTTTAATCATTTTGGGATTCCGTTCTTATCGATCCAATAAGAATTCAAAAAAATTAAATCAATTCAATACCTTGTTTATGGAAAGCATGGTAGATTGTGTAATTGCAAGCGATAATGAAGGAATTATTACACAATATAATAAAGTGGCAGTTGGAATATTTGGTTATTCAAGAGAAGAGGCGATAGGAATGCCTGTTAGTAAATTATATGCAACACAACTAGGTTGGGCAACAGTACAATCCTCAATTGAGGATATTAAATGTTTTAAAGGTGAGATTGTCAATCAGCGAAAAAATGGCAGTCATTTTATTGCAGACCTATCTGCCAATACTGTTTTCGATTTGAATGGTAAATCAATCGGTGTGATTGGAATATCACGAGATATTTCAATCCAAAAACGCCAAGAAGAACAATTTCAACATATTGTAGGTAATGCTACTGACATTATTTATACGACCAATATTCATGGTGAAATTACTTACGTTAATACAGCTGCAAAAGATATTTTAGGTTATCGTGGTGATGAAATGGTTGGAATGGCTTTCCAAAAATTAATTCACCCTGATTCTGCCGGTTTTGTAGAACAATTTTATAATGTCCAATTTCAAATTAAATCAAAGGAATCCTATCTTGAATTTGAAATTCTAAAATCAAACGGAGATAAAATGTGGGTTGGGCAAAATGTTAAAACCACTTTTAGCCCAATCGATTCAGAAGAAATTATTGGCTATTTTGGGATTCTTAGGAATTTGAATGACATTAAAAAAGTACAGCTTGAATTGGCAAAAAGCGAATCAAAGTATCGAGAGCTTTTTGATAATTCTAAAGATTTAATTCAAAGCATTGACGCCACAGGTCAACTTTTATATGTAAATGACGCTTGGTTATTGGCAATAGGCTATGATCATGAGGATACATCAAAATTAAATTTATTTGATCTCATCCATGAAGAAAGCAAGGAATATTGTGCTGAATTATTAGAAGAGATTCTGAAATTCGGCGTACATGAAGATGATTCTGAGATCACTCTAAAGATGGTAACCAAAACAGGGGGGACTGTGGTTTTAAAAGGCACTATTAGTGTGACATATGAGAAGGGGCAAGTAGCTTCATTACAGACCTTTTTTAGAAATGTAACGGCGCAATCCAAAATTGAAAATGCGCTAAAGCAAAGTGAAGAGAATTTTAGGTTAATTAGTAGTTCAATCAATGATGTGTTTTTTCTGTATGATGTCATAAATGAATGCTATGATTACATCAGTCCAAATAGTGAGGAAGTATTAGGTGCGATTCCCGACTACTTTACAAAAGGACAGCAGTTTATGGAAGAGTTTATCCATCAAGATGATCGGGTATTAATGGATGACTTAGACAAGCTAGTGCGAAGTGGTACGCTCGGCGAAATTGAATATCGACGTCGTGTATCGGATAGTCAAATTAAATGGGTAAGCGAAAAATGGTTCCCTATTTTAAATGAAGAGGGTGAAGTAATAAGTATTTCGGGTGTTTGTCGAGATATTACAGATGTAAAGGGTGCTTATGATATCATATATAAGCAAAATATTGAAATAAATCAAAGTATCCATTACGCTGAAAATATTCAAAAATCGACTTTGCCAACCAATGAGGAAATTAAGAGTATCCTACCTGAATCATTTGTTTTTTATAAACCGAAAGATATTTTAAGTGGTGATTTTTACGTAGTTGAAACAGTAAGAATCGATAATGGAGATGAGCTACCTGCTTTTGTTGTTGGTGATTGCACGGGACATGGTGTCCCCGGCGGTTTATTAAGTTTACTTTGTAGTGGGCTTTTAACTGAGACTTTGACTAATTCCAACGTGAATAATCCCGCAGAGGCGCTCGGATTTGTTAGACAAAAGTTAATCCGATTATTTCGTTCAAATCCATCAAAATATATTTTAGATGGAATGGATGCTGCTTTTTGCGTAATTAATGAAGCGAGTAATGAATTATACTTTGCAGGTGCCAATCTATCCTGTTTTATTGTTCGCAAAGATGAGGTCATGGAGTACCGTGGTGATAAACAACATATCGGTTATAGTGAAAACATGATGCCTTTCGTTCATTTTGCAATTGACTTGGAAAAAGGTGATCAAATTTATTTAACCACAGACGGTTATGTTGACCAGTTTGGAGGAGCAAAAAATAAAAAATTCTTACGTAAGCGCTTTACAGAATTGCTTTTGGCAATAAAAGATTTGTCAATGGACGACCAACAAATAAAAATTAACGACCGTTTTCACGAATGGAAGGGGAGTAATGAGCAGACGGATGACTGCGCTTTGATTGGCGTTCGGTATTAAGTAAGTTGATTGATTTTGAGAATTCAGTGTGTACTATTTTTTTGATAATTGTATTTCCTAGTGCATACATTGAGTCAAAGCCTATCCGCATTTTACTGGCCCTGTTTCAAAACCAAACGTTGGTATATTCTTATTTGTTTTTAGCAATTTTTCCCATGTTTTTTTGAACTAAAATAGCCATGATTTCTTTTTTATTCCGTCGGGATACTGGTATTTTGACATTAGATTTTAGTACAAGTTCAGAAGAACGATAGTGAAATGTTTGAACCCAATTAATATTAACCAAGTACGACTTGTGTACGCGCATAAAATCTGATTCAGGTAGGAGTTGTGCATACTCTTTAAGTGGCTTGGAGATAAGAATCGGTTTTTTACCTTTAATTGCAAAACTACAATAGCTACCCTCTGCACCTATATATTCAATTTCACTCAATTGAACCGTATGAAAATCGTTCTCTGTTTTTAAAGATAGCTGATTAAATTCTCCAGAATCATAATTTACCAGTAAATTTCGTGTATTGTCTATCCAATTAGTTTCGTTGAATGCACGATCATATGCGTTAGAAAGCTCCGAAAAATCAATTGGTTTAAGTAAATAATGAACAGCAGCATAATTAAATGCTTTAATTGCATAGTTATCAAAAGCAGTAGTGAAAATTAATTTAAAATTTAATTGCTCAATTTTATTTAATAAATCAAAACCTGTTCCGTCATTCATTTGAATGTCAAGAAAAACAATGTTAGGTTCGTGAGTTTTGATAAGGTTTAAGCCGGATGAAACGCTATTTGCTTCAAATATATCCACCGTATTATTAATGTGTATCTGAAGATGTTTCCGAATTAAAATCCGACAATTATCCTCATCATCTATGATCGCAATTTTCATTCAGCCAAGTTTTTATATGGAACAGTTATAGTCACCAATGTTCCGCAGTTTTTCTTAGTAACATCCAAATCAGAGAAAGTTACGTTTGCATTTGTATTAATTATTTTTAGGCGATCCTTGATTAAGTCTATTCCTTTTGATTTATGGCCATTTTTTTGGGACGCTTTTTTTGCTGCTAATCTTCCAATACCGTTATCACTGATGGTACATGTTATGAGGAAATCATCTTTTGGTTGAATACTTATTTCTAAAATTCGATCGTTTTCTGATTTCATTAATCCATGCTCAATCGCATTCTCCACAAATGGTTGAATAATCATTGGTGGAATTTGATAATCGGCGACATCAATTCCCTTCGCAACTTCAATTGTATAATTAAATGAATTAGAAAATCTAAGCGATTCTAGTTTTATATAATTCTCCAAAAGTTCTATTTCATCTCCTAAATTTGAAAAGCTATCATTTGAAGATTGATTGAGTGCTTTTCGAACTAATTTAGAAAAGGTGACTAAAAATGTTTCGGCTTCCTGATTTTTATCTTGCGCAATCAGGCTTTGGATAGAAGTGAGAGAATTAAAAATGAAATGCGGATTCATTTGAGCTTGCAAGGCCCGTCTTTCCAAATCACTAATCGTCTTTTTGATGTTCGTGTCTTTCTTTTTTCTTCTAATATATCTGCGTCCAATGACCCATCCTAAAATTATAAATGAAAAAGCTATAATAAATGCGGTCCACATTGGTCTCCAAAATGGCTTCATTTTACTGAATTTAACAAGTGTTATAGGAAGTGACCATGAATGGTCATTTTTTTGATATGCCACTTGAAATTCATAATCACCTGCAGGTAAATTTGAGTTAGAATAAGTAGTTTCTGTCGTGTATTTCCAATTGGAATCAAACCCGATCAGCTTCGTCCTAAAATTAATATCAAAACCGCTGGTATAATCCAAAATTTCGTACGTTATCTTTACTTCATTGTCCCAATTATCAAGTTGAATATTAGTTGTGTTTCGAATTACTTGTTTATCAACTAAAAAATCATCCAGAATAATGGGCGATTCTAAATCTTTCGTTTTTTCGTTAGGGCTTAACGCAAATTTAGTGATTCCCATACTCGTTGCAATCCAAGCCGTGTCGTTTCTTACAAAAATATCATTTGTTACATTGCTACTTAATCCATTTTTTGTTGTGTAATTGTTAATGTAATAAGACAATGGATTTTCATTAAAGGTAAGGATGCTCAATCCTTGTTTTGTCATAATAAAAACTTTGTTTTTATAGACATGTAGTTTATTAATATCATTGCAAATTAAACCGCTCTGTTCGTTCATTAAAATGGGCTTTTGCCCCACATAATGTATGATTAAACCTTTACTTCCTGTTGCAGCAAGTAAAACATTTGATGCAAACAGTTTTAGATCTACAATTTCTGTATTGAATAAATCATATTCAGGAGCCCATCTAATGAGTGTATCATCTGTATAGCTATAAATTCCATTATTTGTGCCCACTAATAATTCATTCTTAGAGAAAGAGTCGTCAATGCAATTAAGATTGTAATGGCTGTTATATATCTTCTTGTTTGGCAGTGCTTTTGTTGGATTAAAGGATACAATGCTGTTAGTTGCAACACCATAGTATATCGAATCTTTTAAAAACCAATCTGAACCATTCATTTGTTTAGTAACTGGTAATTGAGTAATGGTCGGGAAGTAATAAGATTCATTTCCACCGATAGATATTAAGTAAGAACTATCATTAAAGCTAAGTAAAGAATGAGCGTATCCACTCTCCGGAATGGACGAGAATTCACCCCAAGACTCTATACTTCCAAGGCTGCCATTTCGTGTGCAATAAACAATTTCTTTTTGATCGCCGCTAATTAGCATAACATTTGATCCACAAGAACCTGGATGTTCATAAAAATCAAAAGATGGAATATAAAAAATTCCATCATCCAATGTGCTCACCCAATAACTTCCCACACGATCAATCATAAAACTTGAAACAGAACAATGGCCTATTAGTTGCGTTAAATTGGAGAAGTCGCCTTTAGGTGCAAGCCATAGGCCATCATCAGATAAACCTATAAAAATGTTTTGATCGGCATCAACCTCCAGTTCAATTACGCCATGCTCAAATTCATGTAATTCGCGACTCTGCATATCACCGTCAAGCGAAAAAATTCTATTTCCTAAATTAAAATATAGCAGGGAATCTGTCTGCTGAAAGCGGTAAATCCATCTGTAGATGGTTGAATCAGCCATTGGAAGTTTTAAAACAGTATCAGCATTTGAACCACTTACCTTAACTAGTCGACACCTGCAACTAGGGTCAACGATCTCTGACGAATAATGAGGACCAATAAAAGTAGTACCTTTCCCATTTTGATTAATTTCGAGGTTCACGCTGTCCATAACTATTAAACCAACTTCACCAAACTGATCAATGCTGTTTAAAATATTGTTTTTAAGGTTAAGTATTAAACTGACATGGAGTTTCCGTTCATTGTCAAACACGAAGCTAATTGGAAGTGCGGATTCATCAATATACTCTTTTAGCAAATGATTGTATGGGTAAGGATATACTTGGTCATTCGTAATGCGGTAAATTTGATGTGTCTTATCATAGCACCATACATTACCTTCTTTATCAGCAAAAAGATTATAATTTACATTATTATTTAACCCATCTGCAGTGGTAAATGTGATAAATTCAACCCCATTGTATTTAACTACACCATTGTCAGTTCCAAACCAAATATAACCTTTCGAATCTTGAATAATTTCATAACATTCAGTGCTAGGTAAACCTTCCGCCGAACCATAAACTAAACGATACAGGTCATAGTCCGTTGAAAACAGAGATAAAGGAAATAAGAATAGTAATCCAATTAGGAGTGATTTGGGCAAGTGGTTAAGTTTTAAGTAGCGGTTACCAAAATAACGAAAAAAAGACCGTTACAGTTGGGTCTGTATCTATTTCTTTATAACAACTAAGCAGAGCCGTTAGGATAGAAATGTATAGTTGATTTTGTTTTGATTGAATGAAAATGTATGATTCATGATGTTATTGTCTTGATTGAAAGCTCTAAAAATGGGTAAAATCTATTCTTTTTGATCGTTAAAAAAATCAAAATACCGTTAAATAATCGTTTTATACTGAATTGAAAATGCAATCGTAATTTAAAAATGTAATAAATATAAAATTATGAAACACGCTAAATTATTAACGCTCTTTTTACTCTTATTCTTAGGAGCGTTTTCAAAAAATGTAAAAGCGCAGAAGTTCCTGTATTGATGGATGAAATTGTCGCTGATCCGAGGGATGCAAAAGTTTATTTTTCTGGATTTACATTTGAACAACCGGTTTCGATTTACGGTGATTATGCTGTGGTTGGTGCGAGTAGAGTTGCCTACTCAACAGATGATGAAGGAGTAGTTTACCTCTATTGGTGGAATGAGGATGAATGTGAATGGGAATTAATGGACAGAATCGTTGCGCGGAGTGCGTCAACAGGTCCGCCAGACGGTGAACCAAATGATCGTTTCGGTGTTTCAGTTAGTTTACATGGAACAACTATAGCAATTGGAGCATCTGGTGTTGATGTTTTGACATCTGCTAATGCAGGAATGGTTTATATTTATGAAATAAATGTTATTTCCCATACAGCTGATTTTCAAGAACAATTAATTGCTTTCGATAACTTAGGACACCAGAACAGGTGATTCTTTTGGCTTACAGCTTGATTTGACCGCTGATAGATTAATTGTAGGCTCCCCAAGAAATGATCTTCCTGATGACAGTGATTTGGCTGGGTATGCAATTAGTGCAGGTGCGGCATATATTTATCACAGAGCATTGGGATCTTTCAATTTTATTAATAAGATTGTGGCGCCTGTAGCGGATAGACATGCACAAGATAATTTTGGCTCTGGAGTTTCAATACATGGAGATTTCGCTGTGGTAGGTGCACGTGAAGATGATGCAAACCTAATAACAGGAATAGAATCTGGTGTTGCTTTTGTTTATCATTGGAATGGAACCGATTGGATAGATCCGCCACAGAGAATGATAGACGCAGATTTAGAAACTGGTGATAATTATGGATGGAACTGAACTATTGCCTTATATGGCAGGAACTCCGAATGATCAATCCCATATTTTTGCAGTATCATATAAGGCGAGTAACGGAGACTATGAATGGTCAAATGCCTCGATTGAAGATCCTGGAGATGATGCTTCACATATTCCATATGCAGTAGCAACGGATTCCCTTGGTCACGCTTTTATAACTGGAGGATTTAGTATTGAAATGGGTTATTTATTTGGTACACTAGCAAGTGGTGAATTAACAACTGTAGGCCAATGGGCAACTTTTGGAATGCGTGTAGAATTGGACCCAACAGGCGCTTTTCAAACCCCTGCCACAGATCCAAATTATGACCGAAATATAGACGGTGTTGAAATTCCTTTGATCCAAACAGATGAATTGAATATTTTGAAAATCTATCCAAACCCAGCGTCTGATCAATTAACGATAGAACTGCCTAACTTGGATGAGGCCTATCAAATTACAGTTGTTGATGTTACCGGTCGCCTTGTCATGCAAAAAGAAGTGAATGCTAATTCAAGCAAAAAATTGATCTGGAATACGCAAGCAATTGAGAACGGAACATATCTCGTTTTATTGAGAGATGGAGTTACGAATGAAAATATAAGTATACAGCGTGCTGTAATTGCACATTAATAAATACAATTGTTGTAATTAATTTGAAGCTATATGTTAATCAAGCTCAGTTCGCCTTAGGCGGATTGGGCTTTTTTTCTTTTCGGTAGGCAAGCGAGAAACTATCTATTTACAGCTCACGCCGCTGTATTTCGTTGATAAACAGCATCCGCACCTCCAAAACATAACCTTTAAAAAATCCAATTAACCGTTAAATAATAGTTTATAAACATTCCCACACAATTCGCATAAGTTTGAAAAACACATGGGTGCCACTATTAATTGGCTGTATTAGATCAGTCAAAGCATCCCAAAAAAACCGCACTGCTGCGGCCAAAAAAAAAATCAAAAACAAAGCGAAATTA
This sequence comes from Crocinitomix sp., assembly GCA_047623705.1. GTDB lineage: Bacteria > Bacteroidota > Bacteroidia > Flavobacteriales_D > Crocinitomicaceae > Crocinitomix. Next base: position 19,284 of record JBLHOW010000054.1, read on the forward strand.
AAATGAAAACGATAAAAATTGGATTGATTGAACGAAATGAACTATTCGGAAAAGGTTTATCGTTATACTTAAACGAAAATCCGCAAATTGAAGTTATTAGCTGTGAGAAGAGCTACGAAAACTTAACTACAATAAACAACATTGACGTACTAATTTTTGACACAAGACACGATAACGATTTTTCATTTATCCGCAAATTTCAGTCAGAACATTCGGGTTTAAAAACTATTTTACTTTCTTCACCAAAGCGGCTTTTTGAGAATTGTTTATTTTCTCAAACGCATAAAATCAACGCCTTTCTGTCAAAAGAAATTCAACCTGAGGAATTGATCAAAACGATATTAGAATTAAATGCAGAAATTCAAAGCGAAATTGTGTTGCCAAAAAACTTGCGCGAGCGTATTTTTGGGCGCATGGGAGAGGATTCGTTTTTTAGCATGAAAGAACGCACAGTTCTCGGCTTGTTAGGGAAAGGCAAAACAACAAAGGAGGCTTCTGTCATTATGAATTTGAGTTTTAGGACTATTGAAACGCACCGCCGAAGAATGATTGAAAGATTGGGATGTAAAAATATTATTCCGGTCATTTTATATGCCATCCAGGAAAATATTATTCAGGTCGAATTAAATGATTCATTGTTTTATCCACATACTGATTATTGAAGTTTTATTCGTTTTACTCCCTGCGCGTGATTTGTAGTAAAATGAACCATCATAATCCTCTTTTTATTCAATTATATGATCTTTTCGATAGGTTATTAAACCTTTACGGAATGCCGTTGATAAATTGAGACATTCTGCTAACTTTTTATAGCCTTCATTTGTCTCGACAATTCCGCCCATTAATTCTATGTGTGGATAAAAGATATGAGAAGAATCTATGGCAATACTTGTGTTCAATAACCCGCTGCAAATATTTCCCTTACATTGCCCAGGCATTAAACTGATTAAATAATCTTCATTTGGATTAAAATACTGATCATCAAAAATGAGTCCTTTATAGGCTAATGAGCATTCATTCGCAGATACCACTCCATTTTTTTCGGCATCTGATTTTAGTACTTTTTCAGATATTAATAAACTACTAAAATTTGTTCTGTTTTGCCTAATTAAACTGTCATTAGTTAAATTATAAGACTGCATTATTTGAGTATACGCAAGTGGAAGTGTGGAGTTTTTGAAAATTTTACGACGCGGCTTTTTATGCCAATTTTCATCTTTTCGCACTAGTTTTTCCATTTTTTCAACTTTCAATAATTCGACATCATCATCAACAACAACTATGAGTTTAGCCAATTTATTCTTACTTCGAGCAAATTGAATTAATTGCGTGCCTAATTCGAAAGTTTGACAGCTAAAATCACCCCATCTATTAACATCTAAACATGCGGTTCTTTCAGATTGATCATTCGTTTCATAAACCATTGGTAAATGCCCCGCAAAGATTTTGATATTCTTTTTAGTTTGAAGGATATCTTTTTTAAGAATATTCTCTAATTCTTCTTGATTTGAAATTACGGCGTCCATTAGTGCAATTATGATCTTTTGATTTGGGATTCTATCTTACCTTAAAAATAGTAAGAAATATATAAAACAAAACGGCCTTATCCAATTCAACTATTCTCTAACAAACTTCAATGAAGTATTCAATTCATCAGATTGAATATGTATGATATAAACTCCGGGATCTAAGTTCATTTCATTCAAATTCAACACAGTTTGAGATGATTTAAAAATGGGCTTTATAAATAATCGTTCTCCCATAATACTATAAACAGTAAGAATTCCAGATGTCAACTCTTTGCCAAAAACCACTGCTAAACTTTCGCTTGCTGGATTAGGATATAAATAACTATTTGACGTTTTATAATTTGTTGAATTAATAGATAAGTCTGTACCTTCCATTTGATAATATAAGCGTTGATTATCACTAAAATCATCCGATACAAAATGAATTTCTTCTCCTAGGTCACTTGTAAAGACAACACTGTCAATTCCTATATTATCAATAACAAAGGATTGATCTATCGTAACGGGATTTAAAAAATCAACATGCAAAACAGCATCAGCGATATATGAATTATAATCTAGGTTATTTCTATCTCTCCAAAACTCTCCAAACTCCTCTAATGATAAAACTTTAATGGAGGATGGCATATTATCGATCAAATGGATCAAACTCTCTAATTTATATCCTCTGTTTGGATGAATCAAAAGATTGATACAGGCATTGTTGGCATTATAACGATTCGTAATATCTAACCATTGGTCAGCTTTTTCTAAGTTGTTTTCTTCCGTCATGGGGCCGTCAATGATATTAAATACATCTGTTATAACAACGGGGATTTCAATAATAGACGATTCGCTTGTACTAAAACGTTGTTCCATAAAGGCATAATAGGGGAAAGCAGTTAATACGTCATTTGAACTATAAGTAGAGTTGTAAGTATAACCTAAGAGTTCTAATCCTTGAATTAAAGAATCAGGAAAGGCAAGGTGTCCGGATCGCCATGATTTAATTTCAGTTCCAAAATCAGCTGTTAAAAGATTTTTTGATACTTCTAATTCTCCCAATACTGTTCCATCCATGCTAACACCTCCTATATGAGTAGGAGAATAAGATTCCATGGTATTACCCGTTTCTCCATAAGGGAAAAGATCTCCATCAGAAAAATCAGGGAAATGTCCTACGGAATGAGAGGCGATTTGATGTCCATTTATTAATAAATGATTTATTGTCGCAATTGACGCGGGATTATAAAATGCGCTTGACAATTCATTCTCAAAATATTTGGTGGTAATGTTATAAGAAGCCACAAACTCTTTAGAGAGTTCATAATCAGAAAAGTAAAAAGCAGAATCAAACGCAGTTTGACTATCCACATCATGCGTTATTAATAAGGTTGAACTTGAGTTTTGAATCGCTGGGTATTTGTAAATAGTTGAGGCAATATGAAGTCGAATGATGTTTCTCACAATAAATCCGAATACATCTAAAGAAGGTTCAAAACCATTGGTGAAAGATCGTTGGGCTTGAATATCTCTATTTATTTGAGGTCTATAAATAACATCTCTTAAGTCTGGACCAAATGTATAGACGTGTCCAAGACCGTATTCATTGCGAGCCAATGCACATGTCCCGTCACCATATTCGCCAAGTGATACCCCAGAATCAAGTGTATAGTAGCGGGTTGTAAAAGTAGGGTCTGGCGCGCGACCTATAGAAATGGTAACTTCCAATTCATCATCCAATTGATCAAAATATTCAGGGTAAGTAGCAGTATCCCATGTGATTTCATGTACAAGATTAGTTGAGTTTATAGCGTTTATTCCACATAAATCATTAAAATTTTCATCTCTTATCCCAGATGTTATGAGTACTCCACCATTTGTTACCCAGTCACTGATTAATTCAACTTGTGGTAGACTAAAGGCTTCTTCACGAATTGTAGTTGCGGTAATTATAACAGGGTAATCAAATGCACTTTCAAGCGAGTTTATTACATCATACGGAATGCCAGCTAAGTCCATTAAATGCGTTGCGGCATAAAGTCTGGAATCATTGGTTTCTTCCAAAATGGAATCCATATTTAAGATTGCGACTCTTCGATCTGTTTGCGAAAAACAGCAATTACAAATCAATAAAACGAATAAAAGTAAACGCGACATATTTTGTGAAAGGACTAGCTTTATTTATTGGCGGAGCAAGCTATATTATAACTTCACTATAAAGGAACGAAGAATATTTGACGTAACGTATAGAACTGTAATGAATTGAATTTCCATACTCCATGAAACCCAAATTAATTTGAATAGCGTTTGAAGAGGCTTTTGGACGAAAATAGCTCGTGAAAATTGAGCACAAATTAATTAAAACGATAGATTAATTATGGTATTAATTCCCTCATTCACAAATTAATCGGAATTTATTGAGCCCTTCTTTTTCCTTAGATATTAGTCTCAAGTGAATTAACATAATGCTTTTAGAGATTGTATTGTGAAGTGGTACATTTGTAAATGAAAAAATCCGATTAGTTTAAGGATTAGTTGGATTTTTTTGTGTGTAGAGAACGGGAACTACTTTGTGATAAAAATAAAAAAACGAATTATTGTTTTATAAAAATCAGGACATGAGGTATTTAAGCTTTTTATTATTTTTTGTTGCTATTTCCTGTTTAGGAAATGGCGCAGAACTTGGAACAGATGAAGAAGAAGAGCAAGATCTTTTTGACTTTGCCAAAGAAATATTAACCTGTGTAAAAGATAAAGATTATGATGCCTTAATGTCTTTATACATTACAGAAGATGAATTTATTCAGGTTTTTGAATTTTATGGTGAGACAGAGGTTTATGCAAAATCTGAATACGAACAAAATGTACAATTCATGACGGAATAACGCTTTTTGAAGATGGGGGAAGGTTACTTTTTTAAAACAGATTCTTTTGATGTTAAGGCAATCCGGACAGAACATTTTGATATTACTCCCTTTGGAGAACTTTTATCCAAAAAAAGCCTAGAAAAAGGAGTAGAGTATTATTTCACTGAAGCTGCAGTGGTGGTGAAAAATAAAGGAATTAGTTCTGGCATGTCTCAGAAAAGGTTAAGAGTAGGGGAGTTAATAAAAACTGAAAATGGTTGGCGTATCTCAAAAGGTTTAGGCTGGGGATAAGCGGAAAACGGAATCTTAATCTAGGCCAATATGAGTTTGCTGCTTTCGTATAATATCTATTAACAGGATATATAATCATTTCACCCTTGATTAGAGACGGGTTGCGGGTGAGTTTACAGATCAAGTCCAAATATTGGGGAGCATAGTCAAACGTGAACGTTTTAGTCTCCAAAATGACTTCATCAGGTAATCAAACTTACAAATTAATATATAATCTTTTAATGAAACTCTTGTACTTTTTGCTTGAACAAAAAGTACCAAAAAGTTCTCCTAGCAGGGCTTAACATGAAGGGCGCATTCTTAAATCATTTTTCACTGCCCACATTATAAGTGCGGTCGGGTGATCTCCCTGCTCCGCAACGGGAGCTTCCCGATCTTTCTAATAATATGCTTTGATAAAAGTAATTCTCCGACGAACGCCTATAAATTTTTCAACTATTATTCGAAGTCTTGCAAAAATCAAAGTCGTAAATTTAGACTATGCGTATATTATGAACTTCTAAGTCTTCCCCAACTTTTGGGACCGATCCGGGTCTACTTTGTTTTTTTGTACAGTTAAAGTATCGTTATAGCGCTCTTTTGTATACAGTTAAAGATTTTTTTGCTAAGAATTTTAAGATTGATTTGTGTAAATTCGTGATGCAGCTTTGAGAGAACTGTTTTAGAATAATTTGAGTAAAAGATGACCGGTATAGATCAATAAAAAAATCAAATTGCCATATTCTTCAAATCGTTTCGGAACTTGCGGCTAACGGGTAATTCTTCCCCATTTGTTAAGGTCACATAAGTAGATGATATTTTTTCAATAAATAGTTTATTTAAAGCATAGCTCCGGTGCGACTGAATAAAGGAAGTACCCAATTGTAAGAGCAGGTTTTCCATGGATGATCGTACCAAATATTTAGAATTTGCCGTGTGAACGTTAATGTAGATATGATCAGATTGTAGGTAAATTATAGTATTCAACTCTAGAGGGATTAGCTCATCTCCAACTTTGAGTTTTACAAAACTAGAACGTTCTTTTTGAGATTGTTGGAATAAAGCAAGCTTCAAAGTACTCACTAGGTTTGAAGCGGATATGGGCTTTATAATATAGGCGATTGGTGCCGTTTCAAACGCATTTGTAACATAAGGTTCGTTTTCTTGTGAGGTTAAAAAAAGGAGTGGAATTTGGACATTTTGAAGCATCCATTTGGCAACATCAATTCCCATTTTTTCACTTTTTAACTGAATATCCAATAAAACAATGTCTGGTTGCTGCGTTTGAATCAAATACACGGCCTTTTCATATGTCATAGCAATTCCGCAAACTGAAATGCCTTCATTTTCTAATATTGCTTGAATATTATCCGCAATAAGTAATTCATCTTCGACAATTAAGGTGCTATATTTCTGGCTATTCATTTAAGGCAATATTGTAGGGTATATTGAGTTCAATTTTATGAGTTCCCGGAGGTGAGAAAATTATTTCTCCTTCAATTTGCCGTGTCATTCGTTGAATCATATTCAGTCCAAATGACTTTTCGCAAGTATTGATATCGAATCCTTTTCCATTATCCCGATAAATAATGCTGAGGTTTTCATTAATTTGAACTAATTCAATGGTAAGTTTTAAATTGTCAACATTCGCATATTTAACTGAGTTGGTAATCAATTCATTCATTAACAATCCTATTGGAACCATAATATTAATGTCAGCTTTTATAGGTTTAGAGACGATTTCGACGGTAGTCCTGTCAATAATGTTGTACGTTTCTAAAATACCATTCATCAATTTATTAATATACTCTCCAATTTTCAAGGTCTGAATCTGGTCATAATTAAAAATTAAGGTATGCACTAGGCCTATTGATCGAATTCGAAGTTCATTTTCGATTAACTTTTGTTTCAAAAATTCATCCGTAATTTCCCTTTGTTGAATTTGCATCATGCTTGAAATAATAGCGATATTATTTTTGACCCTATGATGGACCTCTCCAAATAAGATTTGATTATCCGCTAATGCTCTTTCAAGAGTGATTTTTTGCTGATGAATTTCCTGTCTATTTTTTCTTCCAATTCTTAAAAATATAAATAACAAAGCAGTGATCAATAATACCCCAAAGAATAGCATATACCAAGTATTAGCTTTGCTTTTCATGATTAAGATTTCTTTTTCGCTTTTGTCCAACTCATTTTCTAAGTCATTCTTTCTGGAGAGAGAATTGAGCAGCATGATGGATAATTTATCCTTTCTAAGATGATCTTCTTGAAGTGAGCCATTCAATGCTTTTAAAGTAGTAATAACAGAGTCTTTTATATCCAAACGCTCATAAATTTGAAGATAGCAGGACAACAAGCCGGTCTGAGTTCCTAAGTATTTTTCAGGATGGAAAAGTTTCGTTGAATCCATATAATCCAGCGCCAGTAGAGGTTCATTTTGTCGGAGTTTGAAAATAGCTCTATTGAATAAAATTCCAAGTTTCGCGTGCTCATCCGTCGTATTTCTCCAATAGTATTCAGCTGTGTCAAGATAAATTTCGGCTTGGACATAATTATTATTTACGGCTCCCATAATAGCCTTCACCATATAAATATCTCCCAATTCAAGTGTGTCTTTAAATTCCTTAGCAAACAATAAGGCAGAATCTAAATGAGCAAAAACCAGTACATTGTTTTCGCTGGAAACGCGGATCAAAGATGCACGGCGTTTATGATATTTTGCGAGATACCGCTTATCAGTTGTTTTTTGTAATGCTGCGTATGCTTTGTCTAAATTCAAATGAGCGTCTTCTGCAAATCCTTTTTTTTCATTCAATCGCGCTCTTGTAATTTGGCCTAAAATTTCATGTTGCGAAAGTTGCGGACTTGTTGAATCAATTTCCAATTCATGGAGTAATAATAGGGATGCTTCATCCAAATGACTTTTTTCAAGAACCATTGCAAAGCTCAATCTAACTTCATTCAAAAAAACTTGATCTTGCTCTTTTTCAAGCAATAAATCATTGTACAGGTCACCTAAAATAGCAATACCTTCCTCTAATTTATAATTCGTAATATGGGTTTTGCCAATAGCTAAGCGCTCTTCTGTAGTTTGCGTCAATGCATTTTGAGGATAGCATATAAGACCAATAAAGATCAAGCATACCTTTAGTAATATGTGATACAAAAACTTTTGCTTCATGTGGTATTTAAGATTATTACTGACAAGTCAATAATAATACGAGTTATATGAATGATAAGCAATTGTCATTCAATTTTAAGTTCAAAAAAAATAGTTTAGCAGAGCTATTATGCCCTGCTAAACATTAAATTAAGTAGCTATTAATTTAATTTGAAAGGTAAGTTTTTAGTGATCGATACTTTAATTTGAAACCCATCTCTGGTTTTCGTTTTAACCTCAATTTTAAAAGGAATGTCTCGTTTCTCGAACTTTTGACCTTCCTTATAACTTACCGCATCAAGCGCTGCAGTGGTTCCATGACTTGGTAAGAAATTCACTCTTGGGACAAGGCGAATTGCTCTTTTTCCAGCAACGAGTGGGTTTTCAATAGTATAAATGATCAAGCGATCACCTTCACTATTTAGTTTACCTGTAGCAGTTCCGTTAAACTGATCTCTTGATACAACGTCTTGTCCAATCTCAATCACCCATAATTTTGTTTTTTTAGTTGGGTCTTGTAATATTACCATGGAGGTCCCATCTGCAGTATTTAATTTTTTCAAATCAATTGTATATTCGCCTTTTTGATGCAGAAATTGAATGTTTTTTTGATTGACCCAACCGTATCGGTATCTGTGCCATCCCATAAATCCAGTAGCATAAACAATATCTCCCATTAAATCATAACCACCAACCTCATGTGTATATGGAGAACTAGCTGGATATAATTCGCCAGAACCAAAGCAGTGTCCAATCTCGTGCATTAAGGTTGTATAATGTTCATTGTAAACTTGAGGCATTAGCGTGATCATTCTTCGAATGTTTCTATGAGAAGCTCCATGAGCACCAGATGGAATAGATTTGAACCCTGTAGCCCCTTTGTTGGGTACAATCACTAAGATTGTATTTGCAGGGAAATTTGCACCAGCCCCAAGTAATTGTTGTCCATCTCTTGTATAATCTGCCCACTTCCAATTTTGGGCGTCAGTTGTTGTTGGAAAATAGTGCGTCATAGGGTGTGGCATTCTTTCCCATGATCTATTTAGGTTAAAATTAACTGTTGCGCCTTGTCTAGCAAATGAATTGATCATTTCACTATTGCTGGTTATTTCTCTCCATAATTGCTCAAAGTTTGTTGAGGTGCAAGGAGCGTCAGACCAATCTGCAAAAACAACTTCTAAATTTACCGTCTTACCAGCATCAATTTCGCCATTGTTTCGAGGTCCTTCAGATCCACCGCCAATAAGTTTCAAGTAATTAACTTCCTGAACTTTTACGTATCCGATTACAACGTCTCCATCTGCGCCAACCTCACCTCTAAAGCGAACCGTATGAGTCGTAGCGGTTGCTTTAAAGGTGATTTGTGCATAGGTGGAGGCACTCTCTGGTTGGTCATTTACCATCCAGTCAGTATAATTTGTATTTGTAGTTAAGCGTTTTATTTCTCTTCCGTCAATGTCAATGGCGAAAATATTTCTAGCACCAGTAACACCGTGAATTGGCCCATGATCTCCGCCACGCCATCCAACAATGACTTCATAATATGTTCCCGGTATTAGGTTCGTTAATGTTTGTTTAATTGCGGGATCACCAGCACGATTATTGTGGTTTAGCCAAACTGTTCCAGCATCACCGCGACAGGTAACATCACACGTTTCTATTTGCCAATTTTCACTACACGGGTTTTCATTAAAACCAGGGTTTCTTAATAAGTTATTTGCGGTTAAATCCGTAGGATCAGCGCCATTTTGACTATAGCTATTAAAGCCTGCTAGGGTCAAAGCAATTAATGTTATTATTGTTTTCATAATAAGTAAGGTTAATGATTTACAAAAGAGATTTTTTACTTTATCCTCTCTGGTTTACAAAGTTAGGGTAGGTAAATTGAATGTTGAAGTCAATCATAACTCTGAATCGTCATTCATAACTTTTATGAGTTGCTGCTGATTTTGCCCTTAGACACTTATTCTACGAATGCTTCTTTTAAATGAAGAATCAATTTACAGGAACATATCGGATAAAAATATGAATCCAAATTGAGCGCCCAAGCCGAAGCATGAGTGGGAAAAAAATGGCAAAAGCAATTAGCATTAACCCAAAACATGCCCAAATGTTTATGCCATCAAAATTTACAGCTGCCAATAAAAAGGGAAGCTCTATCAAAACAATTATGGGATAAGAAGTCCAAAGTGCACCAATCCAAAATCCAGGTTCTATTAAATACTTTTGTTGGCATACGGAACAATGCTCAGGCATCAATAACACATCCTTAAACCGGAATAAACCAGGCTTTTCAAAAAGCTTTCCCGTCCTGCATTTGGGACATTTTAAACCTATTATGGAACGATATTTTGGAGTTGGTTTCAAATACTATTGGTAAAGGTCGTTAAAAACAAGAACTAAATGACTTTGGAGGTGAAGCAAAGGGTTTTGAACTTGATTTAATGGAGTTGGTTGGGAATTTGGAAATGTTGGGGGAACTTATTACTTAGCTGTTTTACTAAGCCGTCAAGAAGATTCAAACCAACTATTTTTTTTGATAAAGGGATATTAATTAATGAGATATTGATATTTTAGAAGAGAAATATGCAACACATTATTCCGTCTCTAGAACCTGGACAAAAATATCGGATCATTTTTAGATCAGATAATTTTTCGACGGCTATTTTCAAAAAGGCAAATGAAAGAGGAATACCGGGTGTGAATTTTGGCGAATATTGCATTTGTTGTAACGCACTTACACAGGAGTATCAGTATATCGATCCTTTTAAGGACAATAGATTCTTGGTGGGTAAAGGAATTAAGATACCTGTATGTAATCGTTGTACAGATCATGCTTTCAAAAGGAACCGTATTCATTATTATTATTCATTGGCAGTTTTAGCTGCTGTTATTGTCATTTTAATCTCATTTTTTTCATTTCGTAATGATGCCAAAACAATCGTTAATTACTGGCTTTTAACTGGATTAGGTCTAATCGCCTCATTTATTGGAATCTTTTTTTATCTCAGGTTTAAGCGCAAACGAAATATGGAGGCTACTGAGCATTCTCCGCGAACAAAAATTATATCTTTCGCAGATGGCGAACTCATGGTTGAATCAGGTAATTTCAAATTGATTAGAAAGTTGATTGAAGAGAATGGAGGAATAATTGCAATAATTGATACTACGGGTGTTTCGTATGCTAAAACTGTTCGGAAAATCTAAGATTAACTTAGGGAAGGGATAAAATCAGGTATGGTCTATTTAATGGACAAAAATACGGACGAAATTTATGGGAAACACGCTGTTTTTGCTGGTAATTCTTACCAAACCTCTGATCCTGTAAAAAACCTCATAGACAACTAATTACAATGAGATTGAAGAACTCGAAGTAGAGTTTGGAGCAATTGATCGTTCAATGCATTAAACGTTCGTAAATAGCCTTAGTTTTGATAAGGAACGTTTTCAATTGGGTATTTAAAAATGGTATCTGGTTCTGGATTTAGGATGTTTTTGTCTCCGATATCAAGCGAATCGAGCGGATTTCCTGATTCAATGATTTTCCATGGTCTATTCCTGTTTTTGTTCGTGTTAATCATGTAATTGTCCCCATCCATAGAATAAATGAAATACTCATAGTCATACATATTAGATGGATTGATGGCAGGCGCAACATATTTTGAAACAATTAAATTTTGAAATTCAAATTTCTTATTTCCTTTCCAACTCGGAGTGAATAAAAAATGGCTTTCACCACGTGTACCTAAATAAGTACTCTTGTCAAATGAAAGTTTAAATACAGTGTCAACGTCTGTGGCTTCACAAACAAGAGCGGATATGTTATATTGGAAGCTACGATTAATTGCAAATAATTGCCATTTGTTGTTTTTTTTTATTCCATATAACTCTCTGTCAAGCATCATGATATCTCCAAGAACTTCGGATGAAGACACAACAAGATCTATAAAAGGATGTCGTTCGTTAGAATAAGAACGCCGCGCGCTCGTATCGGTATTCAATTTTATCAGACTGGTGTCGGTAATTCTGAATGACTCATATATGATTCTGGCAAACTCGTAATTATAAGTCGAATCAAATTGCTTAAAATAATGAAACCCAATTAAAACATCTTCAATTACTTGGAATGATACATAGTCATTATTGGTTCTATAAAGATCCTTTTTAGTGTCGAATACACCCGAATTGTAAAATCCGTCACTGAAATTATAATAGAGCGCAGAGCCAATGCCATCCTCCCAAATAATAGAATCTTCTCCTAGGTGATTTTGAATAGGGTTCGTATAACAAACATCTGATCTTGTATAGTTATTTACAACAAGCAGTTGGTCGCCAAATGGATATATTTCTATAATATCATTACTCGAACAATATTTTGAATGGCTTCGATACGTTTCATTACTTTGAGCAGTAACAGACCTGCCATTAAATAGATTTATTATTTGATCATTAACATACAAAAGTGAATCTGTCTTATTAATAGAGATAAAGAGAGTATCCTTTAAACTAGTTTTAGTCAGAATGCCATTTTTTTTAAAGCAAATAAGAGAATCATTTGATTTTAATATGTCAAAATATTTATTGGAACAGATCTTAATAGTATCTGACGAAATTAAATCGCCTGATGTTTCGTTATTTCCATCTCCACAGGAAATACAGATCAACAATATTAATATGTTATAACAGAATGATTTCATTTTGAGCACTAGTGTTTTTATAAAATTAGCCATTTATAGAGAACTATAGCCTGCATTTCTGGGCTAGAATTGCGTTTAAAATCAGTTTGAGTTCTACTTTGAGTTTTGAGAAAGACAATTTTATAATATCATTTTGGTGAATTGTTTAGGGATTTGGAGAGGTAGGGAAGAACGAATGCAAAAAATAGATATATTGAATAATCAGATTTAAATCTTTTTAATAAAAATTGAATCAATTACCAAGTATTTATTGAACCCATCAGAATAAATAAAACAATTTTTTCTATGGAATTCGACTATAAATAACATCAAAAAAGAAATCACATTCTTATGAAATTATTCTTGTCCTTATTTATTTTATGTTCGCTTTCTGCATTCGGGGGAGAAATTTATTTAAAAATTCAGTTAGTAGATATTAGAAACGGTCTTGGACTAGAAGAAGGAAATATTGATTTAGGGCATACCTTTTGCTTCGAACATAGGCATTCTGGATTTTATGTTCCGTCTATTATTCAGAACTATAAAAAAGAAAATTTAACAGATACTGTCTTTATAAAATATCTCGATTATTCTTTTGAAATGAAACCATTGATCCAACAAGATTACGTTATTTCAACAGATAATAATGGCGCAATTTATATGGATGTTACGATTTACGGAGTACCATATATAGAAAACTTTATTATTGAATTACCAATAGCCAAATCGAAGAAAACGGAGATTGATTCAGTGATGTTACAAATTTATTCAAAACCATTTTCGACCAACGCTTCCTTAAAGTTAATGAATCTGCAAGCACAAGAAGTTATTGAAATTGAGCAAAAATGGGTCGGTAAAAATAACATTGAACAATATATTCAGTATTCAGACTTAGAGGATGGTTATTTCGAATTAGAAGAGGATGGAATAAGCAAGCGTTATCCTTTTGATTCAATGGATTGGATGCGTCCCATTTATTTAGGTAACCAAATCGGAACTAGTTCTCAAGAGCTCGCATTACTGACCGAGTTAATTGATCATCAGGAAGATCAATTATTAATTCGCAAAGAATTAGAAAGCAGGTATACTATAGAAATAGATGCATTCCGGACAATTATAGATTCTTTAGAAACCGAAATTGATTTTTTAAAGAATGGACCTGAAGCTCCTTATGATGGTCCTATTGAGGTCCCAATGCTTCCAATAGAAAAAATAGAGGAAGAAGAAGTAGTTTTTGACTTTGTAAATAGCGATTTAAATGTTAGTTGGGGAATGGATTATGGCTTTGACGCTGTATTATCACGCTTAACTACTATTTTGACAAAGGAAACGGTTAAGTATTCAGGTATAGCTAAAATAGAAATAACTGTATCAAAAGAAGGAGAAGCATCTTATCATTTAACAGGATGTAATCAGGCGATTTCAGATCAGATTGAGCAGTTTATGGTTAGCGTGGTTTGGATACCACAGTATCTCAATGGAAAAATCGTGACTTCTCATTGCGAAATATTATTGCGTTTTTTTAAGAATTGAAAGGGCTGAACCAAGATATGATTTGTCAATATTTTTAAGGTTTAATTAATAAGTATAAATTTCTAATTTGAAATTAGGATTCTGTGTTCTCTTTTTTTTAGTGCATTCCTTCGCTGAAACTGCGTTTCGGCTTGGTCTAAATTTAAAATCCAACTAATAAAAGATTAGCTAGATTCCTTCTGCGGCCAAAGCGGACTAACTTCATTATTTCCATATAATTGTGACCTCCAAGCATAGAATGCAAATCGCTGCACTCGTTTTGGCGTTTTTTAAAACTGTTCTGTAACTAGGTGTTAATAATCGAATCAATATTAAAAACTACCATAGTAGTGTCTTTTTTTTGCAAATTGAAGGAAGCGGATATCAATCAACTTATAAAAGTAGCATTATAAAAAATGTTGTTAGCGTTATTAAGAGCTCCAAGAATTTAGAAGATTTGTTTGTAAATAATAATACTATCTGAATACTAGCGTTGTTACCTAGGTGGTTCATAATTATGGACCTAACTCTTTCCCAAATGAGTATTAAAACTATTTTTCTTTTTTCGTTACTTTCTTTGGCCCAATTTGTTGTTGCACAAGAGAGAAATTATTCACATTATCAAATCTCAGATGGTTTACCTTCTTATATGTTATTTGCTATTCATATTGATGGTAAAGGGCAAGTATGGGTGGGTTCAAATTATGGGGTGACTTGTTTTAATGGCAGTACTTTTAAAACTTATACTGTTGATGATGGTTTATCAGATAATACTGTTCTAAAAATTTCAGAAGATTCGAAGGGAAGAATTTGGTTTTATCATGTTGATAAATTGCCAAGTTACTTTGAGAATGACAAAGTCAAAAAATTAAATTCACCACTGCCACAATTTAGAATAGATGAAAGTTCTTTTTTGATTGAATTAGATGGCGGAAGCATGATTTTGGGAGGAGTTGGAGGTTTGATTCAAATTGATCCATTGAATAATGTTATCTATCATCAATTTCCTAATATAAAAGAGAGAATCACAACCTTGTTTCGTGAAAATAACAATCTGTTTATTAAGACATATGCAAATGATAATGACATCTTTAATCCTCTCGAAAGACTAGGGTATCAAATACAGAATATATCAGAAATAGAGAAGGTAAATACTTTTATGAATGAATTGGATATTACTTATGGTGCCATTAATAGATCATTTCCAATTGTATTAGATTTACTTGATGATACTTTTAAAGACGCCAATTTTGACTCCGTAATTGAGGCTTTGAATAAGACTTTAATTTATTGTGTTTTGTATAGCGATAATCGGCTTTATATTTCAACTGATAACGGCGTATTTATTTTTGATTATTTAGAAAATAAACTTGAATTAAAAGAACACCTTTTAGAAGGAGATCAAGTTGGTTATGTTCAGTTAGATGAATTTAACAATTTGTGGGTATCCACATTGAACAATGGATTATTCTTATTCCCAAACTCCACGTCAAAATTATTTGCATCACCTACAAATCGAATATTGGGGGGGTTAATACCATGGAATGAAGGAGTTTTGGCTGGCTCCAAGTATGGAGACCTGATGTATTTTAAAGGAGATGGTGTAGAAGATATTGATGCGATAGGACCTGGGATTAAAGAAATGATTAGCCTTGAAGATACAATTTTGATAATTTTTCATTCAGGTATTATGGAATGGACACCAGAAAGTGAAAAACAAACGAGCTATGTAACTATTATCAATCAAGGTGATTCCTGTCAAACGTTAATGTCAGAGACTGATTCACTGATTCCCCTAAGTACAGTTCAAGGGACAATGATTTATAATTATTCGAGGAAAACAATATTTCCTGCGTTTAAAAATTCTTACAAACTCGGTCGAATTCATCAAACACTTATTATAGGAGATTGGGTTTTAATGGCTTGTAATCAAGGACTTTTTGTGATTCCTAAATCTAAGTTCGGGCAAACAGTAGAACCTATTCGACTATTTGATCGAGTAAACGATATGCTTTTGCAGAATGGCAGATTGATTTTAGCTACTGAAAATAAGGGATTAATTGTTGTTCAACCCAATGAACCAACACTTTATTATACTGAAAAAACAAAAATGCTTTCTAATAATACTAGATTATTGTGTAATTCTAAGGATAGTGGTTTTTGGGTTGCTGGACAAAATGGAGTCCAACGTTTTAAGTTTGTTGGGAACAATTTGATTCAAATGCAGACAATTGACACGAAAACTGAGTTGAAAATAAACAGCTTCAGTTGTATAATGGAGCATGAGGAAAAGCTCTATTTTTCTACTGAAAGAGGTGTTTATTGCGAAGATTTGAAGGATGACAGTATTAAGGCAAAATTGCCCCTGTTTTTTGGAGATATCACTACCAATGGTATTCCGCAAAATTTTAAGGATGAAATTGATCTTTCCTATGAGCAGAATGACATAAAAGTATCCCTAGATGCCATTAATTTTACAACGCATCAAACAAATTACTATCACAGAATTAACAATAATCGGTGGCAGAAGTCAATACAGAATGAAATATTTTTTCCGTCTCTGGCTCCTGGTGATTATCTATTTGAATTTTACGCTGACTCTCCTTTTTTTGAGCAAAGTGATATTATGCAATTTTCTGTCCATATCAGTGAACCATGGTGGTATAATTGGTTCCTTATTATTGGGCTAATTCTCATTCTGTGTTTGGTTTTTTTTGCATTGATAAAATGGAGGGCATCTGTTAAAACGGAAGAGAAAAGGTTAGCATTAAAATTAGAATTGCAGGCCTTGCAAGGACAAATAAATCCACATTTTATATTTAATAGCCTCAATTCAATTAATAAATTTATTGGTGAAAACGATACCCGATCCACTCAGATTTATTTGGCTGAATTTGCGCAACTCTTTAGGCAAATGTTGGATCAATCTGGAACTCATATTACTTCCGTAGCAACAGAGGTCGCCTTCCTTTCAAACTACCTAAAGCTTGAACAACTCCGTGCTAATCATCAATTTGATTTCACCTTTACAATTGATGATAAATTAAAAGCCCAAACAATGGGGATTCCTTCTTTTTTACTTCAACCTTTAGTCGAAAATTCTATTTGGCACAGCATGATGACGAATGAAAAACAAGGTATACTTAATATTTCATTTAAGAAAATTGGAGAAAACATTGTTTGCGCCATATCTGACAACGGTATTGGATTTGACAAGACAATTAAAGGAAATGAAAAAGATCAAACCAAACACAATTCAAATGGGTTACGTCTAACTAATGACCGCATAAAACTATTTGAAAAAAAATATAAAGTAACAATAGAGTTAAACATAACTGCTAATAAACGTAAAGATGGATCTGATGGTACTTTAGTAACGATTGTTTTACCCCAAATAAACATTTGAAAAATGAGCGCAATCCCCAAAAATAAAATATCTGCAATAATTATTGATGATGAGAAAATAGCTTGTAAAACACTGAGCGATATGCTTCGAAACTACTGTCCTGATATTGATTGTATACAGTCCGTACAAAACCCAGAAACGGCGATTGAGATGATAGGTGAAACTAGTCCTGACATTCTATTTTTAGACATTAATATGCCACAATTGAATGGATTTGAATTATTGGAGCGTTTAGGAGAGTTTAAAGGGAAAATTGTTTTCACTACTGCCTATCATGAATATGCAGTAAAAGCGTTCCAATATAATGCATTCGATTATCTTTTGAAACCCATACATGTTGAGTTGCTGGAGAAAACGGTAGAACGTGTCAAGAATGAAATCAAAGGTGAAAATGATAGCAAAAACTTAATATCATTGGCGCATCAACTTTACCGTACTGAAAACTATCAGGATACCATTGCAATTCATGATAAAGACGGACTTGTTTTTATTTCTATTACTGATATCTCATATCTGAAAGGAGAAAGCAATTACACCGTCGTGCATTGTAATCAGAACCGCTATATGGTTTCAAAAACATTAAAAGATTTTGAAGAAACGTTAAATCCAAAATTATTTTTGAGAGTGCATAAATCGTATTTGGTGCACATTGAGAAAGTAGTTAGATACATGAAAACCAGTGGATATCTTGTTTTGCAAGATGATAAGGAAATCCCTGTTTCTAGAAGAAAGCGACAATTGTTAGACAAATATATCGTGTAATACCTTTTTTGATCACAAATAATTTTCAGTGTTTAACGAATTTACTCTCTCTCTTATTTATGAGTGAATGAAGCTGGAATTACTATTTTATTAAGATTTCATAGAATTCCAGTTTCCCTTAAATCTTATATTCTACCGTTAAATAATTGAAATTACCATTCGCTAATAGCGAAAATTTTCCCCTGTGATTATACCTAATTTTATTCTATAAAGACATTAACCCTGTCTTCAAAGTTGTTGCAACATCTTTCATTTCAAACAAAAGGTTAACTGGAGGTTTCCGAAAATCCCAAATAGAGTAGGAGAACAATAAAAATGTATTATGAAAAAAATAAAATTAATAATGATCGCATTTATATCCCTTTTTTGGTTTAATGCGCATGCACAAGATCCTGATTGCCCCTATATTACTGAAGTGACACTTGAGGATGAGGCAGATGATTTTTCGTTCGAAAATTATTCTGGGGCTTCAATAGCTAATTATTCGGATTATACACATTTGTGTATCCCCCTTACAGGCGATTTTTCACAGCAAATTGGTTTAAAATCGTCACAAGAAAATGTTTATATGGGCATTTTTATTGATGAAGATTTGGATGGGATTTATGAAAGAACCCTATCTAATGCCCTTATGGTAGAAGGGGTTCTAAATATGTCACCAGATTGGATTACGGACCCCGTTGCGTTAGAAAGCAACATCAGGTTTATCGTAAGTTCAGATAAAATCATTGATCCTGCTCTTATTCCTGATTGTGGAGAAGTAGAGGATTATTTAATTTGTGAAGAGCGTGATTGCCCCTTTATCTCAGAAATTGACCTTCAAGAGCCAGATGATATGGGTTATTTATATAGTAATAGTTCTGAGTATTCGGAAGGGAATTACGCAGATTATTCAAGTCTTTGTATTCCCTTTTCTAGTGGAGTCGGTGAACGTTTTTCTATGTTATCTTCACGAACAAATGTATATATGGGGATGTTCTTAGATATCGATTTAGATGGGATCTATGAAGTTACCGTATATAATTTGTTTAACGCTACAGGGGCTATGGAAGTGGTTCCAGGATCCATTCCATTTGGTACTCCTGTTCGATTCATTGTAAGTTCAATGGCTATTACTGACCCTGCTCTTGTACCCGAATGTGGAGAAGTTGAGGTTTATGTGATTTGTGAAGATTGTGCTTGTGACTTAACGGATTTAGTGTTGGACGAGATTAGATTGGTTCCTACAGTTGATTGCGAGTTATTTAGAATATTTGTGGATCCAGTGACTGGTTGTCTGGATGTAAAAGAAAGTCAAAACTATAATTATAAGGTTTATAATGAAGATGGACTATTGGTTTATGAGACAAACTCTACGCTCAATGCGACAACTTATTGGTTTTTGGGAGAAGGTAATTATACTTTTGTTGTAAGGTATACAATAACTGATACAGGTGGTTGCATCCAGACCGTTGAGACAGTGCTAGAGTATTACTTCCCTGGATGTCTATGTGATGCCCTTTTACCTCCAGCAAATTTATCTTGCAGAGAAGACATTAAAGATCCAACACAAAATTTGAGTTGGGACCCGGTTGTAGGGGCTGTTTCTTATGAAATAGAGTATATCTCCAACGATCCTACATGTTGTGGTGGTACTGATTATAATTTCCCTACGACTGTAGCAGTTACATCCACTTCAAAAACATTTGACAATTCATGTTTTTCATGGAAAGTTCGAGCTATTTGTGCAGACGGATCAACTTCTCCTTGGTCTGTAGTAGAATGTTCATGTGCTCCAATAAAACATGATGAGGGAGATGGTCCTGGTCATGGTCTTAAATCAAGATTAGATCAAGATGGTTCTATTTCAAATGCATCATTAAATATAAAGGTAACAACTGTGCCAAATCCTGCACATGGTTTTGTTACCATAACATTACTTGATCCTTCTCGATCTGCTGAATTACAAGCACCAGAATTTGTGATTTATGATATGAGTGGTCGTGAGGTTTATCGGACTGGAATTGTTTTGGGAGAAGCTAAAAGAATTGATGTATCTCAATTTAAAAATGGCATTTACATTTACAAGGTTATTGACCAAGCGCTAGTACTATCAACTGAAAAGCTAATAATAGAATAATAGTAGAATTAATTACACTTAAAATGCCCTCAAAACAGAATTTTGAGGGCATTTTACATTTATTATTTCGGTATTAATATACATAATCACCAAGCCAACTACGGTCCTGTTTCCACAAAAACATTCTGTAGCTTTGCCCTACTTATTTGCATTTTTTCTGGGTAAACAGAGGGAGCGTTATCGAACTATTTCTACCATAACCGAAGCCTTTTGGCGAAGGATGTTGAGTTTGATTTGAGTGAGTTGGGCGTTGATTTAGAGAGGTTAGAGGGGAGTTTAATCAGAGAAAACTTTAATCATCACCATTGGACCATTACCTACAAAGAAATAACTGAATCGTCTAAATCGTTTGTTATTTCCTTGAATTGATTCTCTATTGTAAAATTCAACAGACTAAAAAAAATAGATTTAACCAATAGGTCTTTTAATTATTCGATATATCGCTCAACATACCTAAGGTGTCCCGCTAGATGGTGGTAAGATTCTGAACTGAATTCTCCCGAAGTTGTTATTGTACACTCAACAACATCTTTTAATTCATATAGCTTAGGTGAATTTTTAAACGGACGATATCGCATGAGTAAATCGAATTTACCGTAGAAATTTTCTGATAGTTCATCATGATAATCCTCCGTACCACCAATCATTTCTACGGCGTAAGTTTTGTTTAAAGAAATTTGTTTAACAGTTTTCTCCCAATGCCATTGACCACTCTCTAAAGTATCCGTATCGTAAGTTCCGTCATTACTAATATACCTGATGATTAATCCTTCTAATGTCCCTATATAATTATGAAATTGAAGAATATAAGTGACGGAATCTGATTCCACTTCTCTAGGTATTCTTCCCAATAAATAGTGTTTATCTTCAATATTAGATGAGAGTTCAATGAATCTGAGGTCCTTATTTTCTTTGGTGCTGAGATAATTCACAATACTAGCGAAATGAATATTGGTAGTTTCATTAGCGTGGCTAATTGTTGCATTATTTGCCAAGCCATTCCAAACGGTTAAATCAGTACTTCCATGAAGGTTTTCAATACAGCGATAATATGAAAAAGGTTTTTCTTTATAAAGCAATGAATCAGTGAAGGTTAATCCTAAATTTTGGGTATTATAAATTTCTATGGAATCATAAGTTTGTGGGGCTCCACTATTTTTATAAAATAATTCTGAGTAAATGTACCAATCTCCAAGATAATCTTCACTTAATCCTATATCGAGAGGTTCAGTTTGAGGTATTGGTAAAGTTTTTATATCATCCTTTCTACAAGACCAAAGACAGCTTACGAGGAATACAAAGGTTATTTGGTGGAGATAAGGCAAACGACGCATGTATTAAAGTTAAGCAATAAAAATTTTATAATGTTAACGAATAGTAAGTTTCGTGGTAACAATTCTTAAAAGTAGGAATGCACTGAAGATTTTCAAAATGGTCTTGTGATAGTCTAATGTTGTTTATCGAACTGTTTTGGTGATGCGCGAAGTGATTTGGTGGAAAGTTTTGGTGGAATTGATTATGGATTTGGAGCGGTTGACAAGGAATTTTCGTCTCCTTTTTTATTTTCCAGATGATAGAGTGCAACTGAATATACAGGAACTAGTTTTATCTTTTTCCATACATATTATAAATATTGATTCAGGAAAGAAGACTAAACAATTGATTATAAATGAACTACCTTTTTTCCTTTCTACGGATCGTTAACATTCTACCTTCAATACAAAATTTCATTAGAAAATTAGTTTTCTACTTTGGGATACTAATTTAATAAATCCTAATGAGATCGTTTTATATTTGCAGTCTAAAAATAAATTATGAAACATCTAATCAATTTTAAACTTATCCTAATGGTTTCGTTAGGATTATTTTTCAGCCACAGCTGGGGGCAGGTAACCACCTTTTCCTATACAGGCGCTACGGATACCTATACCGTTCCTGCCGGTGTTACTTCAATTCAAATTGAAAGTAAAGGATCTAAAGGAGAAAACGGAACGTCAGGAGGAGTTGGTGGTAATGGGGCTATAATGATTGGTACATTTACAGTAACACCAGGAGAAATTTTAACTGTTTATGCAGGAGGAAACCCTGTAGGACTTCAATCAGGAGGAGATGGGTCATATGCGAGTGATGGAGGAGGAACATTAATGATTGCTGCCGGTGGTGGCGGTGCTGGAGGATGGAATCAATATGGAGGTGCAGCACTTATAACTAATAGTGGAGCGGCACCACCCGTTCATTCAGGAGGTGCTGGTGGTGTAGGAGGAAGTGGAGGAATTGCAGGAACTGGTGCTTGGGGTACTGGTGGTGGCGGTGGTTGGCTAACTGCTGGAACTAATGGTTCTGGAAGTGTTGGTGGAGCCTCTCCATGTAGAGCAAGTTTGGGTACAACTTATGCTGGTGGTGCTGGTGGAGGATACTCAGGAGGCGGTGGAGTTGAAATGTATGGCGGAGCAGGAACTGGTGGCGGTGGTGCTGGTGGTTCTTTTAACGGCGGTATAGATCAAACCAATACAGCTGGTGCTAACGCAGGCCTTGGTCAAGTTATTATTACTGTTTTATGTGATGGACTTACAACAATAGTTTCGGCAACAACAGTTTGCGAAGGTGACTTAGTAACTTTGGATGCAACATCTACTAATGGAGGAGCAATTACTTGGGATGGTGGTGTAACAAATGGAGTTGCATTTGCCCCACCAGTTGGAGTAACAACTTATTCTGCTACTAGTGATCACATTGATGATTGCGGGTTTCAAGTAGATATTTTAGTTCATGCCTTACCAACAGTTACGGCATCAGTTGATGATGACGAAGTTTGTGATGGAGAATCATTCACATTTACTGGTGGCGGTGCAGATACTTACACATGGGATTTAGGCGTGACTGACGGAGTTGCTTTTACAGCAGCAGTTGGAACAGCTACTTATACCGTAACAGGAATAGACGGAAACGGATGTCAAAATACAGCATCAGTTGACGCAACAGTTTATAATCTACCAACAGTTACGGCATCAGTTGATGATGACGAAGTTTGTGATGGAGAATCATTCACATTTACTGGTGGCGGTGCAGCTACTTATATTTGGGATTTAGGCGTGACTGACGGAGTTGCTTTTACAGCAGCAGTTGGAACAGCTACTTATACCGTAACAGGAACAGACGGAAACGGATGTCAAAATACAGCATCAGTTGACGCAACAGTTTATAATCTACCAACAGTTACGGCATCAGTTGATGATGACGAAGTTTGTGATGGAGAATCATTCACATTTACTGGTGGCGGTGCAGCTACTTATACTTGGGATTTAGGAGTTACTGATGGAGTTGCTTTTACAGCAGCAGTTGGAACAGCAACATATACAGTAATAGGAATAGACGGAAACGGATGTGAAAATACAGCATCAGTTGACGCAACAGTTTATAATCTACCAACAGTTACGGCATCAGTTGATGATGACGAAGTTTGTGATGGAGAATCATTCACATTTACTGGTG
>JBLHOW010000055.1:0-41843 GCA_047623705.1 Crocinitomix sp.
TCATTGCCTTTTTTGTTCGAACACTATATGTTTTTCCAGGAATATTGATGCAGAATGTCACTCCTCATATCTCTTATCATTGGAAGAAGAATGAAATCAATATACTTAATGGTAAGCTAAAAAAGGTCAGAAACATTAATCTCATAGTGCTACTTTTTCAATTCTTAATGCTTCTTGCTATTTACAAATTTGTAATCCTTCATATAACTGTCGGTTTTGAGTCTACTTATGGTGCATTTTTCATTGCAACAATTGGCACATTAATTTTTGCCCAAATATCATGGGGTGGTTCTGTATTGGTAATGACAGAGAAATTAAAGGCCAATTTTCAACGAACACTTATTGTGCTTATTTTGAATATCACCGTTTGCACTTTATTTACCTCATCACTAGGTTTTATCGGAAGTGTTTCAGCCATTTCTTTCAATGCAGTACTGTCTTTCTTATTACTAAGAAGATTTGTTTATCGTCAAACAGGATTGCAATTGATCTAACTATGCAAAGGATAATAAACTATATCATCCCTATCAACTTAGTAATGGATCTTCTCTTGGTCGTTACTAAGAATGTTGCTTTTATTAAGGCGGCATTAATGACTGCGCTTTTAGTCCATCTAATGATCAAATATTTAGGGAAACATAGAGACTATAATTGGATTTTTGTTTTTGGATTTTACGCATTAATCATTGCTCTTATTAGTACCGATTTATTTACCTCGTTAATAAACACAATTAAGATCATCATTCCTATGTTCTGCATTTTGATTGGCTATCATTTTTTCAATACAAAAGAAAAAATAAAAATGGTGGCAAACTCAATGAAAATAACGCTTATCATCATAATTATAAACTTGGCTATCTGCACTGTACTTGGTATAGGGAACGAAAACTATATCGAAGAAGGAGAAGAAGGCCAGTTTCTAATGGGCCAATTATCTGATCATTGGAATATGTTTACTTATTCAATATTGACAGTTCCTATCATTCTACATTTCCAGACTAAACGAGGTAAAATATATACGGCATTTCTGGCTTTCTTTAATGCAATCCTCGTCATTCTTTCTATCAAAAGAATAGCCATAATTGGTTTACTTGGGGGTGGTTTTATCAATCTATTTTTTACGTTAAGCACTAAGAAGATTATTACTTTTTTAAGTGTTATCATAATCGTAGTAGCAGTTACATTTCCTTTATACAGTAGTTTTCTTCAAGCCAGGTTTGACGCACGTTCAGATCGTTTTGAAGAAGGTTCATTAGAGAAAGAATCACGACTTCTTGAGACGTTTTATGTTTGGGAGGATGCAACTAGCTTTAAACCTGTAAGCAAGAGTCTTTTCGGCTTAGAAGCTTTCAATTCTGCTGGTAATTATGGAGGCGGACGATTCGGTGATCGCCAACTGCATGTGGATTATAACAATATTGTAAATACGATTGGTCTTGTTGGATTAGTGATATACCTTATTGTATTTATTCAGCTATGGACAAGCTTTAAGTTTTACTTAAATCAGATTGTAATCAGAGATAAGTTCTCGCAAACAATGAAAGCCACCTTTTATACATTTTTCATTATTCAATTCATGACCTCATTAGCCGGGCAAATGTATAACATCACTTTTAGAATGATTTTATTCATTTTTCTTGGATCGGCGATAGGTTATTTCAAACAACTAAAAAACAGACAAATTGAAGGTAATTATAATTAGTTCAACCGCAACAAGCCAATTAAGCCCTTTCGTAAAGGAGCAAATGGAGTCTCTGAAGTCTATCGGCGTTGAGTGCATTTTATTTCCGATTAGGACAAATGGCGTTATTGGTTATTTGAAACATTTAAGATTATTAAAAAGAATCATCCGTCTTGAGAAGCCGAATCTAATTCATGCACATTATGGATTATCCGGCTTTTTAGCTAACCTACAAAGAAGCATTCCTGTAATAACCACATTTCACGGGACAGATATTAATAATGTGAAAATTCGTTGGATATCAGGTTTGGCTTCACGACTGAGCGCACAATCCATTTATGTAACAGAGCAAATAAAAACACTTGCAAAAAACAAAAATGGAATGGTAATTCCCTGTGGCGTTGACCTATCTATTTTTAATCCAGAATCTATGGAAAGTGCAAAAAAAAAGATGAACCTAAAAAGTTCTAAAAATTATGTGCTGTTCTGCTCCAGTTTTAATAATCCTGTAAAAAATAGCCCACTGGCTATTCAGGCGTTTAACGCAACCAAAGAAATCTTTTCTATGAATATGGAACTTTTAGAATTGAAAAACTTCTCTCGAGAAGAAGTTTCATCACTCCTAAATGCAAGTTGCTGTTTACTAATGACTTCTTATAGTGAAGGATCACCGCAGGTTATTAAGGAAGCCTTGGCAACAAATCGACCGATTGTATCTACTGATGTCGGATCCGTTCGAGAATTGATTAATGACGTAAGAGGATGTTCTGTTGTTAAACCAAAAATAGCATCCATAATTAAAGGACTTGAGAAGTGTATTCGCTACCAGATGCAGAACGGAACAACTACAGGTAGAGAACATATTCAAGCGAAGCAATTAGGTTTAAATCAGATTGCAATCAAGATTGAGTCGCTATATAAAACCATATTAAACACAGCTAAATAATTCGTATACTATGAAATTTGCATTTTACTTTGGACACCCAGCACAGTTTCTTTTTGGTCGAAAAACAATTTTTGATCTAATTGAAAATGGACATGAGATTCTCATTCAGATAAAAAAGAAGGACGTACTTGAAGAACTTTTGAAATCAAGTAAGCTGCCTTATACAAATATTCAACCTCGGGAACGTAAAAACAGCAGATTGGCTGCATTATCTGGACTGTTTCAACGAAATAAAATAATCTTACCCGCCCTACGAGAATTTAAACCCGACCTTTTAATAAGCTCGGATGCTTCTTATGCTCAACTTGGTTTTATTTTAAAGACTCCTTGCGTGACAATTCTAGAAGATGATTATAAGGTAATAAAGAAATTAGCCTTAATGGCTTACCCTTTCACATCAACGATTCTATGTCCTGAAGTATGCGAAGTTGGCCGTTGGAGCAAGAAAAAAGTGGGTTATAAAGGATATATGAAGATGGCCTATTTACATCCTACTGTTTTTAAACCAAATGAAGCTGTTATAAATAAATATAAGCTTCCTGCGGATTACGCCATAATACGGTTGGCTCAACTTACAGCTTACCATGACGAGGGGATTTCAGGAATTTCTGAAGATCTATTAGTAAAGGTTATTGATCAGTTAAAAGCAAAAGGAATCACTCCCATTATATCGGCTGAAGGAAAAATAGCAGAGGAATACACCCCTTTATTATTAAATATTGAAGCAAAGGATATGCATCATGTATTAGCTCATGCAAACATATTAATATGTGATAGTCCAAGCATGAGTGTTGAAGCCTCAATACTAGGGATACCATCCCTCCGGTATAGCAGTTTTTCAGGAAAGATTTCTGTATTAGAAGAGTTAGAAAAACAATATGGTTTAACCTATGGTTTTCCTATCTCAAAATCAAACGAACTACTTAAGCGATTAAATACGATTTTAAACACTACAGACTTTAAAAATGTATTCCTGTTACGAAAAGAAAAAATGCTGTCAGAGAAGATTAATGTATCTGAATTTCTTTTCTGGTTTTTAACGAATTACCCAAGTAGTATTGCATTAATGAATGAAAACAAGGGAATTAACTTTAAGTTGAAATATCAACTCTAGCCATTCTCGAATAGTTAAATATTAACCATAAAAACAAATAAAATATGAAGAAATAAAAGATTGTTCGGCTTAGTTTAATCTCCCCGCCTTAGGAGCTTAATCGATTGGAAAGTAAAAAAAATGTAAGTAAATCATTTTTAATGCTGTTTCAATCACAAGCTAGCAATTCTTATTAAAAAAAGCGAATGTAATAGTGTTTAGAATACTTATTAAACGCAAAGAGCAAGAGTGATTTCCATTCTTGGCTTTATGCATAATAGTCAACCTAAATATTATTATTATGAAAATTAAACATCAAAATATCGGTCAAAGTCTAAGAAAAAGAGAAGTATACAATTATCATTTTCAGACGAGCAAAAATTCTTTAAATTTTAGAACAACTTCCTATTTTTCCAGCGCAGGACAGATGCTGAAAATAGATAAAACCATTTTCCAGCAATGGGATTTGTTTTTGAAGAAAAAAGAAGAAAACAATGAAGAGAGTAAGAAAAAAATAATAGTTAACAAAATAGGAGAAAAGGGATTTGATTTTATTCAACGTTTTGTAAACATTGGATCAGATAAAACGCAATTAATCGTTTCTGGTAAGGAGAAAAAAGCAGTGGGGGATGTCTATGATAATGCCGTGAGTATTAAAAGACTCAATTCAATTTCAAATTTGGATTATTTTCTTGTTAAGATAAATGGAAACCTGAGCAATAAAGGGAAATTTATTGGGATGGTACAAACAAATAAGCAGCATAAGCAAAATCAATGGATCCAAAAAATTCCAATAATTGGAAAGCTCTCAGCTTTTGTTGGATTTTTATTTCACCGAGTCTGTCCAAAGATAAAAGGGATTAGCAACCTCTACTTTAGTCTGACTCAAGGGAGGCAACTGAGATTGTCCAAAGCTTCAGTATTAGGGAGGTTGATAAAGTTTGGATTTAAAATAATCGAAATCGAAGAGGATATTAATGGAGCAATGTACTTTGTTGTTGAAAAAATCAAAGCACCAGATTTAAAATCACGAGCTAGTAATGGCCTTATTTACAAATTTCCGAGAGTAGGTAAAAATGGTAAAATATTTGGAGTTTATAAAATTAGAACAATGCATCCTTACTCTGAGTATTTACAAGATTATATTGTAAACACGAATGGATATGGAAGTAATGGAAAACCATCAAAAGATTTCAGAATTCCATCTTGGGCGAAATTTGTCAGAAGATATTGGTTAGATGAGTTACCTCAATTAATCAATGTGATTAAAGGAGAGATGAAATTATTAGGTGTTCGACCAGTTACAGAGCGCTACTTACAAGACATCCCTGAGCATATCAAAAAAATACGCTTGACTCAAAAACCAGGCTGTATTCCGCCATATATTGCATATAATAAAGCAAGTTCAAAAGAGTCAGTTTTGAGAGCAGAAGAGAATTACCTCAAACTGCCAAAAAAAGGAATTTTAGTTGACATTAAACTAATCGCTTTCGCAATAAAGAACATTCTTGTCAGCAAAAAAAGAGGAGCTTAGTTTCTCAATTACCGAAGAGGTTTTTAGAACATTCCCATTTTGGGAATGTTCTTCATAAATAGAATCTGCCAAAGTAAAAATTCGCATATATCTTTATGTATTGATACCATTTTTTTTGAAATTTAAGATGTGCTCACCGCGATTATTGCTATTTTAAGCACAAATGAATGAGATGGAAAAATTGCAAATAATAATTGCTGAGGATGATAACTGGTATGCTGAATATATTAAGCATCATTTATCTTTAGAAATTAGACATGATATAACCCGTGTTTCCAATGCGGCTGATCTTTTTAAACTTTTAAAAAATAAACCGGATTTAATTACACTTGACTATAATTTGCCTGATATGAAGGGAGATGAAACGTTAAAAAAAATCAGGAGTCTTTCCTTGAATACCGCTGTTATAATTGTTTCAGCACAAGAAGATGTCAACACTGCAGTTAATATGATGAATAATGGAGCGTTCGATTATATTGTTAAAAATAACGAAGCTAAATATCGAATTATTCAGTCGCTTTCAAGTTTACTAAACACAAGGTCTCTTGAATCGAGAATTAATTTTTTAGAAGCTGAAGTTGAAAACAAATACAATATCTCAACTTCAATTGTTGGACAAAGCACTGCCCTAAAAAAGGTTTTCAAATACATTGAAAAGGCATCAAATAGTTTAATTAATGTTTCTATAACTGGCGAGACCGGAACGGGAAAAGAACTTGTAGCGAAAGCAATTCATTTTAATTCAAACCGCGCTAAAAAACCATTTGTTGCCGTGAATTTGTCTTCTATACCCGAAACCCTGATTGAAAGCGAATTATTTGGTCATGTAAAAGGCGCTTTTACTGGTGCCATTAGCGAAAGAATAGGCAAGTTTGAAGAAGCGAATGGCGGAACAATTTTTCTGGATGAAATTGGCGAAATAAGCCAAAATGTTCAGGTTAAAATTTTGCGTATTATTCAAGAAAGAACAGTTGTAAGAATAGGGAGTAATAAAATAAAATCCATTGATTTCAGGGTTATTTGCGCAACAAATAAAGACCTTGGTTTATTGGTTGAAGAAGGCGCATTTAGAGAAGATTTATATTATCGTTTAATTGGACTTCCGATTCATCTCCCAAAGCTTATTGAAAGAGATAATGACGTATTAATTTTAGCAAAACATTTTGTTAATGTGTATTGTTCCGAAAATCATTTGGCTAACTTAATTATTGATGATGAAGCGAAATTAAAACTGAATCGGTATAAATTCCCAGGGAATATTAGAGAATTGAAATCGATTATGGAGCTAGCCTGTGTAATGACTGATTCTAATAAAATTGAATCAAAGGATATTATATTTAGTAAAAGGTCTGGCGTTGATGATATTGTAAATGGCAATTCGACATTAAAAGAAATCAACGAACGAATTATTTTAAGGTTATTAAGTAACAACAATAATAATGTAATCAAAGTTGCCGCTAAACTGGGCATTGGTAAATCTACAATTTATAGATTATTAAAAGATGCAAATAAACAGAGCGACTTAAACTAGTTAATATGAAAGGAATCGTTTTTACAGAATTTATTGAAATGATTGAAGCAGAATTTGGTATGCAAATAGCAGATAGTATCATTGTGAATAGCGATTTAGAATCTAAAGGGGCATACACATCAATTGGCACTTATAGTCATTCAGAAATTTTTGCCTTGGTTGAGCAACTTAGTTTGAGTACCAAAATATCTCAAGTGGAGTTGTTTAGAATCTATGGCCAGCATTTATTTGGCAGATTCAAGGTGCATTACCCAACTCTTTTTGAAAAAATGAATGATTCATTGTCTTTTTTGGAGTTAGTCGATTCGTATATCCACAAAGAAGTACTTAAGTTATACCCAAATGCAGAGTTACCTTCTTTTGACACTGAACGTGTTTCTAAAGATGAATTAATTATGATTTATTCATCCAAGAGAGGAATGTCAGAGTTTGCTCATGGGTTAATTTTAGGATGCTTTAAAAACTTTGATGAAGAAGCTGAAATTAACGTGAATAAAGTCACCGAAAATAAGGTCGTTTTTAATATTAAGCGAGTAAAATAATGGATAAAGAGACTTTTGAAAGGATACTTAATCGCGAGCGTAATGCTAGAAAAGAGGCGGAAAAGATCATGGAACAAAAAAGTCTTGAGCTTTTCATGGTTAATGAAAGTCTATCGGCACTGAATGTAAACCTAGAAAAAGAAATAGTCGTAAGAACGAATGAAATTAAAAAGAACGCTGATCAACTGAATATCCTTTTTAATAAAAATCCTTTCCCGGTAATTGTCTATGATAGCGACACATTAAAGATATTAGATATTAATGCCACAGCAATAGGTAAATATAAATATCAAAAAGCAATATTCTTGGAGAAATCAGTGTATGATTTGCATTCAACAAGTGAAAAAAACAATGTTGAGAATTACTTGAGGGATTCAATTTTACTAGCCTCCTCCTCTTCAAATTGGCAACATTTAGATGCTAACGGAAATTGTTTTGATGTATTAATTACGTCAAACGCTATTTCTTATAATGACATACCGAGTAGAATTGCCATTATTGAAGATGTAACAGAGAAGAATCGTTTATTGCGAGAAAAAGATCTTCAAAAGCAAAAATTTCAAGACTTTATAGAAAAGTCAAGTGACTTTATTTACCGTGTAAATTCCGAAGGAAGATTCACATACATGAATCCTGCTGGTATAAAATTATCTGGTTATACTGAGTCAGAAATTCTAACAATGAAATTTTCTGATTTAATTGCGCCAGATCATTTAGGGCAAGTAAGTCGTTTTTATAAACTTCAAGTGGAACAACAAATACAGACTACTTACAGTGAATTTTCAATCATTACGAAAGATGGAAAAGAATATTGGATGGGCCAAAATGTGGAATCATCTGAATTTATTGAAAATAGTGAAGTTGTTTACAATGCTACTGCAAGAAATATCACTGATCGAAAAAAACTTGAAAAGGAACTCGTTCGTAGTGAAGAAAAATTTCGTTCAATAATCGAAAATATGGAGCTTGGACTCCTAGAGGTAGATGTTAATGGACTGATAACAAAAGCTTACCCGAAATTTTGTTTACTCACGGGATATTCTGCCGTAGAACTGGAAGGGGGAAAAGGCCAATTTCTTTTAGACGAAGAAGGACTTGCTGTCATGAACGCACAAACCAATGACAGAAAATCTGGGATTACGAACCTATACGAAATTCAATTAGTTCGCAAAGACGGCACTAAAATTTGGGTTATGATTAGTGCTGCTCCATTTTATGATGCACAAAGTAAAGTTAAAGGATCAGTAGGTATTCATTTAGATATCACGAAAAGAAAAGCGCTAGAGACTGAGCTAATTCAATCTAAGACACATACCGAAAAGCTCTTAAAATCCAAAGAAATATTTATTGCAAATGTTAGTCATGAAATAAGAACGCCATTAAACGCAATTATCGGAATTACAGAACTCATGTTAAGTTCGGTTAATGATCAAGTTTTAATTGACCAACTAGGACATGTTTCTCATGCGGGGAAAGGATTGTTAAATCTAATCAACGAACTCTTATTTGTTTCTAAAATAGATGCTGACAAATTCTTCTTAAATCCAACTAGTTATTCATTAGCCAATTGTTTACAGAGTAATTTTGATTTACATAAGAATAAGGCTTTAAAGAAAGATCTAAACTACTCCATACACCTCAATATTCCAGATAACTGTACCTATAATTTTGACTCCCTTAAATTAGGTCAAGTAATACAAAACTTGCTCTCCAACTCTTTAAAATTTACAAAAACAGGGAAGATTGAATTAGAAGCGAATTTAATTAGCTCTTCAGCTGATACAGATATTATTGAATTTAAAATTATTGATACTGGAATCGGAATTCCTAGTGGAAATTTAGAATCGATATTTAACAACTTTGAACAAGCGAACAACAACGAGAACGGAGAATATGGTGGAACAGGACTTGGGCTATCAATTGTTAAGAAAATTTTAAAATTAATGGGCAGTGAAATCACTGTTGAATCACAAAATGAAAGAACTCAATTTTCATTTCAATTAAAGCTTTCGAGAGATTTAGAGTCAGCGGTTTTATCTGCAAGCCGAGCAGAAGAAAATATCTCTTTAGCCGGAATAAAAATATTAGTTGCAGAAGACAATATGGCGAATAAATTCCTAATTGAAAGTTTATTATCTAAACTGAATGTCTCCTTTTCAATTGTAGATAATGGCTTAATGGCAATTGAGTTTCTAAAGTCTAATTCTGTCGATATCGTCCTAATGGATATGCGTATGCCAATTATGAATGGAGTTGATGCTACCAAAGCTATTCGGAAAAGTAATTTACATGACAATAAACCCATTATTGCTCTTACCGCAAATGCAGATCAAAAAAACAGATCGATTTGTTTATCCGCTGGTATGGATGATTTCCTAACTAAACCCTACTCTATTTCACAACTTTATTCCAAAATCAAAATTAACTTAGGAGAAGATGGCTACATTCCTGTTGAACCACATTTTATTGATGAAGATGATGACTTTCAAAATAAGATGTCTAAACTGTTTATAGATGAATCGAATTTGCGCCTTGTTAAATTGAAAGAAGCTGCTAGGAAGAGTGAATTTGAGACAATCAGTAATATTTGTCATAGCATGCGTCCATCTCTTTTACATTTGGGTCAAAATAGTCTGATTGAGAAAGTAAAAAACATAGAAGCAGGGATCAATCTAACGGTTAATTCTAACTCTTTTATTACTGAATTAGAAACGTATCTTAAAGAACTAGAGAACATTAAATAAAAATGTGTGCTATTATATGTCCAAATCACAGTTTAGACGTTCCCTGTAATAGTTAACCAGTCAATTAACAACAATTATTCTTGAATTCCCCCCAAGCACAACTCGATATCCTGAGCCAAAAAGTTCGATATTTGTCCCGCCTCGGGTACTGACTAAATCCTCAATCATTTTATGATTGGGGATTTTTTTGTTTAATTGAATTAACTCGTATGAAAAGCAAAAAATATATTCAAAATTTAAAACGAGATCCAGATATCAACCTAAAACTGATAGAACGGTATACCCCAATTTAACTTAACTTAAGTCGGAATCGGTTATAATATCTTTCTAAGCACTTTCCTTTCGAATGAAAAGCAGCAATAGCAGAGAAAGGAAACTGCAGATGAAAAAGGCTATGAAAACGGGCAAAATTGACCCGTTGATGAATGAACCAACGAAAATAGCAATGGGAACTGACAGTAAGGTGGATACAAATCCGTTAATGGCGGCGCCAATGCCTGCTATGTGACCAATGGGCTCCATGGCTAAAGATCGGATGTTTCCGAAAATAAATCCTAAACATAAAAATTGAATGGCAAAAAACACCATGGCTATGTCTAAACTTGGGTTGTCCGCATTTAAAAAGAGGAGTGAATACACCAAGGACGAACCGCAATAAACAGATAAAAAGAAAGTGGATAGTTTTTTCATCCCAAACCTCAGCACCAAAGAACTATTCAAGAAGCTTGCCACACCCATTGCCAGTGCTAAAGCGCCAAATACATAGCCGAATTGATCGCCAAGGTTATATTGGTCTTGAAAAATCTGTTGTGACGCACTTAAATACACAAAAAATGAACCACCTATTAAACCTGAAATAAGGGTGTAAACAACTGAAATTCTCACTTTAAAAAATTCTTTAGCCCCGCTCACAAATAGTGCTTTCGTGAATTTCCTTTTATTCTCAATTTTTAAAGTCTCGGCTTGTCGCACGGCAAACCACCGCATCACAAGCAAAATAAATATGACCTGAAACCCAAATAAATACTGCCACTCAAAATGGTTTAGAATTAATTGACCAAACAAGGGCGCCACAATGGGCACAATGATAAAAATAGCGGCAATAAA
Source organism: Crocinitomix sp. (assembly GCA_047623705.1). GTDB lineage: Bacteria > Bacteroidota > Bacteroidia > Flavobacteriales_D > Crocinitomicaceae > Crocinitomix. Next base: position 11,179 of record JBLHOW010000055.1, read on the forward strand.
TGACATAATCCGCGCCATGCGGTCTCCTTTGTAAGAGTCTCTTATAATGGAGATACTGATACTCCGAGGCGCCGACAAACCTATGCCTTGCAATACCCTACCCAAAAGCATAACGGTTAACGATTCTGCTATCATACAAATGACACTCGCCACTATAAACGTTAAAATACCCGCATAAACCATAGGTTTCCGACCAAAACTGTCCGACAATGTCCCGAAAAACAATTGTCCGACACCCAGCCCCACCAAAATCATGATAACAACGAGTTGCAAATCATTTGTATCCGCCACATTCAAACTATCACCAATCTGCCCTAAGCCAGGCAAAACCGTATCAATAGCCAATGCCGCATTGGCCATTAAAAAGGCCATTAACGCAATGAATTCTAGTTCTGACTTGGCTTTAATTGTGCTTTTAATTGGTTTGATAATTTGCTCGTTTAAAAAGGAGTGCAAAGGTACGGTTCTTTCTTTGACTTAAATTGCTGACAGGTTTAATTTGTTTGATTATAACATAGGTTAAGAATTTGATGTGGGTGGGTGGGTGGATTGGTATTGTGGATGGTTTGTTATTTAGGAGTGATTTTGAGTTGGCGGAGATAGCTATGGAAAGATCAAAGCTAAGTTTAACGAATGGTTGCTTTGTATATTCACCCCAAAGATAACTTCAAATCTTCAACCAAAAAGTTCGATATTTGTCCGGTCTCGGGTACTACTTCGCTTCGCTACGAAGCACACCGTACTAAAAACCCCTCGCTATTTTAAAGTGAGGGGTTTTTGTTTTATATTAATATGGCCACTGTTTAAATTTTATACCAACAAAACTTAACCGCAACAATATTGGTAGCTGTAACGATTTTAATGAAAGGTTTAAAGAATTCGAATCCGCGCCAACCTATTTCCAACTTTTTGCGTTAACCTGTTAACCAACAATATTACGCCCTAGATCATTGATTTCTTTAACTGCCGCAAAATTCTTAACTGTGAAAGAGAATGTAGTCACACTTAATAAGTTCTGTAAGTCTTTATATTTAAGCGTTTTGTTAAAAAAACTAGTTATGAAGAAAATTGACTTAATGCTTAAGTTTCTATTTATATTCACTTTAGTGAATGTCTCCTATGGTCAGGAAGGACCATATTTTGGAGGACCGACTTGTGCAACTGCCGTTCCTATTGAAGTAGGGGAAGGATATATTACCAATGATTTCGAGGGAGATGATTGGTATTACTTTGTTGCTCCATGTGATGGAGATTTAGAGATCACAAATTGTATTTATGGAGATAACAAGCAAACAACAATTTATTCTGGTAGCTGTGGAAGTCTAGTAGCGGAGAAAACGGCCGACGGGGATGACTGTTCTACAAATGATATAGACGGTGCACATGTTATGTCAGCCGGGGATACCGTATTTATTCAAATGGATGATATATGGGATGAGGATGATATCGAATTTGATATTGTTTTTGAAAATCCTGAATGCCCTTATCCTACAAGTGTAACGTGCTTTGCTACCGAATGGGATGAAATACTTATCGCTTGGTTTGCCGGAGGTTCAGAAACGGACTGGCTTGTTATTTACGGACTATTAGGTTTTGACCCTGACGTAGAGGGAGACACTATTTTAGTTGCTGGAGGACCAACCGTTACCCTATCCGATTTGGATGAACTCACATGTTATGATTACTATATAGTCGCGAATTGTGGCCTTGACATAGTAAGTTGTTTAGGCACAAGATATACATGCTGTACTTCTGACATGTGTGCAGGACCAATTGCGATAACACCTAATACAATAACATATACGTCGTTCAACGCGACCTGGGAAGATGGGAGCGGCGATTCCGAATTTTATGAGATTGAATGGGGATTTGAAGGATTTGAATTGGGAACGGGTACTTTTGTTGGAGAATTCCCTTTTGAAACTTATGATTTTATTGGTTTAGATGGCTTCGAATGTTACGAGTTTTATGTAAGAGCTAATTGTGGTATTGATGGTTATTCAGAATGGATAGGACCAACCAATGTTTGTACTGTGATTGATTCGGCCGATTTAGATTTAGAGGGTATCGCATATTTTGATGAGAATGAGAATGGTCTTCAAGACTTGGGAGAACCAGGTTTGAATGCGGTTCCCTTACTCTCTGATCCGAGTGGTATATTAAGTTTTACAGGAGGTGATGGCCATTATTTTAGTTCTACTTATTTCCTTGATGATGGGGTATATGAAATTTATCCTATACTGGAACATTGGGAGGTTAGTTCAGATTCTTTAGTGTACACAATCGTGGTGGATGACACCTTTGAACCTAGAGATAGTCTTGACTTTGGCTTATATCCAGATACATTGATACATGAATTAAATGCTGAATTAATTGGTGGGCTTCCAAGATGCCATGATACGATAAATTATTGGGTACATTTTCAAAATACAGGAACTACTATAGCCTCTGGGTTTGTTCACGTAGAATTGGATGATAGTTTGTATTATGTGACGGCTGATATTTTACCGGATTCAGTAGTAGGACAGCATGTTTATTGGAATTATGAGGATCTATTCTATTTTGATGACATATTAATAGCATTGCAAGTAGGTACACCTGATGGTGAGGCGGATGACTTATTAAGTAATTTAACGGTCACAATCGATTCTCTTGGAACAGAAGTGTTTTCAGTGACAGAAAGTTTGGATCAAACTGTTCTTTGTGCTTTTGATCCAAACGATAAAACACCAACTCCTTTAGGTGATGGCGAATTTGGTAATATTCCGCCAGACACCGAATCGATAGAGTATCTTGTACGTTTCCAAAATACAGGGACAGATACAGCATTCAAGGTCGTTATTCGAGATCAATTGGATCCTAATATTAATTGGCATAGCCTTACCCCGCTTGCATCCAGTCATGAGATGACAATAGAATTAGGTTTTGATGGAGAGGTGAGTTTTATATTTAATGATATCATGCTACCTGATAGCAATATAAATGAGGTTGCCAGTCACGGTTTTGTGAAATATAAAGTAAAGCTTAATGAAGGTTTGTCTGTTGGAACAAGCATTTACAACACAGCTAATATATATTTTGATTTTAATCCGGCCGTCGTAACCAATACAACTGTAAACACCTTATATCTTGATGATGTGAGTATAGCGGAGCTAACAAAAGATCAACAAATACTGGTTTATCCGAATCCTTTTAGTGAATCAACTACAGTGTATTTTGGTGAAGGTTTGAGTGAAAACAGTTCATTACAAATTGTTGATTTATTAGGGAGTCAAGTTTATTTTATGGATAGAATTTCAGGAAATAGTGTAGAGATTCAAGCTTCAAAATTTAATTCTGGCTTATATATTTTAATATTGCAAGACTTGAATACGAATGAGATTTATACCAAAAGATTAGTGGTTAACTAAATATTGAAAATCAGTGGTTTCAATAACTATAAACAAGGTGTAAAAACTCAGTTTCTCGCGGAGTTGATTATTCCACTAGGAAATACTATTTTTTGGATTCGCTTCTTTTCTTCAATGTCTCCTGAAAGCTATGATTACGCTGGATTCAGCACGTCTTCAACGGCATTACCCGTTGCTTTTTAAACAGCGTGAAGATAATTATAAATTGACGAGTCAAAACGTATCACTAACTTATTTGATGAGGACTAGCTCATTGAAGCATAATGGAATGAGTTGATCTATCATTTTGATCAATTAAATAATGTCTTTTCAACAGAGCTAAGGGATAAATACACTGACATCACAAAAAATGAAATTAAATTATTAATTCTTGTTAAGTTGGGCTACTTGCATAAGGAAATAGCAGCTATCCGAAATATTACAATTCCAAGTGTAAAAAAAGCAAAACTAAGACTCCGAAAAAAAACTAGGAATTACCGATTTTTCTGAATTAAACGTATGGGATAGTAAGGAACAAGGATCCTTATGATTTTTAATACTGGTACCACCTCTATTTGGGCAACTCCCTTATTATCTGTTCATCTGGTTGATAAATTTCGTTTAAAAACCGGAGAAAACTATCATCTCCTGACAAGGCATCTCGTATTATTAGTGTATCGCATTCGTAGTCATTATTAATACTAAACCCATAAATATCTCCAGGTCTTTCCGCTCTCGAACTCTGTATTGATTTAATGTATCCATCCTCTCTCAGGGTTGTTTTAGGCCCTGAAATAAATTTGGTGTTTGTAATTGAAATGTGAGAGTTCACACTTATTTTATTCACTATTGAGTCTCCATTTCTTCTCGACTTTCGTGACCAGTGATCCTTACTGGTATATGCGCTAAAACGAGCAGATGAAGATAATATATAGTCAAAATAATTGGTGTCCAACGAAACGGTTAAATCGCTCCTTGTGGGAATCCAATGAAGAGCTTCATCCAAGTTAAATGCTTCGAACAAGGTGGATACACCAAAATAGAAATACACTTTTCCAGATTTCTCTCCAATAAAATTTATGTCATAATCGTATGTTATAGCTTCGGGATTATTGATTTGTGTTAAATCATAGTCAGAAAATTCACTATATTCCTGTTCCTCAGAAAATGAAACTAGATTAAGGGTATATTTTACTGTCTCAGATATTGCAGACTCGTCTTGCACATCAGGTGAGTCGGATTTACAACTGAAGAAAAGAGTGATACCTGTTAAAAGAAAGAAGATGTTATTTTTCATTGTTCTAACTAAAATTAATTAATCCTAAAATCATTTCTGAATATTTTTTTATATCGAAGATGTTTAAATATTATTGTTGAAAATAAGGGTATATTTCGCTTGTCTACAATTAGTTGATGTTGTTTTTTCAAAAAATTGTTAAGTAAAAATACAATAAAAAAGAGATTTGTTGCGAATTAAATGCAACAACTCAAAAGTAAAAGATGAACAAGTTGTCCGTGCAATTTTGTATCAATTAAAGACGGGACAAGTTCCTATTTATAGAGTTTGTCCAGTTTTTATTTTCTTCTAAATCCTTTGCAATAAAGGGATTCCTAAGAATTAATTACAATTGGTTCTGTTTGTTTTTTTTACATCCCTCAAGTCTCGTCATAGGTTTTAATTGATGATAAGAATTTCTTCATGAAAGTTTTTATTGTTTTCAAATGAGATTTGCACATAATACGTACCAGCTGCGATTTTGGGATTTATTGAAATGATCTTTGAGCCATTATATGCAGCAGCATAGACCGTTTTTCCAGCGATATCTTTAATTTCAACGGCTATCTTTTTTCCATAGTTAGCAGAGAATTCGATATAAAAATTACCGTTAGATGGATTAGGATAGATCTTCGCTTCAATTAATCCTCCTTCATGGGCAATTGATAAGGTAGTTATGTCGAAACAAGCGGAGGTGTCAATGCATTCATCATTCGTAACAATAACTGCATAACTTCCATTTTCTTCAGGAATGAAAACCTGGTCAGTTGCTCCATCAATTTCAACCATGTCGTCGTTGCAGTCTAACCATTGATAAGTGGCTCCAGTTTCGTTTGATGTAAGATTATAAAGACCACTAGACACTGTTATATCTACAGCATTTATTGTTAAATCAATCGTTATAATAGAATCGCAGCCTGCCATATTAACAAGTGTATCCATGAAAATTCCTGACTCCGTCCATTCGTAAGTCCCGCTGGGTGAGATATAATTATGACAAGATGAAACTGTAATTTCTTCGTAACTATCGAAACAAAAATCAATGCAATCAGAAGTATCAATACATCCACCATCATTAACGATAACAGCATAACTTCCTCCTTCTTCTGGAGTGAATATTTGGTCAATGGCACCGCCAATAGGTAGCATGTCTCTATTACAATCTATCCATTGATAAATCGCATCTGTTTCGTTTGAAGTCAGATCATCAAGTCCTATTGTTACGGTTATGTCAGCAGAGGTTATGGTGAGATCAATCGTTATAATTGAATCGCAACCTGTTATACTTGCCAATGTATCTGTAAAAACTCCGGACTCTGTCCATTCATAAATTCCACTTGGCGAGAAATAAGCATCACATATCGAAACTGAAATGTCCCCATAACTATTAGCACATAAGACTTCATCATCCCAATGCAATCCATAAAGGATTCCAGTTGAATTATCATACTGTAGTTCAATAACATTATCAGAGACATCTTCGACGAATGGGAAATCTGGATTAGTAAGTACTTCGCCTGTAGCCGCATCAATTGTCACAAGTTGATATGGGGGAGGCCCAACATTCTTTCCTAAAAAGGAGTATCGATTATTCAATTCATCAAATACTCCTCCACCCACGATCGTATGAATGTCTGGAATAGTACTGATTATTTCCCATTCTCCCGTCGCTGGATCAATTGATACAAAATGTTTTGTTACTTCGGAATTATCCCAATGCAATCCAAATAATTCTCCATCAGCATTATACTGTAGATAATTGATCCTGTCCCAGATATCTTCCACAATAGGGAATTCTGGATTTGAAATGATTATTCCAGTAGTAACATCAATCGAATATAGGGTCCAAGGGTCAGCTTCCGTTTTACCTCTAAATGTATAGATCTTGGATTCTGAGTCAAAAGTTGCGTGAAGATAAACAGCTATAATATCAGGAATTGCACAAATCAGCTCATAATCTCCAGTTTCACGGTCGACTGAAACAACATACTGGGTATCCTCCGAAGCATCCCAATGTAAGGCATAAGAGATGCCTGTGAGTTGATCTGCTTCCATACTGTGCATATTATCTCCAACATCTGCTGCTGGATAAAAGGGACTGCTTGCAATAGCCATTTCAGTCGTATCAGGAACATCATCTACATCAAGCGAAATTAATTGCCAAGTAAGGCTAGGATCTGATCCAACGAAAGTAAATTGTTTATTGATTGGATCAAAGCTTGCATTTGCCGTGATGATCCAATTAACATCAGTTATACTATCTATTTTTTCCCAAGCGCCGGTTTCTGGATCTATTTCAACGAGAAACTCTACTTGAGAAAAAGTAGTGCAAGCCATTAAGAGAAAGGCAATCGTGCTAAGTTTTTTCATAATTCGTAGTTTCTTTGCAAGCCAGGGCTAATTCACAACCTTTTAAACGGTTTGATCGCCATTTGCAAATGTATCGTCGTCGTGGGTAAATTCAAATACATTTGCTTCACTAACATATTGTCCATAAATAGCGGAAATGCATAAAAATGATCCAAAAGTAAGTGCTGCTTTTTTTAAGTTTCTTTTTTTGAATTTAGGTTAAATGTCTTATTTTTAAATGGTTAACTCTGTTGGCGATTTACGAAATTAACGGATAACCCCCAAAGATAACTCAATATCATCCGCCAAAAAGACCTATCCGCCTTTTGGTGGGTTCGATATTTGTCCGCTTCGAGTACAGAAAGAAGCCCTCATTCGTCTGCTGACGGACAAGGAGCTTTTGTTTTTTAGGACTGAAATATTTGCCTAAAAAAATGTATCGAGCCTTTTAAACGGCACATGTTTTACGAGAATGGGTGCTGGTAAATGCTATTTTTCCATTTGCTTCTTTTTTATAATAAAAGCTTCGGTTTATATAATCAGTTTACGCCTCAATGAAGCAAAAATATTTTTGTAGTTTAGGAGTAAGTTTACTTTTGTATTACAACCTGCCAACATTGAAGTATTTCATATTCTCCATATTACTATTCTCTAATTTTTGCGCTACAGCTCAAAATAAGGTATTACTTGACAGCTTATCCAAAGAGTTGATAACTGCTAAAACACAAAATGCAAAAATTGAGATTCTTAATGAATTAAGTTGGGAATATAGCGCCGTAGATTTTATACAGGCAAAATCAACTGCTGAAAAGGCAATTTATTTATCCAAGAAAATTTCTTCCAAGGAGCTACTTGCTGATTCTTATAATCGCTTAGCGCTTGCGTACGATTATAAAGGAAGCTTGGATTCAGCATTAAAATATTATAATGCTTCTTATAATTTACGACGTGAAGAAAAAGATGATAAAGGTGCAGCAAACGTTTTGAATAATATTGGAGCTTGCTATCATTATCAAAGTGTGTTTGATTCTTCACTTGTCTATTATATGAAAGCTTTAACAATTAGGGAAAAAATTAATGACGAGAAAGGACTTTCGGAAAGCTACAATAACGTAGGAATTATTCTAAGAACACAAAAGGAATATGAAAAAGCTATAAAGTATTATAAAAAATCTTTAAGATTAAAGGAAAAACAGGGGAATAAAAAAGGGATGCTGTATACTTATTCGAATTTATCTGTTGTATCAGGTATGATTGGTGAAAACGAAGCGGCCTTAGAATATTCTAAAAACGCCCTTTTAATAGCTTATGAACTTCAGGACTCATCTGAAATTGGAGGTCAATTAACGAACATTGGAGTTGTTTATAATAAACTAGATCAGTCTGATAAAGCACTAGAGAACTTACTAAAGGGAAATGTTATTTTGAGAGCAATAGGAGATAGCTATACCCTATCTCAAAATCTAAATAATTTAGGAGATGTTTATGAATCTATAGAAGATTTTGAAAATGCAATTATTGCATATGAGGAAAGTATAGAATTAGCAATTCAACTGAATCGATTAGAGTTGAAAATGGCAAATTTGGGCGGTTTATCTGATACCTATGCTGAAATAGGTGAGTATAAATTAGCATGGGAATCCATACTACAGTATAACGATCTGGAAACGAATGTTTTTAGTCAAGATAAATCAAGTTTAATCGCCGATTTAGAAACGAAATATCAATCCGAAAAGAAGCAGAATGAAATAATTAAGTTGTCTACAGAAAATCAACTACAGGAATTAAAAATTGAAAGTGATTCTTTCTTGAAAAAGGTTTATATAATAATTGTGGTAATTGCTTTTTTAGTAATTATGCTTATTCTGTTATTGTACCGTTCAAAAAGAAAATTACTGAATGTAGTAGGCGAGAAAAATAGTGTAATTGAAAAGTCTTTGGGTGAAAAAGAAACACTTTTAAAAGAAATACATCATAGAGTAAAAAACAACTTGCAAGTAATTTCTAGTTTATTGAGTTTACAATCTAGATATATTGAAGATGAGAATGCTTCAAAAGCTATTGAAGACAGCAAAAATAGGGTAAAATCAATGGCTTTAATTCACCAAAAACTGTATCAAAAAGACAATCTTAAAGGGGTAAATATTAAAGCATATATACATGAACTCGTAGATAGTTTAATCAGCACTTATAAAACAGAGGACATAGAGGTAATTGTTAAAGCTGAAAGTATCGATTTGGACGTTGACACAATAATTCCTATTGGACTGATATTAAACGAGCTGATAACGAATTCACTGAAGTATGGGGCAAGTGGAAATGCTCCAAAATTGGTTGTAAGTTTTTTTAAAAAAGATGATTCATTGCTCTTGATTGTTAACGATAATGGTAAGGGCTTACCTAATGATTATGATCTGTCTAAATCAAAGTCTTATGGTATGAAGTTAATTCATTCACTTTCGCGTAAATTGAAAGCTGAAGTAAGTTTTGAAAATGACAATGGTCTAAAAGTGATGATATTAATAAAAAAGTTTAAATTGGCAGTGTGAGAAATAAAATTCTGATAGTAGAGGATGAGCCAATCATAGCAGATGAATTGGAGGCACTTTTGACTGAGTTGGGATATGACATATTGGGGATAGCATTAGATGCTGAAGAAGCGATTGAAATTATCGAAAGTAAATTACCCGAATTAGTTTTGTTAGATATTTCACTGGACGGTGATGTGGATGGCGTAATGCTAGCAGAGATAATTAACGAAAAATATAAAATTCCATTTGTCTTTTTAACATCACACACGGACAAACTTACTGTCAATAGAGTAAAACGAACAAATCCATCAGGTTTTTTAGTAAAGCCTTATAACGAAAGAGAATTAGTTACTAATGTTGAAATTGCGTTGTATCAATCAACTCCTATAAAGTCAACTAGTGAAGATTTTTTCATTAAAGATGGAAATTCATTAGTTAAAGTTAATCCAGAAGAAATTTTATTTGCTCAGGCTGATGATAATTATACAATCATTTTTACAACAGGTAAGAAGTATACGCTGAGCTCTACCTTGAAAAAAATCGAATCAAAACTTCCCTCTGATAAGTTTATACGGGTGCATAGATCTTATATAATCAACCTCAATAAAATTGATAAAATAACGGATGGTTATGTCATAATTAAGGGAGAGAAAGTTCCTATTGGAAGAAATTACCAGGCTGACTTATATAGTATGATTAACAAACTTTAGCCCCCTCTCTATTCTTTCCCTAAAAAAAACTGTAGTTCACGGGGCGAAATTTGCTGCTTACTCAAAACCACTTTGTAAAACCTAGACATATACCTATTATGAGTCCAAATTAATAGGACTTATGAATCGATTTACAAAAAAGATCACGCTCATTCTTGCTACACTAGTGCCGTCTTTCGGAGGATTTGCACAAACAGGTATTGAAATACAAGGTGACGCTGCTGGCTTCTCACTAACTACAGCCGACTTTCTCGCGATATACGGAGATTCTGCAGCGTATAAATTAACTACATCATCAAGACAGGTAATTATTGGATATAGAGCCGCATATTCTATAGCCTCTGGAGATGAAGACAATATCGTCATAGGATCAGAAGCTATGGATCAATCTACAGTAGCCTTTGATAACGTTATTATTGGTAATTATGCAGCTCGTACATTAGATGATGGAGATAATGTTGTAATTGGAGTGGAAGCTGGGATGTCAATGACGGATGCTGCTGACAATGTTATTATCGGAGAAGAGGCAGGTCAAGCGCTCACAACAGGTGATGATAATGTTATTATCGGTGAAGACGCAGGATATAATCAAACCACAGGAGGAGACAATACGTTTGTTGGAAATCAATCAGGAAGGAGTAATACCGTTGGCTATGCAAATACCTTTATCGGTAACGAAGCCGGGTGGGACAATACAACAGGTTATTGGAATACTTTTGTTGGTGATTCTGCTGGAGTTGATGGTAGTACAGGATGGGGAAATACAATGATTGGTCATGGAGCAGGACCAACAACAGAAATTGGAAGCTTAAACACAATGGTAGGACATAATGCTGGTTGGGATAATAACCGAACTTATCAGATAGGAGAAGGCGAACTTAATACCTATTTAGGAGCCAGAGCTGGATTTACTAACCGCGCAGGAAATGGTAATATAGCGATAGGTTATGATGCTGATTTCGAACACGTTGCTCTGTCTGAAGGTAATAATCAAGATAATATTATGATTGGACGCGAATCTACTATCGGTAATGAAAGCAATGGTGTAAACGGTGTTATTGGAATAGGAAGTTATGCTTATGTGGATAAGCATTATGATATCGGAATTGGATATGATGCCGACGTATATGGAAGAAGAGCAATTGCTATTGGTTATAATGCAGATATTGCCGAGGGGGATGAGGATGTTATCAAAATTGGTTATTCAGCTTTGTCGAATGGAGATGGCGGACTAATTTTCGGGAACTACGCGAATGTAACAAATGATTATGGCCTGGCGATTGGGTATACGGCAACAGCAGACTCCGCATCAATAGCTTTAGGAGCAAATGCAAGTGCAACGGGGTCTTATTCAATAGCTATAGGGCACGGCGCATCTATAAGTCTAGACAATAGTATGGTGCTTGGTGGAGCAACCTCGGTCGATCGTGTAGGTGTAGGAATTGGAACTGCTGCTCCAAATAGTTTTGCTTCATTAACATTAGGAGATACCGATAAGGGGCTCTTATTCAATCGTTTAACAGGTGCTCAAGAGGCTTCCCTTGAAGGTTCATTAGGGGGGACAGAAGAAGGGTTGGCAATTTTTAATACAGATGATGATGCACTAAAAATTTGGAATGGCTCAGAGTGGGTATCTGCAGGAGTTCAAACTCTTTCGCTTTCAGGAACAGATTTAATCTTAGTAGATGGAGGGACAGTTGATATGTCTTCTTTTATGGACAATACAGACAATCAAACGCTTTCGCTTACAGGAGCAGATTTAGTTTTAGAAGACGGAGGAACGGTTGATTTATCTTCCTTTCTGGTTGATACAGATACAGACGATCAGGCTTTATCATTATCAGGAACAGATTTGACATTGGAAGATGGTGGAACGGTTGATATGTCTTCTTTTATTGACAATACAGACGATCAAGCCCTTTCACTTTTAGGAACAGATTTGACATTGGAAGATGGTGGAACCGTAGACATGACCTCATTTTTAGATAATACAGACGATCAGACTTTAACATTGTCAGGAACAGATTTAGTTTTAGAAGATGGAGGAACGGTTGATTTATCCTCCTTCATGGGTGATAGCGGTACAGATGATCAGACTTTAACATTGTCAGGATCAGATTTGACATTGGAAGATGGTGGCACAGTTGACATGACCTCATTTTTAGATAATACAGACGATCAGGCTTTAACATTGTCAGGATCAGATTTGACATTGGAAGATGGTGGCACAATTGACATGACCTCATTTTTAGATAATACAGACGATCAGACTTTAACATTGTCAGGAACAGATTTAGTTTTAGAAGATGGAGGAACGGTTGATTTATCGGGCTTCATGGGCGATAGCGGTACAGACGATCAGACTTTAACATTGTCAGGATCAGATTTGACATTGGAAGATGGTGGCACAGTTGACATGATCTCATTTTTAGATAATACAGATGATCAGGTTTTAACGCTTTCGGGAACAGATTTAGTTTTAGAAGATGGAGGAACGGTTGATTTATCGGGCTTCATGGGCGATAGCGGTACAGATGATCAGGCTTTAACATTGTCAGGGTCAGATTTGACATTGGAAGATGGTGGAACGGTAGACATGACCTCATTTTTAGATAATACAGATGATCAGGCCTTAACGCTTTCGGGAACAGATTTAGTTTTAGAAGACGGAGGAACGGTTGATTTATCGGGCTTCATGGATGATAGCGGCACAGATGATCAAAACCTTACTGCGGCAACGTTGACCGGAACTATTTTGGAAATTGAAATTGAAGGAGGAACATCTGTTTCTGTTGATTTATCGCCGATTTTGGCCGATATTCAAGCTCAATTGGATGATCATGAAGCACGAATTATTGTGCGCGAAGAATGTGCTTGTGAAACTGCAGGAATACCAACAGATGAAGAAGATGATGTTTTTGTTGAATCTCCAATTTTATATCAAAACATTCCAAACCCTTTCAATAATACGTCCATGATTAAGTACTATATTCCTTCTTATGCGAACGGCGGAAATCTAGTAATCAGTAATGATATGGGGCAAATTATATCCAATATTGAAATTCTTGAGAACAGCTACGGACAAGAGCATGTTAATGCTGAAGGACTTGCACCTGGCGCATATTACTATACACTTTATGTTGACGAGGTATTGTTCGACACAAAAATCATGATTGTTCAATAGAAAGCAATTTTTTTAAAAAAATCAAAACCCAATTGTGACGGGTAAACGAATTACTGAAAAGAACAAATCTTCATCAAGTACTTCATCTAACCAACGGTTGCAAAACATGCGGAGCGGTAATTCAAAACTCCAAGAAAGGGGGCAAGGTCGATCTCTTAGCATTGAAAACTAAATTAAATAAGAAGTGTAATTCACTAATAATAAATTTACGAGACAAATAATTTAAAATATGATAGAAGGAGTTGATTATGTAATTGCCCCAAAAACTGGAGCCATGCCAGGAGAGGGCTTAGAGGGGATTGTGAGTGGAGTCTTTGTTGGGACTCATAAATTTTTCTTTTTTATTCCTGCAAAACACGAAACTGCCAAAGGGTATACCAGGAATAAAACGCACATTACTGAGGAAATGTCTTACGGCGGTAAATCAATTTCAGAATTCATGGATTCAAAAGTAAAAGAGTCAGGACTCTCATTAAGTGCCTTTGAAGCATTTATGGTAGAAGAAATGGATAAAAAAATGCCATCTATTAGAATTATTGATCTTCATAATGACATTGCTAAATTTAAAGCCACTGCCAACTTCTTTGTGGGTAATTTGATCACTAATAAAACGGATCGAAAAGTTGGTTGGGAAATGTTTTTATACAGACTAGGTAAAGCAAAGAAAAAAGTAAGACAGTTCTACATCAATCATGATAAATTGGCCAATAAGTAAGCTGTGGAATCTCTTTAAAATAGAAGTCGCTTGAAATGATGAATTTCATTTGCACAGGCTGATGGTAATTATCAGGTTGACTTATATAGCATGATTAATAAACTTTAGTTCCCTTACTATTCTTTCCCTAAAAAAAACTGTAGTTCGCAAGGTAGAATTTGCTGTTTACCCAAAAGGGTGTTGTAAAACCTTGACTTATAGCTATTATAAGTGCAAATTAATAAGGCGTATGAAAAAAATGAAGTTATTATTGGTACTAACTGCACTAGTTTGCAGTTTTACCATATTCGCACAACCATCTGATGCTACAGTTAAAACAAAGGCGTTAAGTGATGGATCTACATTTGTTGAATTTGTAGGAGAAGGAAGAGTTCACAATTCTCTTACAGAAATATGGTATGTACGAGTTGTTGTTACTAAAAAAGCTTCGGAAGTTGAAGGGGTGGATCGAATTAGTGGAAAAGAATACAGCTACACGAAATCTGGAGGTAGTTGGAAGTATCAAAAAACAAGTATTTGGTATACTGAATACGAAGGGATTCCGAACCCAACAGAAGCAGAAGCAGTAGCATTTGTGAAAACCGATATACAAGAATTTTTAGGAGGATCTTATACAGATGTTGTCGGAGAGGTTGAGTCAATCGCTTTAGCAGAAGAGCCTAGATGGCAATGGGTGTCAATGACTTCGGTTAGCTTTAATATGAATGCTGTGTACAATTTAAAGGTAAGTTCTACAGAACTATCTAAAGTAAAACAGGACTATAAAGTAACTTTTAATTCTAATGAAGTTAAAGGCCAATGGACAGCATTTCGAACATCTAATATTGGAAGAAGAGAGACCATATCTACTGAAACTTATACGGCAGACGAGTTAAGGGCTATCCCTACATTAAACGAGGTTTTATATGAAAAAGAAGTTCAAGCCAGTTTTGATGCGCTACCAAAGGTTGATATTCCCATTTTTTCGAATGAAAGAGAAATGATAATGTATACTCATAAAATGTTGAGAGAGTTATCTAGAGAAGAGATGAATTATTATTTAGTTAAAACAGCAGCGCCATCTAATTTTTATGAAAATAGTGAAATTGCTCTAAATCAAAGCGGCCAAGGGCTTGTAAATGGAGCTTTGGAAGAGGCATTTCAAGATAAGACATCTTATGCGACACAATTTTGTGAACATCCGTCAATAAAGCATGTACAGGATAACATGATGGAATTATGGAATAAAGAAGAAAGCAGGCATTGCCGAATCGCTGTCCAAAAAATAGATGGTATTTATAAAATCAGTGCACTCTCGATATATGTTTTGTCAAAAACTGAAGATTATACAAGAATTGAAGCCGCAAATAAATGTGGAGAACCTTATGCAGAGGCAGTTATTGAAATATTTGAAATTGGAGAGGTTATCAAGACAGTGGTAAGAGGAGAGTGGAAAAACGGGAAAATATCCAAAAAGGATAATGCGTTTGAAAATAGATATTATGTGAATTATGATGGAGGCGGAGGAGCTTGGCTGAATTCAGATCAAATGGAAAAAGGTTCAAACGAAGTTGTAGCTGAAGAAGCTGCTTTTAAAATAGGAGATAAAGTAACTACTCAAATGAGAGGAAAAACATACAATGGTGTAGTTACCAAGCAAGACGGTGATAATCCAAGGTTTTATGTTGAGTTGGAAGGGACAGGAGCGCAATGGATTAATGCGGACGGTTTAACTAAGAGTAAAGCGTCAGGTTCTGAAAGTGAAAAAGAAATGGCTTCACAAACGTTTGAAACAGGTGATAAAGTGATGGGGAATTGGAAAGGTCAAGGGAAATGGTATCCAGGCATAATTCAAGCCAAAATAGGTAAAAAATATGTTGTTTTTTATGATGATGGTGATAAAGAAACCACCACAGCAGATAAATTGAAGATGAAGTAAAATAGACAAATTCGGATTTCTACAGTTATATAGAAATTTCAATGTAAACATAATTCAATATCCTCGGCTAAAAAGCATGCTTGTCAATTGGTCTGGTTTGATATTTGTGCGGTCTCAGTTACAAGACGGGACAAGTTCTTCTTTTTAGAGCTTGTCCCGTTTTTATTTATCGTCCATAAATCAACGAACGAAACAGTTATTTACAATCAAGTACCTAATGCTTGACAACAATTTGTTCTATCGTCAATTCTTCATTTTCGTAAAAATGAAGAAAATAGATTCCCTCTTTTAATGTTGAAGTATTCAGCGTGACTAGCTTATTTGAACTTTCACCAGATAGAACTTCTTTCTTATTACTATCATACAAATAATAAGTGAAATGGCTATTATCAGGTTTGTTTCTTAAATCTAAGTTTAATTCATTGTCTACAGGGTTAGGATAATAGTCTAAGCCCAATGTAAATCCTTTTTTGCATGGTTTATTTGGGAAACTTGTAAACGTTGAAACTAGTTGTAAGTGGGGAATGGCAGCCAACGCCGTTTTCATCCTTATACTTTGTTTAAATGTGAGGTATTCCATACAATATGGCTGTGAATACGACATTGCATTATGTTCATCTGGATCGTATGGATCTCCATTGCTATCCGTTCCGCTCCCTAACCATTCACATGTCTCTAAATCAACATTAAAGCCCATACCTGGATCAGCTGGGCTATCTGTGATATAATCACCACAAATATGTGAATTGGATCCATTAACGAGTTCCGGACATTGATCAGGATCTCCACCTTCAGTAACAGTTCCGTGATGCGTATGCCATAAAAACATTACATGCCCCATTTCATGAGAAATTATGCGAGAAGTAACTAATGGAAATATAGTTGAATCAGGACCATACCAATGTCCCGTAAGCATCAATTTAGAATCATCTCCAACTCCTGTGGTTTGCCCATAACCCAAGCCCGTAATTGGATGCACAACAAGGTCATCAAAGAGGTAAATATCAATACCGTCTTCATGGTCGGCAAAACTTAGCCAATTCCCAGCGGGATTATTAAAGGCTTCTGTGTCGTCAATGTAAGTAACATTATTCCAATCAAAATAAATGTAGTATGGGTTAAAATCCATGTCAAGGATACCCATTGCTTCAGCAACGTCAGAATCGGATTGTCCGCCAGAGCCGTCACTTCTTCTAACAACATGAACATAAACTTTGACGCAAAATGAATAATTCGAATAATCCGGAATTGCTCCGTCAATTAAAGACGCTTTGTTTTGCGCACTTATTGTTGTTGGAGTCATACAAAAGTCTTGCGCACTTGCATAACAGCCGAAAAAAATGGCTACCAATAATAAAAATGTTTGTCTTATCATAATCATAAATTTTATTTTTTCTCTACTCTATAAAAGGCTTTTCGAGTTCCGCCTATTTTTAAATAGCCTATTTTGATTGATAACTGAATCTCTATTTAGCGAGATAGTATTAGACCCCAAATGAATGAATCGATAACCTTGTTTGATTAAATGACTGTTTAGTCAAAATTGTAATTGGATTATTGGGCATAAACTTTTGGGTATTGCACAATCGTAAAACTTTAATCTCAGAAAAAAAGTAAAAGACTGTGTTGTATGGGCCAAATTAAAATATTCCGTCTTAATTGATTAAAAAGAGGGGGGTGACAAATGGGGGACGGAAAATTAAAAGCTTGATAATTAGGTGAATTAATCCGTGAAGAATCATGTCAATTGTCAAGTGATCGATTAGTTTAAACTATCCATTATGAAAAAATAGATTTTCCAATACGTCTGATGTATATGTTTGGGTCAGGTGAAATCGAGCGTTAATTGATGACTTAGGAGATTACTTCACAACGTAATATTAAATACGCAGTGTGTTTTTTCCAGTTGATAATATCTCCGTTTTAATTACATTATGTAAATGTGGTTCAGAGGTCAGAAAATTATTGATCGAAAAGTATTTAGTGTCTGGTCGGAAATTGAATTAAGACTTGCCCAAAAGGGGTAGGTTTTCTACTTCCATTTTTTGACGAAGTCTACGTTTTGCTTTTTTCGCACCATCTTCCGATATATTATTTACAGAAGCAATTCCTTTATTTGAGTATCCTAAATTGACCAAAACAAGTAAACGAATGTCGGTAGTTTTCAAAGTAGGATATTTAAGTTTTATTTTTTGTGTAAAATTATCATATAACCCATCAAAGTGAAGAATTACTGAAGCCCAATCAGATTCACTGATATAATTTTTACTCAATATTTCAGACAATTCATTTACAGTAGAAGCACTATAGCTTTGAACATCTGCCTTCAATTCTTCGATAAGTTTCGCTTTAGCTTGGACATTTTCGAGTGATTTTTCTAAAGCTGATTCTGCTATTTTCTTAGTTAATCTTTCCCGCTCTAATTGGTTGAATAATCTACTTTTCTTGGTTTTAAAACTGTAAACAATCACAAGTAAAATAAGGACTATAAATATAGAAATCGCTATTATTCTTGTCGTCAGGTATTTTCTATTCACGTTTTCTTCAGATAAGCGGGCAATTTGGGCTTCTTTCTCACTTGTCTCAAACTGTATTAGTAATTGCTTCTCATATTTCTCTGTATTTTTATTTGAAAAAATATTTTTTATGGAATCAAAATTTTTCAAATACCTAACTAAATGAGGTTGGTTTTGTGAAGAAAGTTCCGATTTCAAAATTGAAAAATTAGCTGTTTCCAAAGCCTTCAACCAATCAATAGAATCGGCTTTCATTAAAGCTTTCTCGAAATGGAGAGAAGCTTCATTAAATGCATTTCTTTTATATTCAAAGTTTCCATATAATAGATGATACTGTACCCAGTTGCGAGAAAACAAGGGCTGTGGATTCTTTTCAAATAATTTTAAATAGTAGTCCGCTTTTCCTAGCTCACCTAATTCAATATAGGATTGACTCAAATTTAAATAACTTAGCCAGGGACCTGACGCATAATCACCTATTCCATTGTCCAGCGCATTCAACATATAATAGACTGTACTATCATAGTTTTTCATTTCAAGATGAATTGATCCAGCATTGTGGATAGACATTACATAAGAATGTTTCCCCATTTTATCATCCCTATCTTTATAATATGCAATGAGACTTGCATTAACTGCCAGCGCTTTTTCATATTCCTTTTCTGAGATATAATAACTTGACAACAAAAAATTCACCCCTTGTCTCAAACGCCCAGTAGTGTCTTCTAATGCTAGCGAATCCGCTTTTAAATACATTTTGAGTTCTTGAAAAGAATTCCCTCTATCTCCTAAATTATATCCTTTTATAAGGTAATGTTTAACGAGGTTTGAAAGTGTAAATGCCTCGGGGTCTTGCTCCAAAAGTTTATCCGTAATTCCCACATGGTCATAGACCTTATTTGGATCAATAATTCTGTATGCGTAACACAATTCTATATTCGCATAAATAATTCCTGGATTATACCCAATCGATCTAGACATACTGTCTAATTCATTCAAAATCAAAATTAAATCACCCGATCGATCATCTAAATTGCTTAGTGAATCTATTATTTGATCAATTTTCTGGATATTAGCACACCTCGCTTTTTCCGGGATAGCGAACGACAGTAAAAGAAATAAAAGTGCGTATTTCACGCTCATTAAATCGTTTTGGGTTTTGTGAAATGATGATTAAAAATCATATACTTACTTATATCAAAGATAATATTTCTTATCAACCCTAATAGGTAAATAATAATCAAAGTAAGTTAAAATCAGCACGATACGCATCCATACGAGTTTGGCGTTACATTTTGCTCAAATGTATATTTTCACAATCCGATATCCTCGGCAACAACAGTAAAACCTCTTTTGTCCTTGGTATTCATAATCCCGCAGTTGGTAGGTCAATTTTAATTGCAATTTCCAACGTTATATCTTTATGGTCTAGCACCGATTTGATTCAAACAGAAGCAAATGTCATCCGCCAATAAGCCTGCCTGTCAATAGGTCTATTTCGATATTTGACCTGCTTCGAGCTTTTTTGTTTTTAAGGCAATAGAAAATATTCATATTTTTGTGTGAGTAATCATTAACGTAGATGTTAGTTTAACCAAACAATTATTAGAACTATGTATAAAGCACTTCTTCGTTTATTCATTTTACCTGCAATTATTCTGTTTAATTCCTGTTCGAATCCATCCGAAAATAATAGCCCAAAAGAAAACAAAACGCAATCGGAAGGCGAAATTGTTTATAATGAGAATGTTACGATAATAGATGGACATCTGCCAGAAAATTTATCAGATTCGATATGGGTTTTTTATCACGAAGTTTCTGACGAAATGGACATTGTAATGAACACACATGATCTCTTTTTGAATTGTTCTAATAATGATGAAAATAGTCCTATAAACTGTGACTCATTGATTATTGCTGTAACGGCTGGGATTGAAAAAATTAATAATATGGAACAACCTGGAAATAGCCCAGAGATTTATGTTCAACATTCAATTGAAGTAATGAATGATTTTGCGGAAATGCTAGCTTCTTTTAAAGAACATGAATATTTGCTTTCAACAAAGGTGAAGGTTGATTGGACAGGTCAAGAGGTTAAATATTGGGATGATTTCCTTCAAGGACCGTTTGATTCGAATTTTGAATTATGGAATACATGGAGATGGGATGCGGGCTCAGATTATATTGAATCAAATGAAGAATACGTTGGCCCTCAATAGGCCAAATGCGAGCAAATATCCTCCTCCGCTAAAAAGCATGACTGTCAATAGGTCTGGTTCGATAATTGACCAATGTTCGTATCGATAATTTTATTGATTTACGCTTACAGGGTTAGATTTGTTCAGCTATTTACTTTATTATCATTCGTAGAAGTATTTTGAATCGGTAGTATAAAATTTCTATTTTTGAAATTGACTAATGGCTTTACCCTAAAAGCTACTGAGAGTTTGGATGAGAAATTTAACAGATATCGTCTTACAAACTTTGGCATTAATTCTAAAAAAAATGAAAGCAATCCGAAAACTAGAGAAAATATTAGGTGTTAAACTTGAAGCAAAACGATTTGGAGATTCTTACGATCCCAATCAAAAAAATACCTACTCAATGCGGAATGAACAAATTAGTCGTTTAAGACTTGACGATTTGATTATAGCGGATTTTTCTAAATTATTTCCATATCTGAAAGAATTAAGTACTTTAAAAATCAAGAATTCAACGATTCCAAATTTTGCTGAATTATTGAATTTAAATTGTTACGATTTAGAACTTAATAATGTTGTGTTTAAAAATAACAATTGCGACACAAAAGGAAAAGTTCCAGGGCATCTTAAATTTACTAAGATGAAATTTGATGCATCCTGTTTAAGATGTTTTAAAAAAAGTAATGTCAAAGGTTTTGTACAAGTTGAGTTCAGAAAATGCCATATAGATAATATTCAACATATTAATGATATTGAACCGGTTTCACTTCTAATTTTTGATAAAATAACATTTACCCATCAGCCTAAAAAAACAGCTAAAAAGAGTACTTGGCGTTTAAGTATTTACAATTCAAATCTTAAGGATGTTACTTTTTTACCTTTTTCAGATTCATTAGGCGCTATTGAATTTAGAAACTGCCAAATCGGTAGTATTGCAGGACTTACCAAGTTTCCGAGACTTGGTGCGATTACAATTGATTCTGACTCGAAAATTGAAGATAAAACAATACAAGATAATAATGAAAATAAAAAAATAACTTGTGTTTTAAACCAAGGGAAACGACCTCTGGACGTGCGCATGGTCTCATCTCTTCAGAAATACATTCACGAATTACAACTAGATAATTACACCGAAAAAACGATTGACTTTATTGAAGAATTTAAATGTGTAAAACACTTATTATTTAGTGAGTCAAAAGTTTATGTAAACGCTTTCATAGCAATTGCTGCACAGATTGAAAGAATCTCTTTTACTAATTCGATAATAAAGAAAAGTAAATATTTTGGGTCTTTTAAAAATCTGAATAATTTTTACGTGCAAAATTATGGAGAGAATGATACGCGATTTAACTCTTTTGAAAAAATTCTTCCATTAAAAAATCAATTAAAGGTTTTGGATATTTATGATTCAAATAAGATCAAATCACCCCATTTAATTGCAGAATTTAAAGCCTTAGAAAGTTTAAAAATTGCCTATGGAATTCCAGTAAAAACTGCGGAATATATTCTTACACTTAAGAACCTGAAAAAATTATCATTAGAGGTTAATTATAAGAAGCGTACGTTAGATTTGGGAAATCTAAAAAAAATAGAATTTTTAATTTTAGAAACGGGTGTTAATTTTAAAGGATTTGAGAAGCTAAAGAAATTAAAATCGTTAAAAATCGGAGGCGACATGTCAGAGCCAAGTATTGACATCAATTCTCTTCCAAAATTGAAAAATTTAAAACGTCTAAATATTACCAGTTACAACTGTAAAATAAAAAGGCTAGAGCAATTTCCTAATTTGGAATACTTACGGATTAAAGGATGTCCTCAACTTAAGTTGACAAGGCTAAAAAAGCTTAAAGTACTGGATTTATTTAATTCTAAAATTGAAAATTTTTCAACATTTAAAAAATTACCAAACCTTAAAAAATTGGATTTATCGAGCGTGTATACCGAATTGGATTTAGAGGGTTTGCACAAATTTCCAAATTTAAAAGTCTTAACTCTTGCAGAAAGTGACGTTAGTGACATAAAACATTTAGAACCTCTAAAAAAATTACAATTCCTTGATTTGTATTATACACGAGTGTCAGATGTTCGCGTCTTAAATACCTTACCCAATTTAAAGGAAGTAAATTTGGCTACATATACTAATCATAATCTTGAAGAACAATTAGACAAACCTGAGATTGCTGTTTATTGTGGGCTACCTTCCGTATACATAAGCATTTGGAGAAAAGATGAATTTGAGATTTAAAGACGAATATTAAAGCCAGTGAAACGCTTTGACAAATAAAATTGATTTAAGAAAAAGGACTGCCTTTTTTGGACAGTCTCATTTCTTAAATAACGAGTTACTTTCTAGTGCTTAAAATTCACGATTAAAAGTATCTAATTCAGTGTGTTAACTTAATTCGTTAACGTCTTTTACTGTCATGTTCACAAGCTGTTCAGAAAGTTCAATAAGATCAGTCAATTTCCCTCCACCCTTAATTGCGGCAGTGTTTTTAATTTTTTTCTCAGTAAATTTTTTAATTGATTTCATCTTTATGTTTTTTTATTGTTCATCCAAGGATAGGGACTATTCTTAAAATATTTAAGATTTGTTTATTAAGCACCACATTCTATTTATTAATGGACAGATGGCATCAAAATGAGATGGTATTATGTGCGCCTATACTTTAATACCAATTTTGTAGAATATTATACAATGTTGAACTACTGCTGTTCAATTTATATTGCAATTCGTTTTCTTGAATGTCATGAAAAAGCCGCGATTTTTTCATTCAGGCACTATCTAAATTTAAATAATCCATCTTTAAAACAACAGTTTTTAACCCGTTTGCAGTTTGCAAAATGATTTGCAAAGCCAATGCAACAATTTTCAAGACAGAACATCAATCATAATTATAGTATTGCCTTAAAAAATAAAAATTGATACTATGAAAATTACAATAAAACTATTTATCATCCTGCTTTGCTCAAGCACAATTTTTGCACAACATTCGGGGAACGTAAATTATTTAAATCAACTTCCGGGTGTCACTCCTGGGACACCTGGAATTAATATTAACTACCCATCCAATTCAAATATGTACATCACCGTTAAGGGGCTGGCAAATGTAAAAGCAGATGCGTACGTCGCCATATTCAATGTTACACAAATGGGGAAAACAGCAAAGGAGGTCAATGAATTAATAGATGCCAGAATAAATCCGGTATTAGAAAAGATTAATTCAAAATCAAATGTTGAAACGTATATTGATATGGTTTCTTTTGTTCCAATGTATGAATATGAAGTTGAGCGAAAAATATTTAGCAAAAAAACGTACAACGAAATTCCGATTGGTTTTGAGCTCAAAAAAAATATACACATCAAGTATACTGATCCAGGACTCCTCAATGAAATTATTGCTGCGCTTGCTGCTACCGAAATATACGATTTGGTACGGGTAGATTATTTTTCAAATAAACTAGATCAGGTAAAAAATGACATGATGATTAAAGCCAAGACTGTATTGCAAACCAAATTAAAAAATTATCAGACTATCCTAGGCGTAAACTTCGATTCGATTGAGAAAACCATTATTGACGATTACCTTGTGGTCTATCCTGTAGAGATGTACAATTCATATCAGGCCTATACCAGTACTTCTTTAAATATTAAAAAAGCTGCCAATGTTAAGCAATCCGGTAAATCAACTACGCTCTATTATCAACCTATTGTAGAAAAGGAGTATGATTTTGTATTAAATCCCACAATTTTTGAACCTGTTATTCAGGTGATGTATGAAGTAAAACTTGTTGTTAATCGGGAAGAATACAAAAGACTGAAACAACAGACTAAAACGGTGGTTCAAAAATCCGATAACGAGTATTTCTTTTTAACACCAAATGGAGAGTTAAAACAATTGGATATTAAGAATTAGAAGATGCTGTTGCGTCTGTAATTATTTATGAAAAACTCCTTACTATTTTATAGTGAGGGGTTTTGTTTTTTTTAAGAAATGTTTTTCTTCTAAACGCTATAATGTTCGTTCTTTTACTTTTTTATTAATTTCTAGGAGGACTTCTCTAATAAGTTCCTGCGCCTTATTTTTAATTTTTGAATGACTTGATCCAATTTCTCAATTTGAACAGGCTTTAACAAATATCTGATTGTAGAAAATTCAGATGCTTGCAGGACGTAATCACTATAACCCCTGATAAAAATATTTCAAATTCCACATCTTTAAAAAACGACATCAATAGCAGTTTGGTTTATAGCGCAAGGCGCAAGGAACTCGAAGTCTAATTTAAAAAAAATACGATCTTATTTTTCACGCAGGTTTTCTGTCAACGTTTTTGCTTCAATTAAAACACGAATGAATATCTTCTGCTAACTTAATTGTTGATTTTTGTTTCAACATCAGGTTTTAAAATCTAGACAATTTATTTTAAAAATAGTCGAGGTTTTATTAGCACATGATTTTCTACTAATTCTGTTAATCTTAATACAATCTGTAAGTCTATTTGTATTAAAACGTCAACTTGATTAATCCGAACTTTAATTTTTTTCGTATTTACATTTATGAAGTTATTAAAATCAACCCTTGTTCTTGCATTATTCTTCTCATTCGTGGGCTGTCAAAAGTCACGTTCTATAAATATTTCTGGTAGTACTGCCGTTTTGCCAATTGTTTCGATTGCCGCAGAAGAGTTTGTTTCAAGTAATTCTGAGCTAAATATTATAGTTAATGGGGAGGTTCTGGTGTGGGCATAAATCAATTAGGTGAAGGGAAGATTGAGATGGGAATGATTTCAAGGGACATAACTAAGGACGAAAAAGAAAGTTTTCCGAACATTAATTTTAATGAAATTTCAATTGGTAGAGACGCTGTAGTTCCAGTGGTTTCTTCTGAAATTTATGCTGCTGGAATTCAAGCATTGACACTAAAGCAAATTGGTGATATATATCAAGGAAAAATCTCGAATTGGAAAGAGGTTGGCGGACCTGATCGAGAGATTTTATGTGTTGATAAGGAAGCGTCAAGAGGTACGCGGCATATTTTTATGGAAGTCGTATTAGGAGATAAAGAAGCCGTTGCTGACGGAGCAGATCTAGTCTTAGGTTCAAATAATGAGGAACAAACTTCTATTATTCAAAGTGACGCTGCAATTGGAATGTTGTCAAATGCTTGGATGAATCATGATGTGAAGGGCTTGGGTATTATTACGGAAGAAGGAGAGACAATTCATCCAAGCCTGGAAAATATAGTAAATAATAAATTTCCAATTGGCCGAGATCTAGTTATCATAACAAATGGTAAACCTGAAGGCGATTTGAAAACGTTTATAGATTTTCTGTTAAGTAATGAAGGGCAAAAAATTGTAGAGTCACAAGGTTATGTCCGCATTACGGAGTAAAATAGGAAAAAATTATATTTATGGCAGTGCACTATTATCTGCCCTGATTGTGCTAATTATTGTAATCGTTTTACTTGTAAGCAGTAAAGAAGTATTGCAACTAGAATGGTCCAATTTATTTTCTACTAAATGGAATGCTGCCAAAGGTCAATATGGTATTTTACCAATGATTTATGGAACTCTAATGGTGACTTTTATTTCATTGGTTTTTGCTGTTCCAATTGGTGTATTCACTGCCATCTTTGTTAGTGAAAGATTACCTAAAAAATGGCGACTCATTGTAAAATCATTACTTGAATTATTGGCAGGAATTCCTTCCATTATTTTTGGATTAATCGGGGTGGCTTATTTCTCAACCGCAATAGAACACTTGTTTGATCTATCAACAGGGCGTACAATTTTTACAGCCGGAATCATATTAGCAATTATGATTTTGCCTACAATAATTACATTGGTTGATGATGCACTCCAAAATATTCCCAATAAATATAGAGAAGCTTCATTTGGATTAGGTTTGTATAAATTTGAGGTGATTAAGTCCTTATTGCTTCCAATAGCGCGCTTTGAGATTAAGGGTGCCGTCTTATTAGCATTAGGTAGGTCGCTTGGCGAAACCATGGCAGTTATGTTAGTCATTGGGAGTCTAGATAAAATTCCAAGTCCAATTTACAATATGCTTAGCTCGGGGCAAACAATAACCTCAAAGTTGGGACGAGAAGTTGCAGAGTCTGCCTTTGGATCTACTCATTTTAGTGTGCTCATTTTTATGAGTTTTTTATTAATGCTCTTCGTTTTGGTATTGACATTTTTAGGCCAATTCCAATACAAAAATAAAGAACGTTTGTATGAGTAGGAAGCTGCGCAATCAACTTTATTCTAAGCTAGGACTGTCTGTGACATTCTTGTGTCTAATGTTGCTATTCTTTTTGTTTTTTGTGCTTTTCAATAAAGGAATAGGAGCAGTTGATTTTGAGTTTTTAACGTCTGATTCAAGAAGTTTTGGAGTAGATGGAGGAATAAAATATCAGATATTAGGAAGCTTACTCATGATTTTGGTAGCATCCATTCTCAGTTTTCCATTGGCAGTTGGTTTCGCACTATTTAAAAGTGAATATATTAAACATCCATTTTGGCAAAAGTTAACTTCAATTATTTTGTATGGATTAAATGGTATTCCATCAGTTATTTATGGATTGTTTGGTTTGATATTTTTTGTAAACTTTTTGAACACTGGAATTTCATGGTTTGTAGGTTCAGTTATTTTGGCAATTATGATGGTTCCCACAATTAGCCTTGCAAGTTTCCAAGCCTTTAATTGTGTGCCAACCTTATATCGGGAAAATGGATTAGCCTTGGGGTTAACACGGACCGAAATGGTGTTTAAAGTTATTCTTCCGAAAGGTATTGGCGGCGCAATAACCGGTTATTTATTAGCCATGGCACGCGCAATTGGAGAAACAGCCCCTATTATGTTTATTGCAACAGCCTTTTCAGGTGTTGGCATGCCAGGTTCCTTGTTTGAACCCGTTTTAAGTTTGCCGACGCACATTTTAGCCTTGTCTCAACAAGCCACAAATCCAAAAGCATTAGAAAACGCTTGGGGAGCAAGTTTTGTTTTACTTTGCTTCGTTTTAATTTTTAGTTTGTTATCAATGTATATTCGTTTCAAAAAACAAGTAGAAAGAGGATGAGTTTGATTGAAAAAGAAAAAATAATAGCGATTGAAAACTTTAGTGCTTTTTATGGGAAAAAAGAAGTGCTTAAAAATTTGAACTTGCATTTCTATAAAAATTCCATCTGTTGTATTGTTGGAGCATCCGGTGGTGGTAAATCTACTTTATTGCGAAGTTTGAATAGAATCAATGATGAAACTGAGGGCTTCAGTACGGCAGGAGTTGTGCGAATTGGTAAAACTGATATTTATACAAAGGCTATAGATGTGGCACTTTTAAGGACGCAAGTTGGAATGGTATTTCAAAAACCAATCGTATTTCCAAAAACGATTGAAGACAACGTACTATTTGGAATTAAACACAACAAGAAATTAAAAAAACAAGAGCGACCTCAAGTAACTAAAAAGTATCTTGAAATGGCCCACTTGTGGGATGAGGTAAAAGACAGGCTTAAAGATTCTCCCTTAAAATTATCAATCGGTCAGCAGCAACGTTTGTGTATCGCTAGAGCATTAGCAGTAGAGCCAGAAATTTTATTATTAGATGAGCCTACATCAGCTCTCGATCCAATAGCTACTAGAGCCATTGAAAATTTGGTGCTTCATTTAAAACAAAAGTTGACGATAATTTTTGTGACGCATAATATGGAACAAGCCAATCGAATTTCAGATCAAATCGTTCGAATTGAGAACGGAACGGTTCAAGTGTAAGGATTTCATTTGTGTTAATAATTTGAAACAAACCATTTTATGTATTCAGGTAATTTTGTGCCTAAATAATATGGTAAATTCATTCATGAATAAGGTTTTTCAATGCCTGGTGTTTTATTTTTTTCTATGCTGAATTTCTCGACATGCATGCGTATTGCAGAGTGATGGCCACAAGGATTAATAAATTAGTGCAATGACTTTTTAATGTACCTTAGTTTATTTCAAGGGAGTAATATGTTTTCCCATGGGATAAATTAAATCCACTTCCGAACTACTGTCTTTTTTTTCTCGAACCCAAAAGTGAGGAATATAAGGAGATCCTCATGAATCGAAATTAACTCTTGGCAAACCAATTGTTGAATTATTTTTCCGCAATAAAAATCGCTTAGATCCTTTATTGTCAATAATTCAGCCTGTAATGACAATACATTATTGAGCATGCTAGTATCTAAAAATTGCAAACGAGGTCGTTTTTTATGTTCAATATGAACATGCAACAATTCGCTCAATAATACCAACCGTTAAGATTATTTTTCGGCTACATCTTGCAGTTAGACCATATATTTGAAGTGGAGATCAATTAACACTAATCCCAATATATTATAGATTTATATTATCGCAAAAGGATACTTCTCATAACGTAGTATCCTTTTTTTATTCTATTAAGTGTTTGGCGGGAAATAGACACAAAGGAATGTTTTTTAATTTTGCTGTATTTCCAACCAGACACTATTTAAGAATCGAATTTCATTGGAACTCATCCGAATAATAAATTAATCCCAAATTCAACTCAATACTGAAAATAAAAAACGTATTTTTCCATACGAAAAGGCACACAAATACTTATATATTAACTGAATCACATTTATGAAATTATTTTCATGCACAGATTTAACTAAACAATATCCCAATGGAGCATTTACTTTGGCAGATATTACTTTGGCGCTAGAATCTGGAAAAATAACGGGAGTTGTTGGTGAAAACGGAAATGGTAAAACCACACTTCTAAGAATAATTGCGGGTGAACTTTCGCATGACACAGGTTCCATTTCATATTTTGGAGAGAATGAAGTTGAGGTTTTAACTTGGGAAAATATTCGTTCGAGAGTGGCCTATATTTCACAGCGCATTCCTAAATGGCATGGATTATTAAAATCTAACTTGATTTTTCAGGCCAGTATTCAAGGAATTGTTGGAGATGAAGCCGATTTTATGGTTGATGAACTGCTTGAAAAATTGGGCTTGCAAGAATATGCTGACTTAAAATGGAAAGAAATTTCTACAGGTTATCGCTTGCGGTTTCAATTGGCGAAAATGCTAATTGGTAGCCCCGAGTTGCTTGTTTTAGATGAGCCAATTGCAAATCTAGATATTAATGCGCAAGAAAAATTCTTAGCGGATTTGAGAAATATTGTCACAGAACCTGGTCGAAATGTAAGCGTAATATTGAGCTCACAGCAGTTGCACGAAATTGAAAATGTTTCAGATTCAATCGTTTTCCTCAAAAAGGGCGAAATGATTTATTCCGGAGAAGTTGGGAAAATTGGCGAATCAAGAACCTTCAACGAATTTGAAATTCAAACAGATTTAGATGTTAGCCTATTAAAGGAATTGATACCAGAAGATGGTGAATTGAATATTGTAGGTAAAACAGTTCATGTTAAAGTACGTTTAGATTTAAGCGCTGAAGCCTTTTTAGAATTTGTTTTAGAAAAAGGTGGAAAAGTGATGTATTTCCGAAATATTAGCTCATCTACAAGAAGATTATTTAACGATTAAAACCAATACACGTGAAATTATTTAAAAAAATAGACGATTATTTATTGCACTATTTGCCATCAATTTGGGTAACGCGTGTGCACTATTTTTTACCAATAGGAATTGGACTGATTTTGATTATTTACCTAGGGAATCTAGCTATTGGCTGGAACCCTAAAGGAGACCAACCTGAGTCGGAATTACCAATATTGATGATGATTATTCCAGTATTGGTTTATTTGGTTTACTGGTTCATATTTCAATCGAGATATAACGTTTCTAAAAGTGGCGGAAAATTGACCATTTTAGAGGAGTATTTGAATTTTATTCTCTATGCATTT
>JBLHOW010000056.1:0-41750 GCA_047623705.1 Crocinitomix sp.
AATTGCAATGACACCAGCAAATTCTCTTGTAGCCCTCAGATCTCTAATAAATAATTCTTCTACTGATACTAGTCAAAGTGATGTAACTGCTAATAAAGCAGCCGTAATAGATTCAATCAATAAAGTATGTGGTACAAATACAACCGCATTAATTGCTTCTAGTGGACTTTCAATTCAATATGCCATATTGATGGGCTTAGTTCATAATGCAGTTGAAAATCATAAAGGAAAGGCGATCAAGATTATTGTTCCTCCAAATTGTTATGGTGGAACAAATGACCAAGCTAGACGCGTTGCTGCTTGCCTTGATAATGTGGCTGTGATGGATTTACCAGTTGATGGTGATAACGATATGGTTCAAAGCATTGATTTAGTTTTAGAAAGAATTGCTAAAGAAGATGCTGTCCCTTATATAATTGCTGAAATCCCAACAAACCCTAGAGTTGAAGTTCCGAATCTCATTCAATTAAGAGATGTTTTAAGTCAAGAACGTAAAACGGCTTCTGGTGCTATTGCGATCGATCCTGTTTTTATTTTAGATCAAACATTTTGTCCCAACGTTCACTTTTTAGGGGATGCTGATATTCTTTCAACTGTTAGAACAATTTCATTTGCTAGTGGATCTAAATTTCCATCTGGTGGGCTTTGCACAGCAGGCTATTGTTTAGGAAATAAAAAAGCTGAAGGCTTGATGGAAAAAATAGATTTGCATTTAAGACTTTGCGATAATGAAGCAACAGATCTTCAAATGGAATTATTGGCAAAACAACTGCCTTCAATGAAACAAAGAATTCATGATGCTTACGTAAATACACGCGAATTTGTAAACTTTATTAAGAATACATTACCTGCAGCAAAAATCAATTTTGTTTCGGAAGAGTTAGCTGCAGAAGGGTTTACGCCATCTGTATTTTCGTTAGACTTGCCAACTAAAGGAGATACTGACGAAGAAAGAGAAGCTTATAAGAGAGATTTGAATCTTAAATTAATCAATTTAATGATTACAGAAATCCCTGATGAAAGTAAGCACTGTGTTAGCTATGGGCAACTAAAGGGATGTTATTGGACGATACCTGCAACATCTACGCAAGGAACTACCAAAGAAGGCGATAAAGATTATATTGCCCGTGTATCACTTTCGGCTAACATGGATCTTGACCTTCATAAAAAAGTATTCGCAGATTTTGTTGCGAGTATTTGAGTTTTAGGGGGGTGTGAACCCCCCATTTATTTATCTGATTGAATATTATTTTAGAATCACTACGGATTACCATGAATTAATTCTAGCTCCAGAATAATTAATCTATATCCTCCTATCCTAAGCATTTTCATCCCGCTCAACTAAGTTTTAGCACTATTGCCTTTCCCTTTAATCAACAACCAAAAGGCAAACCAGAACTCAGCTATTACAGCCAAAACCAGCAGAGATGAAAACAAGATAGATAGTACTTCTGAATTCATTAATGTGAACTGAATAAAGGTATCCCCTGCATAGCCAATTCCTCCTATCAACATGATAAGACCAAGCCATTTGGATGCTATGCCTGATTTTCGGATCACATAACCCAACGTGAAAAGATGAATTGCAAAGAAAATCTGCCAAGCCAACTCCCCATACTTATGAATTTTAAAAAAGAGATGCGTCAAGGAATTCAACTGCTCAGAACTAAATGCACTGAGAAATTCGGGTTGCATCATAATTATTGCAGGAACCATATAATTAAGAAGATTGATTCCCATGATTATAGCCATGGCCATTCGAGAATAAGTAGCAATGGTCATTCCAGTCTTACTATATGCTTTAAAAAGATGAAAGAGCATTGCAGTAAGTAAAATTTCTAGAACGATTACTGCCATATCTCCTGCAATACCCCATCTAAATAGTTCTTGATTTTCTAACAGGTTTTGAAATGTGAGCGCTGCGTTTCCTTCGGCAACTATTACAGTTGGCATATAGCCTATACTAAATCCACCAATAATGGCAATAATTAAATAAATAAGACCTGCCATTTTTGAATAAGCCTTTTCTTGGTTTTGAAGTTTTGATAATATCATTTTTTTGTTTTTTTATTATGGAGAACATTGCCCCTCTTACTGTTTCTTTTTATGTTTTAATTGATCAGATAGAAAGCCCAATTGAAGTACAAAGCCGATTTTAAATGTTCATGAAATGGGCATGAAGGCCTGTTTGTCATTCACAAAATAACTGTTGAGTAAAGCCATTACTGCCCGGTTAATTGAAATGAGCAAAAGTACTGTTGGTTTTATAGCACCTGAATCTAATACTAAGCTGTTTTAACACCTTTGATCAGTAACCAGAGTATAATCGCAATTTCACCAATAAATGTAAATTCACTTAGAACGAATCCAAGGTCAATATTTATGAAGACCAGGAAAGAATCGATCAAATATCCAAAGCAAGCGATCATTAATAAAATTCCAATAATTTTTGGAATAAAGCCTGATTTATAGACTAAATAACCCATAGGGAACAACCATATACCCCAGAATACTTGAGCGATTACAACGCCGTAGTGATGTAATTTTAAAAACAAGGATACTTGGTCTGCATTTCCTATAGATTCTAGCACCGCAAAATGATTCAACTCATTCAACATGGCAATTGGCACTGCTACCAGAATTGAGATCACCATTAGTATCGCTACATTTTTGTTAACTGACTTGAGCAACTGATAAAGAGTATACACCACCAGGATTTGAATCAATTGTGCCACCAAAGCACTAATTATACTGAGACGGAATGTGAATCTATCTGCAGCTATATTGTCCATTGTTGACATGATATCATCTGGCTCAATAAATTGCATTGGAATATAGAGGATTCCGAAGATTCCAAAAGGTATTAACAGTAAATAAAGGAATCCTGCTTGTCTTGCTAATCGCATAGTCGGTTTCATTATAGTTTTCATTTCTTTTTATTCGATAATTGATCAGACAGAAAACCCAATTGAAGTACAAAGCCAATTATCAGTGTCCATAAAATGGACGTGAAGGAGTCATTGTCATTCACAAAATAACTTGTGAGTAAAAGCATCACTGCCCAGTTCATTGAGATCAGTATAAGTATTGTGCTTTTTGAATATTTTCTATTTTTTGCTGTTTTCATATTTCATGTTTTTTTGTTTGTATATCAACACTAATACTTCGGATTATGAAGCATGATTCATATTGATGATCACATTTCCCTTTTTATGTCCCCCATCTACATGAGCATGTGCGCGTGAGATCTCTTCCAATGCATACACTTTATCTACAACTGCTTTTAGTTTTCCAGCTTCAATCAATTTTTTGAAAAAACGCATATCTTCCGCCGTTTCTTTGATCACTCCAGAGAGCACTTTTTTCCTTCCGAACATTGATCTCACCGCACCACGCATCATTAATCCAACGCTAGCGCTTGCTAATAACATTGTCCCGTCCTTTTTAAGCGATTTCATCCCCTTCCCAAATGTGCTTTTTCCAATTGTATCGAAAATGACATCATACTTCACACCATTCTCAGTAAAATCAGTTTTGGTATAATCAATAACTTTGTCTGCACCTAAATCACGCACTAGATTTGCATTTTTCCCACTGCAAACGGCAGTTACTTCTGTGCCGCGTTCTTTAGCCAATTGAACAGCTGCAGTACCCAAGGCTCCTGATGCTCCAAAAACCAATACCTTTTGCCCTTTCGATACATTTCCCTTTCTCAAAAAATA
Organism: Crocinitomix sp.; assembly: GCA_047623705.1. GTDB lineage: Bacteria > Bacteroidota > Bacteroidia > Flavobacteriales_D > Crocinitomicaceae > Crocinitomix. The sequence goes on from JBLHOW010000056.1 coordinate 3,723, forward strand.
AAGGGCTGCCGTACCACCAAATGGAATTGCAGCAGCATCTTCATAAGACATATTTTCTGGAATCACAGCCAAGGTTCCATCCTCTGAAATACTTTGGTATTGAGCATGTGCTCCAAATGACATTCCTGTTGTTCCAAAGACCTTATCTCCAACTTTGAATTTGGAAACATTTGCTCCTATTGCCTCAATTTCGCCAGCCACAACCACGCCTAGAATAGATTTTCTTGGACCTTTAAATCCAAAGATTAATCGGATGATAAATGGATCGGCTCTTCTAATTCTAGCGTCTCCAGAAGTTACTGATGAGGCATGAATCTTCAATAATATTTGATCGACTGCAGGTGTTGGCTTATCAACGCCTTTTATTTGTAAAACTTCTGGTTTACCGTATTTAGTACATATTGCTGCTTTCATAATTCTTGTATTTAATGTTGATTATTTATTTTTTTTTAGCTTATCGGATGATAAACTTGAAGCTATTTACATTCGTATCACTATACTTTTTTTTGATAAATCGTGCTGACAACTCCCGAACAATTAGTTGAACCAATTGATTTTGAGATACTTCAATATCAATAATATGTAAATGAAGATCTTTGATATAAAAGCTGACAACTACTAAGTTTTGATTAACGTCATCTGGCTCTATTTCACTTATCGGTTGGCTGACGGATTGTTCTTCTATGTCATTTTTCAAAGAAGGGTTAGTCGCGCCAAAACTCATACTCGCTGCTAAAATTCCAATCATTAGGATAAACTTTTTCATATTCTTTCTTTTTAACGGGTTCAGCTGCTTAATTGTCATTTGGTTTATGATTAACAGCCTGATTACGGCACAAATGTATGGACATAATTTGCCCTAAAAGTTCCGGATTACAAACAGATGTTCCGAATTATAAATCAGAACTAAATGATGTGGAATAGGAATTTAAATATTAAGGTTCTATTAAAGAAGTATCTAATGAAACAACCCCTACTCGTTTCATTATCAATGGGGAAACGATATAAAAGCTTATGGTAACTATACCAAATTATTTTTGAAAGAAGAAATAATTGTAAGTCATGAAAAAATATCGGTTTTTGAAGAGCTGTTGCCCTAGGATTCTTTTTTGCGCGTTCATAAATTGTTTATCGTATCACTAGATAAGATAAAGCTCATTGAAGGGAATCGTATTCAGATTGAAACCTATAAAATTCCTATTGGGCAAACATACAAAAGTAGCGTTAGTAAACTTTACAATTCTTAAAACTGTATGCATAAGGCTCTCCATGGCCTATCAAGCCTGCTTTTGTAAATCAATTAGGATGTATTATTCCATACATATTAAAAGGCATCCGAAAAATAAATTGTAAAAAAAATAATTTTTTTACAATCAATTAAAAAATTCATCTTAATATTGCAAACTAAATATTCAATATATATAGTATGAGTTATTCATTATCATTTTCAAAGGCTGTTATGGTTGTCATTTTTGTGTCAGACAAAATTCGACAAGGGCACTATCAATATTTATCGACAAAGTCAATTTCAGAGATTCTTAGTATCCCGAAACCAACCTTGGTTAAAATATTACAGAGCCTTACAGCAGCTGGTTTAATTGAAACAAAAGAAGGAAAACTGGGTGGGATCCGTTTGCGAAAGAAACCATCTCAAATTACTATATTGGATATACTAAACGCGGTTGAAAGCGGAAAAACGCTATTTCAAACTTCGTTCAATATTGCAGCAGAAGGAAAACGTCCATCAAACGCCCAAAGAACCATTTCAAAACTATTAAATGACTCAGAAAAATCAATGAAAGCTGTACTTGCTCAAAAAACGATTGAGGAAGTGCTTATAGAAATGGGAAAGTAACCCATTTTTTTTAACCATAACTACATATACTTTATATATAGTTTAATTAGTAACTTAATAAATAATAAATAGATGTACAATTTAAAATCACAATTAGTATTAGCAATTCTTTTTTTAACAATAGGAACAGCTACAAACGCGCAATCAGAGCGCACTCAATTTAGTCTTGAAATAGACCCAGTAACCTATGTCTTTAAAGGCTTTAGTATACATGCACGAATGACCCCTAAGGGATCTGAACATCTTTTATTTGGACTGGGAGCATACGCAATGGACATGCCGAATGTTCTCGTAAACACAAATAAGCTGAATAGAGATGAAGGTTGGAATTCTCGCCTAAATCAAGGCTATAGTTTTTTCTTTGAATATCATTTTTCCGAAGTGAATAGAAAGTTTTTTGTTGGAGCACAAACGGGTCTTCAAGAATATAAAATTTCAAACAAGAATTTTGAAGGAGATAGTAAATTCACAAACTACATTGCAATGGCCTATTTGGGATACACAATCAAACCATTCAAGAATAACCTCTACTTCAAACCTTGGGCAGGGATCGGTTACACTTCACAAATTTCGGGGAGTAATACATTGGGCACAGAGAATTACGACATCTCACCAATAGCTCCTTTTGCAACATTCCACGTTGGCTATACTTTTTAAAAATTATATAAACAGAACTATTATGAATATTTCAAAAAAACAGATCGGAACCGTCCTTCAATACATTATTGCTATTTCACTTATTGTAAGTGGAACACTTAAACTCATAGGTGTTGCCCCTTATGTTAACATGATCCAAGAATTGAGCCCTGAGTACTATAATAACATATACTTACTTGGAGGAATTGCAATTATAGCTGGATTCTTATTTATAATCCCACGGACCTTTACTATTGGAGCAATCGCATCTTTTGTCTTTCTTGGTGGAACCATTTCAGCGCATATGCAGCATGGTGATAATTATTTACCTCAACTAATATTCGTTTTATTAGCAGGGCTTGCTGTTCTATTAAAGCGGCCAGCTTGGTTTTCAAGTCAAAAATAAATACTATAAAACTTAATGAAACAAAAAATGCTGGTCCTATGTCCGGCATTTTTTGCGTTGTTTTGCAAACAAAAATTAACTTTGAGGAACGTAACTTGCTCCTATGAACTCAGAATTAAATAAATCTATAGCGGTACTGCCCTTTGTGAACATGAGTTCTAACAAAGAAGCAGAATATTTTTCTGATGGAATCACAGAGGAAATTATAAACGCACTTGCAAAAATTAGAGAACTCAAAGTCACTTCAAGAACATCCTCTTTTTCATTTAAAGGCACAAATAGCACACTTGCTGAAATTGGGAAACAACTAAATGTTGCCATCATTTTAGAAGGTAGTGTTAGGCTGTCGGGAACTTCAGCTAGAATTACTGCTCAATTAATTGAAGCTGAGAATGATTTTCATTTTTGGTCCGAAACATTTGATCGTGATCTAAAAAATGTTTTCGTAGTTCAGGACGAAATCAGTTTAATTATTGCAGATAGACTAAGAGAACATTTAGGGCATTTCGATTTGGGAGAAAGACTAGTTGACGCCTATGATGTTCCATTTGTAACTTATAAAAAATACCTAAAAGGTCGCTTCCATTTAATGCAATTGGATTATACCAATTCGCTTAAAGCGATCTCTCTATTTGAAGAAGTTATTCAAGAATCTCCAGAATTCCCTCTACCCTACTTAGATGTGAACCAAGCGTATACGTATATGGGAACAATGGGAATTATTCCTGCATACGAAGGGTATACAAAGGCACAACCATTTTTGCAGAAAGCTATTGAATTAAAAGAAGACCTTCCTGAGACTCAGTTGAATTTAGCATGGACCAGTTGTTGGCAAAAATGGGATTTAAAACAAGCCTATGTTCATCTAAATAATGCACTTAGCATTCGCCCTACTGATACAATGTATCTAACAATGGCAAATTTCATGACCATTGAAGGCAAGCTTGATACCGCTATGCTCTACAATGATAAATCCTTGGAAATAGCCCCCTTCTCGCCAGTGAGTGTAAACTATAAAGGTTTTCTGTACTATATGATGGAGCAATATGACACGGCGCTTCCGTATTTTACACGAAGCTTAGACCTTCAACCAGAACTACCGTTTCCAGTTGTATACATAGGTGCTAGCCATTTGTTATCTGGACGTCTTGATGAAGGTTTGGCCTATTTCAATAATCTGCCAGATGACGATACAGGCTATCTAGCTAAACTTGGTGGAACTACCGTTTCTTATGCCATGATAGGCAATAGCACTAAAGCAGAAGAAGGAATTTCCAAATTAGAATCCTTTCTTGAAACATCATCTGCAGGAAATGCATTAAACTTTTTAATTCTTTGTCATACGCAATTGAACAACATAGAAACTGCGTTAGGATACATCAAAAAAGCCATAGAGAATCATTACCCTTTAGTATTATTGCTGCCGACCGAGCCATTAGCGAAACCTTTGCATGGCTTACCTTCCTTCACGAAACTCATTGCTGAAATTCTTGGTGATTCGAATTCAGTTGACCCCATTCGAAAGCAGAAAAAATTACTATTTAATGTTGAAGAGTTAGATCGATACAAAATCAGATTAAGCACCTTAATGGATGACGATAAATTATACCTCAACCCCGAACTCTCATTAAGGTCGTTAGCGGAATACGTGAATCTCCCTCCTAATCATATGTCGCAATTACTCAATGAAGGTTTTAAACAAAACTTTGCCGAATACATAAATACGTATCGCCTTGAGAATTTTAAAGCGAAACTTGAAAGTGATTCAGCACATCAATTAACTCTATTGGCTTTGGCCTATGATAGTGGTTTCAATTCTAAGACCGTATTTAACACTTATTTTAAAAAGAAAGTGGGGATTACACCTAAAGCATATTGGAATCAACTCAAACAATAAGTTCTGATTTTCAAATTTGTTCCGATTTATAATCTGGAACGATTAACGGAGTTAATACCTGCACCTTTGCTTCATATTTAAAAACAATAATATGAAGGCAATAATAGTAAATAGTTATGGAGGGCCTGAGGTTCTTCAAGTTAAAAATGTAGAAAAGCCCAGTCCAAAGGCGAATGAAGTTCTCGTTCGAATAAATGCAACATCAGTAACTGCCGCCAGCACATTTATGCGTGCAGGTAAGCCGTATTTTGGTAGATTGTTTTTAGGATTAACAAAACCGAAAGTGAAAACACCTGGAACAGATTTATCAGGGGTTATTGAGGCAATAGGTTCTGAAGTTGTGAATTTCAAATTAGGCGATCAAGTAATGGCGGAAACGGGTTTAAACTGTGGTGCATATGCTGAGTACATTTGTTTAGCAACTGACGCACTAATGGTGAAACAACCGGATAATGTCAGTCCAGAAGAAGCAACAGGTATTTTAGATGGGGCATCTACAGCTCTTGCCTTTTTCACTGATCAAGTTAAAATAAAAAAAGGCGATAAGGTTTTGATCAATGGCGCTTCAGGAAGTATTGGTACTGCGGCTATCCAACTAGCGAAAAATTATGGCGCAGAAGTAACGGCAGTTTGTAGTGGAAAAAACAAAGCGCTTGTTAAAGATCTGGGAGCCGACAATGCATTGGATTATACAAAAAATGAATTGGAAAATAGTACAGAGAAGTTTGATGTGATTTTTGATACTGTAGGAAAGCTATCCTACGCAAAGACCAAGAAAAACTTAAAAGAAAGCGGTATTTTTCTAACACCTGTCTTAAAATTTTCCGCATTGCTAACTATGCTTTTAATATCTCCTTTTACAAAGAAAAAATTGAAATTTTCGGCAACAGGAATGCGTAAAAAAGAACAAAGGATGCGTGATCTTATCGCAATTCGAAATATGCTAGCCTCTAAAAAATTAACAACGGTTATTGATCGCATTTATGCAATAGATCAAATACAAGAAGCGCATACTTATGTTGATTCAGGACGAAAAAGAGGGAATGTTCTGCTAACCATTAACGCCTAAACAATCTCACTAAAACCTACTGTTATGCATCTAAACAAAAACATACCTAAGAAATTCATTTGGATTTATGTCACTGACATTGAAACAATACTCCAAATGAAAATTGTTGCAAAAACTCTTAATGCCGAGCGCTCTATCCTTCAGTGGTCTGTGGACACAGAAGATATAGACAACGTTTTAAGAGTGGAATCTAAAAGTTTAGGAGAACGGCACATCCAACAAACACTTGAAAATAAAGGTCTCATTTGTACACCAATGATTGATTAAAAACCACCTTAAGGTTAATCAAAAACCCGAGACGAATACAATCAGATTTTATAATATAAAAAAAACATTATAAATGGAAAAAAACAAAATAATGGAAACTTCTGGATGGAGTCCAAAAAGAAAATTTGGCCTAACATGGCTTGTATTTACAATAGTAGCAATTATAATCGGCGCATCTTGGCATGCCATTTTATTTGACGAACAATACAAAAGTTTTAATTTTATCACGGCTCCCGAAGTAATGGTGCCATTAGCACTAACATCCATGCTATTATTGGGCTTTATCTCAACTTATTTTTTCTCCCATATTTATAAATCCCCAAGTGGTACTTTCGGAGCAATTAAAACGGCGCTTATAATAGTATTGCTACCTAGAATGGCTGTTACATTTGCTTACGCAGCCGAGCAAGACGTGAATGGGAAAGAACTGAATCTCATCCTATTTGAATTCGGGCTTTATACAATAATGGCCATTATTTGGGGAGTATTTGCTGGAAATATTTATAAACGATAAATTCCTTATCAAATCAGAAACTGAAAATGAATAAATCTGAAAAATTTTTCGATAGAACATCAAGCATGTCGAAACCAGAACCAACCCGCTCAGCATCCAAAGTTATTGAATTGACCAAGGAATATTTAGATACCGAAAAATGCGTCTTGGATTTTGGATGTGGCTCAGGGTCAATTACAAACAAGTTCTCAAAACATGTAAAGAAAATCGAAGCAATTGACTTTTCAAAAGGAATGATAAATGTTGCGAAAAAACAGGCAAATGATGCTTCAATAATAAATATAAACTACGCTCAAACTTCTATTTTTGACGAGAGTTTAGCTGAAAACACTTTTGACGTGATCATGTCATTCAATGTTTTACATTATATAGAAGATATGCCGAATCTTTTAAATCGTATTAATTCCTTATTGAAACCAGGCGGAGTTTTCATTTCGTCAACGGCTTGTTTGAAAGAGAAGAAAAACGGCATAAGACTCTTGATGTGGTTACTTAGTAAAATGAAAATCATACCAAAAACACTGTTTTATAAAAAATTAGATTTAGAAAAATTAATAATTAATGGCCGTTTTGAAATTATCAAATCCGAAATTATATCAGGACTTCCAGAATACTTTATAGTAGGAGAAAAGCAAGTCAATTGAATAATAATCAAATAAAACTGCAAACTTTCGTTGCCACACAAGGCCTGTCTAAAAAAAAACTATCTTTATTCAAACCATCAAGAATAATTAAACATCTATAAATATATTCTCATATTATTTGTCTTGATTAGCTGCAATTCAGCCCTCAAAAACGCTAATATTCTTCCAATAGAATTTGAGGCTTTCGAAGCATCATTTTCTAAACCTTTTACAAATGACTTAAAACATTATCAGTATGGATTAGAATGGTGGAAGAACCCCTATTATACGGACGCTATTGCACATTTTCCTGATACTTTATTCACTCATATAACTTATGATTTTTTCTTTACTCCAACCATAATGCAAGGGCAATCAAGCATTGCGCTTAAATTAAAGTTCGACAACTTAAAACTTGCGGAGGATTTCTTTAAAGCAAAGACGATCCGAAATGCAGAAAAGGAGTTCCCTAAATATGAGGAATTAAAAAAATCACTTTTCTGTTATCCAGAAGAATTTGGATTCCCCTCCAGGTACAAACTCCCTAACGACAGTGAAACCATACTCTTTCAGGCCCCAAAATGCGGTGGTCAAGGTGAAGATGTTTTAGGTGGGATTCAATCGGGAATAGCGATAGATAGGTCCTCGAATAGTATCGTTTGTTGGGCGCGAGATTTGTCGGTTTAAAAAGAAAATTATATCGCTTTTAATAGCATCATAGATAGCCCCAAATATGAACTATCATTTTTTAAACTTAGTACATCAAGTTCTTGACAATTCAGAAAGCAAAACGGCCATTCTATCTGAATCAAATAGAATAGAAGGCTTGAGAATATATTATAAAAATGGAGTTGAATTATTAGAGGATAAACTAGTGCATAACACTTTATATTATGTTATTCATGATGTCCAACGCTATAAAGGGAAAACGTTAGTAGATTCAGGAATCGTGGTGATCTCTTCAAAGTCAGATATTATTACATTTATTACCCATGAGTTACGAACGAATGACTTGCGTCCAATACGAATAATGGCAAGAATTAATCCCGATTTTGTAATAATTGTGAATGATGAACAGAGTTTTTACCTTTATCAAAAAAATGGCGAATAGATGAATACCGAATTCTCAAACTTCAAAAGTTATATCAGCAGTTTAGTTGGAATGGATGATTCAACATTTGAATTAGCTACTGAATTTCTTAAAATTGAAAGGCTTAGCAAAGGTGAGGATTTCATTTCACAGGGTAGCGTCTGCAATAAAATTGCGTTTATAAATTCCGGTTTACTAAAGATCTATTATCTAAAAAACGGGATTGAAGTGAATACTTGCTTTTGTGCTGAAAATTCAATTGCCTCTTCATTTGAAAGTTTCACAAATCAAACGGCATCTAATGATTCTATTCAAGCGCTTGAAGATTCTACTTTAATTGTGATAAGCAAAACAGTGCTTGAAAAATTGTATCAAATGCATCCAAAATGGCAAGAATTGGGTCAGAAAATGGTTGAAAAGGAGTGCTTTAGACTTTCTGAGCGGGTTCAGACACTTGGCTTTGATTCGGCCTTAGAAAAGTATAAAACATTAATTGAAAATCAACCTCAAATAATTCAAAGAGTCCCTATTCAAGACATTGCATCTTATCTTGGCGTAAGCCGCGAAACATTAAGCAGAATTAGATCAAAAATTGTAAAGCACTAAATTTTGTGACAAATGTCAATTGACGCTTCTACCCTAATCCTGAATTTTACAAGAAAAAAATTTAGTTATGGAAATCTTATATTATTCAAGCGCATTTTGTCTCATCTTATTTGCCATTTTAGCAACCTTTGATGGAGTTTACCTCCACATTTGGAAATTTGAATTATTTAATCATCCTGACAGCAAACTTGAACATAAAACACATACTGCTCGGGCTATTTTATTTCCCCTAATCATTTGGTTTTTATTCATTCAACAGGATACTGCCAGTTTTTGGATAGGTATCTCATTCGTTTTGCTTGATTTATTTGTGCTGGCCATGGACGCTTGGACTGAAAAAGATAGCAGACAAGCAAGTGGCGGTTTACCCAGATGGGAATATATCATTCACCTGTTCTCAAACGGATTTCATTTCGCAGCAATCGTTATTTTTGTAGCAATTAGATTGATTCTTAATTCAGAAGGAATTGGATTGAATATTGAAACGCAAGCTGCAATGGCATTGGAATTTTTAAACTTTATAGCTATCAACTTAATACCAGGGGCTATTATTTTCGCGCTGTTACATTTAGCATTAACAGCTCGGTTTGGAATAAAATTTTGGAACCGTAATAGAAAGCGCGTGAACTGTTGTTAAATAAGCTTTTTGGCAGGATAAGTAAGAGGTAAAAAACCTATTGCAATCTCAAATCATTATGATAAGCAGAAGATTCCTCCATTGCACAACTACAATCAAACTTAATTCTATTTTCTGGATAATGCCTTTTGTACAATGCGACTCTCTCTTCTAAGGATAAGTTTAAAGGATCCACTCCCCCATTCATCCACATCCCTAGCACCAAAACAGGTTCGTGAATTGGTGGTCGCCAACCATCAAACTCGCAAAACCTTGTATGATAAATGAAATGCATTCCTATGATCTTCTCATTAAAGAAACTCTTCTCTAAGGATTCAAAATTTGAAACCTCAGTACGTTGAAAATCTGTAATGGCTTGTTTGTATTTATAGCCAATAAAGAACGTGCCTGAAAAACAAATAATAACACCAGTAATAAAGGCATATTTAATCGTATTCGAAATTGGTTTCACAAGACTTTTCCAAATGATTTGAATTGCTAAAAAATGAGGAACAAAGGTCCCTAACCCAATACCAACAAGGATCATAAAGAGACCAAAAGCGTTCATTTCGCCAAGAAAAATGATGCAATAAAGGAACAGACAAAAAGAAACGCCGTTTAAAAATCCAATTAACCAATGGATACTTTTAAACCTGCTAGCAATTGGATAAATAATCGTGTTAATAAAGCATACGCTGATTAAGACTGTTGCCCATCCTGAAGGAAGGCAAAATACCTGCCAGAAGAAATTTAAAACAACGACAAGCAATAAAAGAAACGCATTTAAAATAACCAAACGAATTGGATTTGAAAAAAAGTGGACGATTCTCTTACGCATGATTTTACTTTGAAATCAAAACGCTGATTTATGGATTAAATTATATCAGTGAGAAAGAAAAGGTTTTCAGCTCAAATTCTGAATAGAAACAAAAAACGCCCCTCCTATCATTGCAGGTCCCAGTAAATGGCTAATTTTATTCGAACCAGAATTCTCAATTACAATAAACATGCAAAACGAATTTTTAAGACATACAATAGCAACCATTAAATATCGATTTGACAAATCAATAAGTGACAGCAAGGAAAACTTTGGAGAATTTAGCTTAGGAAAAGGAAGCAGATCGCCAATTGAAATTATCAATCATATGTATCACGTACTCCATTCGACCAGAACTTTTTTGAAAGAAGAGAAATTTGACACTGAGCAACCTACCAAATTGACGCTTGGTGCCGAAATAGAGCGTTTTAATGAAGAATTAATTAAAACTGATAATGCACTTGACACAAATGAATTACCTGTTCCTTACGCGAAAAAACTATTGCAAGGACCATTTTCAGACATCCTTACACATATTGGTCAACTAGCAATGCTTCAAAGATTGAATGATAAGCCAATTCAGGGTGAAGATTTCTCTCAAGCAAATGTAGATACTGGAATGAATTAAAAAACCATGAGAAATATCCTCACAATTTTATGCTTTTTTATAACCCTTTGTAGTTTTGGACAAAGCGATTCAATTTACGTCACAAATGGTAAAGAATTGCCTATTGAGGACATAAGGTTAATGACACCAGACACTAACTTTACAACCATTGAAAATGATAGTATAGTAAATGGAGAAATTATTGAAATTTGTAGAAGTTCATTTACCATCTTTGGACAATTAGTCGGCCTCATTCAGTTACAAACCGAATCTATGAATAAGCCCTTTCAAATCTTAATCCTTGATAATCAATTTATTTCAGAATTAGAGATTGGAAAAACGGTTAGTTTGAAAATATCTCCTTACAATCCAGGAAATAAAGACCTAAATCAATCAACAGGGCTATGTTGCATAGGCATCAATGGCTATAATTTAAGTTTTCTAACAGGTCTTAACATAAAATAAATGGCCTTTAAAAACCGCTATATTTAGACAACCTTTAATTTCACAAAAAAACATGGGAATATTTGACTTATTTAAGAAAAAAGGAATGAAAGTAACTGGAGCACTTTTGTTTCAAGGAGAGATTGCAAAAGAATCATAACTGAATTATTAGATTAAAATACGATAAATTAAATGGCAGAATTAAGCGACAAAGTTCATTCAGAAATTAAAAAACTGTGCAGTGCTGGTGATAACTTAGCCGATAAAGGCAATTTCTCAGGTGCATTAAGTAAATATTGGAAAGCATTTGATTTAATTCCAGATCCTAAAACGGACTGGGATGCAGCTACTTGGATATTAGTTGCAATTGGCGATTCTAATTTTTTGGGGCAAGATTATGAAGCGGGAAGGGATAATTTAGCAAATGCTATGCACTGCCCTGGTGCAATCGGAAATCCTTTTATTCACATGCGTCTTGGTCAATGCCAATTTGAATTAAATAATTTAGACAAAGCGGCTGACGAATTAACACGCGCCTATGCAATTAAAGGTGATGAAATATTTTCAGATGAGGACCCTAAATATTTGGACTTTTTAAAAACTAGAATTTCAACTGAAAAACCAAAGAAAAAAAAATGGTGGCAAAAATAAAAGGCTATTGTTATTTAAAAGATAATAATGAGTGAACGCATAGACAAACCAATTACCCACCTCATCATCAACAGGATTAACATAGACTAAAAAATAATTCTTGTTGGTGCAACAGAAAATGAAAGATGGAGATTAGACAAAGAAGATGGCATGGCTGGTAATGATGCTAAAGGCAGTGTTTATGCAGAACTAAAAGCAATTGAAGATACAAATGGCGTTTTAGAACAAGCGGGATTCTTTGCCAAACCTGGCGATCGCGTTCGAAAGGTTGCCATGTCATACTTAATGGAATTATTTGATGTGGCTTGGGCCATTAAAAATGAAAACATAGATGAAAAAACAGCAAGGGAAAAGTACTTCGGAATTGTAATAAACAAAACAAATAAAACGTTATAAATAATATGTCCCACTTAAGTCACCATATTGTTTTTGTTATTCCGCCAACTGCAATGCAAATTGTATTTGATTCAGTAATTGACGCTCTAGTCGAAAATAATTTTGAATTAGAAGAAACACCCTTTCATTCAATCTTATTGTCTGATATTGACACGGATGATAGGGCCGATTATTTGTTTGAAGAAACATGGCTAGAACCAGAAACTAAAGCCGCACAGGAAAAAGCAGTCAAAAAATTAAGAAATCATAGAACAGGTGGATTAATAAACGTTAGAGGAATAAAGGCCAAATTTGATGGATTACCACCTTATGATGTTAGTGTTGCCTTTGACTCATTAGATAATCAAACGATTGAATATATTTCAATTTGTGCCCGAAACTATATTTACGATCCGCACCAAACAACATTTGATGCTATTATTAAATCTGTCATAAAAAGAAGCACGATTATCGGAATAGCGCAAGGATTAGACGCTCCTCATGACTGGGCAGACGAGGAAATTGCCGAAATTATTAAGGCTGGTAAATTGAATGAATTACACCCTGAATTAGTTTATCAAAGGGAGCTTTAAATTATTTGAATCAAAGCTTTTTCTATACTCAAATCAATTAAGCAAGACTTTAAGCCAAAAGCATTGCAGATGCAACTATTTGTAATCAACCAACTCACACAGATGACACATTAATGGTTCACCTTAAAAGTTCGTGGAGACTTTACGCGAAAGTAGACTTGAATACAGATATGAGCAAATAATAAAACTAAGAACTAGACAATAATGCTAGAATTATACATAATCTCAAAGACACAGTCCACTCCTGAATGGCCAGAAAAGCTAGACCTAAAACTCGCTGGAAGATTAGACTCTAAAGTCTTTCATAATCTGCAAAAAAAAGGAATAATTGAGGAGGAATTCAACTATTTTGAAGATTTTAGATGGAATGCCAAATACATTAAGAATAAATTGGAGCAATTAAAGCATTCAGTTGACACTGACTTGGTTAAACTGAGATCATTACTTGCACCTGCAGTTTCAATTTCGGCTGAATTGGTTGCCTTTTGCGATTGATTGCCAAGAAGGATTAATTGCTACAGCGTAATTTATTTGTAAAAAATTATGCTGAAATTTGTGCTTAGTTAATCACTAAACAACTTAAACTCATGTACGACATACCTTATCATAAAGAGCCAAATGACCAAGTAACTGATGCATTCATGCTACAATATCCATTCGCTTTTCTTAGCGGATGTGATTCGGAAAACAAACCTGTAGTTACGCAAGTCCCTATGTTTATAGAGGAAAAGGATGGCAAAAAAGTTTTACGCGGGCACATCATGAAAAACACAGATCATCACAAGGCTTTTATACATAATAAAAATGTACTAGCCGTATTTACTGGCAAGAATACTTACGTAAGTGGAACATGGTACAGTAATCCTTCTACTCCATCTACATGGAATTATATGAGCGTACATGCACAGGGTATCATTCGATTTTTAGACGATAATGAACTGGTGGATGTGATGAGAAAGACATCCTTACATTTTGAAGGTCAAGATGAACGGTCTGCAACCATTTTTGATAACTTACCACAAACCTTAACTGATCGATTAATGGGTGCAATTGTAGCGTTTGAAATTGAGGTAAAAGAATTTGATACAGTTTTTAAACTAAGTCAAGACAGAGACGCTGAAAGCTACCAAAATATTATTCAAAAATTGAAAGAGCAAGATGAAGATGGTCGCGTAATTGCTGCGGAGATGGAAAAAAGAGAGAAGGCATTGTTTTCCTAAATTTTACTGTTAAGTGCAGTGTGTCTAATGTTATGCCTTAGCAAAATTTCTTTCTCAATGGCAAAGGCTATTTCGAATTAATTGAATTAATAATATGTAATTTGATTTTATTTGGACAGCAACAGCCGCTAATACGAATATTACTAAAAAATAGATTTAAAGTATAATCATTTATTTGACCCGCCAAATCAACTTGAGCAGTTGACGGAAAAGGAAGAATAAGTCTGATTATTATACGAAAAAAACGAAAATTGACCCAGTTTTGAGTCATTCAATTAAAATTAGATTTCTATCTAAAACTAACTGTTTTTTAAGACGTTAAATATAAAAATGGCAGTAAAAATAATAGTTCTCACAGTTACTTTCCCCAATAGATTGACAACAAAAAAACTGGTCTAATTTTTGATTCAAAACGAATACAATAAAAAACCCCACACCCTAAAAGAATCTATATGAAACAGAAACTACGTCAATTTTCATTAATCACCAGTCTATTATTTATTTTTGGATGCCAAAAGCCAACAACCCCTGCCAGTATTAACATAAATAATGTAGAATTTGAACAAACCAATGAGTATATCTATTTAGATCTTCCGGATGGAACATATATGCCAGATAATCCAGATTTTAACATCAATAATTCAGCAACATGGACCGGAAACATGGCACAATATGTAAAACATAACCGTTTTTATGACGTCAATTTTCAAATCAGTAATTCTGGTGGAAGTGTTGCATATGATACAGAAATTGATTTGTACTATATCTATGACACTGGTGAGGAAGTAGTAGAATCCAAAGTCATTGGAAATCTATCGGCTGGAGGTAGTCATAGTAATTCAGTTAGTTTTATCGTTACCAACAAAAAGATGATTGAATGTTTTGGAGAAGTTTATTGGTATAATTAATGCGCAAAAATTTTCCCGAACTTGGTCAAAAATTAAACTATTCAAAATAATGAACGATAGAATAATTAAACAGCTTGAACATTGTCTTTCTAAAGGCAAAAAAATATCCTTTTTAGTTGGTGCAGGCATCTCTGCTGAAAGTGGCATCCCCACTTTCAGAGGTAAAGATGGCTATTGGGTTTCTGGATCAAAAAACTATAAAGCACAGGAAATTGGGACCTATGAAATGTTTGTAGAAGATCCAGAAGAAGTATGGAAATGGTTTTTATTTCGAAAATCAATAACAGATCAAGCAAGCCCAAACCAAAGTCATATCAAACTAAAATCAATTGAAGATAGCCTGGGAAATCAATTTGCTCTTATATCTCAAAATGTAGATGGATTACACCGTAAAGCTGGTAATTCAGACGAAAACACTTTTCTTATTCATGGTGATTTCGATTACGTAAGATGCGGTGAAGAATGCTCTCATGAACGTTATGCGTTTCCAAAATCAATCAACTTAATCAATCGTGATAAAAATCTAATTTCTAAAAGAGATTGGGAAGCGCTAAAATGTCCAAAATGCGGTAGTAATTTAAGACCACATGTACTTTGGTTTGACGAAACTTACAACGAAAAAGATTATAAATTAGACACTGTTTTAAGAGTATCTAAAGAAACGGGAATTCTGTTTATAATTGGAACCTCAGGTGCAACTAACCTTCCTCAAATAGTGTGTAGAAATGTGCTTGCGAAAAACGGAATGGTTGTGGAGATTAACATTGATGAGAGTTATTTCAGTAGATTATTAGCCAACAAAACGAATGGCCTTGCTTTAACAATGAAAAGCAGCACTTTCTTAACAGAATTACATACTGAAATTAAACAGTTGAAGAGCAAGGTTAATCCAATCGACTAATACTCACAGATATTCTCACATTTGCTCAAAATCAAATCATCCAGAATGATTAGAGCCGCCAGCGATAACTGCGAATAGTTTTGCGAGGCATTTTTGAAACCGCCGTACTGAGAATGCCAAAGTGTAGTAATTAATTCTTGACCGCCTTGCGTTGGCTTAACCACATTGGTTAATACACCGTTTACGTTCCCTGCACCTGCGTGGTAACAATGCATTACAATTAAACGAAACCATAAGGCATACTGCATGTCACCTTCCACATTAATATCGAATTTGCGTAAGATACGTTTCGCCTCAGGTATACATGCCGTGCGAATTAAATGTGCAGAAGCTTTAGCAGATTTATCAAAGTCTTTTCTTTCGTCCACATACTTATCAACCCGCAAGCCATGATTCCGTGCAACCGACTTCATTAATTGAAACGGTCCTAATGCACCTACACTTGAATAGGCAATCTTTCCAGGACTTTCAATCATTAAAATAGCTTGTGCATACCAAGGATCAGTATTATTTGCTACAAAGACTCCTACTCCTCTTGAAATACTTGGGAACACTTTTTCGAACTGGAAAAAATCACTTTTCCCAGTAGTCATAAAAATACGCGTACCTGGAGCTAAACCATGGCGCTTGCATAATGTATCGCGATAAGCATCTTTCTCATCATCTGTTTGTTTGTTCCAATCCTTTAAAGGCTGTAATTCTAATACTTGTCTGGTACTGGCAACATTTAAAATACTTGTTTGCGGAGACATTTTCATAACAAACTTCCAAAAACTTGGTTGTGCCAAAGTATCCCAGCGCTCTTGAAATAAATCAGGCGTTTTAACAAAGTTCATTTTTAAAGTGTCTTGCTCATGCAAGGTTACCTCTATCAAATGTTTGTCATACTCTGTTTGCGCTTGAATGTTCAATGCAAACAATAAAATAATACCCGTTACTAATGTCTTTAAATTCATAATTCTTCGCTCCACTTCCATTGTTTATTCAAAAATAAGCAATCACCTGACTCCAAATGACTGATGCAGTAATAGCTTTTGCACAATATAAATTTCAAAAGTCATTTTAGTTACCACTTTTCCCCTTATTGAAACAAGAATCCGACCAAAAAAAAAGAGACGACCTAAATAGGTCGTCTCTTTGCAAAAAAATTAGATCGAATTTACTCAACCACTAATTTCACTATTTCAGTTGTATTTCCTTTATTAATTCTAACGGTATACATTCCTTTTTCGAAATTACTCAACTCAACAGGCAATGTATATGATCCGTTTAGCATTCCGTAATCACGAGATGAAACTAATTTTCCATTCATGTTATAAACTTGAACCATTACATTCTCATTCTCAACATTACCTAAGTCAATATTGGTATGGTCAGTTGTAGGATTTGGATAAAGATTAATTGCACTTGTTACAATCAAATCATCCTCTAAACCAACATATCCATTATTGATAGCATCTTCCATTGATGCAAACCCACCATTATCAATTTTAGAATCTGGTGCTACCAAAATTCCTACTAAATGAACTTCATCTAAATTCCAATCAGCGTCAATTTCAACAACGAAACTAACAGTATGAGATTCACCAGAAGCTACAGATGCAGGAAAACTACCAGCCATTCCTCCAAAACTTGGTAAAATAGTTCGTGCAACATGATCATAAACCATATCAGCAGCTGGAACTGGATTAGCAAGTGATTCATATCCGCCCATTACACCAGAACCACCGCCTGAATAGTAATTGGCTTGATTATAACCAGAAGCTGTTCCCGTTACGCCATCTTCAGTTACAATTAGTGCTAAACGATAGTCTCCAGTAATTCCATCAACAAAGTCAGCAGTAACAGACACATTCATGCTTGTTGCACCATCAACATAATCAGAACCAACAGTAAGTACAGCTTTTGGATCAATTACTACCTGATCTAAGAAAGAAGCTTCAACCGCCGAAGGATCAATATCTGCTCCACGATCAACTAACATACTTGGGTAACCAGAAATGAAATCTCCAATAGCCTCATCATAGGCATCAACCGTCATTGGATCACCATTATGCACTGCTACTCCAACAAAATGGTCAGGGTAATCATGTGCCATTTGTTCTAAGAAAACTGCGCCACGTGGACACCATCCGCACCAAGTACCTGTTGCTTCTTCTCCAATAACAACTCTACCAGCAGCAGCTACAATTGGATTCAACGTTTCAACTTTCACATCATCATCTCCATCATCATCAGAACCACCTCCATTTATGTTAGAAACAGTTGCTGTAATGTCATTTTCACCAGGAATTAATTCAAATGCATCTGCAAAATCAACAGTGTAATAATCTAAAGATGAAATACTAACTCCAGTAACAGTCTCGTTTATTGTTGTTCCGTTGTATTCTAACGCAACTTCAAATGACGAAATATCAGTTGTTCCTAAATTTCTTACAACTACTGATGGAGTAACATTAGAAGATGTTAAACCTTTTGTATTGATAATTTGTGTTGCTCCTAAGTTTAAACCTGGCAACGTATATGGTGTATGCTCATACATTACATCATCCATGAAATAACCTGCTTGATTATTTCCGCCATTAGCTGCATTATTTACAGGATATAAATCTGCAGAAGCAACTTGATTGTTGTTATTACTGAATTTCCCTTGTAGGGCTCCGTCAATGTATAATTCCCAATCATTTGTATTTAAATTAACCATTATAGTTAATGTAAACCAAGTTTCTGGTGGATAAGTTGTTACTATAACCTGAGTTCCTCCAGTCGAAAGACGCAATGTTCCTTCATGCAACATTTGACAATCCATAGAGTACAATGCGCCAACAGTCGTTTCTCCTTGAAAGTTAAAATAAGCCCCTTTATTGTCTTCTAAGTAAAAATCAGATTCGAAAACAAACATTCCTGTACTGTGCTCTCCGCCAAAAGGCACAATTACATCCTGTGGTCCACCAACAGCAGCCGCTGTTGAAAAATAGATTGAATTTGCGCCACTCTCAGCCATTACGTCCGAAACGGCAACATCTTCTGCTCCGCCAACTGCACCACTCCATGTAGTCCAATCGGGAGAAACCACTCCCATATATTCGCCGACTGTTCGGGAATCAAAATCTTCGGACATTGTTTGCCCATAGGCACCTGCGTAAGCTACAAGTGCCAATCCAACTAAGTAAATTCTTTTCATGGTGATTCTATATTGTTGATTAATTAAAATTCTTTTTTATGATATTCTACTAATATATAGCTATTCAACGCAGGAACGGATTCAATAACTGCGCATTATTGAATTCTTATTTCTTAAAATTTCGCCTTATTTTTTAATCAATTGCGGATAAAAGTGAAAACTTCAAGCCTTTGAGTCGCCTATCGTGGTACAAAGTATATCAGAATTGATTAAGTGAGACTACAAATGAGTTAATTGTGCTATGTAACAAACATTCATTTTACTCAATTATCAATTTGCTTTGTTCCACTTTCTTTCCTTTAAATAGACGTACATTGTAAATACCGCGTTCTAAATTAGAGAGTGCCAAAGGCAACGTGTAGTTTCCGTTTAAAATGCCATAATCTCTAGTCCCCACTAATTTTCCGTTCATATCATAAACTTCAACCCGTACATTCTCATTTTCCACTCTACCAAAATCTATTGTCGTATTGGCTTCCGTCGGATTTGGATATAGATTAATTGAATTGGAAACTAAAGGGTTTTCTTGGATATTTGAATAACCATTATGAGCGGCTTCTTCAATAGTTGCGATACCAGCGTTATTAATGGTACAAGGACCTATTAAAATCCCTACTAATTGAATCTCATCCATGTCCCATTCAGGATCAATGTCAACTGAAAAACTAACAGTATGCACTTCGCCGGTCAAAATATAATCAGGTAGCGTACTTAACGTATCCTCACCTATGGGTAGCATAACTCTTGCTACATTATCATAAACCATATCAGCAGCTGGAACGGGATTCGGGAGTACCTCAAATCCTCCCATTTCACCATAAGCACCGCCGGCATAATTATTAGCTTGACTATAATCACTATCTGTTCCAGTCACGTTATCTTCAATTACTATTAAGGCC
Source organism: Crocinitomix sp. (assembly GCA_047623705.1). Taxonomy (GTDB): domain Bacteria; phylum Bacteroidota; class Bacteroidia; order Flavobacteriales_D; family Crocinitomicaceae; genus Crocinitomix. The sequence goes on from JBLHOW010000056.1 coordinate 23,901, forward strand.
ATGCGATAATTTGCCATTGTCCCATCAATAAAATTACCCGTAACAGAAACATTCATACTTGTCGCTCCATCCGTATAGTCGCAACCAAGGGTTATTGTTGCCAAAGGCGCAAGTACAACACGTTTTAAAAAAGCAAGTTCAATCTTGAGCGGATCAATATCATATCTCCGATCGACATAGAGGTTAGGATAGCCTGAAATAAGTCCAATTGGAATGTCATAATCAACTTCCATTAGATCATTATTATGTACGGCAATCCCTATAAAGTGGTCTGGATAAACATCAGCCATGAAATCTAAGTAAGCCGTTCCTCTAGGACACCAACCGCTCCAAGTACCAGTGGCAACTTCACCAACAACTATTTTGTCAGGTGCCGGTACAATTGAATTGAAAGTTTCAACTTTGATATCATCTGTTACGTCATCATCAGCTCCGCCACCATTCACATTAGAAACAGTTGCTGTGATTTCATTTTCACCCGGAATTAATCCTAGAGCACCTGCAAAATCTACTGTATAATAATCTAAAGATGAAATGCTAACATCCGTTACGGTTTCATCAATTGTTGTTCCATTATATTCTAATGAAACATCAAATGATGTAATATCTGTTGTTCCTAAATTTCTTACAATTACTGAGGGAGATACGCTTGCAGATGCCAAACCATTTGTATTTATAATTTGTGTGGCTCCCAAGTTTACAGCTGGCAGTGTATATGGAGTATGATTATAAGACACATTATCCATATAATAACCTGCTAGATTGTTACCGCCACTTGCGACATTATTCACCGGAAATAAATCGGCAGAAGCAACTTGGTTATTCTTATTGCTAAATTTCCCTTGAATTACACCATCAATGTATACTTCCCAATCATTTGTATTTAAATTAACCATTAGTGTTAATGTAAACCAAGTTTCTGGTGGGTATGTTGTTAAAATTTTTCCAGAACCATCAGTAGTAATGTTCAACCTACCATCATGTAACATTTGACAATACATTGAATACATTGTTCCAACAGTGGATTCTCCTTGAATGTTAAAGTAGGCCCCCTTATTGTCTTCAATATAAAATGCTGATTCAAAAACAAATGAACCTGTGTTGAACTCTCCACCAAAAGGCACAACTACATCTTGGGGTCCACCGATAGTATATAGGGTTGAAAAATAAATGGAATTTGCGCCACTTTCAGACATCACATTTGAAACTGCAACATCTTCTACACCCCCAACTGCGCCACTCCATGTTGTCCAATTGGGAGAAACAACTCCCATATATTCACCGACTGTTCGGGAATCAAAATTTTCGGACATTTGTCCGTAAACTCCTACATAAGTTATAAGTGCCAAGCCAATTAAGAAAATTCTTTTCATGCTTATTATTGGTTAATGATAGCTTGTCTAAGTTAACCTAAACCTCCGAAGGAACACCCTCATTTATAGCGCATTATTGCATTCTTAACTCTACGGATTTAGACCTTATTTTTGAATAAACTGCTTTATTTTGGATAAAGGTTTACGAATGAAAGTTAGAGAACCTGGCTTTAAATCGTTCATTTTCCATGCAAGGCGGTCTTCTTTATTGGCTTTGATTCTGTTTTTGAATGAAGCATTGCTGACTCCACCTGCCCTCATTTGCACAATAATTTCGGGTAGATAATTGAGCTTAATTTGATGCTTATGAATGACACGGAGCATAAATTCATAATCTGCTGCGGATCTTAATTCTTGTGAGTAGGAACCTAATTTTTTGTAAATTTCATTTTTGACAAAAAGTGTAGGGTGCGGTGGCATCCATCCTTTTTTAAACGCGCCATGAACATATTCTCCCGAAATCCATTTGCGGATGATTTTATCTGTTTGAACTTGATCAACATAGACCAAATCAGCATAAACGGCATCAGTTTCTGGTTTAAATTGAGCAGCTATATGACTTAAAACATTTTCATTAGCATAAAAATCATCCGAATTTAAAATGCCGACAACTTCACCTGTTGCTAAAGCTATCCCTTTGTTCATTCCGTCATATATTCCTTTATCAGATTCAGAAATGATCGTGGTAATTTGAGCCTTGTAGCGATTGACGATCTCCATAGTTCCATCCGTTGAACCACCGTCAATAATGATGTATTCTACTGAAGGATAGTCTTGCGACAAGACGGATTGAATGGTGTCCTCAATTGTTTGCGCAGAGTTAAAGGCAACGGTTATGATTGAAATTTTCATTTTTATTTTTTTGCTTATGCACAACTCCCCAAAATTACACTAAAGAACAACTTATCTGCTCCGAATTTCTAATAAAGTAATGTCGAACTTCGATTAACGAATTACGAAGTATTCTTTTTACTTCTTTACTTCTACTGTATCTTCTAACTTGCGTTCACGTACAAATTCCGCAGGATTTCCACGATAAATTGAATAAGCATCTAAATCCTGTGATGCAACGGAACCTGCGGTTAAGATTGCGTGGCTTTTACACACTACATTACCTGTAACAATTGCTTTGGCTCCAATCCAAACGCCATCTTCCAATTCAATGTCTCCAACTATTAAGTCAAAATTTGTTTTTTTATAATCATGGTTGCCACACAACAAGAGTGCGCCTTGCGAAATACATACATTTGAGCCTATTAGCACTTTCCCCAAATTATCAATCCAAACATTCTCTCCAATCCAACTATAATCGCCAATTGATAAAAACCATGGATATTTGATATTCACAGCGGGTTTTATCACCACCCCTTTACCAATTTTGGCGCCAAACATGCGCAAAACGCCACGTTTTAATCCACCAAATGGGTTATAAGGATTTCTTAAAAAAAAGGCATTAAATAAAAACCAAAAAGCACGTTTAACCTTACCGCCCGGTTTGTAATCTGGGTTTGAATATTGTTTTAAATCAACAGGCATTGTGAAATAATTTTCTGTTGGCTTCAATGATTTCTTTATCTGAAATTTTTTCCTTGAAAAACACGTAGGATTCTTTCACCATTGAAAGATATTCGTCAGCATTTAAATCAATTGCTTCTTGCACTGCATTAAGTAATGCTTCCGGTTCAGAAATATCCACATCCCAACCTAAATTACGAACCCGCAATCCTTTCCAAGGTGTGTTTTTGCTCACAATCACAGGACATCCATTTGCCCATGATTCAACAATTGCATGACCATAATTCTCATGCTTTGTTGGTAAAATAAAATAATCTGCATATAAAAACGTGGTTGGAACCAATGCCGGATTCAATGGCCCCTTATAGGCAATTGAAACATTTCCGTAATCCTTAATATGACCTTCTATCTTCTTGAAATAACTTTCATCCTCAATATTCCCATAAATATGGAATTCTACTGGCTGTTCAGATTTCACTTCTCGTAACGCTTGAACGGCTAAATGCAAATTTTTCTTTTTGGCAATGCGACTGATAAAAAGAAACCGTACAACACCTGTTTTTCTTTTCTCAATAATATCTTCTAAAAGTAGCTGTTGCGCCGTTGGAATATTCTGCGCTACAACAATCTGTGTACTAGAACCATAAGCCGCTCGGATTTCTTTCTCCTCTTCTACAGTTGACGCATGCCAAGTAACACTTTTATAAAAGCGCATTAATTTTGTAAACTTTAAAAAGACAGATTTTTTTAGCTTTTTAATTTCCAATGCCCCTGCCCCCAACATTCCTCTTGGTGCAATAATAATTGGGATTTTCTTTACCAAGGTCATAGGAACCAAGGTATATAGCTTTGAGAATAAACTATTTAAGTATAAGATGTCTGGATCAATTTCAAGGATATTTCCTTTAATGGCCGCCGATTTCATATTTCCACGGCTCATGTATTTAATCATGACCCCGTCTTTATCAAACCACTGATCTAATTCAATATCAGGATATGGTTCCGTCTCACCTAAATCAAAGGCACTCGTCAATACATAGAACTCAAATTCATTCTTCAATGCGTTCACGATATTTGCTACCGAGCGAATTGGTCCACCAGCTTTAAAACCTGGTTCATACCAATCCATACAGATTAAAATCCGTTTTAATGCTTTGTCTTTACCCTGTGATTCCATTTTCTTTAACCCAATCCCCTAAGCTAACCAAAGGCCAAATTCTTGACCAAGTAACGCGCTTATTGTTATTTAAAAATTGTTTCCAGTAATTATCAATCCCATTATCTTTAAAATAAGGAATCTTTTTTAATTCATTTAAACGTTCCTCGCAGAACGATTTTAACTCCGCTTTCATCCAAGTTTCATATGGTAATACAAAACCCATTTTTTTTCGATTATATACCTCCTCAGGTATTAAATGTTTGAACGAATCTACCAATAATTTTTTTGCTGTGATTGGTTTTTTAATCTCATCTCTAATTCCTAATACATAGGATACCAATTCATGATCTAAAAAAGGTACGCGCAGTTCAAGTCCATTTGCCATGCTCATTTGATCGGCATCACGCAATAAAACGTTTTGCATATAAGTTGTCATTTCAGCAACAGAAATACGACTTAAAGCTGGTAATGGCCAGCCTACTTTATTGAAACCTATCAATTCATGCGTATCTCTTAGTACGCGGCTTTCCGGTAATTTATTTGTTTTCAAAAGGCTTGTCACCTGATCATCCATTGCTACTTGACGGTAGTATTGATAAACATATTCTAAATCAAACGTTGGTGATTTTAAAATCTCTTTGACCTTTGCAGATTCAATGGTTCCTTTTAATGCATGATTCAAAATCCCCATTGGCTTGCGCATGTATACAGGGAAACTGTATAACCATTTTTTAGCCTGTAAATTGGGCACTTGATTAAAGATGCTATACCCACCAAATAATTCATCTCCACCTAAACCAGAAAGTGCCATTTTAACACCTGCTTCTTTCGTCTTTTTAGAAACCACAAATGTATTTAAGCCATCACCACTTGGATGATCCATAAACTTAAAGGCCGTTGGAATAAGATCTTTGAATTCATCTACCCCCAACTCTATTTCGTGATGGTTGGTTTGATATTTTTCAGCAACTTGTCTGGCAAATTGGGCTTCAGAAAATTTCTCTTCTTTAAAAGCTACAGAAAACGTATCAATTTTTTGATCGTGCTGTTGACTCATTAGTGCCACAATTATCGAACTGTCAATTCCGCCTGATAAAAATGCACCAAACGGAACATCTGAAACTAACCTACGTTCAACACTTTCACTCAGTTTATTTTGAACTTCTGTTTGCACATCACTTACAGAGTTACTCGCTTTATAATAATCTTTTGTTGGACTCCAATATGTTTTAAAACGCGGCTCAAGCTCCTCACTTACGCTGACTTGTTGGCCCGGCATTAACATAAAAACACCGTCTAGTATTGTGTAAGGTGCATGTACTGTTTGATAACGCAAATAATCCACCAATCCTTCTTCAGAAATTTTACGGTCAATTAAATCCGTAGCCAAAATGGCTTTTAAAGAGGAGGAAAAAATGATCTCATCATTATTTAGAACATAATAAAGCGGCTTAATTCCTAATCGATCACGTGCAATAAACAATGATTTATCTACCGTGTCCCAAATGGCAAAAGCAAACATTCCGTTGAACAAACGTAAACAATTTTCGCCATATTTTATAAAGGCCGCCAACACTACTTCTGTATCACCATCAGTAGTAAAGTCGTAATCATTTAGTTCGGACTTTATGGCTTTGAAATTGTAAATTTCGCCGTTAAAAACCATAACGTAACGCCCATCCTTAGATTGGAAAGGCTGATTAGATTGTTCCGTGGGATCAAGAATCGAAAGGCGCCTATGTCCTAAAAATATGTGTTGGTCTATAAAAGTCCCCTCAGCATCAGGTCCGCGCTGTGCAAGTGCATCATTCATTTTGGTAATCACATTCGGATCGTACGAATTACCGGCAAATTTATAAACACCATTTATACCACACATAATTTACTCGATCGTATAATTTTTGATTCATTGTACGTGTAAAAACGGATTTCAAACACGCTACTCTAAGTGTAAAATTACATAGTTTTATTGAGATTCTGACTTGGGTAGGATTAAAATAATTTCTTACATTAGCATAATCTATTAAATCGATTTAAATTAAGTGACTGAAAAAAAGCAATCAACCGTTTTCGCCTTTATAATTATTACAATTTTATTCTTTCTTTGGGGTGGTATAACCTCAATTAATGATGTTTTAATTGATAATTATAAAACGTTGCATGAATTGAATGAATTGCAATCCATGTATATTTTATTGGCATTTTTTGGCGCCTACGGAATTGGTTCATTGGCTTATTACCTTTATTCCCAAAAATATGGCGACCCGATTAACAAATTGGGCTATAAGAAGGGTATTTTAATGGGATTAATTATCTCGGGTATTGGTTGCCTTTCATTATATCCTATTACCGCCACAGGAAATTACTATGCTTGTTTAAGCTCTTTTTTTGTGATTGGACTTGGATTAACGCTACTTCAAATTTCTTGTAATCCCTACATTGCTATTCTTGGTTCAGATGAATCTTCAAGTTCGCGACTTAACCTATCGCAAGGCTTTAATTCATTAGGCACAACAGTTGGCCCACTCATTGCTGGTTATTTAATTTTAAGCTATGCTTCTAAATCAGCAGCAATCCAAGACCTCTATTTATATTGCGGAATTCTGTTTTTCTTATTTGCAATTCTCTTAATAGGAATTAAACTACCCGATTATAAATCGGAAACTAGCGTCAAACTGAGTGGAAGCGCCTTTCAATTTTCGCATTTAAAAGCCGGAATGTTGGCAATCTTCTTTTATGTTGGTGCAGAAGTCATGATTGGTGGTAAAATAATGGCCTATATTAAATTGCCTGAAATCGGAAATTTATCTCAATCAGACGCGATTTCATATTTGGGAATTTACTGGGGAGGTGCTATGATTGGTCGTTTGGCGATATCAGTTATTTCAAGTCACAAATTTAATTTGACAAAAAAAGTTATATATGGCCTCTTAACTGTTGTTATTACTTACCTATCCATTGTATTATTTATTTCCATTAAAGAAATTATTTCCGCAGCAGACGCTGGGGTTGAAACCAACGGTATCTTTAGCATTTTTAAGGAAACCATGTATGAAATCAGACACATTAGCTGGTTCATCATCCTACAATTTATACTCATGTTAATCTTCCGCAAATCAAGCGGAAAACTGCTAGGTATATTTGCAGGTTTAATCATATTAGCCTTATTGATAGCATTTTTTGCTGAAGGAAAATTAGCCCTTTGGTGCATCTTAGGAATTGGCTTATTCAATTCAATAATGTGGTCAAATATTTTTACATTATCAATTTCGGGTTTGAAAGAATATACGAGTCAAGGTTCTTCACTTTTGATAATCATGATTATTGGCGGAGCAATACTACCGCTGGGAATGGGCTGGCTTTCAGACATTTTCGGAAGTATTAAAATCGGCTTTCTTTTCCCAATTATTTCTTATCTTTACATCTTATACTTCGGTTTATACGGAAGCAGAACAAAGCATTAATTTATGAGCAACTATTTAGGCATTGATATTGGAGGAACAAACACTTGTTATGGCATTGTAAATGCCGAAGGTGAATTCCTTTATGAAAACTCCATCAAAACCGAAGAAGTAGAATCTATAGAGGATTTAGCGGATCGAATTTACTTAGACGTAAAAAAGAAAGCGGATTTTGTTGCGATTGGAATTGGTGCGCCAAGTGTAAATGAAAAAACACAGTCCATTGAATTTGCGCCCAACCTTAATTGGGGAGATGTTGTTCCGTTGAGCGAGATTTTCAGCGCTAAATTTGGAATGGATGTAAATGCTGTAAATGACGCAAATGCTGCAGCCATTGGTGAAAAATGCTATGGTGAAGCCGGTGATATGGAAAATTTCGCTGTGATTACTCTTGGCACTGGTATTGGGCTTGGTATGTTCATTAACGGGAAAATTGTAATTGGAGCAAATGGCATTGCAGGTGAATTAGGGCACACTGTTGTAAGAAGAGATGGACGCGAATGCAATTGTGGAAACTTTGGCTGTTTAGAAACTTATATTGCCAAAGAAGGCATTGTGCGTACGGCGAAAGAAAAATTAGAATTTAGTAGTGGCGGATCTATGTTGAATAATATTTCACCTAGCGATCTATCTCCAACAGAAGTATTTAAAGCTGCACGAAAAGAAGATCCTGTGTCTTTAGAAGTTGTTGATACAGTCACACGTGACTTGGCTTTTGCTGTTTCAAACTTAATTAATATACTAGATTTAGAATGTGTATTTCTTTCAGGTGGCATTTCTAAAAATGGCAATTTGTTAAAACGTAAAACTGAAAAGCACTTAAAAACACATGTTTTACCTAACTTAAGAGATAAAACATTACTCAAAATATCTTCTCTCAACGAAAAAAATAGTGGCATTTTGGGTGCTGTGGCATCTATTCATTCCAAAAAGAGCTTAATAATCAACTAAACCAACCTTTATGGGACGAATTCTCGGCTTAATCTTGGGAATTATTTGCATGACTTCTTTTGCACAAGAGAAAGCCTTGCATGAATATGTTAATCCGTTTATTGGAACGGGCGGACATGGACACACGTACCCAGGCGTTTCAGCACCTTTTGGAATGATGCAACTTTCGCCCGATTCTAGATTAGACGGTTGGGATGGTTGTGGTGGTTATCATTATTCTGACTCCATCATTTATGGTTTTAGTCACACACATTTAAGTGGCACTGGCGTGTCTGATTATGGAGATTTATTAATCATGCCCTATACCGGTAAAAGTTATTGGGAAAATGGTAGCGAAGACCCGAACAAAGGTTATTCTTCTTATTTCAATCATGCAAACGAAAAAGCAAATGCTGGAAGTTATAGCGTTTTTTTAGAGGATGATAAAATTGACGTTGAACTCACTACTTCGAAACGTTGCGGAATGCATCAATACACCTTTCCAAAGTGGGAAACCAAAAAAGTAATTATCGATTTGGAGCATAGAGATATGTTACTTGATTCGGATTTAATTTTATTGAATGATTCAACTTTAATTGGTAAAAGAATTTCAAAAGCCTGGGCAACAGAACAGCACTTATATTTTACGGTACAATTCTCGGAAGCGGCACAAAAATCAACGTTTAAAAAAAATGAGGCGGGCAAGCCTTCAAAATTAATTCTTGAATTTGGACATGTTAATCCAGTATTAACAGTAAAAGTTGGGATTTCCGCAGTAGACATGAAGGGCGCGCGCAATAATTTAAAAACGGAAATGCCGGGTTGGGATATTGCCAACTATCGCCAAGAATGCCAAGCCCTTTGGGACACTGAATTGCATAAAATTGAAGCGCACACCAATAGTGCGTTTATAAAAACAACGTTTTATACCGCCCTCTACCACTCCTATCTTAACCCAAACACATTTTCAGATGTTGATGGCCGTTACCGAGGAATGGATATGAAAGTGCATAAATCAAAAGGACATACGCAATACACCGTTTTTTCACTTTGGGATACGTTCAGAGGCGCACATCCTCTTTTTACAATTACACAACAAGAACGAACAAAAGATTTTATTAAAACATTTTTAGCACAATATAAACAAGGTGGTGCATTGCCCATTTGGGAACTTTCTGGCAATTATACGGGTTGTATGATTGGTTATCATTCCATCCCAGTTATTGTAGATGCTTATGTTAAAGGAATCCGTGATTTTGATGCCGAACTAGCTTTAAAAGCAATGCGCCATAGCGCAGAACAGTTCCACTTAGGCCTAGAGGCCTATCGCAAGCAAGGTTATATCTCATCTGAAGATGAATCCGAATCTGTTTCAAAAACATTAGAATATGCCTATGATGATTGGTGTATTGCTGTTTTTGCAGATTCATTAGGGCAAGATTCTGTAGCTGACTATTATTATAAAAGAGCGCAGTATTATAAAAACATTTTTAATTCTGAATCGCAATTCATGCAACCACGCTATAATGGCGGGTGGAAAACTGGCTTTAAACCGGATGAAGTGACATTTGACTATACAGAAGCTAATTCATGGCAGTATTCCCTATTTGTGCCACAAGACACAGATGGCTTAATTGAATTATTGGGCGGACGTGATAGTTTAGAATCTTGGTTAGACAGGTTGTTCACCGTTTCATCAGAAACTAGTGGCAGACAGCAGGCGGACATTACAGGATTAATTGGCCAATATGCGCATGGAAATGAACCAAGTCATCATATGGCCTATTTATATAATTTCACCAAAAACCCGTGGAAGAGTCAAGAAAAAATCGCCCAAATTCTGCAATCCTTATACACTACTGAACCTGATGGTTTGAGTGGGAATGAAGATTGCGGTCAAATGTCTTCATGGTATGTGTTAAGTACAATGGGCTTTTATTCTTTTGCCCCAGGGTCGGATGTTTATTTAACTGGAACACCCTTATTAGATTCTGCAGCTTTAAATTTAGAAAACGGAAATACCTTCAAAATAAAACGGATCAATTTTGTTGCCGGTAATCCTTACGTTAAGGCTATCTTTTTAAATGGTAATAAATTGGATCGTAATTTTATTCACCATCATGAAATTATGCAAGGCGGTGAAATTATCTTTGAAATGGGTAGCAAACCAGGCGAATTCAAAGGAGAATATCCAAGCTCAAAAATTGATAAATCTCCACTACTTCCATCACCTGTTTTTGTAGATGCCGTTCCTTCATTTGAAAAAAAGACACGAATTAAAGTGGCAAGCAATACTGTACAACCTGTAGTTATTAGGTATACGACAGACGGAAGCAAACCAACATCAAAATCTAAAATTTATAAAAAACCAATCAAACTAAAAAAGTCTACTATTCTAAAAGTCCGTTCTTTCGCAAATGGACAAAGCAGTTTTCCTGTTGAAGCTGATTTCAAAAAAGTGAACACCAGCTGGAACATTCAATTAGAATCCAAATACGCCAATCAATACTCGGCTGGTGGAGATCGAGCATTAATAGATCAACTATATGGAGGCAATGACTTTAGAACAGGAGCATGGCAAGGTTATAATGATACAGATCTGATTGTTTCAATCGATTTTAAAAAGAAACAAAAAATTAATCGAATTGACATGCGCTTTATGCAAGACATTCGATCTTGGGTTTGGTTTCCTTCAGAAGTTACTTTTATGATTTCAGATGACGGAGAAAATTGGTATGCCATTCATACCGCCAAAAACACCGCCCCAATTGATCAATCCGGAGCTATTGTTCAAAAATTCGGATTTGAAAAAGCAATAAGGACACAATATTTAAAAATTACGGCTAAGAATAGAGGCGTTTGTCCTGATTGGCATTTAGGCGCTGGAAATCCTACGTGGATTTTTGCGGATGAGATTATTGTTGAGTAGAGTTTTGGCTGACAATGCCGATTCACAGATAGCACACATACAAAACTGTACATATACGAGAATGTATATTTCGCATTTTCCAAGGAGATAAATAATTACAATTGCGCTCCATAACCTCTCCATTAACCTACCAAATTCAAGTTCAAATTTACCTGCATACCCCTTTTGCGGTATATTTTAACAATACCTTTTTTTAGGTATTGCATTCCCCTTTTCTACCCATTACATTTGTCGAAATAAATTATTTATAATCAATCTAAATAAAGTAAAATGAAAAATGTAAGTTTCCTACTGATTTTGATCGCAGCAACTGCAGTCGTTTCTTGTAAGAAAAAGGGTTGCACGGATGAATCAGCAACCAACTATAGCGAAAAGGCAAAAAAAGATGATGGCTCTTGTACCTATCAAGAACTTTCAATTCCTTCAACGTTTAATTTCACAGATGACGCTGGAAACAGCACTGTTTCTTTTGGTGGTCAAACTGAACGTTTGAATCAAATGGAAGAAATGACTACCTACATGAAGTCTGGAACAACGACAATATTGACCAATGACGCTTTAACAGCAATGTTTGAAAACACAGATGATAATGGCGGTGGAAATTTCACCTTTTCATCTACAAAACAATTGCAGAACAAATGCTTTGCAACAGACCTTACCTTATTTGAAGGATATTTAACGGCCCTCGCCATAGCATCTGAAGACTATGCAGAAGTTGCTGAAAGTGGCCAAGCTGGAGTTCTTTCTTCTGGTTCTAGTACTTATTTATTTGCTTCAAACGGAATTGAATACACACAAGTAATAGAAAAAGGATTAATGGGAGCAGTATTTTTAAACCAAGCGACAAATATATACTTTGGTTCAGGAAAAATGAATGTTGATAATTCTGTTGCAGTTAATTCAGCAGATGGAAAACATTACACAGAAATGGAACATCATTGGGATGAAGCATTTGGCTATTTTGGAGCACCTGTGGATTTCCTTACGAATACAGATAGTTTAAGATTTTGGGCTAAATATTGTGATAAACAAAATACAGCCTTAGGATCGAATGCAATTATTATGAATGCATTTTTAAAAGGGCGTGCTTTGATCTCACAAGGATTTGAGACTTCAATGCGTGACGAACAAATTGAAATTATCCGTAAAGAATGGGAACGCGTTTCTGCTTCACAAGCTGTAACTTATTTGGAAGGTGCAAAGGATAATTTCGGTACGGATAACGCCAAGTTCTTGCATGAATTATCTGAGGCCTATGCCTTTGTATTATCTTTAAAATATTTACCACTTGAAACACGTGTTATCAGTTTCACAGAAATCGAAACTATTTTAAATGATAATATCGGAAATGACTTTTGGACTGTTACCTTAACAGACCTCAATGCTGCAACTGCATCTTTAAATAGTATTTACGGATTTTAAAAAATAAAACATGCGCGTTTTAAGCCTTATTATAATTAGTCTATTCCTTATCACAGCTTGTAAAAAGCCTGAAGCAGTAGAGTTTGATCGTTCTGCACTTTTAGTTAATATGGCTAATATTGAAATTAAGCCTAGTTTACTTGCCTTTTCCGAAGACCTTTTGCAGCTGTCAGATGCAGCATATGTTTTTGAATCAGGCACTAGCTTTGATAATCTATCAGCCTTGAGAATAGCTTATCAAAATGCTTACATGCAATTTGAAGCAATTAAAATGTATGATTTTGGACCTTCAGCAAATAACGGGATCAAAACAAGCATGAATACCTACCCTACTGATGCGGATAAAATAAACGCAAACATATTAAGCGGCTCCTATACTTTAGGAGCCGTTTCTAATGTTGATGCAATAGGTTTTCCAGCACTTGATTATTTATTGTTTGATGGTGATGACTTAGCTGTTCTCAATCGTTTTGCAGTAGATCCTGATGCTGAGAATACAATGAATTATTTAACTGCATTAATCGCTAAAATGAATTTAGATTTTGCGCCAGTTTCATCTGAGTGGAATACGGGTTATACAGAAATTTTTCTCGCGGCTGATGGAACAGATATTGGATCTTCAATAAGTCTGCTATATAACGAATTTGTAAAAGATATTGAATTACTCAAAAATGCAAAAATTGGAATTCCTGCAGGTTTTTTCAGTGGAGGTGAAACATTTGCGAACTATGTTGAAGGATATTATTCTGCAGAATCAAAGGCTTTGGCCTTAGCTAATATAAGCGCGCTCAAGGATGTATTTACAGGAGGTGATGGAATTGGGCTTGATGATTATATGGATTTTGTAGATGAAACGGAAGACTTACCTTTAACTGCTTCTGAAATCATGAACCAATTTGACGTTTGTTACACAAAAATCGCGGCACTTGGTGATCCTTTGAGTTCAGACATCCCTGTTAATTATGACGGTTTTAATGAAGCCTTTCAAGAAATTAAAAAATTAGTGGCCTATGCTAAAACGGATATTCCAACAGCACTCGGCGTTTTAATCACTTTTTCAGATACAGACGGAGATTAAATGGCTATTTTTGCCGCAAATTTAATTCAATATAAAGCAATGAAGTGGATTCTTTTTTCCTGTTTTTTACTTAGCCTAAGCAGCACCTTTTCACAAGGGAATTTGTATGGTATTGTAAAAAATGAGCTAAACGAATCTTTACCTTTTGCTGGATTGCACATTAGTCAGTTAAGCTCTAATGAGGTGCATCATTTATATGCGGATGAATTTGGTCGATTTGGTTTAGAAAATCTTCCACTTGGTATTTACGAGGTTAAAACAACTTGCATTTACTGTCAAACGAAACTTCAATCAATTACTATAAAAACGGGCAGTAATAATATTGTTATTACTTTGAATGACACATCAGCAACCTTAGATGCTGTTGATATTTATTATGATTCACCATACGCTACGCGTAAAATGAGAACGGTTGAAGGAGTCATTCTAACCAATGGAATGAAAACCCATCATTTGGACCCGAAAAAAATTGATGCAAATAAAGCCATTGACAATGCGCGCGAACTTTATGCAAAAGTACCGGGACTTAATATTTGGGAATCTGATGCAGGTGGATTACAATTGGGAATTGGTGCACGCGGTTTAAGTCCTAGCAGAACCGCTCACTTTAATACACGTCAAAATGGTTATGATATAAGTGCGGATGCTTTAGGTTATCCTGAAACCTATTATACGCCCCCTTCAAATGCTTTAGAATCAATTCAGTTAATTAGAGGTGCTGCTTCTTTACAATTTGGACCACAATTTGGCGGAATGATAAACTTTAAAATCAAATCTCCGTCAACTGATCCATTTCATTATGAAGGTACGCATGCTTATGGTGCTTATAATTTATTGAACACTTTCAACTTAGTTTCTGGAACAATTGGTAAACGATTTAGTTATCTCGCCTATTTTCAACATAAACAGGGAGATGGATGGCGAGAGAATTCAGAATTTAACCAGCAGCATGCCTTTGCCCAATTGAAATACCATTTTACGGAACGCATGTTTTTAAGTGTTGAACAAACACATATGCAATATTTGGCGCAGCAGGCAGGTGGTTTAACTGATGCTATGTTCGACCAAAATCCACGACAATCAATTCGGGATAGAAATTGGTTTGCTGTCAATTGGAACATTACTTCTGCACATTATAGCTGGGAAATTAATCGTCGCACAACAATTGACTTAAAAGGCTTTAAAGTTGGCGCTCAAAGGGATGCATTAGGTAATCTTGAAAAAATTAGTAGAGCTGACGACGGACAAGAACGCCAATTAATTCATGGTGATTTCAATAATATTGGAGCTGAATTGCGCTTATTAAAGCGCTACCCTATTGGCAAAAAGATGATGGGTATTACCGCAGCAGGAATTCGTTATTATAAGGGTGAAACTATTAGTCAACAAGGTTTAGCAAGTGCCAATAGTGATGCAGATTTCAACTTCTTAAACCCTACTTCGCTTGAAGGATCGGATTATATTTTTCCTTCTCAAAACATTGCGGGATTTTTTGAAAACATTTTGCGCCTCAATAAAAAACTATCTGTTTCAGCGGGTTTACGATTCGAACACATCAATACTGCTGCCGCTGGTTCATATCGCGAACAAATCTTTCATCCTTTAACGAATGAACTAATTTTTGACACCACCTACACAGAAGATAAAGGCAGCATTCGAAATATTTTATTGGGTGGAGTTGGCTTTTCTTATCGTCCAGAAAAAAAGACGGAAATTTATGGAAACATTGCCCAAAATTACCGTGGTATTAACTTCTCTGACATTAGAATTGTAAATCCAAATCAAGTAGTTGATCCGAATATTGAAGACGAACGAGGTTTTAATACAGATTTAGGAATTAGAGGACAACGTAAAAGAGGAATTTTTGATGCGAGTGTATTTTTCATGTACTACAATAATAAAATTGGCGTAATTAGTCAAAAGATGAACGATTATGAATTTGTACGACTCCGAACTAATATTGGTCGTGCTTATAGCACAGGAATTGAACTTTTTGCAGAACAAAGCTTTAAAAGGACTGATACAAGTACGAATTTTTTAACAGTTTTTGGAAATTTCTCGGCTGTGTATTCTAAATACGGTAAGTATGAAGAATCGGCCTTAAGTCAAAATTGGGTAGAGTTAGTGCCTCCAATATCTGGAAAAATTGGAATTAAATACACGCATGGCAAATGGACAGAATCGTTGTTAGGAACCTATGTTCACAAACATTATTCAGATGGAACAAACGCCATAACTGATCCAAATGCGATAGCGGGAATCATTCCTTCATATTATGTCTTGGACTTGAACGGAACATTTACGGCAAACAAATACATACAAATTAAAGCCGGCGTTAATAATTTGACCAATAGCAAATACTTTACACGTCGTGCAACGGCCTATCCTGGCCCAGGCATCATTCCTTCTGATGGGATTAGTTTTTATGTTAGTTTGGGTCTGAATTTCTAAAGGTAAGGTTCGCTAAAAGACGATACGCTAGATTTGTAATCCTGCACTTGCAAAACTGTTTCAAAATGTAAAATTAAAGCCAATGTCTTTCAAGTAATATTGAAAAAATGTGAATGTGATAACTTGTGTTAATCTTCAAAACGACGGGCACAGGATTGAAAATTCTGTGCAGCAGAAGTCAAATACAGAAGTTTTTCTCGATTATTTGTACAATCACAATTCCATTCCCTTTTAAAAATTAACACTATTTAATAAAGATTTGAGTACACACCTAAATCCGTCGCTTACCTTTGTGTCTTAAAATTCATTGTTTTGAAAATACTCAGTTTCGCATTAATTACCGTACTCATTTCAAGTTGCGCATTTAACAATATGTTTTACCAACCGAATGTTGAATCGGTTACTACACCTCCAGATGCCGTAAGTCAATACATTCAATACGGTGAATCAGATTCTATTCATACATTGTTCTATGCAAACGAAGAGGCAAAAGCATCCATATTTTTTCTACACGGAAATGCGGGCAATTTAAGTGCATGGGGTGAAGTTGCGGATTTATTTTACCAAGCCAATTATCAAGTCTTCATTATTGATTATCCAGGTTTTGGCAATTCATCCAACAAAGCAAAACATAAAGCTGTGTACGAATCAACGCAGGCGGCTGTGGAATATTTTAAAGCACTGCCCGGCATAAATGATTCGAAAAAACTCCTAATGGGATTTTCGCTTGGAGGAAATTTGGCAGTGAAGGTAGGTTATGACAATCCAGATTTGTTTGATGCTATGCTAATTGAAGGTGCTTTTGAAAGCCATAAAACAATTGCTGTAAATCGGGTGACTAGACCTTTTAAATTTGCACCCTATCTTTTTGTTAAAGATGCCGTAAAAGGAGAAAAACTCATAGCCAGCTGGAACAAACCTTTGCTCGTAATTCATAGCACGCAAGATGCGGTTTGCGATTATAAAATGGGAAAAACCTTATACGAAAGTGCTATTGGAACTGAACAAAAGGAATTATGGACAATTAAAGGGCCACATTTAGCAGGTATAAGTTTGAATTTTGATCGCTATCTCGAAAAAGTGACAGATTTAATTGGAAGCGATTAGGGCTTTACAAATCTAAAACTATACGTGTGATCCTTCAACCTGAGAATATAAGTTCCGCTCGCTAAATCTTTTGTACTTAGCGTTTCCGTTTTATTATCAGTATCAATTCCTGCAATTAATTGGCCTGTAATGGAATAAATCATAAACTGCGATTGTTCTCCATCAGTCAAGTTCATTTTAGTAATCTCAATTTGATCTTGTTTAACATTGTAAAAGGCATCAAATTCTGCAATTAACTCCTCATCTACTCCAGCGCCCTCTTTTAGAACTTCAATTTCTAAATAAACAGGCAAATGATCTGACATATGATACAAGGCTGAAATAATATCGCTAGGTTCACTGGTATTTGTCGGTGGATCGATTAATGCGTCATTATAATGCAAGCCATCTTGACCAATTGCGCGATAGCTACCGTCAATGAAGAT
>JBLHOW010000057.1:0-39781 GCA_047623705.1 Crocinitomix sp.
TCAAGGAGAAAATAGCCGATTTCAAGGCTTCTAAGCGAGAATTAGCGGAGTTGATACAAAGTGGGCTACACTTGTTAGAGAACATACAGGAAACCTACCACAGTGGGGCGATTTATCTTAAACACAAGATAGTGGGTTCGATATTTATGGAACAGTTGAGTTTTGACGGAAAAAAATGTCGAACCCCAAAACTGAATGGAATATTTGAGCTACTTCCCAATATAGACAGGGGCTTGGGAAAGTTAAAAAGGGGACAACTGAATGAAATTTTTCAGTTATCCCCTTCTGCGGAGAGACAGGGATTCGAACCCTGGGTACCCTTTTGAGGTACGCTTATTTAGCAAACAAGTCCTTTCGGCCACTCAGGCATCTCTCCAGTATATTTATATTGAGCAAAACAGGACAACTCCTTGTTTCGGCCTCCCGATAGCTATCGGGACAGGCATCTCTCCAGTATTTTATGATTAAAGGAAAACTTTAATTCCTTTCGCTATTTTACTAGCGGCTGCAAATATATAAATTTACTATTTAGTTTACAACGAATTTGTTGTTAATTTTTGACTTTTTTTAGCGTACAATGAGGTTCGTTTCTAAGACTCTTTGCTCAATTACGTGGGCATCTTTCTTTTCTAACCTGTCTATCAATAACTCAACGGCGCTATTCCCTATATTTTCAATTGGTTGCGCGATAGAAGAAATTTTTGGTTTCACTAAATCAAAAATTTCAATATCATCAAAACTTATAATTTTTAGGTCAGCGAATTGATCATTTTGACTGCTTGAAGCTTTCAAAATTGCTTTTGCAATACTATTGTTAACACAAAAAATACCGTCGTATTCCGTATCCTTTAATTCGCGTAAGGCTAAATTAACGCCCTCTTGAATGTTATCGTGTGGGATTTGAAACAGTTTCGCCGTTTTTTTGTCTTCCAAACCATTTAAATATCCGGTAATTCGCTCTGAAATAGAACTAATATAAACCGGTGATATGGTGAAACAAACAGGTTTTTTTACACCTTGTTTATATAAAAATTCAACAGCTTTTTCAGCGCCTTCTACATTTGAGACAGAAACGGAATCAACATCCAATCCTTCAAATACACGATCTACTAAAACCAATGGCACATCATTATCTTTCAATCCCTGCAATTCATTTTTACTATCAAAAGAAGATGCTAAAATCAAACCGTCAATATTTCTATTGATTAAGTCTGTAATAAGCTTCTTTTCTTTCTGTACGTCTTCGTATGAATTTGATATAATTAAGTTATATCCTTTTGAGTAAGCTTCTTGTTCAATAAACTTACATAATGTGCCGTAAAACACATTTGAAATGTCAGGAACAATAACACCAATTGTATTGGTTCGACCAATACGTAAACCACGCGCATATTGGTTAGGAATATAATTCAGCTCCTTGGCTTTAATCCTAACTTTTTCTTGCGTTTGCTTATTGATACCACGTTCATCTCCTTTTCCATTAAGGACAAGTGAAACCAAAGCTTTTGACACGCCGAGACTCTCGGCAATGTCCTTGAGGGAAATTTTTTTCATTTTTTGAGGTGAAAATTTTCTTGCAACTCAAATTTAACTAAATCTTTTAGATTACCATATTTATTTAGAACAGATATTTAAAAAGCTCTAAAAATATTTGCAATGTGAAAAGTGCAGACAGTACAGTTAATACAGACTTCTCAGATTGCTTACTTGCAATCACCTGAATGACAAAGATTAAGAGATATAATCCAAATGCGATTTCAAAATATACCCATTCATTTAAATAGGCCAGAATTAAACTTGTCGTTAATAATGTGACCAATAATGATGTCACCCACCATTTTTTTAAGGCATTTTGCAAAAGGAAAATGCTGGTACTATAAAACCCAATAAAGATAAATAATGATGTGTAAATCAATAATTTACTATCGAATATGGTTGTCAATAATTCGCGTTGTCCACCTTTAGCAATAAAATTCACAGTGAACCCGTCAACAACGGCCAAGCTTAGCATAGCAAAAAATGCAAACAAAAGATAGCTGCTTTTTTTCAAACTCAAGTTTAGGAGGTAAAAAGTCAAACTAGCGAACACAAAAATCAATTTGCTAAAGAAAAATGGGGTAACAAAATCGCCTAATGAAAGCAAGGAACTTAGTCCATAAATAGAAAAAGATAATACGATTAATAGGACGATTCTTTGTTCACGAAACATGTTTATTTCTCTCCAAGAGCTTCGTAAATATAATCAAATGTCGATAAAATATCTGGTTTACCATTAACCACTGCTACATCATGTTCAAAATGCGCTGATGGCATGCCGTCTGCTGTTAAAATTGACCAACCGTCACTCAGGTGTTTAATCTTCTCGGTGCCCATATTAATCATTGGTTCAATGGCTATGGTAAGGCCGTTCTTAATTTTTTTACCTCTACCCCTCTTACCATAATTTGGTACATGAGGTTCTTCGTGCATAGTTCGTCCAAGTCCGTGCCCTACTAATTCTCTTACTACACCATATCCATGCGCTTCGGCATGTTGTTGAATGGCAAATCCAATGTCTGATAAACGATTACCACTATTTGTTGCCTCAATGCCCTTATATAAACACTCTTTCGTGATTTTCAAAAGTTGCTTAATTTCTTCTGCAACTTCTCCTACTTCAAACGTATATGCATGATCTCCATAAAAACCTTTTAAAATTGCTCCGCAATCAACTGATACAATATCCCCACTTTCGAAAGGTGTATCATTTGGAATACCGTGAACAACTTCTGTATTTGGAGAAATGCACAATGTTTTTGGAAAATCGTATAATCCTAAAAAACCTGGAATTGCTCCATGATCTCGAATACACTCTTCGGCTATCTTATCTAATTGTAAACCTGTAATTCCTGGCTTCAAAATTTTAGCCACCTCTCCTAATGTTTTCGAAACAACCTGAGCTGCTTCTCGCATTAATTCTATTTCGTCTGCGGTTTTATAAATAATCATACTGCAAAATTAGTCATTCACTTTAAATTATAAAAATTAAAACCTCATTCCCTAGTGGAAATGAGGTCTAATATGTTTGATTTTTGATTCTTCTTATTTTAATACTTCCGCAACTAAATCAGCTGCTTCCTGTAATAATACTGCTGAATGAACATTTAGTCCTGAATCATCAATTAATTTTTTTGCTTCAACTGCATTCGTTCCTTGCAAACGTACAATAATTGGCACAGGTATTTCTCCCATGTTTTTGTAAGCATCTACAATTCCCTGTGCAACACGGTCACATCTTACAATACCACCAAATATATTTACCAAAATAGCTTTTACATTTGGATCTTTTAAAATGATTCTGAATGCTTTTTCTACACGTTCAGCATCAGCAGTACCTCCAACATCTAAGAAGTTAGCAGGGTTACCACCCGACAATTTAATAATGTCCATTGTTGCCATTGCTAAACCTGCTCCATTTACCATACAACCAACGTTTCCGTCAAGGTTTACATAGTTTAGACCAGCTTCACCTGCTTCAACTTCTGTTGCATCTTCTTCAGAAACGTCACGCATTGCTGCATAATTTTTATGTCTATATAAAGCGTTTCCGTCTAGTGTTACTTTAGAATCAACAGCAATGATTTTATCATCAGATGTTTTTAATACCGGATTAATTTCAAACATAGATGCGTCACATCCTTCATAAGCAGCATATAATGAATAAACGAATTTTGTCATCCCTTTAAATGCTTGGCCACTTAATCCTAAATTAAATGCAATTCTTCTTGCTTGGAAACCTTGTAAACCAACACGTGGATCAATTTCTTCTTTAAAAATTAACTCAGGCGTTTCTTCTGCAACAGTTTCAATATCCATTCCACCTTCAGTAGAATAAATAATAGTGTTTCTTTCTTTTTCTCTATCTAATAAAACAGACATGTAAAATTCAGAAGGCTCAGAAGCTCCTGGATAGTATACATCTTCAGCAATTAATACCTTATTTACTTTTTTACCTTCGTCACTCGTTTGTTTGGTCACCAAATGTCCACCCAAAATTCCATTAACTATTGCCTCAACTTTGTCAATTCCTTTGGCTAATACAACACCATGTGATTGCGTTTCAGTTACAACTCCTTTTCCTCTACCTCCAGCATGGATTTGTGCTTTAACCACAAACCATTCTGTTCCTGTTTCTTCACTTAGTTGATTTGCTTTTGTTACTGCATCTGCTGCATTGTCAACTACAACACCTCTTTGTATTGCTACGCCGAAACTTTCTAGTATCGATTTCCCTTGGTATTCGTGTAAATTCATTTGCTGTTTTTTTGTGCATGGTAAAAGTAATTTTAATCTTTTAATTGGCAATAGAATTTGCGCTTTTTCGAAGCAATTATATGATTAAAATGAATGCACTAAATTTTTCATGAATTTGTCTTGAAATGAACGGATAGGTTTTCAACTTTAAAATATTCTCCGTTAATCGCTTATTGCGTACCATTTATAGAAAATTTGGAATAATTTTCATTGAATAGAAAAGATATTATTACCTTTCATTCGAAAATAAATTTAACCAAAAAATATTGACAATGAGTTATTACAAGACTATTGACGGAGTAAAATACGACGGAGAATTAATTGAATTAGCAGACAAGTTAACCTCTGGAGCCGGAGACGGTAGGTTATCGAAGGATGATGCTGCACAACTTTTAGAAGCAGTTAAAGACGGAGATAGCTATACTGATATTGAAAAAGCAACTGTAAAGCATTTAAGAGAGAACTATAAGTGGACTGATGCTGCTGATGAGTGGTTCAGAGGTGAAATCAGATCTTGGGCATCTACTAAGTAGTAGGTTCAACTTTAATATTCGAGTTCATAAAGAACTTTAAAAGTCCTGACATTCATGTTAGGGCTTTTTTTTGTGTTAAACATACCCAGCCATTGCATACGTCAAATATCCTACCCATTCATGAATCAATTTGCTCCAATCACTCATATTACTAATATTGGGAACTATAAATTGTTCAAAGGAATAACCGCGTGTGGGGCCGGTATAATGATCCGTTGTGAAAACATCAAAATTTGTAAACCCTTCCTTTTCAAAACAGGCCTGAGATCGTCGCATATGCAAAGCTGATGTGACTAATAAAAAATTTTCTATCTCAGGATGATTTGCCAAAACCTTTTTAGTTTCAACAGCATTTTCATGCGTGTTTTTTGAGTTTTCTTCAATAATTAAATCTTCCTTCGGAATTCCCCAATCAGCTAATACGGATTCAAATTGTACGGCTTCATTTAAACCAGTATCAAACATGTTTCCATTGGCTCCAACAATCATAATTTTATCCACTTTACCTAAATGGTAAAGGTGAATTGCCTGCCAAATTCGATCTCCTCCCCTTCTTAAACTTAAGCGATCTAGATTATTGTCGTACTCTGCCATCCCTCCTAAAACCACCGCAACATCATAATGTCCTACAGCACTAATTTTGGTACCTTCGGGTTCCCACAATCTGGTAAATTCGCAAAAAATGACCGTATTTGAGAAAAACAATACGGCAATTCCTGCACCGCGAAGGGTCCATTTTTTTAATTTTTTCCTTTTTGTAAGTAAACCAATTGCAAGGAAAATCAAAATCCAGGAGAACGGATGAACTAAAAATGAAAGTATTTTCGATAAGATGAAAAACATGTTCGATCAGTGGCATTTTTTTGTAATGATAGACCAAAGATAATACATTATCTTTGGTCAAAATAAAATCGAAATTATGCAAGAAGAAATAATTGACACAACTGCAGCCCCGATAGTCGGTGCTGCAAATGAAGCTGCTGCTTGGAGCTTTACTTGGAAAGGCTTTTGGGATATCGTTATTGATTATGGTACGAGCCTACTCATTGCAGTTGCTGTCCTCGTTATTGGGATGATGATTGCGAAGCGTATTTCAAAAATGGTTGGCAAGTTGTTAAGAAAGAAAGATTATGATGCTTCGCTGCAAGGCTTTTTAGTAAGTATGGTTTCGATTTCGCTAAAGATTTTGGTTGTTTTAACTGCCCTCAGTCAATTAGGTATTCAAATGACATCTTTCATTGCATTAATTGGTGCTGCTGGTTTAGCCATAGGTATGGCATTTTCGGGTACCCTTGGTAACTTCGCTGGAGGAATCATGATCTTGATTTTTAGACCTTATAAAATTGGTGATTATATTTCTGCGCAAGATGTGGAAGGTAGTGTATTAGATATTCAAATTTTTAATACCATTCTTTTAACATTAGATCATAAGAAAATTATTCTTCCTAATGGGCCTGTAGCAAACGGAACAATTACGAATTTGACACACGAGAAAACAAGAAGAGTGGATTTCACTGTAGGTATTGCTTACGGAGATGATTATGAAACTGCTAAAAATGTGCTTCAAAAATTTGTTGATGAAGATGATAAAATCATTAAAGATGGAAACAACTTTATTGGTTTGGTAGAATTAGGAGATAGTTCAGTTAATTTGACGGTAAGAGTATGGTGTACGCTTGAGGATTATTGGGATGTATA
Organism: Crocinitomix sp.; assembly: GCA_047623705.1. Taxonomy (GTDB): domain Bacteria; phylum Bacteroidota; class Bacteroidia; order Flavobacteriales_D; family Crocinitomicaceae; genus Crocinitomix. The sequence continues at coordinate 6,525 of JBLHOW010000057.1, forward strand.
TTTCAAAATGAATGAGCGAATTTATAAAGAATTTGATCAAGCAGGCCTGAATATTCCGTTCCCACAAATGGACGTACACGTTCACAATTCAACGTCTTAGAAGTTCATTTAAAACAATAAAAACGAATTTAAAAAGCGTCAGCCTCAAGCTGACGCTTTTTTTAATGACAATTTTGGACTTCCCCAGATCCGTATTCTTGCAAAACAACCTGAGCATTGCCAGAATAACAAACATCTCCACTTCCCAAAATAGTTACTTCAAGCATTTCATTACAGGTCACATTCACATCTCCTGATCCAACAATATTTATAGACATCTTAGACACGTCAATTGACCTTGTGCAGACATCTCCAGAACCATTGATATTAATTTCTCCAGCTGTAATATCACCTTCACCATGAAGGCTTACATCACCAGAACCATTCACCGAAATTTCAAAATTTTCAGGTAATATTTTGTCTAAACGCACATCTCCGCTCCCATTAATTTGAATATCTAAATCACTAGACGGAATGTCATCCCCCGAATAAATATCTCCACTTCCATTAATTACCAAGCTTTTAACTTCGGACATGGTTAAATTAATGGACACATCATTGTCATGCGCATATTTTGCGTATTCCTTGCGCATGCCTTCCTTCACATTAATTCGCAACACTTCATTTTCTACACTTGTTTCAAGCATTTGTTCTAAACGCGAATCACCATTAAATGAAACTTTTGAATTATCTCCCTCAACGATTTTAACATTGACACTAATATTTAATTGAACCGAATGAAACGAAGCAATGTTCCCTTCAACACCAGTCTCGCAATTTCCAAGTGGAATTACATCAGCTTCATCATTTAATATATTTTCAACAACTAGAATTTCCTGCACCAGTGGTTCACTAGAATCTTGATCTATCGGCAATACACTTTTCAATTCATTTTCTTCTATTAATTCATTTTCAGGTAAACCTAAAATCGATTTTTCGATTGCTGTCGTTTCTTGTTTTGAAAATGCGGGAATATTTTCTGCAGTATTCCCATTCGATTCGGTTGGATTTACCATAACAAAAACAGTTACGGCGGTTATTAAAGTTCCTAACATAATTACAATATTTGATAATTTAAAAAATGAAGTTGCTCCCCCAACCGCGCCCGTTGCAGCAGAACTAACTATCACAGTCGTGATATTGCTAATTGGATAATCGACTGGGGCATTTTTAGCCAAGTCAAATAATTCCGTAATATTTTTTGTCATGTCCTCCATCTATCCGTCGTTTACAATTGAATCTTCGGTAACGTAGTGTGGCTCATCCACCATTAATGCTTTTAATTCTTTTCTAGCTCTACTCAGCATTACTTTAACTGCCCCTTCTGTTGAACCTTGAATTTCAGCTACTTCTTTTATAGAAAAACCATTTATTTCAAATAAGATTAAAGCTTCTTTTTTTGTGTCTGATAACTTGTCTAGTTGCTCATACAAGTATGCAATTTCTAGATCGTTCTCAGCTGTGCTGTCTGCGGCATAATTGCTGTGTCCTTTCTCATCTAAGCTGATTTCTTTTTTCTTGCGTACCGTATTTCTAACAATGTTTGTTGCTGTTGAAAATAAAAAATACAAAAGGGAGTCTTTTTTGTCAATTTTCATCCAATTTTGATAGGCCTTTAAAACGGATTCATTGACTAAATCATCATAGGCCATAACACCATGTGATCGTGCTTTACAAAAGCGGACAAAATTTTCATGTATTGGCTCGTAAACCTTCATGAATTCTTTTTGTTTTCTTTTATCTTTTATTTTCAAGGCTTAATTATAAAGTACAGTACACAGGTAAGAAACCTATAAAGGTAAAAGGTAACATTAAAAGCTTATTTTTTTTCTAGGAGGCGAAGAAAAAGCAGCTGTGCCTTTGAACTATTGATAGATTCATTAATATTGAGAACATTAAACAATTGAAGTGTTTCCTGTTCAATTGGTAGCTGAGGCAATCCATTATCACGCATATAATGCATAAACTTCAAGACTTTAAAAGCGTCAAACCAACGGAAAAAGCGTTTAATGAAAGCTGCACTTCCTTTAGAGTTGGCATATATTTCTTGTAATGCCGTTTCAAATGAAATCGTTTTCAAAAAATCAGTTAAAAGCGCATTGTCTAATCGTTCAATTTGGGCAATTGCATCTTGCTGATTAACACCTGCTATTTGCGGGATCAATTCAACAAAGGCTTTCAAAGTTTTAAAACTTTCAAAAGCATAAGTATTGAATACTGCTTTGTCCTCAGCAATCCAATCTCCAATAGCTTTTCCTGTGCCAAAAGGTACGCGGTCTGAAATTCGTGGAGAAGGTAAAACGGCAGTTCTTTTTAGTTCTGTAAAATCACCTAGCGCAATTATTTTATGAATAAAGTAAAAATCTTCACCTGCTTTGCGCTTATTCATACCGCCCTGTTTTTGATAGGCAGACGAACGCACTGCCATGCTTGAACCCACTGTGTGGTATGCGTAGGGCAAGTTTGCATATCTCAATCCTTGATTGTAATAACGCAAGTGTAATTCGTAATTAATTATTCCTTCATAAATAGCTGGTTCAAATTCTGTCCCCTCAATTGGATGCTCATAATGAATGGAACAACCTGGTGTTTTTGGATAATGCTTAAAATGCTGTTCAATTTCATTTAAATAGTTGGGTAAACAATGTGCATCTGCATCAAAACAAACGATTATACCATTTTTTTCTAATTGGTCAAAACGATCCACTGCTTCGTCCATTCCGATTTTGCGCGCTAAGCCTACCCCAGCATGTTTTTTGGGTAAATTTTCTTCTAAACTAAAATGGAACTTAAAAGTGGGCTTATTTTTGTCTGCGCTCCATTCTTGTGCGGCTTCAAAAGTTTTACGGTTTTTGGCCTTTTTATCAGGCGGCGTGTTAATTCCAGCATTGACAATCACAATGACTTCAATGGCACATTTTGGATTTTCGCATAACCACAGTGCATTTAAGGCATCAATTAAATGATCCTCATCAAAACATGGGATAACTACAACTAAACCTAATTCAGGATGTGGTGGACTTGTAATAAATGGTGCTTGAAAACCGTATTTTTTAAGGTAGAAATTCATACCGTATTAAGGTGCAATGCGATAAGTTGCCCAATCGTTTGACTCTTTCTCAAAACAAATACGGTCATGTAAACGCCCCAAACGACCTTGCCAAAACTCAAAGTAAGCAGGTTCCACAATTAATCCACCCCAATGTGGTGGACGTGGTACTTCATTCGGGAATTTTTTTTCGTAATATGCTACGCGCTCTTCTAAACTTGCTCGATCTGGAATAACTGAACTTTGTTCAGACGCCCAGGCACCAATTTGACTAATACGTGGTCGGGCGGCAAAATAATCATCCGAAATTAAAGGATTAATTTTTTTTACACGGCCTTCAAGTCGAACTTGGCGTTCACAACAATCCCAATAAAACAGTAAAGCTACATTTGGGTTTTCTGTTATTTCTACTCCTTTACGACTTGTATAATTTGTATAAATAATTACGCCCTCTTCCAGTAGGTCGCGCATATAAACTATTCTTGATGAAGGTTTGCCGTCCGTTGTAGCGGTAGTTAAAACCACTGCATGCGGATCAGCACAGCTTTTTTCAATCGCTTCTTGATACCAAACACTAAAAAGTTTCATAGGATCAGTGTGTGCAGCTTCTTCTAACTTTCCTTTCAGAAAATCTGCCCGATCTATTTTCTTTTTATTGGCTTGATCCATTTGCTATTATTCGCTTTCGTCTGCTGCTTCGTCCTCGTCGTCGCTTGCGTTAAACGCTACGTTAATGTTAGGTGAGTTGATTTCCTCTTCCTCTTCTTCAACTTCTTCAACTGGTGGTGCAATTGATCCACCTCCATTATACTCATCTCCTTCAACTTCTCCAGGAACGTAAGGGAAAATCTCAACAATTGGTGTTAATGAAATTAATGGAATTTCATATGTTACCATTAAACCTTTTAAGCTTTCTTCAATTCTTTCGTAAGCTTCTTTTACGTTATGTGCAGAAACCAAAAAGTTATTGTTTACTTTTTTCTCTTTACCAGAATCAGCATCCTCAGTTACATATGATACTTTACACTTATACCATTCTTCTGCATCATCATAATGAAAAATATCAGCAAAATCAGTTTTAGAAATTGATGTGACTAAAAACTCACCTCGAACGAATTCACCCACTTCTTGATAAATGCGTGCCTCAGCCTCAGTAAATGAAAGCGAACTCACCAAATAAGGTTCCGTAACACGCTTTAATGTTCCATCTTGATATTCTTTCGTGAATTTTACTTTAACTGTATACCAATTATTCATGCTTCAAATTTAATTTGAGCAAAGGTAATGATATTCAATCATCCAATTAGTGACTTATGATTTATTTTTTTGAACAATTTATCCCTATTCGGATCAATTATCAGCAGATGTCAAATCTTGATTTAATTTAAGCATTAATTCACTATCCGAGTTAAAATAGTAATCATAGACTAAATCATCTTTCTCTAAAAAGTAGAACCGTTTATTGAGCATATCAATTCTGCACTTACCAAGGTTAACGGAACCTAAAACCCCGGCAGTGCAAAACGTGAAATACGTTTCATTGAATAAGAACTCAATTTGAAACGTTATATCACCTATGCTCAGTGAATCTCTTACATCCTGCCCTCTCAAAACACGATCGAACTTGTGTGCAAGCGTATCGGTATCTGCTAAATTACAAATACTAAAACTCCCCTGATGCAACCACATCCCTGCACTATCATCAACTTGTTTAGGCGATCGCTCAAACGATCGTGTAATCTTGGAATATTTTGTAAAGCCCGTGCTATCTGTTTCAGATTCAATCAAAATTAAACGATTAAATGAATAAGCCTCAATTTGAAATGTACGGCGAATAGTATCTGATTTTTTTTCTAAAAAATGAAGGTTTAGCGTATTACTTATACTATCCTTTACCAGGATATAAGAACTAATTTTCGGAGTTGGAATCTTTTCACCATTCTTATAAATAAAATGAGAATACAAGCAAAATCCTTTAAAAAAGGAAATGACAGAAATTGAATCTTTATTCGACGGGATAAGATCTGACTTATAGGTGGAATCGGTTTCTACAATTCGATCAGTAATAACCCAAGTGTCTTTGATTAATTCTTCAATTGAAAAATAATTCCGAATTATTTCAAATGAAGAATCATGTTGCCCAAAACTAACTGATGTTAAAATTGCTAATAAAAAAGAAGTATATAATTTAAGAAAGGATTCTCTCATAGCAGTATTATCACTTGATGCTTTTATCCAAACAAACTATAAACGCTAGCTATACTCTTAACTGGTATTGCTTTAATTCATTGAATAATTCGCACCTTTTTTTGTTCAATTATCAGTAATCGTTAAGTCTTGGTTTAATTTAAGAACTAATTCATTTTTGGTGTTGATATAATAATCATAGACTAAAAGATCACTCTCAAAAAAATAAAGCCTTTTATTGAGTAGATCAATTCTATAATTTCCTAGGTTAACAGAGCCAAGAACTCCACTTGTACAAAATGAGGAATAAGTTTCAGCCATTGATAATTTGATTTGAAAATAAATCTCTCCTAGTGCTACAGAATCTCGAATATTTTGACCTTCGGCAACTCTTATGAAATGATGTTCTAAACTATCCGTATCTTCTAGGTTATAGATGCCGATACTACCATTATGAAACCACGTTCCTAAGGACCTATTTCTTTTATCCTCATCTCTGCGCACATAGTTTAATATGGTTTTTGAATAATCCCCTTCTTCTTCTTCGGGTAAATTGTACTTGACTAATATTAGTCGATTGAAAGAGAAACTCTCAATTTCAAAAGATTGCTTCACTTCTAGGCCGCCCTGTTCAAAAAAGATCAATTCAAATAAATTTCTTGCCGTATCTTTATTAATACAATAACTTAGAAATGGCGGAGCAGATTTATGGAATCTATTATTTATCGTGAATTCTGAAAAAAGACATTCATTTCTCAAAAAAAATAAATGCTCTATTGAATCTTCTTTCGCCACCGTTAAATTAGAATCCCTCAAACTAATTATTTCAATTTTCGCTTCTTCTAAGTCCCAATCCCCTTTTAATAATTCTTGTGTTGAGGAACTTAAATCGACTTTTGCCACAGGTTTATAGCTTTGTGCAGAACTATTCAGTACAAACAGCATCACCAAAGGGAACCCAAATAATTTAAGTGTGATTAATCTCATAACAGTATAAATACACGTTCGAAACAAAGAAAAGGCCGTGATCCTTAGGTTGCGGTAATCCTATTAGAATAACGCGAAGCGAATTCAGTTGAACCAATTTTACTAGCTGTCAGTTCTAATGGTTCTAGTTGAATAACGCGAAGCGAATTCAGTTAGAACTGTATCGAGAACAGAGGCGACTTAATAATCATACATCTTCCCATTCCACCAAACCGCAAAGGCCGTACGGCTATATTGCAACATAATGGTATTACCTTGCAATCTAAAACTTTCTACTTTTTGGCGGGTAATCTCTATTTCTTTTCCACGAACAAAAGCACTAACACCTCCCCACTGGTTGTAATACGCCATAATACCGCCATCAATTTGTGGTGCAGTTACTTTAGTATTAAAGATTTGATAAACATCCTCTTGATACCAAATTTTCGTTATCCCTACATCATTAAAAACCACCAAACTATCACGAACAATAACGTTTTGCAAGTCATACCCTAATTCAGTAACGCGCTCTTCCGTATAGACTTTATTGACACCAGCATTATCTTTATAATAAATAAAATTATTACCACAAGCATAAGTTTGGGCATGCTGTGGTTCAGCATCAATAACATAACCATTATCAAAAGCCACAAAAGTTCCGTTTATCGGATCGTTAAATGCTGCCACATCTTGCCCGCAAGCAAATGTAATTGGTCTATTTGTACTGATTAAATCATGAAAAGCACCTCTCCAAAAAATGGAAGAATTACCTGTGTTATCACGATATACAAAAACGTTTGAACCAACTTGATTAGCAGTTAAAGGATAGTTACCAACTACCATAGCCACGGTCCGTACTTCATCTTGATAATAATATTTCACATATCCACCAATAACATCTTGAAAAACGACTAGACTATCTCCGTATCCATAAGTTGAGGCATTTGAGGTTAAAATGTGCTTAATACCTCTATCAAAAATCCGAATGACATTGGCAGTGCGCATCACCAAAAGGTTATCTGTAACGTGAATTTCGTTATAGGTTTGACCCAATAAGATATTCGCACCTTCATAGTTCACATAAATGTCTCCTTTTGAATCAACATAGCAAACGTAATCGTTACCCACAAAAATTTTACCGGTTTGTTGGTAATATATTTGCTCAAAAACACCACTATTAAACTGATGCAAACGAAAATTTGCATCTGTAAACACATTAATGTTTTGGGCATTAGCCACCCCTGTAGTTAATAATAAAAGTGCCAATAAGAATTTATTCTTCATGCTTGTTTATAATAATTATAATTGGATAGTATCCGTATCAAAATTAATGTAAAATTTCTTGAAGGAGCTTTAATCTGAATGTCGATCGTCCTTCTTTTCAATTACCCATCAAAAAAAATGCCAATGTCACAAAATAGGACATTGGCACTTTAACGTTTTTTTAACTGAATTATTTTCCAGCCGATTTTGCTTCTGCCATAACAACTGCGTTATAAACATTTACAATACCACCAGTATTACTCAAAGTTGCAAAAGGAACTTGCACTTTTTCACCTGGTTTAGGCGTATCTAAGCTAATTTCTTGAACAGATGCGAAAATAATATCTCTAATTTCGAACATTGTCAATTTAGGATAGTAAGACTTCAGTAAAGCCGCAACACCAGCTACCATTGGAGACGCCATTGACGTTCCTTGAATAGCCTCATAGGTATTGTCAGGCGTTGTTGCGTAGATCTCTAAACCTGGCGCAAAAACATCTACCATTTCTTTATTATAATTTGAGAAACTAGCTGCTAAACCATTGTGCCCTGGTTTATTTTTCTTTTGATTTCCTTCTTTAAATTTCTTATAACGCGTTGATGCACCTACTTCAATCCAATTCGTGAACTCTGCAGTCATTGAAGGATATTTTGGTGAAGGAAAATTAGGCTCAGTTCCAATGTCTTTAGCTGAATTTCCTGCCGCATGGCAAATCAATACACCTTTTGATTCAGCATAACGAATAGCTGCAATCACTTCATCTTGATAAGGAGAATAAGATTTTCCAAAACTTCCATTAATAACTTGTGCGCCGTTATCAACAGCATAACGAATTGCTAATGCAACGTCTTTATCTCTTTCATCACCATTTGGTACCGCTCTAACAGACATGATTAATACATTGTCTGCAACACCGTCACTTCCAATTCCATTCCCTCTTGTAGCAGCAATAATTCCTGCAACGTGCGTTCCGTGAAAAGCATCTGGTCCTTCAACTTGGTTTGAACCATAACTTACATCACTAAAATCAGAAGGATCATCACCAACGATTGCGCGCTCATTCATAGTTAAACTATAATGTGCAGACAATTGACTTTCAAAATGATCAAATGCACCTTTTAATTGGCCTTTAAGCTCTTCCATACCAACACCGGCTGCTACTAACTCATATAACTGCTCTGCATAAGCTCCAACTGCTGGATCTTTTTTTGCTTTTTTTACATCTTTAGCCGTATAAGGACCTCCAAAGTGCTTTTCTAAAGCATTAAAAGCATTTTCATAACTTTCTTGAATTTGCGTATAACGCTCTATTCCACTTTTTGCAGATGAAATACCACCTTCTACTTCATCACGACATTTTTTGTACAAATCATAGGCAATTTTATCAGCAGCTGGAATATCAGCTAGGCTTTTACCTTTGAATTTTTTGTCATACTTTATGTACAAACGCGTTACTTCTAATTGCGTGTCATTAATGTTTTCACCATCAGGGTTTCCTAAAAAACTCCATCCGTTTACATCATCAATGTATCCGTTTTTATCATCATCAATGCCATTTCCAGCAATTTCATCTTTATTTATCCAAATACTTCCTTGCAAGTCTTCATGCTCAATATCAACACCTGAATCAATTACAGCAACTATTACAGGTTCTGATTTTTTTCCAGACAATAGCTTTGCATAAGCTTTATCAGTGCTCATACCATATTTTGCACCATTATACCAATTTAAAATTTTCTTATCTACATCTTGTGCTCCTGCTGTGTAAGAAGCAATTAATAATGAAGCAATTAGAATTTTCCCTGTTCTGTTCATATGTTAAATTTATTTGGTTAAAAGTACAAGAAAACTTTTAAAATTGAGATGACTATTACACAAAAGGTCGAAAGTGCGCATAACCGTTCTAAAAATAATGTCAAAAATCCTAAACCATTTACTACATTTGTACGTCTATAGATAAAACCTGTGTATATGAAAATTTATATACTCTTCTTATTTTTATTGAGTGCATGTTTTACGTATGCTCAAATTGATGGTGAAAGTATTTCATATCGTCAGTATAAAAACGAATTCAGTTCAACCCCTACCAATTTTGCAGTAAAAGGAAAATCGCGTCATTTAAGAGCAGATAAAGACGTCCTATATAAATATCAAACTGGCGATTGGCATTATATCTATTGTACTCCAAGTGTATTAGGTGATTTAATGGAAGATGGTATTGTAAATCAAATTTACTTCGACCCCGCTCAACCCGTTTTAATGAATGATACCATGCGGATTGTTCAAAATATTGATAGTGTACATAACGGTAATGCCCCATTAATAAGTGAATTTACTGGTAAGGACGTTATTATTGGATATATCGATACTGGAATTGATTATTATCATGAAGACTTTATAAATGAAGATGGAACTTCACGCGTATTATATTATTGGGATCATAGTTTAGGTTATGATGCTGAACGTACTCCAGTTAAATATGGTTACGGTCAATTGTGGAACAATGAAGATATTGATGCCGACATTTGCGGTTCTTCAGATGGAAGTGCGCATGGCACAACAGTCTCAGGCGCAGGATCTGGAAACGGACGAGCGACAGGAACGCATAAAGGCGTTGCGCCGGAGTCAGATATTATTATTGTAGAAACCAATTTTGGTTTAGCCAACTGGACATTGACCGTGGCAGATGCGGTAGACTTTATATTTTCAATGGCAGACACGCTGGGCAAACCCGCTATTGTCAACACCAGTGTAGGAACATATTGGGGAAGTCATGACGGAACAGACCCCGCCTCTATGGTCATTGACAGTTTATTAGACGACTTACCAGGAAGAATAGTAGTCGCTGCGGCTGGTAATTCAGGAGCGCAGGGTAAATACCATTTAAAAAATGTAGTAGATGCAGACACGTCATTCTGTTGGTTTAAAGTGAATCCTACTTCAGCTTTTGGAATGCCTGCAACCTATTTTGACCTTTGGGCAGACACATTGGATTTTAAGGACGTTGAATTTGCCTTTGGCGCTGATCAGGTTGATCCAAATTTTGAATTCAGAGGACGAACGGCATTTTATACAATTGAATCACTTTTAGGCACAACAACTTATGATACGATTTGGGCAGATGGAAATGCTTTATCTCCAGTTGAATTTTATTGCGAAGAAGTCAATGGCGTTTACCATGTTGAAATGGTTATGCTTGATCCTGATTCTGCCGACTACTTTTTTAGATTAGAAACCACTGGGAGTGGCGAATTTGATATTTGGTCTGGAGCTTGGTTAGGCGCATCTGATATTGTTAGCGAAGGATTACCTAGCCCAATTGACTATACGCCAATGGAATTTTACGTAATGCCTGATTCACTGTCAACGATTGTAAGTTCTTGGACATGTTCGCCGAAGGTTGTTACGGTTGGTAATTTTAAAAACCAATATGATTATATCGATTCAGAAGGCGAACCATATGTTTTAGGAGCTGGATCTCCTGGTGAACTAAGTCCGAATTCAAGTAAAGGACCAAACCGAAGAGGAATTGTGAAACCAGACGTTTCTGCCACAGGTGATGGTTTAATGAGCGCTTGTCCGCTTTGGTTGTCAGCTTCCTTAGCCATATCTAACCCAAGTATGTTAGCCGAGGGTGGACAACATGTGCGGAATGGTGGAACTTCAATGGCTTCTCCAGTTATTGCTGGAATTGCAGCTTTGTATCTAGAAAAATGTCCTACCTCAACCTATCAAGACTTTTTGGATGATTTGCATGAAAACGCTTACGAAGATTTGTTCACAATGGAAACGCCCAACTTTGGTTACGGCTATGGTAAGGTTAATGCTTTCCAATTATTAAATGAAACGAATGTGCAGGTCTCTTTAATTGGTGATACTTTAATTTGTGATGATCCAGCTGTATTTATAACGGCTGAAGGACCATTTGAAAATTATTCTTGGTTTAATGCTGAGACAACTGCTGACATATTATTGGACGAAACGACAGACGTTTATACTTCGGTAAAAAATTCACAGGGATGTATTGGTCATTCTGATACGATTCATGTGGTTAAGGGAACCTTGCCCCTTTTTCCAACAATCAATATTATTGGCGGTGGCTTAATCACCGTACCAGCAGATTCGTTTATTTGGTATTATAGCGGAATTCCAATTGATGAATCAAATGCACAATATCATGATCCAGATACAACGGGATATTATTCTGTACAAGTTTTCAGTCCTGAAGGATGTTCTTATTTTTCAGATATTGTTTATGTTGATCAAACTCAAATATTAGAATTAACAAAAAACGAATTCATTATTCTTCCTAATCCTTTCATCAACGATTTCCATATCATTAAAAGCGATTTTGTAAACGTAAATCTTGTTATTACGGATATGTCAGGTAAACTTGTTTATAACCATTCAGACATAGCGGAAGATGATCTATTCATTTCGGTAGATCTGTCCCATGCAGAGAGTGGCATTTATTTGTTGAGTTTGTATTATGAAAATAATTTTAAAAGTTTCAAACTAATCAAGCAATAATTAGTTTCGCACAAATTCCAACCTTCTTAACCGTATCAATCAATAATTTTTTATTTTTGCCAACCACATATTAAAATTGAAAACTGAAAGAATGAATTTAAAAGGATTAATTGCAATATCAGGTAAACCTGGACTATACAAAGTTGCTGCTCAGGGAAGAAACAATATTATTGTTGAATCTTTAGATTCAGGAAAAAAATTCCCTGCATTTGCAAGTGAAAAGATTTCTGCCTTAGAAGACATCAGCATCTATACTTATGAAGCGGACGTTCCTCTTTCTGATGTATATGATAAACTAGCTGAAAAAGCAAATTATAAAGCTTCTATTAGCCATAAAGAAAATGCTACAGCATTGCGTGAAGAATTAACGACATTCTTACCTGACTTTGATGAAGATCGTGTTTACAATACGGATATTAAAAAAATATTTCAATGGTATAACATTCTTGTTGCTAAAGGCTATATCGTGAAGGAAGACTTGGTTGAAGAAGTAGCTGTGACTGAAGAAGCTGCCTCGGAAGAAGAATAGTTTAAGAAAATTAAGACATAAAAAAAGCCTAGACGATTAATGTCTAGGCTTTTTTTTAGTTTAAAATTTTAATTTAAAACTATTTCAATATTATTCTTTTCACCATTTACGGTTTTTTCTAATTGCAATACTTCTAGTGACTTAGAAAAGTTCAGAATGTTGTCTATGACAATCGATTTCGGAGCTTTTACTGCTTCTTTAGAAGTTGTTGACTTATTCGTGTAGATTTTCATCATAGGCTAAATTTTCAATTTGTTTATTATATAAACTCATTTCTTTAGCCATTATTGTATTCCAATCAAAAAATATTTGATTTTTTTTCACAATCGACCCAACCTATTTACACGAACTCTCGTTACGCGGTAATTGTCACCTGATGCTTGTCAACCAATTTTCTTAAGTTAATCAAGGCATAGCGCATTCTACCAAGTGCAGTATTGATGCTAATATCCTCTTTATCTGCAATATCTTTGAAAGACATTCCTTTAAAAATTCTATTCTTTAAAACATCTCGTTGCTCATTTGGTAAATATTCTACCAATTTAACAACGTCCGCTTCTATTTGATCTTTAATGATTATATCCTCAACATTACTGTCAGTTAATTTCAACACAGAGAAAATGTTGTAATCATCACTTTTAGAACTTGATTCGGAAATCATTTGCATTTTATTAGAACGTCGAAAGTGATCGACAATCATATTATGCGAAATGGTTAATACCCAAGGAAGAAATTTACCCTCTTCATTATAGGCGCCATTTTTTAGCGTTCTAATTACTTTAATGAAAACGTCTTGAAAAATATCATTGGCTAAATTTTGATTGCGCACTTTAGATATAATGTATCCGAAGATACGATCTTTGTTACGTAATAATAATTTCTCGAATGCTTTTTCGTTTCCTTCTAAATACGAACGTATTAAGTCTTTATCAGACAGAACTATATTTGCCATAAGTTACTCGTTTTAATACACAGCAAACATGTGCCGTGTGATTTTCATTTCAAATTCAAAGAGTAATCTTATATCTTATACACAAATATTTTAGTTCTTATTAAACCCAAATATATGATAAATCATTTACAATGCAAAATTTAATTTGCTTTAGGTTTTAAACGGTAGTGGTTATTGATTATATGGTAGGCTAACGCCGTTCTAATGTTAAATATTGTTTAAAACGGCTAAATTATTGTTCTGTAACCGCTTTTCCACGATTGGTTACATACCCGATTCCCTTTGCTGTTATGGTTTTTAATCAAATTATTTTTTATTGTAAAAAAACAGACTATAAAGTTATTAAATCAATATAATAGAAGTAATCTGGTCGAATTAAGAGCTAGATCCGTGCTGGATTTGTCATACTGTACTAAATAGTCATAATTATCCGCGCGTTTGTGCAGGATTACAAACACAATGAAGTCTTGCCTAGAAGAAGCGTTGTATAGAATGTTATAAAACCAAGCGTTCTAAGGCCATTAAAATGGATTCAAAATATTTGAATTAATGACACGCATTTTGGAGATATAAACTTTATCTTTGGTGCATTCGACGAACATAAATTCACTATTTCATGAGTCAAATTAAAAAAGCAATAGAAATTACTGGGGCAAGGGTACATAATCTTAAAAATGTATCCGTAACGATTCCTCATAATGAATTTATTGTAATCACTGGTTTGTCTGGATCAGGAAAGAGTTCTCTAGCATTTGATACACTTTTTGCCGAAGGTCAACGTCGTTATGTTGAAAGTCTTTCTTCTTATGCACGTCAGTTTTTAGGCAAATTAGATAAACCAGATGTAGATTCAATAAAGGGAATCTCACCTGCTATTGCAATTGAACAAAAAGTAATTTCAAAAAATCCGCGCTCTACTTTAGGAACGGTAACAGAAATTTACGATTACCTTAAAGTACTATTTGCACGTATTGGCAAAACCTATAGTCCAAGCACAGGCGAAGAGGTGAAAAAACACTCGGTGACGGATGTTGTTAATTATGTGAATGAATCTAAGGTCGGTGCCAAGTTCATGATACTTGCTCCATGGTTAATAAAAGAAGATGTAAAAACTAAAAAAGCGGCAGAAACATTAATCTCTCAAGGTTTTACTAAAGTTTTAATTGGTGATGAACCTTTTGATCTTGATGCATTAGACGCTAAAGCATATTTGCCCAATGAAAGCTTTATCATAATCGATCGATTGAAGCATCAAACCAATGATGAAGATTATGATTCACGTTTAGCAGATTCAATACAAACCGCATTTTATGAAGGTTATGGAACTTGCGTTGTTTATCAAATGGATGACCAAAGCAAGCTTGATTTTTCAAATAAGTTTGAATTGGATGGTGTTGAATATATAGAACCATCTATCAATTTTTTCACATTCAACAACCCATATGGTGCATGCAGGACCTGTGAAGGATACGGAAGTACGATTGGGATTGATCCTAATTTGGTGGTACCAGATAAAACATTAAGTCTTTTTGAAGATGCCATTGCACCTTGGAGAGGAGAAAAAATGCGAGAATGGCGAGACCAATTGATTGCAGTTGCTGCAGATTTTGATTTCCCGATTCACCGTCCCTACTCTGAATTAACTGAGGCTGAATTAGATTTACTTTGGAATGGTAACGGACGAGTTAAAGGTTTGTTTAACTTTTTTCAATTTTTACAATCTAAGTCCTATAAAATTCATTACCGCATCATGCTTTCCCGCTATCGTGGAAAAACGAAATGTCCTGACTGCCGCGGAACGCGTTTGCGAAAGGAAACAAATTATGTGAAAATTGATGGTTATAACTTAAGTGATTTCTTAATTCTGCCAGTTGATGAATTAGCGGTATTGTTCGACTCTTTAAAATTAGATCGTTACCAGAAAGAAATTGCGAACCGACTATTATTAGAAATTGGAAACCGCCTTGGTTATTTAAATGATGTAGGATTGGGTTATTTAACACTCAATAGACAATCGGCCACTTTATCAGGTGGTGAATCTCAGCGCATAAATTTAGCCACATCACTAGGCAGTAGTCTAGTAGGATCAATGTATATATTGGATGAACCAAGTATTGGATTGCATCCAAAAGACACCAAACGTTTAATTACAATTCTAAATCGCTTACGAGATGTAGGAAATACAGTGATTGTAGTTGAGCATGAGGAAGAAATAATGCGTGCTGCTGACCAAATTATAGATCTAGGACCTAAAGCTGGATTGTTTGGTGGAGAAATTGTTTTCCAAGGCACACATAAACAATTATTGAAAGCAAAAAATAGCTTAACGGCTAATTATTTAACTGGTAAAACAGTAATTCCGATTCCGGAAAGAAGGCGGAAGTTAAATAGCCATATTTTAATAAAAGGTGCACGCGAAAATAATTTACAAAATATTGACGTAAAAATTCCTTTGCATGGCTTGATCTGCGTTTCTGGTGTCAGTGGTTCGGGTAAGTCAACTTTGATCAAACAAATTTTTCATCCGGCCATGTTAAAGGCTTTAGGTAAGTCTAGTAATAAAATTGGTGAATTTGATGGTCTATCTGGCGACATTAAACGCATTGAAGAAGTGGAAATGGTCGACCAAAATCCAATTGGGCGCTCCTCTAGAAGTAATCCTGCGACTTATGTAAAAGCCTTCGATTATATTCGGGATCTATTTACAAGGCAACAATTATCAAAGGTGCGTGGATATAAAGCGGGCTTTTTCTCTTATAACGTACCTGGTGGAAGATGCGAAGTTTGCAAAGGTGAAGGTGAAATCACTATCTCTATGCAATTTATGGCAGATGTGAAGTTGGAATGTGAAGAATGCAGAGGGAAACGTTATACTTTTGAAGGATTAGAGGTTGAATTCAAAGAGAAAAACATCAATGATATATTGAACATGTCAATTGAAGAAGCTATTTCCTTTTTTGATCCAAAAGATAATGTACAAAAGAAAATTATCGATCGCATCCAACCTTTGTTTGATTTAGGATTGGGTTATTTAAAACTAGGTCAATCCTCAAGCACCTTATCTGGCGGCGAAGCGCAACGTGTAAAATTGGCTTCATTTTTAACGAAAGGAAAAAGCAAGGTTACACCTGCCCTATTTATTTTTGATGAACCTACAACTGGTCTGCATTTTCATGATATTGATAAATTGATAATCGCATTTAATGAATTGGTGAAGCGAGGACATACCGTTTTAGTAATAGAGCACAATTCAGAAGTATTAAAATGTGCAGACTGGATCATTGATATTGGACCTGGTGGAGGAAAGCATGGTGGCAATATTTTATTTGAAGGAACACCAGAGGATATTGCCAAGTGTGAGGCAAGTTATACAGGGCAATTTTTAGGAGCGCATTTAAAAATCGCTCAATAAATGCTTCAATACTTCTATCGGTAAGAAATATTTACTCGATTATAAAATTGGCTAATTGCTTATTTTTTCATAGATTCACGTTTAATAGCTCTGAAACGACCAAATTTGAGCCATTAGTAAACCCAAAATATGATCGGATTTAACCAGATTCGTTAACCTTTTACCTTAATTAAACTCATATTTATACGGTTTTCATAATGTGCAATAAATTGGTTTGTATAGGAGGAAATTATAACTAAATCAAACCTATATTACTATGAAACGAACAATTCAACTATTATGCTTTTGCGCAATGCTTTCCTTATTTTCTTGCGGAGGCGACACTAGCACTGACAATGACGCTAACAATGAGCTAGACTCAAATGCGGTCACAATGGATCTGGCCTCAATGTCTTCTGACTGCACAAACGCTCCGGCGATTTGGTTTACAGAAGACGGACAGGGTAATCGAAGAACGCCAGGACCTTTAGAAGGATCAACAAGTGCATTTGCGGACAATAACACTGTTTCCAATTGTGACTTCCAATTATGGTCATGGCAAAAATTTCTTTGGTTAACCAATGAGTACAATGGACGACCGTTATTTATGGATAGTCTTCATCAAGTAACTGCTGGCGGATTATTAGTTCAGAATCAATCTTTGATTGTTTTAGTTGACACATCTCAAGCGAGTGATACAATGGACATTTTAAAAACACCGAATTTTTCAGGTGGAACACCTCCACAAACTACCGTTTTTTCAGCGATATTTCAAGATGATTTGATGTACCAAACAATGTTGACATACGCCCCAATAGCTAACGCTAATCCTTCACAGGTAGATAGTATTTCATATCCAGTAGGTTCTTTGGAACTAAAAACTACTTGGATTGCTACAAGTGGTTTGGCTGATACAAGCACCTATTTTATTACGAACGGTACAATTAATGGAGTGCCAAATAGGGTTGCCCTTTTAGCTATGCACGTAGTTGGCGTTGTTGAAAATCACCCTGAATTTATTTGGGCTACGTTTGAACAAGATGCCTTGGCTCCTAATTATCCATGGAGTGACGCTACACCAACAACTGATGCAACCGTAACCAGTACAACAGATTATCCGTTTTTTGCTTCAGGTCAGTCTGCAACAACAGAAAACATTACATCTAAAGTTGAAAATGGTCCACATACTGACGTATTTGGAGTTTATAAATATGGTATTCCTGTTGAAAAAGTAGCAGACGGCAGTGCGAATGGTGTACAACAGTACATGTCTACATGTGAAACTAATCCTCAAACTAGTTACGATAATATTGATAATCTCAATCAAAGTGTTAAAGGGCAATTAACAGATATTTGGAAGCACTACTTTTTAAACGGTTCTTTATGGATTAACCCTAATTCAAACGAATTATCTCGACAAATTTTCATATTAGATTCACTTTCATTTCATATTGGGAATGTAGATACGGGTCAATTTGCCAGAGGCTCTGTTTCCTCTTATAATATTACCATGGAAACTTATGTTCAAGCTGGTTTTAGAAGCCAACCATGGACTATCAATGAAACAACTGTTAGTGATCTAGCAAATTGTTTTTCTTGTCATAGTGCAGCGGGCCCAGATGGTGAGTCTCCACTTTATATAAGTCATATATTCACTGGTTATATGAAAACCTTGGAAGGAAAGACCAGATCAGAAATCAAACGAGATCATGTTGACGAAATTCGAACTCATTTCTTACAACGACAAGCTGATCTAAAAGAATAGATAGAAGTTAAAGAAATACTAAAATATAAAAACCGTTAGCCTAAGGCTGACGGTTTTTTTTTTGATTTTAGTTTTTTAAAAAATTAAATAATTACTGAAAAGTGAAAGACTCGAAATTAGATTGAAACACTTTACTTCTTCAATGCTTCTAGAATAAGTCCTTCTAATAAATCTAAATCCTCCGTAGTATTATAAACATTTGGCGAAATTCTTAAGCCAGTACCTCGCACAGATGCAAATACATTATTTGCAGCAAACGCAGCGCTTAATTCAGCTGTATTTATACTTGATGGCATTTGAATACTGCATAAATGCGAACTGAACGCTTTTTCATTTTTCACAACCAAGCCTTTTTCCTTAAATGTTTCCAGCATTGGCATTGATAATCGCGTTACGTAATCGTGCATATTGTTTACACCCCAATCTAACAACTGATTAATAGCGGTTAAAAACATAGGAACTAATATGAAATTACTCGTTTCGCCCACATCATAACGCACAGCTCCAGGTCTGTATTGATCGGTATAATCAGTTAGACTCGCAAACTGATCGCTTCGTTCGCGTGTAATCCAATTTTCTTCTAAAGGTTTACCATTCAATAAGCGCTCACTATAATAAGCCATGCCAATTGAATAAGGCCCCATTAACCATTTGTATCCCGCACAAACGAGCGCATCTATTTTCAACGCCGTAACATCAATATCCAATATTCCAACAGACTGCGTTCCATCTACAATAAAATAACCATCCACTTGTTGAAGTCGTTCTGAAATGGCCGCCAAATTGAATAAAGTGCCGTCCATCCAGTGCGTGTTTTCAATAGCTACTATTGCCGTTTTATCATTAATAGCAGCAATTATCTTTTCGTTCCAATTGGCGGTACGATCCGTCGCGTTTTCATCAGGAGCAATGCTAATTAAGTTCATCCCTTTTTCTTTGCAAAGTCTTTCCCATACATAATAATTGCTTGGAAATTCATCTTTAACCACAATTACGTTTTGTCCAGCTGAACAAGGAATATTTTGTGCGGCAGTACTTAATCCATAAGATGCTGCTGCTACAATTGCAATTTGATTTGGTTCAGTGGCATGAATGAGTTGCGCAATCGCACTTCTCAATTTAGGAAGTGTTTCAAAAAAAGAACTTCCGTCCAAGGTTTGAGGATTACGTTTGGCCAATAAACCTTCAATTCCTGCAGTCTCAACAGATTTTAGCAAAGGCGCCATATAAGCGCAATTAATATAATGGATGGCTGGGTCCAAAGAAAACAGCTCTTTTTGACATGTTAATTTCATTCGTTTGGTTTTATGGAGTTAAATCACTTCAATATCAGCAAATTTATCAATGTCGCGATCAATATGGTCCAATTTACATTGTTCTGAGCAATAATGTAAAGGTTGCGTGAGTTCTGGCCCTGTTATTCGTATTAATCTTCCTTCAATCAAAATAGCACAACCCGTGCACTTAACGGGAATATCTAATGCGTTTCTTTTATTACTTTTCTCATTTCTTCCCTTGTTTATTGCAAGAAACACAATCAATATTACAATTAGGATTAAGGGTAGCATTTTTTCTTGGCTTTATTATTTCTGAGGTTTTGCAAACTAAATTCGATCCATACTCAAGTTCTTTTTCTTACAGGTTTCAGAACAATAATCTATTGGCTGAGTTAGTTCATCCTCCGTTACTCGAATAAATTTAGCGTTAATTTGAACTTGGCAACCATCATATATAATTCGTTTTATCTGCACTTTTTCTCTCCTATAACTGAACACGAGGCCAGTAATAAAAGATACCCCAGTTATAATTGCAGCTGCTATCTCGTGCAATTCCATTATCCTCTACGTCTTTCTAATAATGACATCATCATCAGCCCCAAAATCAAGCGTTCATCTTCTCCTTCTTCCAATTCGCCCAATTTTTCGAGCTTAAAACGGCGGCCAAAAAATGATTTTTCTTTTGACAAACGCATAATTACTTCTTCGCTTCCAGTTCGTTTAATCGCATAACGCGGATTAAACATATAGCCTGTGAACATAGACAAAATTGGTACTTCGCCTAGCATTGCATCCCAAAACTTAGCCCAAGGGTTTTCTTCTTTGATTAAGAATTCGGGCGTTTTTTGGTCGTCATAAATTTCGTAATGAGCTTTTAATAATGACTTGGCTCCTTTTCGTCCAACATGACCTATGTGCTCTCCTTCCTCATTCATGAAAGCATACGAAGCGTTAAAATCAATGATCCGATCGGCCTTAATTGTAAACAATACTTCTTCTTTTTTCTCTGTTGCAAAAACTTGAATATCCTCTTTTAATTTAAACAGTTTGCTACGAACATAAACCAATGGTTTCCCTTGCGCATCTTTAGCTATAAAATCATTTGATAAGGTTCCAATCTTAAATTCAAATTTTAATGGATAGTTATATTCACTAATTTTAGTTGTGTTTACAACAGTTCCTTTATTGTCTAATATTTCATCTGATAATGACATGGTTTATGTTTTATTTTCAATGTTTAATTTGCAACTTTCAATTCGATTTGACTTAAATAAGCAAAGCAAATAATTCAACTATTGCCTATTTTTCTTTTGCCCTTTTCCCCTATTGCCTAAAAATAATAATTTTGCATTAATAGGGCGCAATCTAAACTAAAACGACATTATACCAAACGAAAGCATTGAAAACCTTATTATTTTTGGCTTCACTAATTAGTTTTAAATTCTCAATTATAAGTTGGTTCTACGTAACTAAACGCTGGAATTGAACTATATTTTACCCATACGTGATTCAAATTAGCATTAAAAAGTGATTAACATTGCCTATGGCGTTAGATAAAGCATTAAATAGAGTTACCTATGGTGTTCTGCCCGAACAGTTAAAGAAAGCCGAGGAACAAGGATGGCAAAACTGGCTTGCGAATCAACTGCGCCGCGCAAATGACGATAGCGCTTGTGATCAATTGATAAACGATCTTTCTTATGAGATTGAATATAAAGATGGTGGCCGCAAAAAAAAGAAGACCTTGAATCTCTTCCGCTATTTTGTCAATTCATCTGAAATATGGGATGCTTTGAAAGATCTAGATGATCCGCCAGAATATATAATGCAAGCTGGCGCTATTGAAACAGCTTTAGTAACCTGGACAAAAGCTATTCATAGCCAACATCAAATTTTTGAAATGTTGGTAGAGTTCTGGCATAATCACTTCAATGTATCGGTTCAAACAGAAGATTATATTGCGGCCTCCTTTTCAATTTATGATCGAGAAGTGATTCGCAAAAATGCTTTAGGGAATTTCAGAACTTTTACTGAAGGTGTAGCCAAATCACCTTGCATGCTCCTGTATTTAGACAATGCATTTAGTAAGTCGGGACCAGCGAATGAGAATTATGCACGCGAATTATTTGAATTACACACCTTAGGTGCCATGCATTATTATAACCATTTATATGATGATTGGAAAAATGTTCCAACAAATGAAGATGGAACCGCAAAAGGGTATATAGACGAAGATATTTACGAAGCAGCCCGCGCATTTACTGGTTGGACTGTTGGAAGTGGCAAAATAGATCATGAGGTTGATTTTCCAAGTACAGGTGAATTTCACTATTATGACCAATGGCATGATCATTATCAAAAACGCGTTTTAGGCGTTGAATTTAAGTCGCATCAAAATGCCATGGAAGACGGTTTGCAGGTTCTTGACTTGGTTTGTTACCACAAAGGAACGGCGATACATTTATGCACAAAACTATGTCAATGGTTCGTGAGTGACACTCCTTCAGAAGCACTTATTGCCGGGGCTGCAGAAATTTGGATGCAAGAGGCAAAAGCGGATGACCAAATTTTAAAAGTGGTGGAATTTATTTTATTGTCTGAAGCGTTTATGCAAAATTTACAGACTAAAATTAAACGTCCTAACCATTTGGTATTTTCATTAGCACGTAAAATTGG
The DNA here is from genome assembly GCA_047623705.1 of Crocinitomix sp. Taxonomy (GTDB): domain Bacteria; phylum Bacteroidota; class Bacteroidia; order Flavobacteriales_D; family Crocinitomicaceae; genus Crocinitomix. Next base: position 29,150 of record JBLHOW010000057.1, read on the forward strand.
CTTAGAACCTAGTTTGGATTGGTTTTGGATCTTATCAGAAATGGGTTGGAAACAATTTTCTTGGCCGTTGCCTACTGGACATCCTGATAAAGCTAGTTATTGGATTAATTCTGATATGCTTTTAAAACGCTGGAATTCGGTTCCATTAATGCTTTATCTGAACATGGAACGCGTTAATAAAACGCGTTTTATGGATGAAACTTTAAAACTAGAAAAAACAGATATTAATACTTTAATAAATTATTGGTCGAACCAGCTTATTGGAGCTGAACTTTCTACAGAAATTAAGCTTGAAATTGAGCGCGAATTGTTGGTAGAGATGGAAGAAATGAAAGGCAAAGAATGGGGAATGCTTGCAAAAGATTACCCAGATGGACTTGAATATAAATTATTACAATTGGTGAGTATGATTGCATTAACACCCCAATTTCACAAGAGATAGCTATGGAGAGAAGAAGATTTTTAATTGGATGTGGCGCAGGTGCAGCCTTATTCGCATCAAGCAAATGGAGAATGATGGCTTCTCCCCTTTCAAATTTGTTACCAGCAGATAATGACCATACATTTGTGCTTTTATTTTTGCGTGGTGGTTGCGACGGTTTACAATTGTTGGCTCCCATTTCTGATGCACACTACCAAGATGCACGACCAAAGTCTTTAAAACTTTCAGATGGACAAGGCTATCGGATTGATCAAGAATATCAACATACAGGTTTTAGTTTTCATCCTGAAGCGAGCGCTTTAAAAGAATTATATGACAATAAGGATTTGGCTATAATTCACGCTTGTGGTTTAACTAATGGCACACGAAGTCATTTTGATGCCATGCATTTAATTGAGCGTGGAATTGAAAAAAACACCTCAGGCCATGAAGGTTGGATGGCGCGTTATCTCAAAGCTATTGACAGTAAATCATACATTCCTGGCGTTTCAGTTTCAGCTAATTTGGCCGATTCTTTTACAGGATATGGTAAGGCATCTTCTATTAAAAACTTGGCCGACTATAATTTAATGGAGGGATTGCGTGTGCCTCAATTAATTAAACGAATGTATAGTGGAGATCCAATTATGGGGAGTGCGGCGGATCAAACCTTGGAAACGGTTAAATATTTACAAACTAATTTAACAGAAGGTCAACGCGCTGATTTGGAACGCGGCGTTCAAGGTTATCCGGACGATTGGAGTTCAAGAGAATTAAGCCGTTCATTACAAACAGTTGCGCAGTTAATAAAAATGGACGCTGGATCAAAAATCATTAATGTAGATTACGGCGGTTGGGATACACATGAACGACAGGCCAATGTATTTCCAAACTTAGTGAAAGGTCTGTCTGAAAGTATTGGGGCTTTTTATAATGATATTGCAGCCAAAAAGGATAATGTAACCGTTTTAGTGATGAGTGAATTTGGACGAAGATTGCGCGCTAATAAGAGCGGTGGAACGGATCATGGCCATGGCAATTTCATGATGGCTTTAGGTGGAAAAGTAAACGGGGGTAACATGTACGGTGAATGGCCAGGATTACATCCAAAAACCTTAGATCGAGGTGTAGATTTGGCGGTAACAACGGATTATCGAAATGTTTTGGCCAATATTCTGCGTGAATCCATGCAGTTTAATGATTCTGGTTTAATATTTCCCGGTTTTGAAGATTATGCTGACTTAGGTTTTATTCAATAAAACACTATTTTCATAGCGTTAAAAATTTGTCCTTAGAAATATGGCTATAAAAAAATGGAGTATTTATCTTTTGATTTTGTTCACACCATTTCTTCTAATGGTTGCGGTGAATGAAACTTCACGGATGAACATTGATGAAACACCTCATAAATTTCAAGGACATATTGTAATTAATTCATCTCAAAAACTGAATGATAAATGTACGTGGACATGTCACTACAACACTGACTTTTGCAAATCAAATCACGTTAGTTTGAATCCATCTTGGTTTGCTACAACTGATCAAGCTTATTTCGGAATTATTCACATGTTAGAATCAACCAAGAACTATAATTTGGTAAATGTATTCCTCTTTCTTATTCTCATTCCAATTTTAATGTGGCTTCTTATCCTTCAAATTTTGAGGATGCAAACTGAGATCAAACAACTCAAAAAACAAGGTCAATGATTGATATAATATATGCATATTGTACAGACTTTGTCATCAATTTGGCTAATCTCATTGGTCTCTCTTACTATGAAATTAATTTGTTATTATTTTGCGTTTTGTATCCCTTAGTTTTATTAAGTTTGATTGTAATTTATTTCATTCAAAAAAGGAGATTGAAAAAATTAATGGCGCCCAATCAGGCGTAAAAATATAATTATCGTAACATGAGTGAGAATGAGTGTGAACAAGAAAATGCGCCCATGAATGAGAATGAAACCTTAAGAAAACTAACCTTTATCTCAGATAAAACTGGTGTTTCAACAACAATGATTCGTTATCTTCTTTCCACATTACCAGAAGGGTTTAGAAAATTTAAAACGTTGAGTTCGGAACAAATTGTGCGAGGACTAATTCAAAACTTGATAGAAACGCAGCAATCCGTGGAAAAGGTGCTAGAAGGACATGGTATTCATTCTGGCTTAGATGTTGGTCTAGTTGTCATTGGCCTTTGTGAGAATGGCTTATTAGTGCCTGATGAGGATGATTCTTTAGAAGGATACGATAATATTTTTACAACATCCAAAATTGAGCAATACATTAAAAATGAAGGGTTAAAAAAAAGAAAAGTATTATCGTTTTGGATCGGTTCGATTTGTGTTGGTATTGGAATAGTGATCATAATAACGTCTTATAAAGAACTGCTTCCGAAAGACCTTGGTTCTTGGGGATGGATACTAGCGCTAGTAGGATGCGTTTTGATTTACCTTGGGAATTTAAGTAAAAAAGACAAAGTAGTCATCAGCTAACCCTCATTTACAAAATTATAGCAGTAGTTCTTAAAAATGAACCACTGCTATATTAATTCCCGATCTGCTATTGTTTTAACTGATTATAACCTCCATTGGCTGCTGATTTAATGTCTATTGGCACTATCGCATTCTACGATTCTGTTCCGCCAGGTGCGCTTAACTGTTTGATTAAATGCGTCGCCAAACGAATGGAAAATGCAACAATTGAAAAGGTTGGATTAGACACTCCTGGAGTTGACCAAACGGACGAGCCAGCGCAGTATAAATTGTCCATTGAATGCACTTTCAAATTCATATCAACTACACCATCAGTCGCCTTAGCAGACATCCGGGTTGTGCATAAATGATGCCCGTTATAAACCATATTATCCTTAATATTAGACCATGGATAAATTGTCACTTTATGATCCACTCCGGCTTTTGCTTGCACGGCTTTTTTAAACAAGTCTGCTAGTATATTAAAACTATCTTCTTCTTGCGGACTCAAGACCCAAACTGCTTTACTTTGTTTTTGAGCAAAAACTGGATCAAGATTATCTGATAAAGTAATCCTGCTTTCATACTCAGGAAGCAAACCATGATAAAAATTGCTTGTACCATCAGATGAAAACCAACAACTTCCAATTGGGTTATTCATAATTGAATCAGCATTCGGGGTAAGTACCCCTTTTATATAATCAATTGAATACTTATTATTACCGTCCGAATCAGTAGGAAGACTCATGAAGGTTATCAGTTTTTTTTCAGAGTTAGTCATGTAGTTATTATTGGTAAAAACAGCTTGCGTATTTTGTGCAATTGGTTGACCTGAAAGATAACGACCAACTAAATCATTTTCATTTCCAATGTCCGAAAGTAATAATTGTCTCGCATTAGCCACTGCTCCGCATGCAAGCACATAACAATCTGCCTGAACAGTGAATTCACCAGCCTTTGTTGGATCGTCTTTCGTTCCACCCATTACGCCCACTGTAAGCTCAGTTACGGTTTTATTTGCTTCATTTATTTTCAATAAACTGGCATTTAAAATTACATTAGCTTTACTTTCTCCTATTGTTTGCCCATTTACTTTTCGCGCCTGAAATTGTAAATTGTCGCTTGGAACAAATTGATACATGTCTACATCAAAGCCTTCCATATCGGCAACTGATAAACCTAATTCATTGGCCCAAAATTCTGCAGTAAAATTATATCCAGCCGTTCCGTCAGGCGCGTAATAATCGCCATATAAATCTAAGAATTTACTCGCTTCAGAATAATATGGATCTAAATCCTCTCTGGTAATTGGCCAACCTACAAATCCGGGGCGTTTCATAAACGTGGTTGGGTCTAATGGCCGAGATTGACCACCCCAATGCGTTGAAGTACCTCCATATATTCGTTCTCTTTCCCAACCGCCATTTGAATCTGAAACGCCTTTTGTTGGTCGAATTAAAAACTCTGCTTCGTTTGAAGCAAAAAGACCAGTGGATTCGCCATTGTATAATTTTGAGTTTTCGTTATAGCTATACGCATCAGTGACTTGCTCATTTGCTCCTTCTGGACTGAAGACTCGACTACCTTCTAATATAGTCACATCAATTCCTTTACCCAATAAATACCAAGCCAAGGTAATTCCAGCTTGCCCTGATCCGACAATGCAGACCTGCGTTTTTACTGTTTTCTTTCCGATATAATCAATTCCTTCTGTTATCATAATTTAAGTTTTAGGTTTATTTTTTGTACTTAATATTTAGTACTAGATCCTTCGTCAGATTCAGGATAAGGGGTTTAGTATTGGATAAATATCGACAAACAAAATGAATCACCTAAGGGAGTAAATACCTGATCTACAAATCAGTATATATACCTGTTAACGGATTTGATAAAACAATCCTTTTATCTCGCATGAGATCCCTCTTAACCTTATGTGTTAAGGTTATTATAAATTAGAGCGATCTTAAATCATAACTTTTAAGAATCCAGTACCTTTGAAAAAAAACGCAAAACTTACAATTAATAAAATACAAATAGCCAAAATGAAAACGAGACATTTAAGTATTTTGAATAAATCCCTCTCTGGGATATTTAGTTTAGTCATACTTTGGTCCTGTTCAGATACGGATCATACAATTCATGATGAATTAATTGAAAATGATTTTCTAATTGAATTTACAGATGATCAAGGCAATAAAATCAGCAAAGAAGAGCTCTTGGCATCTTCTGGAGTATATGGATATGAAATAATTGGAGAAGAATATATCTCGCCAGAAGCAGATGCCTTTCAAAATGAAGGACGCCAATTTGGACAATTGGGCGAATATCTTGGTGCTATCGAAAAGTTTACGGCCGCACATGAAACCGCTCCTAAATGGCCTTATCCTCCTTATGATTTGGCATACACATACTTGTTACAAGGTGATCAAGAAAACGCACTTAAATACTATGAGGTAACCGATTCTCTTGCTCCTCGCGGGTTTTTCACTTCTAAAACTGCTTTACATACATTAAAAAGGGAAAAATCAGGTGAACTGCCCGAAGGTGTATACATGCTCTACCTTTCGCTCGAATGGGTCCAAGATGAAAAGGAACGTGGCGAATTAATAGAATATTTAGTAATAGAGTTCCCCGGCTTTGCTCCAGGTTGGAAAGAATACTCAACTATTTTGGAAGGGCAAGAACGTTTAGATGCCATTGAGACAGGATTATCTGTTAACCCAGATATTGAGACTATGGGAATCTTATCAATTAATAAAGCTATTATATTGAATGACCGTGGTGATTATCAAACTGCCGAAAAATTGTTATTATCTGTTATTTTTGATTCAAGCTCTACTTTAGTTAATGTAGAATTAGCCAAATTTGTTTTGGGGAATATGCTTTAAAAATAGGTTGTATTTATCACTTCTCTTTTTTCCGCTTCTTCCTTTTTGGTTTCTTCTTACTGGCTTTATCCATAAAATATTGGTAAGCGGCGATATTTCCTGCCAACAAAGTCCATGCATAAATCACATCATCCATTGGAATGGTGAAAAAACGAATCCCTGTATTTTCGGCGTCATCATACCAAACGACAGGACTGTCTAATCCTGTACCTGTTAGGATACCATTAACAATAAAGAAAGGAGCGAGTGCGATTAAAAAGGAGAGCGGCAAAAATCGCAATTTAACCTTTAACTTGCGTAAGATTGGAATTGTAAGAATTGCTAAAACTCCTGCAATGGTTGAATAATAACCACCGAAACCAAAAAGTATTACGGCAACTGCATACATAACGAGTAATGCATAAAACACACGGTTGAAACCTGTAAGGCGTAATTTGGGAAAATATTCCTTAACGCAGGCATAAATAAATGTGCAAGCAAATGGAACCGCTACAAAAAACAGTACTTCTTCAATTGGTAAATTATATAAATTAATTCCAGTTAGGTAGTCAGCATTGAAACCCCAAACTTCCATTTTTGTAAAAAAAACATCCCAAATTATAAATGGAATTCCAACAAACAAAAATCCATAGATCAAGTATTTCCACGACTTATAAAATGCCACTTTTTTATCGAAACTTAATACGAGCGGAAAGAGGATGGTTAGGCAGTCTAGAAGAAGGTATGTCATTTTTTTTAGTCTTTAGTACTCTCTGTGTCACTTGTTCTCGATACAATTCGCGCTGCGCTTGAATCACTCGAACTGATACTCCTTTGTTGTGCTTTGCTTTTTCAATGGGTAATATTCTGTGTGTGTTGTGTATTTTCAATGTGTTTGGTTGTTTAACTAATTAACATCCGCCAATTACATTTGTCAAATCGCTTTTGTCTAAAGACTACATACAATTTCCCATTTCCTAAATAAAATTCAAGGCCATAAAAAAAAGCAACCAAACAGCGAATAGCCAAATTGCCGTTTTATTAACAACTGTGCTGTTTTTCAAGTAAATATAGCTGAAAATTGCCGCGAAACCAAACCATGTTATGTAATTAAAAAATGGAATCTCTCCTCCAGCCCAAATCCAAAAATCGTACTTAATTGCCACAGGCTCAATTGCAAAATCTAATGCTACGCAAAGTAAGCCACCCAAAATGGATTGAATAAGGATTGGTATTTTAAACAAACGTGCTACGTTTGAAGCTGCAAGAACAATCGCAAACCAATTCACACCAATTATTATTGAAACGCCGAACAACTTCCAACCTAAGGTATCTCCATAAGCATACTCTCCAAATAAAAAGCCTGTTTTAGTTCCAACTAGTTCTATTAAAAAACCCCCAAGGAAAATAATAGCAAAAATAATTGCGGCCTGTTTGATATTCGCTTCTGCCAAAAACACCAATGTTCCGCATAATAAAAGATTGAACCATGTTAAATCTGAAGCGGAATCGGATTGAGTGAACAACACAAATCCTATGATGTGAAAAATCACTAAAATCAACGGGAAATATAGACTTAGTTTTGCTCTCACTTTTCTTTTTCGATAATATTCGCCACAATTTTTGATGATTTTAAAACTAATGGAAGTCCACCACCTGGATGAACTGTTCCGCCGACGAAATAAAGATTTTTATACTTTTTGGAAGTATTACCATGGCGCGTTAACGCCGCTAACTTAGCGTTTGAAGAAGCTCCGTATAAAGCACCCGCATAGGCACCTGTTTCTTCCTCAATCCCGTCAGCATCCCAAATCTTTTCATAACGTACTGAATCCGTTATATCCACAGCAAATTTTTCCTGAATCAATTTATAAACTAAATTTCGTAATTTTTCTTTTTGCTCTTCACTTGGTGTAACACCGGCCGGAGCATTGATCATAATGAACCAATTTTGGCCGCCTTTTGGAGCATCTTCACTATTAACAACAGAACTTACGTGAATATAAACCGAAGGGATTGCATGCATTTCTTTCAAACGAAAAAGAGAATGGTACTCCCGTTCGTAGCTTGGTGAAAAGAAAATATTGTGCAATTGTAATTCTGGAATTACTTTATCTACCGCCCAATAAAAAATTATCGCCGAACTTGAACGCTCCTTGGCTGCATATTTTTTTGTTAGCCGTTCATCATCAATGACATTTTCGTAAAACTTGACACAGTCAATGGCCGAAACTAAACGGTCTGTAATCAACTTATCGTCTTTAAGGTTGACCTTATAACCATTCCCTTCACGCGTGGCAGTTACCTTTTGATCAAAACTAAACTCAACTCCTTCTTCTATTGCTAAATTATATAGTGAATCAGCAATAGAGCGCATGCCTTTATTCGGAAAATAGGTTCCATTATTACTTTCTAAATGCGAAATCATACTATATAGTCCACTTGTTCGAAAAGGATCTGAACCGTTATAAGTCGCATAGCGGTCAAATAATTGCACCAAGTTAGGATGTTCAAACAAATCGCTATTCAATGCATTTAAAGAACCTCTAACCATTTTAGACATCAATATTGGATATCTCTTAAGCAATGCCTTATCAAAAATGTTTTTGAGGCCATATTTAGGATTATCTATGAATAACTCACCGATATTCTTGTAGGTTTTATCTGCTTTCTTCAAATATGCAATGGCAGCTTGCCCATCTCTCTCGTAAAAATGTTTGATAAAGTCTTCATTTCGATCTTCGGCATTACCTCTAAACAGAAAGTTTGTTCCATCATTAAAATAATAATGACAACAATTATCTATCTTTTTATACTGAAAAAATTCGCGTGGATTTTTACCGTATAGTTCAAACAGCTCATCCACCTGTTCGGGTAGTGTAAATAAAGATGGACCTCTATCCCATTTATAACCTTCCCACTCCAATTGTTCTAATTTACCGCCGTATCGCGGATTTTTTTCAACCACTAAAATAGAAAGCCCCATTTTTTTTAGTCGCAATGCTACTGCAATTCCACCAAGACCGGCTCCTATTACTACAGCATCATATTTCGATTCGATCTTCAATAGAGTTCGTTTAAAAAGTGCTTAATTGTTTTTTCAAATATTTTTTGAAACCAAATAGTATAATGATCTGGATTTTGATTTAAATCTTCCGCTAATATTTTTAAATCGACAAATTTCCAATTTGAAACTTCGTCCGGATTAGGTTGCGGGTCAGCATTATATTTACCTATTAATACGTGATCAAATTCATGTTCAGTGAGTTCATTATCTAATTCGGCTTTATAGATAAAACTTAGCACTGGCGTTATTTCACATTCAAACCCCATTTCTTCATTTAATCTTCTTGTGCCGGCCTCTACTAAACCTTCTCCATCTCTTGGATGACTGCAACATGTATTTGTCCATAAGCCGCCAGAATGATATTTATGCAAGGCTCTTTGTTGTAAAAGCAATTCATTTTTATCGTTAAAAACGAAAACAGAAAAAGCTCTGTGCAAGAGTCCCTTTTCATGGGCTTCCATTTTCTCCATTAATCCAATCGGATTATCTTCAGTATCTACAAGAATTACTTGCTCCATTTATTACTAATTTAATATCCACATCATTTAGCAGAAAGTTAATCGGCTATTTCCCGTCTTACTTTTAGGACGTTAAAATAACTGAATTTTAGTGTAAGTCAAGGGGAAAACCCACTTCATTGTTTAGAGATTAAGACTATTGACTATATCTATAAACTATTCACCGAATTACGAAGGTAGGATTGAAAAAATAACATCATTTTTTTCTCATCTGAAATTCGAATTCGTTCGTTCATCAAGTCACTGATGGTTTTACGTTTAATTTTGGCTAATAATTTTGTATAATAAACATAGCTCACGTAAACACCTAATCGAGATGATTTAGGCAACAGTTTTATGCCAATATAAGCTTCTTTAAACTCTTCCTCAATTTCTATTTCAATTTGAAGTTTATCCTCATTTGAAATTCCATTATCTCCAATATGCGGAAAGTAAAGGCGACCCAAATCATTCATATCATCTTTAAGATCTCGTAAAAAGTTGATTTTTTGGAATGCAGATCCCAATTTACGTGCATAAGGTTTTAATTTGATGTATTCCATATCATTCCCATACACAAAGACTTTTAAACACATTAATCCAACCACTTCTGCCGATCCAAAGATGTATTCATTGTATTTCATTTCATCATATTCAACTGGGTTTAAATCCATTTCCATACTATGGAAAAAACTTTCAACCAATTCAAGATCAATACTGTATCGATTTACTGCTTTTTGAAATGAATTCAAAATAGGATTAAGGGATATGCCACGTTCAATAGATTTATAAGTATCTTCTTTAAATTCGGCCAATAGCATTGCCTTATCAAACCCATGAAATGAGTCAACTATTTCATCAGCAAAACGCACAAAACCATAGATAGCATGTACATCATTGCGAATTTTTTTATCCAAAAAGCTCACACCCTTATAGAAGGATGTGCTGTACTTTTTAGTTACAGCAATCGAAGCTTCTTCTGAATAATCGTCAAATAATTTTTTCATGTAATTTTTTTAATCCTTGGACTTTTATATAACAAAGTCAATACACTTTTTGTTCATTTCCTTACTTAAAATTATCTACTAAATGCTTCGCTACAATTTTGCCAGATATAAGTGCCGGGGGAATTCCTGGCCCTGGTACTGTTAGTTGCCCACAAAACAACAAGTTCGATAATTTTGAAGTTATTTTTGGTTTTAAATTTGCTGTTTGCATTAACGTATTTGCTAAACCGTATGCATTTCCCTTGAATGAATTATAATCTGAAACAAAGTCATTAATGCAGTAAGATCTTTTATAAATT
>JBLHOW010000058.1:0-39014 GCA_047623705.1 Crocinitomix sp.
GGTTGACCTTTTTCTATGATTTCAACAGCATCTCCAAAAAGTAATTGCGTTACTATTTCTGACTCGTCAGAAGCTGATGCTCGAACTGGGATTATTGAGAGATTACAAATTCCGTAAGCTTTTATTTCAAGTTTCATGAATTGAAAATTTAGATTGTGATTGACTTCTCGATATGCTACGCTAATCGAAGTGATGATTTTATAAGAGTAATATTATCCCACATTTGAAGTGCGAGTGGCATCCATATCTTTGATAGAATTAAGCCATGTTTTTGCTGGTTCTAAACTAGGGAATATTTTTGTTGAATAAGGTGGTTTAAAAAAATTGAGATAGAATTTAACTAAGATTCGAATAGGTAAATTATTTACAATAAGCGCAGATGCTCTAATTTGTGGAATAGATTGTGCATCTTGAGCGAAAAATTTCTGTGCCTCCTTGGTCATGTTCCCAAAACTGTCTGTTAAATCAACAATTAAGTCATAATCCTCTAATCCTACTTGCTTCTGAATGATTTTATCCAATGCCTTAGCTTGCTTTAACCCAAAGTCAATATCTGATGGATATTTGATATGAATCAGATTTTCATCCGATATTGTCATTTTTACACCAAAATGTACAGCATTATATTTTGTACTCATTTGCATTGTAATTTGACTAAAAGTAATAAACAAATTAGCTTATGACTAAGATTTAGTTTAAAACATGCACGCTATTAGAGCCCGATTTTTAAATAGCCTCCAACAAAGTCTTGACGAAAACTAGGTACAAAACTCATTTGGCGATTATTATTTCGGTTTTTCATATTCTTAAAAGGATTCCATTTTTTGAATGGCTCAAAATGATAAACGGCATTGGTCACTAACATTCCAATTCCAGCCCCTAGCAATACATCTGGCACCCAATGTTTGTTATTTAAAATACGTATTACGCCAGTCGTCGTTGAAAAAAGAAAACCACTTGCTGCCAAAAGCGGAGCAGTTTCGCGAAATTCGTTGTAAAGCACTTGGCTTTGAACAAATGCTTGTGAGGTATGTCCAGAAGGGTATGCAGTAAAAGCTCCATTGTCAGGGCGTTGAACACCTAGTCCGAGTTTTAAACTCCAAACTATACCTGCAGTAATTCCTTCAGATATGATTAAAAATTTAGTTTGATTCCATACGGTGTTTTTTGCAGGAACGTTGAAAAGATCAGCTGCATACATTGTTACTATTGGAGCATAATGAATCCAATCATCAACATGCGTGCGGAAATCATCCTTAACGATTGAACGAACTAAAGTTTGCAAACCGTACTTTGAAGAGTCGCGCATTAAATCCATACTGATTAAACTCAAACCAATTGGCGCCCATGCACGCGAAAAGAAGCTTTTTGGTTTTTGAATTGGTTCAACTGGTAGTCCAATTCTAATTGGGTCAATTTTCACAACTGATATTGTCGTGTCAATTTGGGACGTGCCTGGAGTTGCCAAAAAAATGAGTAGGATAATGAGTAGCTTGTTTTTCATTTGCTGCTATGCTTTGGTTTCAAAGATAAAAAATTAGATTCGATAAATCGGTAACTCAAGTCTGAGATCATAAAAGTAAGACTTGCACTTAGAATAAAGAAGATTCCCGCACTTGTCAAAATCGAATAATCTTGAAAAGGAATGAATCGAAGCAATATGTACATTATGACAAGGTGATACATATAAATTCCGTAAGAAATTTTGCCTAAATAATTGAATGGTTTAATTTTTCCAAATTTAAAAAAGGAATGATCTCCTCTGATTTGATCTAGGATAACAAAAGCAAAGAATAAGGAAAGAACTGAGCGCTCAATTATGATGAACTGTCCATCAAATAATTTATTTCTGGCCAAACATAGCATGATTCCTATTGTATAAACGGCAATAACTCCGAGTTTCGGCATTGCCCTAATTCTTTCCAGCCATTTACGTCCTTTGAATAAGCTTAAACCAATAAATGCGCCCATTAAAATGTCTTGACAAACCGCAAATGTATGATGATATATTACCAATTCCTGCGACCAATTTAAGGATTGAAATATGAAAGAAGCCGCAAAGAGGATTGCAATTAAAACCTCCAATTTGAAAGCCTTTAATTTGAATAATCCAAAAAGAACAATCCCCCAAAATAAATAAAATTGCTCTTCAACGGCAACGGACCAAGGGGATGTTAAAAAATTAATTGAATCATTGCTTGCAAACCAAATCTCATCAAAATTAGCCATGAAAATGAAATAATACATAGGATCATGAAGGGTGAAATAATCTGAAAATATGAGCGGGAAAAGCACAAAACCAATGAAGCCAATAATAAAATAGAGTGGCCAAATTCTCAAAGTTCTTCGAATCAAGAATTTGCCCAAATGAAAATGCCCTTTATTTTTTCGTTCATTTAAAATGAGGTAAGTAATTAAAAAACCGCTCAAAACAAAGAAAAAATTTACGCCTAAACTGCCTTTACTGGTAAACAAATAAAAGGCTTTAAAAATGCTTGATTCACTAATTGAAGGAAAAAGACCCCGCAGTTCATTGGAAAAGTGCAGCATAAAAACCGCGAAGGCTGCTAAAAATCGCGCGGCATCCAAATTGGGGAAATAGATGGGAGTTGATTTTTTAGTAGTGCTATCTGTCAAAATGGTTCTTTTACGTTCTTAAGGTTGCTTATCGAGAAAATCATTAATTTTGTACCAAATTTAACTGAAATTGGAAAATAAAGAAACATTTGATGTTGCAATTATTGGAGGCGGTATCGTTGGTGCGGCAACCTTGTATAAATTGCAAATACGGAATCCTGATTTGAAAATAGTTCTAATTGAAAAAGAACAGAAGCTAGCAAATCATCAAACAGGTCATAATTCGGGTGTTATACACTCAGGGTTATACTATAAGCCAGGTTCTTTAAAAGCAGAGAACTGTATAAAAGGCAGGCACGAATTGGTTGCTTTCTCAAAAGAGTTTGGCGTTGATCATGATGTGTGTGGAAAAGTAGTAGTTGCTACCAAAGAAGCTGAATTACCATTTATGGATAAAATTTTTGCAAATGGTAAGGCGAATGAAACAGAAGGAATTGAGATAATTACTGCTGATCAGGTGAAAGATATTGAACCTCATGTAAAAAGCATAGGTGGAATTTATGTACCCTGTACAGGAATTATTGATTTTGTTGGAGCCACAGAGAAAATGGTAGAAGTAGCTTTGGGTAAACAGCCTCAATCTAAATTGGTACTAGGTCAAAAAGTGATTGCCATTAACGATAAAACGGGCTATAAAGAAGTAGTAACAGAGGGGAAGGTTTTGAATGCTAAAAGACTAATCTTTTGCGCTGGATTGCAGGCAGATAGAATGGCAAAGGCAGATAAGGTTAAATTAAAAGAAAAAGTTGTTGGTTTTAGAGGAGATTATTATGAATTAACCGATCAAGCCAAACATAAAGTAAAGCATTTAATTTATCCTGTCCCTAATCCTGATTTTCCATTTTTAGGCGTTCATTTTACCCGAATGACTAACGGAGAAACGGAATGTGGTCCAAATGCCGTATTTACATTTAAGCGTGAAGGTTATGGTAAAACTGATTTTAGCTGGAAAGACACATTTGATGCTTTATCCTATGGTGGAACATGGAAGTTGTTTTTTGGCAATATGAAATTCGGAATTAATGAATATCGCCGCGCATTCTCTAAACGTTTATTCTTAAAAACATTGCAAACAATGATTCCTGATTTAACCATGGACGACATTAAACCCGGTCGATCTGGCGTTCGTGCGCTACTTTTAGGTTCAGATGGAGATACACGGGATGATTTTAGAATCGAACATACAGAAGATAGCATTCATGTTTTAAATGCACCATCACCTGCTGCAACGGCTTCATTGGCTATTGGAGAATATATATCTGTAATGGCTGAGGAAAAATTTGGCTTAAAAACAGCAATTATTACTGAATAAGAAATTAGAATCTTTAAAATAAAAAAACGTCAAGTAATTTTTACTTGACGTTTTTTCTAGTTTATTTTAATCATTTTATTGTCGAAAGTTCAGTGTTTCGAATCATTTATGTCACTTTTATTTTTTACATAAACGGGGTGTTATGAGCTATTTACAATGAAGAGTTTTGTAAAACAAAAAAGTCCTTTAAATAAAAATAGCCCTGTCCGCCTTAGGCGAATCAGAGCTATTTAATTTGCAATAGTTTTACTATTGAATCACAATCTTATCAAACGAGCGTGTTAATTCATTGGCTTCGTTCACTATAATCATGTACATTCCTTTTTCAAGTTCTGTTAAATTCATACGTAAAAGATTATTCGTTGATGTATTATCAATTGAATAAACTAATTTTCCAGTCTGATCGTAAACATTAACGGTTTCAATTGCACCGCCTTCTTTAAATCGGATTTCGAATTCTCCATTACTTGGGTTTGGGGAAACAATAATTTTATTAATGTTTTCCAAATTAGTGGTTAATTCACCTTCTTGATAATTTAGATCATCTTCAAGCGGCGCATCAATATGTCCACGGCCTTCAACACCGTCACCTAATTCTACCCAATCCGCTTCAACTTCAGTACAAATTACTGCACTACAGCATTCTTTCGTTTCAGGATCATAGTAGAAAATTGTTACACAAACTGTTTTTCCACCGCCTGTTGCGTAGGTATGCGTAACCGTTTGTCCGGTTCCATCTGTTCCATCACCAAAATCCCAATGGTATCCTAATACAGAATACATTCCACTTGGTAAACCGCCTACAGTAAAGGTAAATGGATTAGTTCCAGTAACTAAAATTCTGGCTTCTCTTATCCAATCACATGGATCACACTCAGGAGCATCTACCCATTCGCAGTATTTTTTTTGACAGCAATCACCTTCGTCATTCACCATCCAAACAGTCATACAAACATAATAAGCACCACCAGCCGAATAAAAGTGATCAACACTTGCTCCGCTTCCAGTTGTTCCATCTCCAAAATCCCAAGTTACTCCGATAACTGTTAATCCAGCAGGTACAGTTGTGACATTGTCAAAGTGTACATTACATGGTTCTTCATAAGTGGCAACAAACCTTGGTTCAAAGTCACAAGGATCAACTATGTGTATTATACAAATATCGTCAATCGTAACAGCTGCTTGATTTGGACTAGGTGCTCCTGCTAAATATGGATAAAACCATAATTGGCTATAATTTGCGCCTGCCACAAACGTTTCGGTAATTGTTTCCCATACTCCTACACCAGTACCGAGCCAATCTTGAGTATTTAAACTCATTGAAGGTCCCGGTGGGGTTGGTATTGTTGTGCCTAATGGTCCACCAGAAGCATGTGGAGTTAATCCATTAGTGGCTGTTACTCTAAATACGGAAGAAGTACTTGCGTCAAAACTTCTGAATAGACGATAACAAACAGTGTATGTTTCTCCAGCAATAAAGTTGAAGTCGGTATAAACGCCTTCTCCACGACCGTAATAGGACCACATCCACATTTGTGTCGGGCTGAAAGTTGGTGTTCCATTTGAAACGGACCAATTGTCTAAGTTACTGTTGATCCAGTTATTTTTGTCCGATCCAGGAGGAATAGGTCCCGTATACGTCGCGAAATCACCGTTTACATTCAAGCAATCAGTGCATTGGGCGTTAACTTCCCCACTAAATGCTAATAACATAATTACAGCAAATAGACTCATAATTTTTGTTTTCATAATCTTTATTTTTTTAGGTTAATTAATTGAATGATAAAATTAAGTCAAATCGGTCCTCAATTTTTTAGGATAATTTAAATGGCTTGGTTTTTTTAGAATTCGGTAAAACATTACAAGTATTTGGTATCTTTTTTATGTTTTTGTAGTTTTTAATACTTACTTTTTTTAAGCATAAATACTTAATAAATAGCATATTGACCTATTGTTTTTTTTGTATTATCTTGAAGTCTCAAAACTTTGAATATGAATATTGTAATCGTTGATTCGAATCAGAATCATGGTGCGCAACTTAAAACTCTACTCCATTCTCAAAAACGGAAATCGGACCAAATATTGGTCGCAGATTCCGTTAAATGGGGTTATGATTTGTTTAAAGATGACCCAGCTGATCTCGTTTTTTTGGATATTAATCTATGTGAAGGAACTTCCTTTAGGCTATTAAGAAAATATAAAGAGCAAAACTTTAATGTGGTTTTTATTATTGATGATACTCGAACTAGTCAAATATTTAATGACAATAAGCTAGATTTTATTCTTAAACCTTATGATAAAGATGCGCTTGAAGGAATTTACGCTAAAATGAGAGCGAAAATTACAGCAGACATATTCGGCGATTCTAATTTGGGTGAAACGAAACGATCGGAGGCTCGACTATCTGTAAAGGTTAAGGATGGAATAAGGTTCGTTGAAATTAGTGCCATTGTGCGGTGTGAATCTGATAATAATTATACAGAAATTCACTTAGAAAATGGTGAGAAAATTCTTTCTTCAAAAACGTTAAAAGAACATTCTAAAATTTTACAGCCTTATGGTTTTTATCGCGTGCATCAATCTCATTTAGTTGATGTTGGCAGGATAACAAAAATTCTTTCTAAAGATGGCCTTTTTGTTCAGCTCCAATCAGGACATTTGGTAGAGCTTTCAAGAAGAAGAAAGGATAATTTGTTGCGCAGTTTTCGGTTGAATGCAAACTAAATTCATCAAAAAAAAGATTTCTTAAATTCGTTTTCCAGCGTAACGTATCGACCAGAAACCAGCCGCTGTCCCCTCATAATGATAGTAGTATAGACTGTCATTTTTAAGCGTGATTTCTCTTCCCCAATAAATGCCTGTAAGAAAATGACCTCGCTTATATTCTCCGTTATCTTGGATATACTTATAGGGAATAGGTAAGTCACGAAATTGCATATTTTTCAAATCGAGTTCAATAATTGCTTCGTTTTCTGAATAAGTACTGTCCCATTCAAAGGCGTTATGTGTACTGTCTATATGCTCAGTTATTTGGCAACTATAGTTTCCAATATAGGGCTTGTATTCTTGCTTGCGGCAAGAAAAAAGAAGGGCTAAAAAAAGTAGGGGCAATAAATATCTCATGCTTTAATCAATCTTACTTTCTCAACGTAAAATAGAAACCTAAAGTTGGCTATAATCAAAAAAAAACACGAATTAGAAGTTAGTATCTAATAAATTAAGAGGAATGAAGGGGTGGGATAACAGTCTATAAAAGGAATTAGGCTGGTTTACTTTATGGAATTAAAAAGTGAGGAAATATGGCCCGTTTCGAGGCAACAAAAAAATGAACTTTTTACACGAATGAAAAAGTTCGAATTTTAAAACTTGAGCCGTGCGTTTGGTATAACATCTTGCCCTGCAAACTCACCCTTTAAAAACTTATAATGGCCAGCAATACCAATCATTGCAGCATTATCTGTACAATACTCAAAACTTGGAATGAAAATGTTCCATTTTTCACGTTGTCCAATGCGCGCCAATTCACTGCGCAATAACGAATTAGCAGAAACGCCACCAGCAATAGCAACGGTTTTTATTTGATAATCTGCAGCAGCTTTAAGTAATTTTTTAAATAATGATTGAATAATCGTTGACTGATAAGATGCACAAATATCAGCCAAGTTCTCTTTTATAAACAGAGGATTCTTTGCCATTTCCTTTTTTAAGAAATACAAAATGCTCGTTTTTAAGCCACTAAATGTAAAATTATAACCTGCTAAATTTGAAACTGGAAATGGAAATTTTAGGTGATCACCGTCTTTCGCATATTTGTCAATTAATGGTCCGCCAGGGTAAGGGATTCCCATTATTTTTGCTGCTTTATCAAAAGCTTCGCCTGCAGCATCATCAATTGTTTGCCCCAAAATTTCCATGTCAAAATAATCCTTGACCAAAACAAGTTGGGTATGCCCGCCAGAAACCGTCATGCAAATGAAAGGGAATTCGGGATAATGATTCGCCTCATTCTGAATAAAATGGGCCAAAATATGCCCTTGCATATGATTAACTTCAACCAGCGGTTTATCAAGGCCTAAAGCAAAGCTTTTGGCAAAACTAGTTCCAACAATCAATGAACCCAATAAACCAGGACCTCGTGTAAAAGCAATTCCATCTATATCTGCCTTGCTAATATTGGCTGTTTTTATTGCCGCGTCTACAACCGGAATAATGTTCTGTTGGTGGGCCCTTGAAGCAAGTTCTGGAACAACACCGCCATACTGCTCATGAACTTTCTGTCCTGCTACAATATTAGACAATACTTTACCGTTTTTAATAATGGCTGCGGAAGTGTCGTCACACGAAGATTCTATTCCCAATATTATGGTGTCTTTACCGTTCAATTTAGTATTTTTATCAAAAATTAATTGAAATCGCAAAACTAAAGAAAATACTTAAAGGAATAGGTGCTTCTATCCATGTTTTGGTTGAATTAATAGTGTTGGTTTTAATAATTTTTGCTTTTGCAATTCGTACCTCTTGGTTTCAAACATATTTAGCCCAACAAGTCGCATCATATCTCTCAAATGAATTAAAAACCGAAATTAGAATTGATAAAGTTGATATTGTCTTTTTTGATTTGGTTGATATTGAAGGAGTTTATGTCGAAGATAAAATCAAAGACACGCTTTTATACTCAGAAGATATTCGCGTTAATATTGGTGATTTTAGTTTGTCGAAATCCTTTTTGGATATTGATGAAGTAGCCTTGACAAATGCAAGTGTAAATATTAAAAAGTATAAAAATGATACTACTTTTAATTTCCAACATATAGTCGATTATTTTGCCAGTGATGAGGTAGATACCACAGCATCATCCGGTTTTAAGGTTAATGTTCAAAAAATCGACTTGAATAATATCAATTTTGTTTATGAGGATCAAAATACTGATCCAACGAACTATGGAGTAGATTATTCTAATTTGGAGGTTAAAAATTTGAGTGGTGAATTTTCAGAATTCGGAATGGCAGAAGGGGCCATTCAAGCTAAAATAAATAACCTTCATTTTAAAGAGCGTAGTGGATTAATTTTAAGTAAATTCTCATCCGAAGTATCGTACAGTTCTACTCGCATTAGTTTAGATAATTTGGTTTTGGGGCTTAATAATTCGATATTGATTTCAGATAGTTTAGAGTTGTTAACACCAAATGGTTCGGATGATTTTTCAGACTTTGTGCATAAAGTATCTATCAATGGAAATGTGCGCAACACAAAAATGGATTTAGCTGATGTGGGTTACTTTGTTCCAGCCATTCACGGTATGGATGCAATTGTAAATCTCAATAATATAGACGTATCTGGACATGTTTATGGATTAAAATTATCAAATACAGATATTACCTTACTCGATTCAACGATTATTCGTGGAAACTTTCAAATTCCAGATTTAGATCATCCTGAGGATGCCTTTTTTCAAGATAATATTGACCTTTTTCAAACCACGGTTTCAGATGTACAAAAATTAAAGCTAACGCCGTTTTTGGAAGGTGATGATTATTTGAGGTTGCCATCATCTATGACTAGCGCAGGTTTAATTCAATTGAAAAAGGGACATTTTACGGGCTACTTAAATGATTTTCAAGTAGACGGTAAGTTAACTTCTGGGTTAGGGAATGTTTCTTCAGAATACGGACTTAATTTCTTTAAGAACCCAGGAGAAGATATTTACTATTATCAGTCAGGTAAAGATGGGTTGTGGAAAGATGTTCAAGTTGAAAACTTAGATTTAGGAAGCCTTTCTGGAAATAGTCTTTTGGGAAAAACGACTGGATACCTTTCAATTGGAAAAGGATCTAAAGGATTGAACTTAGACGAAATGGACATTAGATTCAAAGGCCAGTTTGAAGAAATCATGCTCAATAATTATACTTATCAGGGAATTAATATTCGTGAAGGACGATTTGCTAATGAAGTTTTTGACGGTGTAATTGATGTGAAGGATGACAATCTAGCATTGCATTATGATGGTTCTGTTGATCTAAAGGGCAAAATGAAATTTAAGTTCGACGTGCTGATTGATAGTGCTGTAATTTCAGAATTGAGCCAGAGAAATGACGGGGTTATTGAGAAGTTAAAATCAAAAATTAGGGTAGAAATAGATGGAACATCACTTGAAACCATTAATGGATCTGTATTTGTAGAAGGATTCGCTTATCAAGAAGACGCAATTAATTTTGAATTAGATAGCTTGCGTTTGAACATAAAGAGAGATCCACTTTCAGATAGTATTACATTAACATCTGAATTACTAGATTTAAGATTAACTGGTAAATATGATTTATTGGATATGTGGCCAATTATACAAAATCAATTGTCCCGTGTTGCAAGTAATATTATTGAGCCAGTAGATATAAGTAAAACCAAAAATGAATTTTTTGATTTAGAGATCGACTTGAAAGATGTGAATCCACTCTTTCAATTTATTGAAGAAGACATCTTTGTTGCTGAGGATTCTCGAATCCGATCAACATACAATGCTTCTGATCTTAAACTGAATGTAAACATTGCTTCAGAGTTGATTCTGTATGAAGGAATGAAGTTTTCAGATATTCAACTGGAGAGCCACTTTGATAGTGTACGTGCCAATATTCAATATCAAATTTCAAAAGTAGAGATAAATGATAGCCTTGGTGTATCAAATGCTGCTCTTTTCTGTTATGTTAAAAACAATAAATTTTCTACCAATATTGGTTGGGATGCCTTGGGTAATGTTGAACCTGCACTATTCGCGTTCAGTACATATGTGGAAGAAAATAAAGATATTGTTACCGATTTCAAACCTTCGTTTTTCTTTTTGAAATCGCAAAAATGGGTCATTAATCCTTCTTCTATGTTGTTGTGGAATAAGGAAATATTAGAATTTACCGATTTTGAAATTGTCAACGGAGAACATTTAATTGATGTGCATGGTCGGGTATCACGGAACCCTAAAGACTGGCTCTATTTTAGTGTGAAAGACTTTGATTTAACATCCATAAATGGTTTAACCAGTGGCCCTAATGTTGGCGGTATTTTAAATATTGAAGGCGGCGTAGCTGATGTCTATGATAATATCCGATTCTCATCCTTTTCTGAGATTAAAAATTTAATAATTGAAGGTGAATTGGTAGGTGATTTATTGGTGGATAACCAATGGGATAAGGAAACGAATAGTGTGGGGATTAAAGGAGGATTAAGACGAGATAGTAAGGAAACGTTTACATTTAAAGGTAATTATTTTACAGAAAAAGAGCGCGATAATATTGATCTCGATCTTATTTTTGATTATACCGATATAAGTTTCTTAAATGCCTTTGCCGATCCGGATTTATACACCAATATTTCTGGGATATTAAACGGTAAAATCACCATTAAGGGCGAAGCAACGGATCCGATTATAAACGGAAAATTAGATGTGGTAACAGCTAGTGTTAAAGTGCCAATGTTTAATGTAACATATGGCGCTTCTGGTGGCATAAACTTCGGTCATGACGAAATAATTGTGGACTTTATGAATGTAACCGACCAAGAAGGAAATAATGCAATCGCATCCATGCAAATTTATCATTATGATTGGGGAGATTGGAATTATGACATCACACTTGATATGGAAGGTCCACTGGTTTCTGATCGCTTTTTAGTCATGAATACCTATTATAATGATGGCGACTTTTATTATGGAAAAGCTTATATCACAGGAGATGTAAATATTTTTGGTTATGAAGGACTTACTGAGATTACTGTAAATGCTACAACACAGCCAGGAACTGATATTCAACTGGCCATGTATGGAACAGGGGACTTAGAAGAATCCTCGTTCATTGTTTACGATACAATTGTGCCAGTTGTTAATTTGGTTGCAATCAATGATGATCCTAATCAATTAGAAACATCTGGATTGGTTATGAATATGAATTTTAATATCACCAAAGAAACCAAAGCCACCATTGTATTTGATCCTATTTATGAAGATCAAATTGAGGTAGAAATGGGAGAAGGAGAT
Organism: Crocinitomix sp.; assembly: GCA_047623705.1. Taxonomy (GTDB): domain Bacteria; phylum Bacteroidota; class Bacteroidia; order Flavobacteriales_D; family Crocinitomicaceae; genus Crocinitomix. The sequence continues at coordinate 11,970 of JBLHOW010000058.1, forward strand.
ATTTCTTTAAACGTTGATGAATATGGCGAAATGGATATGTTTGGTGATTATACTATCCTTGAAGGAAAGTATAATATGAACGTGAAAGGTTTAGTTAAAAAGGAATTTGTAATTAAGGAAAATAGTACGTTGAAATGGACCAAATCACCTTATGATGCTATTATTGACATCAAAGCTTCATACAAAGCAAGTACTTCATTAGAACCTATTATGCCACCAGGATCAGCAGATGTTAGTAATGCAAAAGAAGATGTTTTTGCCACCTTAGTGATGAAACGTAAACTAATGGATCCTGAAATTACATTTGATATTTCAGCGCCATTAGCTAGCCGAGAGGGGCAAGATGCAATCACAATAGTTAAATCCAATACTGATAATTTAAGTAAGCAGTTTTTTGCACTAGTGGCCTTAGATCGATTCATTACTAACCACCCTAAATCAAATGGGAATGGCAGCGCAATTGAAAAGGCCGTAGAAGGACAAATTAATGGAATTTTAGAAAGTTTTGATCAAGGCCTTACTATTGATATAGGAGATGGTGGAAGTGTGAATTATGAGCGCGATTTAAATGAAAAATTAACCATTATAACAAGTTTAGGTGTAGTAACTGGCGAGAATGAATCTAACGGACTAATTGGAGACATTCGGGTTGAATATAAGTTAAATGAAGATGGTACATTTACCGTCAATGCTTTTAACGAATCAAATCACGGGACAGATGCTGAAAAGGGACCATTCACTCAGGGGGTTAGTTTACATTATGAAGAAACGTTTGGAACATGGAAAGAATCAAGATTAATGCAAAGTTTCCTCAATATTTTCCGTAAAAAGGAAAATGATGTTGATTTGAAGAAAGACAAAGCCAATGGTAAAAAGAAGGCTGTTAAAGGCGCAAGAGAATTGTTAGATACTGGTTCAAAAAGTGACTCAACGAACACAGGGCTTATTATTCAACCACAATTTGAATCACCATATTCATTTGAAGGTAGTTTTGTGATTAATATGAGTGACATTCCATTGAAACAGGGACAATTGGCAAAAAAAAGAAGTTGAAATTAAATAATTATTAAAGCATGAAAAAAGTATTAGTAGCAAATAGAGGCGAAATTGCCTTGCGAATAATGAAGACATTGCGAAAAATGGATATTACGAGTGTTGCTGTTTATTCAGACGCAGATGCTGGAGCACCCTTCGTAGAATTCGCAGATGAAGCGTATTGTTTAGGAGAATCTACTCCATCAGCAAGTTATTTGAACATGGATAAGGTGTTAAATATTGCTATCCAAACTAATACAGACGGAATTCATCCGGCTTACGGATTTTTATCTGAAAACTCTACGTTCGCACAACGCGTTCAAGATGCAGGCATAAAGTTTATAGGACCTTCGATTGAGGCTATTAATGTAATGGGCGATAAATTGGATGCCAAACAAGCTGTTAAAGCTTTTGACGTCCCTATGGTTCCCGGAACAGATGAGGAGATTACCGATATTGAAGAAGGGAAAACAATTGCTGAAGGGATTGGTTATCCAATTTTGATTAAAGCATCTGCTGGAGGCGGAGGTAAAGGAATGCGAGTTGTAGAAAATAGTGCTGAGTTCGAAAGTCAATTTGACCGTGCAGTATCTGAAGCCATTTCATCCTTTGGTAATGGTGCAGTGTTTATTGAAAAGTTCGTACAACAGCCTAAACATATTGAAATTCAAATCATTGCCGATCAACATGACAATGTTTTGCATTTAAATGAACGTGAATGCTCCATTCAACGGAGACATCAAAAAGTGATAGAAGAAGCACCTTCTCCGGCGGTTGATGCAGCCTTGCGCGCCAAAATGGGTGCAGCTGCAATTAATGTGGCCCGCTCTTGTAATTATGAAGGAGTAGGTACGGTAGAATTTTTATTAGATAAAGACAAAAATTTCTTCTTCCTAGAAATGAATACCCGTTTGCAAGTAGAACATCCAGTAACCGAAATGATAACGGGATTGGATTTAGTTGAGCAGCAAATAAAAGTAGCACGCGGTGAAGCATTAACATATACGCAAGATGAAGTTCAAATCAACGGACATTCAATCGAAATTAGAGTATATGCAGAAGACCCAGAAAACGATTTTTTACCAGATTTAGGAACGTTGATTCATTATAAGCGGCCAACAGGACTTGGCGTGCGCATAGATGATGGTTATGAGCAAGGCATGAAAATTCCTTTAATGTATGATCCAATGATTGCTAAGTTGATCGTTCATGCAGAGAATAGAGATCTCGCCATTGAAAAAACAATTGCGGCCATTAATGAATATGAAATTTCCGGATTTAGCACCACACTAGGTTTTTGTCGCTTCGCAATTAATCATCCCGAATTTAGAAACGGGAACTTTACAATTAACTTTGTAGGGGATCATTTTAGTCCCGATATTTTACGAGCTGATGTGGCGCCAGAAATTGCATTGGCAGCCTATAAAGTATTTCAGTCAACTAAAAAATCTACTGAACCTCAAGCGATTGCGGATAATACATCAGCTTGGAGAGCAAATCGATAAGACACTTTAAGTATCCTTTCATTTTAGGCTATTAATCGCATTTTCATTATTTCCGAAAAGAGAAGTATGGACCCATATGATCCACTTATTCAAAATTATCTCTTTGCATTGGCGCATCTTATTATCTTTTCACGGGGCGCCAATAAGTATAATAGAGATATGGAAAGAATTACAAATCTCAAGAAAATTTTGAAGCGTCCAAAAGCAGATAAACAAAAGGTTCAAGAGAGTTTTAAAGTTGTAGCAAGCCGAATTAAAAAACGTCAAAAGGGAATCTATATCGCTTTTGGTATTTTAACAATAATTCATTACGCGGTTGTTTTTTCGATTAATTTAAAGGGAGTGTACTTATCTATCCCAGTAATCATGTTAATAGGAATGATCCTTTTAATCCTCTTCTTTTATTCTTTCAAAGGTGGTCGTGTAATTCCTGATATTGAGTTTGATTAGACGGGCTTTTAGATATAAATAAGCTTCCGTTTTAGGTAATATTTGTCACTGAATTTGCACTGAGTTGAAAGTATCTATAGCTTAATCACCTTCTCCGTTAATAACACCTTATTATCCAAATCTAACACGTGAACAAGATAAGCCGCACGTGCCATTGAGCTCATATCAATTTGATTGCCATAAGCACTTAGAACAAGTGTTCCGTTTAAATTGAAAATTTGAATTTGATATTCTTGACTTCCAGATACAATGAGCATTGATTTTACACTTCTAGGATAAATGCGAATGCTCTCGGCCTTTAGTACTGCGGTGTTCGCAAAGTTGGAAACATTTACACGGTGTAAAAAAGAACCTCCAGTGTCCACCTTTTCAGAGCTTACAAAAAAGGAATGATTTCCTAAAGTCGTGCACCCTTCAATCTGAAAAGAACCTTCAAAACTTGGCGAAACTCTCAATAAATCTGCCTCTGAAAATTCAATGCCACTAAACCCTTTTATAAAAAATAAGAAAGGCGTAATAAAGTTATAACCGCATAGTAAAATCTCATTCTTATCAGCATCATAAGCGGCCCCGGTTACTAAGCCGTCCGTATCAAAATTGTCAACTATTGAAACCGTATAATCGCCTGGTTCTTTTGGAATAGAATAAACATTTGTTTGCAAATTACCCCAATTTTTACTGAATAAATAAAGGCTATCGTTATAAGCAATAATTGCTTCTGCATCATAATTGGTTGTGTAAACGCCTGGCTCAAAATCCACTTGGTCAGCATAATTGAATGCAATAGTATCGCAATAAACCGTGTCATTTGGCGTGGTTAAATAATCGGTGATTGAAAGCCGAAATATGCGTAAATCGGTTCGTGTTCCCGCATTATTTCCAAAATCACCAACATAAATATAATCGGCATCATAACAAATATCCTCCCAATCGCTACTTGCCGCATTGGCAACAACAACAGTTCGTATTACTTCTCCATCAACTGTATCTATTTCGTATAAATAATGTCCTCCACCAGAATCGTTATGCGTAATCAGGCGACCTTCTATCCAAATTAAGCCTGACGTTTCCGAAACTGTCCCGTCCAATGGAACAACCGTGCTAACGGTAATGTCTTGCGCCGAAACATGACTTGAAACAAAGAATATGAATAAGATTGAGAGTAACTTCATGAATTAGTTTTTAAAATTTTTATAACGCGGATGCCTTTTCATCTCTTTACGAAATTTTTTATCCAAACGTTTGAACATTCTTTTTAATTTTTTGTCAATTGCAGCATCAGGGTTTAGTTTATGCTCAGCGTATAAACGCCGAATGCGATATTCTTCACCATTATCATCAAGTGCAACAATCGCTTGGTTTTCTAACATCCAATAAAGATCGACGGCAAAATCATACGCCTTTAACTTCAATGCAATCTCAGCGTACTTAGGGAAATCATTTTCAAATGTTTCAGCATCTATAAACATATCAGCTGTACTTGCGCGTAATGCATTGAAATAAGCCTCCTCTTTAATGAAAGCATGTATTGTATCCACACGCATAGGATCAGAATTTTTAAAACGATAGCGTTCTTTTATCCAAGAATCAATAATATAATTCACGTCCGTGGCAGACAGGAGTGTAAATAAGCGGGTCAATGAATTGCTGCTTATTGGGTTTATTATTAGAATATTATCAATTGTTTCAAGGTCAGATTCAATTCGAGCAGTATTATAAATACTACTTACACTATATAAAAGCGCCTGTTCTTTTTGTAAGTAGTAGTTCATGCGCCAATTAAACTCGTCCATTACATAGCGCAATAATGAATTATTAGGTTCAAATTGATATACCATTTGCAAGGTTCGCTGCGCACATTGAATCCTGCCTGAATAAGCAACCTCAATTGCTTTAAAAACAATCAAAGTCCTATTGTTTGGATTCAATTTTAACATTGCTCCCGAATATCTTGCATTGCTTATTTCAGCGTTTAAAAATTTCTCGTCAACACCATCTTCGCCTGTTGCGAAGGCTTTTCTTTCTTCAACGGTCAATTGAATGCCTCTGCGTTTAATATCGCTTTCCAGCATATTACGTAAAATTGGCAGTGCTCCAGATGCTATCCAACCTTTTAAAAAGTCAAAATTTTGCTGCAAATTTCCATACTCGTATTTGCTTTGAATCAGTTTTTTTTGTAGCGTCAATTGCGGCGAATAATCTAAGCCCCTGTCTTTGCAACCCCCATTAATTGTGACAATAATTTCACTTGAGAATGGAAGGTATGAGGAAGCAATTGGCGATATGCTCATCAATTTTTTTTGCAAGGCATGTCGCACAGTATCATGTAAGGCAGGCTTGGCAGAAAAACTATAAAAAGGAAAAAGATTAGGATCAAGGGTTTGAATGATTTTTACATTTTGTCCCTCTTTAAAATCATGAAAAAAAGTGCTTATGCTGTCTTGAAAAGCTTGCTGATAATTGGCGTAAGTTCTTGAATCAAAATTATGCTGTAGCAGTTCTTCATGATCAATAAATTTAATTTCAAAGCTAACCATAGCGGCCTTGCTAATTGAAAAGCAATTCAATAATAAAAAGAGGAGGATCAGCTTATGTTTCATTTCAAGTGCAATTTACAATATATTCGTTTAAAAAATTGGGACGTGTGTATAACTCCTGTCAAACGTATTTAAAATTGTTTGGAAACATTCCATAACCAATAAATTGATTTGTATTTGAAAGAGTTGGGTATAAACTCAATTTTTTCACATTCAGATTTGGTGATTTTTTTAGACAAACACGATTTTTTTATTTAAAATTCTGAAATCAACATTGGTTAATCATTATTAGATGTTCAAAAAAAAATGAGCGTTTATAGCTGATTCAAGAGTGAATGGGTGTTTTGTTTTAAATGCGTTTGCGTTGATGTGTAACTTACAATAGATGTCTAGTTATTACGATATGTCTAAATTCACTGAAACCCCAATGCGGCACATTTTTAAAATGCGAACCGTTTATATTTGCCTTACTTTATTCTTAATTTCCGCTTGCTTCTCGCGAGAACGATCAAACACTACCGGTTGGGGAGGTGGAGGATATATTATGAGTGTTGAAAGAGGTGGAAGTGGCTATAACAATAATCAATATGCTGCCAATGGAACTGCGGCTGATGGAGCTTCGGATAACACTGGAGAAGAATTGAGAAGTGATATAATGCTTCGGTCAGATGTCGGTGTTGAAGAGACTGAAATGGTAAAACAGACAAGAGAAGATAGTCTAAAAACAGTGCGTCTTTTAAAGTATGAAGATTATCATACGGAATTTAGAAAAAGAGATATTCCATATGTGGCTGCATGGTATGAAAGATACGCGACATATGAGGAAAACCTTTGGATAAAGTCTTTTGAAGAAAATAAAAGCACGTTTAGTATAGATGTTGATAATGCATCTTATACCAATTTTAGACGCTTCATTACAAGTGGACAACTACCTCCAAAAGATGCCATTCGGATGGAAGAGTGGCTGAATTTTTTCAATTATGATTTAGAATTTCCAGCAAAAACTGACGAGCATCCCATTAAAATTACTTCAGAAATTGCGCCTTGCCCTTGGAACGAAGAAGATGATTTATTAATGATTAAACTCCAAGGTCAGTTACCTCCTTCTGCAGCTGAATTGCCGCCTTCAAATTTGGTTTTCATGCTAGATGTAAGCGGATCAATGAGTTCTGAAAATAAGTTACCATTGGTGAAAGAAAGTATGTTAAAGCTGGTCGATAAATTAAGAGCGAAGGATAATGTAAGTATAGTAACCTACGCAGGAGCATCTGAAATTATATTAAGACCAACTTCAGGAGCAGAAAAAGATACAATAATCAAAGCGATTAATGGATTATCAACAGGCGGCGGAACAGCAGGTTCAAGAGGAATAGAAACGGCTTACAAATTGGCTACTGAAAATTATAATCCCATTGCAAATAATCGTGTGATTATTGCAACTGACGGCGATTGGAATGTTGGGATTAGTAATAAAAGTAAGCTCGTTAAGTTGATTGAAGAAAAGCGAGAATCAGGTGTTTTTTTAAGCGTTTTAGGATTTGGAAGAGGGAATTTGAATGACGCTATGATGGAGCAATTGGCAGATAATGGAAATGGAAATTATTGCTATATCGATTCAAAAAAAGAAGCGACAAGAATTTTTGATTCTGAATTTGCTGGAACCATGCATGTTATTGCTAAAGATGTGAAATTACAAGTAGAGTTTGATTCCTCTGTGGTAGCGTCTTACCGTTTATTGGGCTATGAAAATAGAGTGCTAGAAAATTGGCAATTTGAGGCTGATTCAATTGATGCGGGCGATTTAGGAATGGGTCAAAACGTAATCGCTTTTTACCAAATCCATAGAAAGGCAAAGAATGATGAATCAATAGGGAAATTAGACTTTAGATATAAACCTATAGGTTCAGATATAAGTAAGCTTGCCAGTCATGCATTTGGTAAACGGAATAAACCATCTACCGATTTTAATTTTGCCAGTTGCGTCGTTGAATTTGCCTTGAGTTTAAAAGAAAGTGTTTATCGCGGTGAAGCAAATATGGGCAATGCAATTTTAAGAGGCCGTAAAAACCTAGGGGACAGTGCGAAAGAACTCAGCTATGAAAAACGCGTTGAATTTGTTGGCTTAATGAAGTCCGCTGCAGAGAAATGGACAGACTATGTGCTTGAACAAGCACCAAAAACTGAGATAGACAATGCGCCGAAATTGAAATTATATCCAAATCCTTCAACAGATTATACAACTGTTGAAGTGCCAATTGGTTTGAGTAAATCATGGAGTGTACAACTGTTTTCTACTGCTGGGAAATTAGAATTGGTACAGCATTTTCAAGATCAAACCTCTGGTCGCCTTGCAGTCGATCAACTCATTTCTGGAACTTATATCGTAAAAGTATACGGGCAAGGTTATAATTATGGCTATTTGCGTTTAGTGAAATCCTAAGTCAAGTTTCTATCACGTGTCTTATTTGCTAGAAAGAGACTCAAAAAATTGTAACTTAATGGCCACTATGCGTCCATTATTAGCCTTTCTCATTTGCCTATTATTTATTCAAACCAGCTTTTCGCAGGAATTTACGCGTTCAGAATTGGATTTAGATTTGGCGCAACCTTGGGAAATGACTTATGGTCCAGATGATTTCCTGTGGATCACTCAGGCAAATGGTATTGTTACACGCGTAAATCCGGAGACGGGAAATAGTACTAACGTATTTGTCGCCTCCGATTATTTTGGAGGGGCACTTTCAGAAGCTTCTCCACATTGCACAAATCCAAAGATTGGTTTTGGAACCTTAGGTCTAACATTGCATCCTGACTTTTTGAATCCAGAAAACGCATTTATTTATTATTTCTACTCTTACAATAGCGGCACAGAAATCGAACCAGCTACCAAGTTTAAAATAAAACGATTAAAATGGAATGCAGGCACAGAAACTATAATTGATTCAACTGATTTGATTGAAAATATACCAACCAGCTATGATCATTTGGGTGGACGCCTTTTAGCTGTGGAACAAGATAATCGCACCTTTCTTTATTTATCAATTGGCGATCACGGCTTATCAGAAGAAAATAGTCCAACTTGTTATCCTGATCAAACAGAAAATCCAAATAATTGGGCACAAGATCCAACGACAATGAACGGAAAGGTACACCGATTTAATATTGATGGCTCAATTCCTTATGATAATCCAATTGCTGGAAACTCCTTCTTCACAAGAGGGCACCGCAATCCGCAAGGATTAATGTACGATTCAAGTACAGATCGAATTTTTGTTATCGAACATGGTGATCGTACAGACGACGAAATAAACGTATTGTCTGCAGGTAAAAATTATGGATGGAAACATGTGCGCGGTTATCATGACGGAAATCACCCCAATGAATTAAGTTTCATTGAAAACTATGTGCCTTATCCAACAATAGAAAATGACGCCTTAATTGAGGCCTTTTATTCTTGGTGTACTTCTCCAGTTACTGATAATCCTGACAATTCTAATTGGTGCACAGTAGCACCATCTGATGGGATTTATTATTGCAATTACGCCATTCCGCAATGGAATAATAGTTTATTGGTGGTGACTTTAAAAGATGGAGAAGGAACAGATAAGGAAGTTTATCAATTTAAATTACAAGTCAACGGTGAGTTAATGCCTTCAACAGATGAAAATCCAAATCCGAAACGATTTTTTGGTGACGATCAAGTTCTAAATGGACGACTAAAAGATATTGCGATTTCTCCAGATGGAACAAAAATTTATCTGCTAAATAGTGGAGGAGCACCAACTAGTAAAGTCATTGTTTATACCCTTGATCCAAATTCGGTCACTACTTTTCAGGCAAGTGAAGAAAACTGTTTAAACGTTTTTCCGAATCCAGCTTCTCATAATATTCGATTAGAAGGGATTAATTTATTAGAGGATGTTGAGGCAATTAAAATTTTCGGTGCTAATGGTCAACTCATACAAATTGTCCCTATTGATTGTTATGCGATTGATATCTCAAACTTGGCAGAAGGTACTTATACAATCAATGTTTATTATAAAGATGGAATTTGCTCCTCAAAATTCATTAAATCATAGGTTATTTCGAACTTAGGTTCTAAAGTAACAGAAGCATAGCCTGTAATTTCTAATAAATAAAAAATCATAACTTTAAGACTAATCTTACTTATTGATAGCATGAAAATATTTCTAATTTTATTGATCTCAATGCCTTTTTTCGTAGTTGCACAAGACGTGCAGTGCGGAGATGTGGTTAGTTCATTTGAAGGCACTTTCGCCAATTCATCTAATCGTACACCAATTGTCAAACAAACAACAGGGGTTTTACCTGAAGTGGGTGCTATTGGAGAAGTGTCCGTCTATTTTGAAACACAATTTTTAGGCGCATTGATGACCGGTAATTTGGTTGTTGCTACTGCCAAAGTTACTGCTGTTTCTGGAACTAAAGTCACATTTAAAGTATTAGAAGAGCATTCGAATATTGAAATTAATGGTAAGAAAAAGAATCATTTTGTTAGCGGCAAAGAAGTGCTTTTTAATCAATATGAATATGATACACCAGCCTTAACGGAATTAAAAAATAAGCAAGGAATTATTACGGCCACGGGAGAAATGGTATGTGGTGAAAAACTAGGTGTTTGGCAGTATTTCGATTCGAATGGAAATTTAAATGAGACCTACGAAGTAAATGATAAAGGAGAGGTTGATGGGCCCTATAAAAAATATTATCCAAATGGTCAACTGTCTTTTGAATGCAAATATGATGATGGCGATAAAGAAGGAGCTTATAAAGGTTGGTATTCTACAGGAGAATTAAAATCAGAAGGCAGATACGATTATAGCGGTGAAAAGGACGGGATTTGCGAGGAGTATTTTAAAGATGGGAAAACACGCTCAATTTACAATGGAGATTCGCGCAAGTACCAGCAATGGTCACCTGAAGGGCAATTAACAATGGAGGGAGGATATGATTATAAAGGAGAGAAAGATGCCGTTTGGAAAGCCTATTATGAAAACGGAAATATAGCATCTGAGATCGAGTATGACGGGGGTGAGTTAGAAGGTGATTATAAAACGTGGTTTGAAGATGGGACCTTGCAAGAACAAAAAAAATACAATTGGGAAGGTCAAAAAACGGGGAAATGGGTGACGTATTATGCCAATGGTAAACCAATGGAAGAAGTAGAATATGACCGAGACAAAGCGGATGGAATCTATCTTAAATATTTTGAAAGTGGGAAGCCAAATATTGAAGCCAAGTTTGACAATGGCGAACCAACTGGTATTTATAAAGAGTACTATACCAACGGCAATCTAAAAATGAAGGGAAAATACGATTCTCAAGGAAAGGGAGATACATGGGAGTTCTATTTTGAAGAAGGCAGTCTTCAATACCGTCAAGTTTATTATGAGGATGAACCCGCTGGTGCTTTTATTATTTATTCAAGCCCTGGAATAATCAAAGAAAAAGGGACAAAAAGCGGATCATTATTCGTCAATACATACGCCTTATATTATGATTCAGGAGCAATTCAAGCTGAAGGCAATTTTACTGAGGACGGGGTGAAAGAAGGGGAGTGGCTTACTTATTTTGAAAGCGGTAAAATTGATAGTAAAGGAAAATACGTCAATGGCAAAAAATCTGGAAAATGGCTTGAACACAATCCTGCTGGCAAAAAAAGCAAGAAAAAATACTAATCCCTGAGTAGGGTCTCAACTGAATTTCAACGATAATAGAATAAAGAACAGCATATTATGAATAAAATAATAGGGATTTTATCACTGGTTTTAATTGTATTTGCATCTTGTGAAAAAGAAGATCCGCCACCGGTGGTTGAAGAATTGGCGCGTTATACTGTTGCCCCATCTGCTACTGATAATGGTTACGAAACGGGCGAAAAAGAACATTTGATTTTTTATAATAATGAAACAAATGTGAACAAATTATTATTGTTAATAGGAGGATCATACAGTAATCCAGAAACCTATGAAACATTTTGTAAACATGCTGCCAAATTAGGGTGCCATGTCATTAGTATTTCCTATCCTAATAACGTTGCAGCAGCTTCTTTGAAAGAATCAGATGATTTATATGCCTTTGACAATTATCGAGATGAACTCTGTTTTGGGAATCCTGTAAGTGATGCTGTTGATGTAAATGAGTTGAATTCTGTGGTGACACGCTCCACTAAATTATTAATGCATTTAGTCGCGCAATATCCTGCCCAAAATTGGGGACAATACCTAATTGATGGTAATGCTCCTAATTGGAGCAAGATTATGGTAGCCGGACATTCCCAAGGTTCTGGTCACGCTTGTTATATTGCAAAAACAAATGTAGTTAACCGCGTATTAATGTTTTCTGGCCCCAATGATTATAGTACGCATTTTGAAGCGCCTGGTAATTGGCTTTCAAATTCTGGGGTTACACCTGCTGCATCACAATATGCATTTTTACACGCCAATGATGAAGTAGTGCCATATGAGTACCAATTAGCAAATATTCGAGCAATAGGGGTTCTTGCTGCTGCAGACACAACTACTTTAATGAATGATTTAAGCGGTACTTACGATAATAAAAATGCATATCATACCACAATTACTGCACTTACAGAGCATGGATCAACACTTGGTGGCAATTGGCGTTTACCTAATTTTTGGACTTATTTATTAGGCGAAAATTAATTCCTGATTCAAAGATTTTAATATCTATATTTTATCCAATATTGGTTTTAAATATTTGAATTTATGGATTTTTACAGCAGGTTATTCAGAAACACCTTTAGGCAAGGAATTAGGAATAAAAGCGGGAAAAAGAAAGTTCTTGCAAAATCCGCCTGATCATTATTTTTAAAGACTTACCAGAACCTATAATCCTTGTTGAAAAGGAAGATGAACTCGATTTTATTCACCTCTTTGGAACTGATTTTAATGAAATAAAGGTGGCTTTTAAAGCGGCCATAAGTAGAATTAAAAAAAAATGGAATGATTTGGGATTCTTGGCCCAAAGGTAAATCAAGAATCCCAACTAATGTTAAACGCGACCCAATTCGTGAATTCGGTTTATCTACTGGTTTGGTAGATGTAAAAGTTTGCCCTATGGATGATGATTGGAGCGGTTTAAAATTCGTTATTCGGGTGCAGGATCGGTAGATTAAAACCTATTAAGACTAATTCTTTTTCAATTCCCACCCAACCTTATTTTAAATTCAAACGTGTTTAGAGTTGAATTTAAGTTTGAAATTCTCAGATTAGCATAAACCCCCAAAAATATTATATGCTTATATGAATGCTAGCAGTGAATTTTGGCGATAGCTGTTAGCTTCATTTGAGTAATACACGAATACATTAAACAAAATTAAATTCAAATTCCCGTGAAATTTATAAAAGCAATTACGTGCATAACATCTCTTTTATTTCTTATGCCCAATTTCGCACAACAGGTTGATGCCGGTAACGGACACTCCATTGTGCTTGAAAAAGATAAAACGGTTTGGACTACAGGTCGAAATGATCATGGTCAATTGGGAACAGGTGATTATTTAAACAAAGACGAACGCCAAAATACAGGTCTGTCAAATATTGCAGTAATCGCAAGAGGGTATGATCATTCCATGGCAATTGATGAAGCAGGGGCTTTATGGGTCTGGGGAAACAACCTATTTGGACAATTAGCAGTTGGTCATAACTCAGATGTTTTAAAACCTTTAAAATCTAATGTTCTTCATGAATTTGCACAATGCGAAGGAGGGAAAGATCATAGTATTTTTTTGGACAAAGAGGGGCGCGTTTGGGCCAGTGGATTAAATCAACACGGCGAATTAGGAAACCTAAATCTTGATGATTCAAATGTGATGGTTGCGGTACGGCTTGAAAAAGGAGAACAGTTGAGCAATATTGCACAAATAGTTTCAGTGGGATTCCATTCAATGGCATTAGATTCGAATGGCTTTATTTATAGTTGGGGCGCTAATTATTATGGCGAATTAGGACATTTTAATGTTGATGTACAACCTTTTGCTGACAAAGTAGAAGGCTTGCAAGATATTCATTCAATCGCAGTGGGTTGGAGTCATTCTATTGCATTAAACGAAAATGGAGATGTATTTACATGGGGTGCAAATGCAGCTACTTATGGTGCCGAAACTGGACGCAAAACAGAATTCTATGATACTATTATTCAGCTAACAGGTTTGCCGAAAATATCAAGTATTGCATGTGGCAGTTGGCATTCATTGGCACTTGATAATGAGGGTAAGGTTTGGTCTTGGGGTAGAAATATGTACGGTATGCTTGGCAATGGAACCACTGTAAGCGAAGAATTTCCAATTCAAATGATAGGTATAGAAAAAGCCGAGTCAATTGGGGGTGGTTGTTTTCAATCAATGGTAGTAGATAGTTCTGGGAATATATTTACTTGTGGAGATAATGTTTTTGGGCAATTAGGTCTCGCAAACGACGATAGACAATTGGCACCTGTTCAAATGGCGTCTGTGCTGAGTAACAGTTCTTTTGGTACACCAGTTATTGTTGCATTGGTTTTGTTTTTCATGTCTGTCCTCTTTTTATTGGTTTGGAGAAAACAAGGGCAAAAAATATAAATTGCATTAAGTGCAATTATTCACCAACCTTTTAACTAAAATTAACGTGTTTAAGAGTAGTCACTTCTGTGTTTTAGCAAAGCAATGCGAATTGCGCAATATACCAAGAAGTCAAATTCCTCAAACTTTAACCCAACAGAAAATAACAAATGGTTCGATCAATTGTGAGCCGTATTAAAATGATAGCTTAATTTATGGGAAACGTATTAATTTTGAATTATCATGACATTATTGATGAGGAAAGGGGCGGAGTAGTTAATTCAAACTTGAAAGATAAACGCACCGTAAACAGAAAAACCTTGGTAAAACAGCTTGATTTAATTCAAGCATCTGGCATTCCAATTGTTAGTTTAAATGAATGGAATAGTGGTGACTTACAACAGCAATTTGCAATTGCATTAACATTTAGCGGTGGTTTTAAATCAGCTATTGAAATTGTATTTCCAATACTCAAATCTAGAGGGCTTACAGCCACGTTCTTTCCAACACTTTCAGTTGTAAATTCACCAGGTGGACTTACGTGGGGCGACTTGAATCGACTCATTGAAGGCAGGATGACTATAGGCTCGCAAGGTATTTCGGGTCAAAACTTACGTCGAATGAGCAAAAGTTCTTGCCAACTTGAATTAGAATTATCAAAACGTATTTTCGAAAATAAAACGGGGAAAAAGTTAATATTTTTTGCCGCACCATCCGGTAGTTATAACCGTAGGTTATTGCAGTTGGCTTATAATGCGGGATACGAAAAATTAATCGCCAACCGTTCAAAAATAAATACCAATACCAAGGCATTATTATTGCACAGATTTACACTGAAGTCAAACACAAATATAGCTGCCTTAGAAAAATTAATTGTGAAAGGATTACTCTCCAATTCAAAAGCACCTTTTTTCGCTACAATCTCATCACAATTATCTCCCGAATTTGGAATAGGCCTGCTCAATAAAATCTATATAAAAGGCTAAAGCCTTTACTGAGAGAAACTTACGCTTAATAAAAACAATAAATGACCACAATAAAAATTATTTTAGTAACAACACTACTTATTTGCTGCTTACCGTTAATTGTATTGCTTTTGTTCCCAATCATGCGACGATTAATTCATGGATTTGATGCTTAGTTTTTTTTAGTTCCTAGTTCGTAGTCATTGGTGAATAGACAATAGTCGCTTCGGTAGTAATTAGGCAATTAGTAATGCGCTACTTTGCGTTGTGCCGAGTTTATCGAACGATCGAAAGGTTCAATCATCAAATCATTAAACCATCATTGCATTGCAAGCAACCTCAAAAATAACAAGTCAGAAGGTCAGACAAGTAACTAAAATTGTTTCGAGAACTTCGCCAATACACGCAAATATGCCTTCTGGCTTTGCACGGCGTTATGTCCACATCCACTTAATGGAATAAATGAATCACCTTCTTTTAGCAATTTAGATAAACGTTCAGATGAATCGAAGGGAATGACTTGATCTTCATCTCCATGAAAAATGATAATGGGCGCTTTTATTTTCGGAATTCGTTCAAAAGTTGCCAAAGGATATTTTAAAAGGAATGTTGGCAAAATAGGGTAGGTATGCCGCATCAAATCTTTCAAGCCATAATAAGGTGCCAAAAGTAAAAGTTGTTTCGGCTTGTTGTTTAATGCAATTTCGGCTGCAATACCACTGCCCACTGAATAGCCTTCAATGATTATATTTTCCTCGTCATAATAAGTTAGTAACGTATCGTAAAACAATTGTGCATCTTCAAATAATTGAGCTTCACTTTCAATTGTTCCAGTGCTCTTTCCAAATCCGCGATAATCCATAATGAAAAAATCATAGTCTAAATCCGTATACATTGATGTTCTATTCTCCCAATGGGCAATGTTTCCTGAATTTCCGTGGTAATGAATAACAACTCCTTTACTTGAATCGGCTTTAAACAACAGCCCATTAAGTGCTACATTATCCTCAGCCAATAAGGTGAATTCTTCATAATCCCCGTCAATGTTAAAAGCATAATTCGCATCCAGTTTTTCGGGATGAAAAATGATTTTTTCCTGTGCAAAATAGACAAGAATACAAATTCCGCAATAGATGATTACCGCAGAAATAAGGATCCGTTTAAGAAATTTTTTAATCACCTTGAAACTTTCTTGTCAAGATAACGATTTCTTGTTTGAATTTATGGACAATAGAAGAGGATTCTTTATATTTAGTGTCTTGTCATTGAGTCAGGTGCTTGAATTAGTCCGCCTGAAATTTGTGGATTTACTTTTGTAAATAACTAATTTTTAGACAAGCGTAACGGATAAATGAAACGTTATAGGTAAACAATATTTAGTAACCATATTGAAAAATAGAATTACACTAAAAAAAGAACGCACTTTGATACTAAACATCAGATTTAAATTCATACTGCTTTTCGCCCTGTTTTTTGGTGTGCAAAATATTGATTTTGGACAAGAGTTGAGGTACCCAAATTCTCCAAATCAAAGTGATTTACTCAGTCTTTATGCTTTATATGAAGCCAATGGCGGTCCATTAATTCCTTTTAATTATGAGGTGAAATACCCACCCAAGGCGCTTAAATGGGATCTATTTGTATTAGAATCTGTATTGAAAGAGGCAAAAACTGGATTAGCTAACCGTGGAGGAGATGTTCTCGATAGTACCTTTCTCAGTGCGAATGAAAAGGCTTCCGATTCTTTGACTTATTTAGAGTTTGCACGGGAGGTCGCAAAAATATTTAATGCCGCTGGTTGCGGACATAGTGGTTTAGGGCATCATACTGAATATTACAATTATCGGTATGAAAACATGAAGTTTTTTCCCTTGGATTTATACGTCATTGGTGATCGCTATTTTGTGAAAACCAACCATTCATTTGATATTCGCATTCGTCCGTATGACGAAATTTTAACGATTAATGGGCTAACACCTGCCACAATTTCACAAGCATTGAGAAAACACATGAGTGCAGATTGTTTTAGTGCCGAGCATGGAACTTCACTCATTCAGAATTATTTTAGAATGGCTTTTTCCAATTTTATTGGGAACCCTAACGTATTTAATCTAAAAATGAAGAGCCATGCCCAGCAAAATGAGTTTTTGGTAGATTTAAAAGCGTATAATCTAATATCAATCAAAGCAAGTGAGACAAAAAAGAAACGTCCTCAAAAAAAATATAAAACGCTAGAACTGGAAATTGATAAACCTAAAAATACCGCTGTATACACAATACGGTCTTTTCGAAATGAAGCAATCAATCAAAATGGTCAAGAATTTTATGCTTTTACTGATTCTGTTTTTAAGGAATTGAACGAACAAAATATAACTAATATAATAATTGATATTCGAGGAAATGCAGGCGGATGGACAGCAAATGGAGCACATTTGTTTTCTTATTTTATTAATGAACCGCAGCCCTATATTAATCAGGTTGAAACTAAAAAAATCGATAATTATTCCTTTGAACCTTTAATTACAAGTCAACCCGGTTATTTGGATACTTTTCAATTTGCAATGCAAGAAAATGCATTGCAGCGTTGGGTCAATTATCCTTCTTTAAACGTTAGTCCAGCCAAGCAGAATAAATTTAGCGGCACATGTTACATTTTGATTGATGATATGAGCTTTTCCTGTTCGGCTGTTTTCTCCGCTTTAATGAAGAACCATACAAGCGCCATTTTCGTTGGAGAAGAAACTGGCGGATGCCAAAGTAGAACATTTGGTATGGTTATGGGTATTCGTTTACCGTATACGGGATTAATGGTTCATTTTGCAACCGCTCAATACGACTTAAACGTGAAAAACAAATTAGAAACTAAAGGTGTCGTCCCTGACTTTGAAGTGCTCAATTCAATTGAAACGTATAAAAACGGATTAGACCCTCAAATGATATTTACTATTAACTTAATTGAGCGGGGCAAATAATAAGAATTTAATATGATAAAATCCTACCTTCTTGTATTTATGGTTTTACTGCTTTTGCCGGTTGTAGGACTTTCTCAAAATAAAAAGACGGCTAAATACATTCAATCTGCACAAAATCAATTTGTAAATGGCTACTTAAAAGAAGGCTTAAAAAACTTGGATTTAGCCGTTGCTAATGAACCTGACTTGGCTAGTACGTATCATTTGCGTGCAAGTTTTAAATTAGAATTGCTGGATTTACTAGGCGCTTTGGAAGATTATTCAAAGGCAATTAAGTTAGATCCTAATTTTCATGACGCTTATAAAAGTCGCGGAATTTTACGTACACAAAATGGCAGTTATAAAGGTGCATTGGCTGATTTCAATAAAGCGATAGAATTGGAGCCAAAACGATCTGATAATCGAAATAATCGAGGATTTCTATATATTCAAATGAAAGAATTCGACTTAGCGATTCCTGATTTAGAAAAAGCAGTTGAATTGAATATACACAACATTAAAGCCTATGAAAATTTAGTACAAGCTTATGAGGAAGCAGGAAGAATAATAAATGCTTGGGAAGCGGCGAATAGTTTTGTAATGACGAATCCGAATGAAGTTTCTGCTTATTTAGAACGCGGAAGAATGACTTTTATGTTGGGGAGCTGTTTCAGTGCGATTCAAGATTACGACAAAGCAATTGCAATTGCGCCGGAAGACTATAGAGCCTACGTTGAGAGAGGGCGATTAAGAGATGATTGTGTGGAGGATGAACGGGGAGCAGTGCTAGATTTTGATAAAGCCATTGCTCTTAATCCTGGTTTTTTGTATGCCTATTATTCACGTACAAGTCCTAATTTTGATTTGGGAAATTATGATGCAATAATCAAAGACTGTGATTTTTACATTGCTCGTGATACAACTTATGCGCCCATTTACGCACAGCGTGGAGTCGTTAAAAGCATTCTAAAAGATTTTCAAGAAGCAATGAAAGATTTGAAAAAAGCAATTGCTCTGGAACCAGCAGATTCTTACGCTTATATTCAATTGTCTATTAGCCTAATTATGCAAGAAAAGCACAAAGAAGCTGGTGCTGTTCTAGAACTCTATTTAGATCAGTTCCCTGAAGACCAAGAAGCCCTTTTTCAACGTGCTACGGCATTAAACTATAGCGGCGAATTTGAAAAAGCGATTTTAGAATTAGACCAGTTAGTTCAGCTGGATTCTACTAATTTTTTGTTTTATTATTTAAGAGGAAAAGCAAAAGAAGGAGCAGGGGACTTGGAGGGGGCATGCGAAGATATGCTTTATCCGGCGCAGGCTCAGGTTGAAGATAGCAAAGATTTTGTTTTGACTAAATGTGGTGAATATATGAATACCAACGAAGTTTTAAGTGGAGAACACTTTTATAACGCGAGTGGCTTTATCATGATGGGCAATTATAATGCGGCATTAATTGAACTTGAAAAAGCAATTTTGTTGGATACCACGAATAAGTTCTTGTTTTACGAAAGGGGGAATGCAAAACAAAAGCTTTCTAAACCAGATGAAGCCATTGTAGATTTTAATAAAGCAATTGCGTTAGATTCTAATTTTGCCAGACCTTATGGATCCATTGGTTATATTGAATCTAGTCGTGCAAATTATGAAAAGGCAAAAAAGTACCTTCTATTGGCGATCGAATCCGATTCAAGAGATCCTTCCTATTATAATAATATAGGTGTGTTGGAGTTGGAGGCCAAAAATTTTGAGTTGGCGATTCCTTACTTTGAAAAGGCGATTGAATTGGATTCAAATAAATTAAATTCCTACCTCTCATTGTCCGAGTGTTACGCTTCTCTTGGTCAAATGGACAAAACGTGCGAAGTTTTAGAACAAGCTGTGCAAAGTGGTCACGAATATGCTGCACGTCTTCAAGCAGAAAATTGTCAATAAAATTATGCTATCCTTTTTAAAATCCAAACGAGAATTTGGCGAATTTGTTAATAAAGAACGCTTCGAAAAAATTTTGGAGAAATACGTAGAACCTAAATTAAGTGAATTAGGCTTTACTTGGACGAAAGAGAAAAGGCATAATGAAACTGTCCTTGAATACTTGCGTACTGAATGGAGACGCCCATTATTAGAGCATGAAGAATTTATCGCCCATAATTTTGAACGCAAAAGGGGAGATGTTGTGGATGCTATAGTTATTAGCAGGCAAGAATTTAAAGGACGATTAACTTTTTATTCTAATTGGGAAATTGCTTCTGCGGCATATGAGGATTGGCACATGAAAACTTATGGCGAAGAGGTGACGAACTTTAATCTTCACGGATGGTCGGATTTGGATGATATACGGATTGATAAGAAATATCGAAAAAAGCGAACAGTCGTTTATGAATATGATTTGAGTCGCTATACAACTGATGAAGTAATGCATCATTTTCTGGAGCAAATGTTCACTATTCGATTACCGGAATTAGAGCAATATAAATCTCTAAATGATCTTGTTTTACTGCTTGAATCATTCAACGATCCTAATGTATATGAAGTGATGTTCGATTTTTATATGATGGAAGATCAACATGATAAAGCAGGGAGAGTATTAATATGGGCCGAAAGGTCCCTTGACCCAAAAAAGGAATACTTGAACAAGGATGAAGATTTTCTAAAGCGCCTTAACCTAATTAAAAAAGTACTTCAAAAATAAAAGGCGTCCAAAATTAATTGAACGCCTTAAAATATTTTTATTAGATCTAGAAAGTTCGAGTTCAAGGCTTGCGCAGTCCGAAAATTGTGAGTTTACATTCGTAAATGAGCAAAATTTTGGACAAGCGTAACGTAGAAATCGTACTTTATAGACTAATTAGGTGGATTGTATTGCTCAACATCTTGATCAATCATCCCAAAAATGGAATTACCATCAGTATCATTCATGTAAATTTTCACATTATCTCCAAACTTCATAAATGAAGTAGATGGACTTCCGTTCAAAATCGTTTCCACCATTCTTTCTTCAGCTAAACAGCAATAACCTAAACCACCTTGTACAATTGGTTTACCTGGTCCGCCGTCTTTATCTTTATTTGAAATAGTTCCAGATCCAATAATAGTTCCAGCACTCAAAGGTCTTGTTTTGGCCGCATGTTCAATTAATTTACCAAAATTAAAAGTCATGTCAATACCTGCATTAACCCGTCCTAAAGGTGAATCATTAAGGTCAACATTAACTGGTAAAGTTACTTTTCCATCTTTCCAATTGTCACCCAATTCATCTGGTGTAATTGCAACTGGAGAAAATGCACTTGATGGTTTTGATTGTACAAAACCAAATCCTTTTCCTAATTCCTGTGGAATTAAACCTCTTAATGAAACATCATTCACTAACATGATTAAACGAATGCGATCCAATGCAGCTTCTTTTTTCAAGCCCATAGCAACGTCATCTAAAATAATAGCCGTTTCAGCTTCCATGTCAATTCCCCAATCAGTAGTCTCCATTTTAATACTTTCGCGAGGTGCTAAAAAAGTATCCGATCCACCTTGATACATCAAAGGATCTTCCCAAAAACTAGGCGGCATTTCAGCATTTCTAGCTTTACGAACCAATTCAACATGATTAACATATGCAGAACCATCTAACCATTGCGGTGCACGTGGTAGAGGAGAGGTGCAATTGGTTTCATCAAAATCGAATGCAGCACTATTGCCCGCATTTAATTCGTCATACTCAGCTTGTAATTGAGGCGAAATTGTTGCCCAATCATCTAATGCGCCTTGCATAGTATTAGCAGATTTTGCTTCTACTGCCTTTTTTAAATCTGTTGAAACAACCAATAAACGGCCATCTCTTGTATTATTATTTAGTGTTGCTAGTTTCATCTCTTTATTATTTGGTTCTGCAAATTTACAATTCCTAGCCGTGTTTTTAGGTGATTGAAGTCACTTTTTAGGTTAGACAGCTATAAAATTGTCTTAAACCGAAATTTTCTCTTCCATTTATTCTTTCAAATCATCATAAATTTGAGTGCAACACGAATTCCTTTAATCCAAAATATTATGAAACGATTTCTATCTACATTAACTTTAATATCCCTTGTTTTGACAGGATACAGTCAAACTACTTATGTGCCAGATGATAATTTTGAGCAGAAATTAATTGAACTAGGCTATGATGACGTATTAGATAATCAAGTTGTAACTGAAAACATAAATGGTCTTTTAACGATAGATCTTGCTGGTAGCGAAATTTCTGAATTAACAGGAATTGAAGACTTTGAAATGTTAGAAGGTTTGTATTGTTCATCTAATAGTCTGACTGAAATTGATCTTTCAGAAAACTTGAACTTAGAAGTTCTCGTTCTGGGATTTAATAGTTTAACCAGTCTGGATTTATCTGCAAATACCAATTTAACGGTTTTATCTTGTGATAACAATAATTTAGGTGAATTAAACCTCTCTGGAAATTTGAATTTGATCGACTTATTTGTTCCGAATAATCTCCCATTAACGAGTCTCGATTTATCTGGAAATCCCTTGGTTGAAGAAGTGACGGCAAGAGATTGTGGACTAACTGAAATTAATTTGTCAGATTGCTCGAATCTTAGGGAACTCAATATTTCTTCAAACGCATTAACAACAATAGATTTCTCTAATTGTGCAGCATTAACAGATTTAAACTGTTCAAATAACGCTTTAGTTGAAGTTGATTTGTCATTCAATTTAGTGTTGGATATAGTTGCTGTAAAAGATTGCGGATTAGAAGAGTTGAATCTTGAAGGATTGAATGTGCTATCAACATTAGATTGTTCTTTGAACGAACTGGATGAAATAGATTTATCTGATAATGTGAACCTGTTGGCTTTTAATATAAATTCGAATAATTTAGTGGCACTCGATTTATCTGCATTTACTAGTTTACAAGTGCTTGATTGTTATGGTAATGACATTGTAGAATTAGGATTGACTTTATTAACCGAATTGAGGTCATTAAACTGTGGGCTCAATCCATTAACAGAATTGAATGTGTCAGCAAACGATTTGCTTGAAGGTTTGCATATTAGACTATTACCTCCTGGATGTGTTGTTAACTTAGATTTGAGTGATAAACCAAATCTTCAAGTATTAGTTTGTAGTCAAAATGAAGGTTTGGTGAGCGTAAATTTGAAAAATGGAAATCCAGAAGGGATGAATGGGTTCATGGGGAATTCAAATCCTAGCTTGATGTGTGTAGAGGTTGATGATTTAGATTATGCCGAAGCAAATTGGACTATAAGTATAGATGACCATACAGAAATATCAGAATTTTGTGGATTAGGAATCGAAAACAATAGAATTAGTTTTACATCAGTTTATCCAAACCCAACGACAGAAATATTAAACGTTGAAATTAACGACGAACAAATGGACTTTAGTTTAATAGATCTTTCTGGGAAGTTAATTCAAACAGGTAGTTTAGCACAAGGGGTTAATCCAATAAATGTGAGCGATTTGCCAGCTGGAGTTTATTTTTTAAAGCTGAATAACGCACACTATAATACAACGCATAAAACAATTATAAAATAGAATTAATTGATGCTTAATCTTTGAGTTTAAAATAGATCAATATAAATTAGGTCATTTCATATCGATTTAAGTTTTGTTCTTCTTTTAGAATTGTATTTCTTTACATCAAACCTATACTCTGAATATCATGAAGTTAAGTCTTAGTTTTATTATACTTCTTTTAATTGCAAACTCAAGTTGGACGCAAAACATTTACATTCCAGATAATAATTTTGAATCGCATTTAGTCAGTTTAGGGCTGGATGATGCAATGGATGATTCAGTATTTACTGGAAGTATAGATACAGTCTTGGCTTTGCACATGAATACCTTATATATTGAAGATTTAGAAGGTATTCAAGGGTTTCTATCATTGGAGTTGTTAGAATGCAGAAACAATATTTTAACGGAATTAGACTTGTCAGCGCTTACAAATCTAAAATATCTCAGCTGCGAACTAAATTATTTGACCGAACTCAACCTAGACGGAATAGTAGCATTAAAATGGCTTTTTTGTGATGATAATGAGCTCACAATTCTCGATCTTTCAACACATTTAGAATTGGAGTATTTGCTTTGTGGTAGAAATCCAATTGCAGATTTGGACATAAGCCTTAACGATTCCCTCAGATATTTTGAATTTAGATCAATACCATCAGTAGTTGAAATGGATTTGAGTGATAAGCCATTATTACATGAAGTTTATTGTGGATTTAATGATAACTTAATTTATTTGAATTTGGCTAATGGAGTAGTGGATTCATTTTTTATTCTAAACGCGGAAGAAACTCCAAACCTTACCTGCATAGAGGTGAATAATCCTTTGTTTTCAGAAACCGAATGGACAAATACATTTACAGATGAAAAAACATTCAGTCTTGAATGTGGTTTATCTATTTCAAAAGAAGCTTTGGATGTTCTAGTGAATATTTATCCTATTCCCGCTCAAAACTTCATTAACATATCAGTTAATCAAAACAATGTCAATTATAAATTAATAGACTTAAGCGGCAAAATCTTGCATGTCGGTAAACTTGCTACTGGCAATAATAGAATTGATGTGAAGGGATATAGCAAAGGAATTTACTTTTTAAAAATAGACAGTGATACCTATCACGCCACACACAAAACCATTATTAAATAGGTTCTTTTCCTGCAGACTGATTTAGGAAAAATCTAAGAGGTTTATTCAAAATAACGGCTTTTAGACTAGGATATAATTGAAGTGATTTGAAAAATTAAGTACTTATTAGCTCAAGAGTAGGTTGTATTTTTGGTGCAACCAAAACTTATGACATGCGATTTATAATTTTTCTTAACACGATTTTACTTTTTTCTACCTTTGGATATGGTCAATCGACTTATGTTCCAGATGACAATTTTGAACAGGCATTAATTGACTTAAGTTTGGACGACATACTGGATGATTACGTGCTGACTGAAAGTATCGATACAGTATTGGAACTTATTATTACGGACTTGGAAATTGCAAGTTTGGAAGGTATATCCGATTTTACAGCATTAACTGTTTTACGTTGTGCGAATAACGATTTGGTAGCGTTAAATATGAGTATGAACCTAAATCTTAGAGTCTTGGGTTTTGAAACAAATAATATAACAAGTTTGGATGTTTCAGGCTGCGAAGAATTAGAGACTTTAGTAGGCCCAATGAATGAGCTTTCAAGTTTAGATTTAAGTTCAAATGTGGCCTTAGAAAAACTTGTAGTTTATAAAAATAATCTAACCGAATTGGATTTAGGTTCAAATATCAGCTTAGAAGTACTTGTCGTTAGTGAAAACAATCTAACCGAGTTGGACTTAACTTCAAATGCGAATTTATTTTATCTAGTTTGTCCTTTAAATGAATTGACAAGTTTGAATGTTACGGGTTTAGCAGCTTTAGCGACAATTTCATGTGAAGAAAATAACTTAAGCCATTTGGATTTAAGTAGTAATATAAGCCTAAACGATTTTATTTGTCAATTTAATGAATTGACTTATTTAAATCTCAAAAACGGAAACAATTTGGCAATTTGTGATGAATGTTTTTCATGCGTTAATAATCCTGATTTGGATTGCGTAACAGTGGATGATCCCGTTTATTCTGATGAAACATGGATCAATCATAATGATCATACTATCTTTTCTGAGGAATGCTTTTTAGGTATTGAGAAAGGATCAATTACAGAAACAACAATTTACCCTACACCAGCAAATACCAAATTAAATGTAACTATCAATAAAGCAAATGCAGCTTATAAACTGTATGATATTGCTGGTAAATTAGTCTTTAGTGGTGCATTGTCTAAAGGTATTAATACCATTAATGTAGAAGAATTGAACACTGGTGTTTACTTTTTACAAATAGATGGCGATAATTATCACGAGACACAAAAAACGATTATTAAATAGGTTCAACTTTAAAGTGCTTAGCGTTATCAGTTAAGATACAAAACAAGTTAGATTTAATAAGTCCGTTTTGGTAATTCAATCAGTTAATCAGTCACTTCGAAGAGCGTAGCGTAAGGAGAAGACAAGTCAAATCGCATTGAAAATTGCACATTACAAAGGCAAAGTCTTAGGGAAAGATTAATAAATACTCGGATACTTAACAGCATCAGCTTCATTCATCAACGCATAAACGCCGTCAAAAATAGTCTCAGCATTTGGTTTACTAAAGTAATCACCATCCGTTCCATATGCTGGGCGGTGATCCTTAGCAGAGATTGTTACAGGCTCAGAATCTAAATGATAATATCCTTTTTGTTTCACTAAAATTTGATCTAGTAGGTAAGCAGTTGCACCACTTTCTACATCTTCGTCTACAATAACTAAACGATTCGTTTTCTTAAGTGATTCAACAACCTCATGATTGCGGTCAAAAGGAATTAAACATTGTGCATCAATTAACTCAACAGAGATCTCAACCTCTGCAAGTTGTTTCACAACCTCTTGGCAAATATTGAAAGTTGAACCATAAGATACAAGTGTCACATCCGTTCCTTCAACAAGCGTTTCAACCTTTCCAATCTCAGTTGTAAATGCTGTGAAATTATCTGGTTTCTGCTCTTTTGTACGATAACCGTTTAATGGTTCAATAACCAATGCTGGTTCGTCTGCTTGAATTAATGTATTGTAAAAGCCAGCAGCTTTGGTCATGTTTCTAGGAACACAAACGTAGATTCCACGCAAGGAATTTAAAATCATTCCCATTGGAGAACCAGAATGCCAAATACCTTCTAGGCGGTGACCTCATGGAAGCTGCGTTAGATGAGGCTAAAAAGCAGAACTTGGGTACGATGATGCATCACGCTCAACTCAATGTAATGAGCATGAATGCATTGGACTCAGCAAGACTGGGCCTAACTACCATGGAACATTGGTATGGTTTACCTGAAGCACTTTTTGAAGACCAAGTTATTCAAAATTACCCCGCTGATTATAACTACAACAATGAACAAGACAGATTTTCAGAAGCTGGTAAATTGTGGAAAC
>JBLHOW010000059.1:0-38674 GCA_047623705.1 Crocinitomix sp.
CTCCCCTAACTCTAACCCAGTAGCTGCTTTTGATTCGATAATACTAGCTTGTGCTGTAAATGTTGCATTTAATGCTACTAACATTAAGGCAACAGCGTTATTAGCATCTGCTCCTGCGGTGGTAATCATTGTTACTAGATCATCAGAAATTAGAGGGTTAAGTGCTTTTTTACGAATAATTAAGTTCTGTAATTTATCGATTACTTCTGCCGAATAAATAAGTTGGAGCATCACATTTCTCACTTGTTGCGCCAATACTTTCGTTTTATAGTCTGCCGCGTTTACTTCGCTAAAAGCAATACCAGAGTTAGCCATTAAATTATTAGCCATATTGACAATACTTGTCAATTCGCTTTGATTTTCTGTTGCAACGACCAAATTATCATTTGAAGCAGACAAATCGGCTTTAAATGTCCTAGATTTTTCGGAAAGAGAATTCACAACGGATTGTAATTGTACTACTTTTTCTTTTGCATTTGTCACTTCCATTGACAAGGAATCTAATTCAGCTTTTTTCGCTTCGGTAATTCCATATTTACTTGTTGATATTGTAATTGACATAATTTTTTATTTAGATGGTTTTATTAATAAAAATTCGAAACTAGTCGTGGTTTCAAAATCCGACAGTGCATTTGAATATTGCGCTGATTCTGAAGCCTTTGCTTTTGAATAGGAAAGAATTACCGGCACATATGTTTCTTTATTGTTTAATTTATTACCGTAATTATCCGTTGTATCTTCGTTCAACGTCACTTTAAATTTCCCAGTTGCACTTTCAGGATTTGCTTCATTAGTAGCGGGACTATATAAACCCGTTGGTACTTGTTCCGCCAACGCCAAATTAAAGAACACTCCTTTAGCCGCATGAGTTTGAGCCTCTGTCTCTTTCTTTTTCTCTACCGCGTCTAGCGCAGTACTACTTTCAACGATACTTGCCTCGAGTGCAGTCACCTTAGTATCCCTAGTGTTAGTAATAATTTTCAATTCAGACGAAAGAAGATCAATTCCCTCTTGTATTTTAGCCTTCGCCTTTTCAGTAGTCGCATTAAAATATCGATCTTTTTCTAGGTTGATTTTAACCGTAATTTTATCAATCAATCCTCCGGCCTTGCTCTTCACATTATCAATTTGCGCTTGCAGACTTGCCATTCTAGATGTAAAGTGTTGAATTCGGCGATTATATTTATTCCGTTCTTTTACTGTTGGCAAATTGGCATCAGAAAGCAGATTTCCAACTTTATCTTTGCTAGTCGGTATAAACATGACGCGATACTCCATATTGAAATCAATAGTTTGCGTTGCTTGAAACTCTAGTTGGTCATCCGATACAATTGTTTCAGGAACTTTGCTACCTCCAGTTGTTGGAAGAAAATCAACTGCATTAAGTTGATGCGTTAAATCGAATGATTCAGAACCAGCTGATAAAATATCAGAATAATTATTAATTGTCTTTTTGTATTTTTCTGTCATTTTAATATATAGAAACAGACAGTACTCCTTTCCTAACGCTATATCAAGACCATTTGAATCAGCAATATTTGCGATTTCGACCTTTTTACCAAATAGCCGGGGATTGTTTGGACTTATATCGCCTTTATTCACTTCAACATACATGTTCTTCCCATTTTTAGGACTTCCACTTATTGCGGTATCTGCAGAAGTTGACGAAAACGTTGATTTTGAAGAACTATCAACAATAATAATATAGTATTGTTGAACAGCATCTATCGCATCTCCTTTCGAGTCTAAATAAAGCGGTGTGATGTAAGGACTAAATTCTAAATTGAAAAATTTGTCTGTTTTACTTGGTGTAGCATCATCTCCATGATTTACTAAAACTTTTAAGCCTGAATTGAGTTCATCATTATTCAATTCATACGCCGATCGAGTTCCATAGTTTGCTGTATTCAAATCTTCTGTCAAACCTTCCGCTTTTTTCTCCAGATTATTTGCAGTAACAACAGCTGTGTTTTGAGCATCCAAAGTAGCCGAAGTTTTATCGAATTGTGCTTTAAAACTATCGTTCAAAGATTGAAGGGCTACTCCTGTAGCCTGCGCCTCAGTTAAAACTGTACTTGCAGTAATTGATGAAGTCAACATAGTAGATTCCATGGCATATTGCGAAGCAAGTTTTGCATTATACGCGGTCGTGTCCATATTATTTTTAGCCTCTTCCGTTTGATCGTAAATCTGCGATTTATAATCTGCAGCGCTTACAATACTAAATACGTTACCAATATCACCAGCCAAGTGTACAATTGCATTTGCTGCAATTTGAACATTTGAGGCAGCTACGGCAGAATTATTCACAGCTTGATCCACATAAGTTTTCTCTTGCGTTGCTGCGTCAACTACGTTAATCGCTGAATTATTATTCTCATTTACTGAGGCCAATATATCCTGCTGAATCTCATACATCTGCAATGTGTCGTCAAATTTATCATTAGCAGATATTAAAGCCCCTTGTGAATAATAGAGCGAAATTTCTTGCGCTCCCAAAGCACTATGCGTTTTTTGTAAGGACGCTGCCTGTTCGTCGAGTGAGTTTACAATACTCGTTCTCAAATTTTCATTGTATGTATTCATAAGTTTATGATTTAGATTTATTGTTTAAAGTTTTAAATAATTGTTTGTGTTCCATTTAGTTTAGTATTAGGTTAATATTGTATGATTTATATGTTGTTTAATAGGGCCAATTAACATGGATAGGTTTATCAATCCATGGAAATTTTATAATCCCAAATGAAAAGGGTGATTTGTTTAATAAAATGTCATAAGCGCGTTTTTCTACATCCAAGGTCCACTTGTCCACCTCTTCTCTCAACATTCCGTCGCGAATAAGCCAATTCCCTCTAAATCCGTCAACAGAAGTGTCGCCAATTGATGGCCAGTGCCCAACAATCGCGTTAATTAAGCCTTCTATTAATTCTTTTTCATCTGTGCTAATATCTATGCCAGCAGTAACTGGAGACGTAGGATGAAGACCTGCCAAAATCTTATTTAAAACCAAATGATGTTCTTCATTCTCTGTTATTCCGTTTACTAAAAATTGTAAATAATGTACGGCCTTATTTTGCGCTTCTGCTGATAAAAAACTGCCGTCTTTAATTAAGTTAAGCCTGTCAAACAATACATTAATATAGCTACTTGCCAAAACAAGTCCTGCGTTATTTATTGCAATACCTTCTGTTAATAGTGCTTGGTTTTCTTCCATAGGCATGTCCGTTTTATTAAGTGCTAATTCGTTTTTTAAATCGTTGGTAAACTTTCTTTTTATCGGTCCTTTCAGTTTTTCGGTAAAACGCTGAAATGAAACTCTTAAGCCAACCGGTAAATAGGCTTCATTTCGTTGAATGGCGGCAACCATTTCTTCTTCCTTCAGCGCATATTTAACTTTGGCGTCCCACATTATTTCATGCCATATTTTTTCGGATGATAGAATTTTCCAGTTGCCCGATTTTAAAGCAATCACTGTCTTACGAAAGAGTATTTCAGTAAATTGATTTTTTAATGTAGTTGAAAACTCCCCAGAATTAAAGCAATTAAATAGCTTCTTAAGCTGGTTAATTAATTCGCGTTGGCTACTATAAACTGTATTTAAAAAATTGCACCAATTAGTTATGCTTATGTTTTCATACAAAGCTTGTGCTAGTTGCTCAAATTGATTTGTATGCTTTAATTCACTGACAATAAGTTGCGGATGCTTAGTCACGATAAATGCAATGAGTGCGTCTACTTTATTAAAATCAGAAATATCAAACCAATTCGGAATCTTATTTTCCAATAAAAGGGATTGCAACAGCTTGCTTCCCAAGTCAGACTTCAAAAGTAAAACTAAGGCTAAAACGCTGTCTTTGCTTCCTTGCAGTTCTATTTCATCTTCACTTTTTACATGCTCAGGCGTTTTGGTCTTTTCAAAATTAAAATCAGCAAATACCGGATTCATTTTCACTAGGAGTTTCAATAAAATTGGACTTAACTGAATGTTTTGTGATTGGATCACTGCAATAATATCTTTTGTTTTTAAGCCTTTTTTTAGTACAAGTTCAGTTATAAACCCTTGCACCAATTCTGAGATAAGGGCATCTATTGAAACATCTTTTCGCAATTGAAACAAGAGCATTTTCCAACCTATGCGACCCATTGCTAAAAGTGTTTGACGATCTCCTTTATGGTTTGCCAAAGCTGATAAGAAACTCAAAGTAGCTTGAAATTCCGAAACATTTAAAGTAGAAAAATTAGCCAGGGCCACTACAAATTGATCTAAGGAAAAGTGTTTTTCAAAATAGTCCAATAAACGGTCGTTAATTTTTACGGTTTTAAAAACATCTAAAAATGCAGCTGGTTCATTTTTAATGAGTTCTTGAATTTGCTGATTAAAGTCTATGGCGTTAAATTCAACTGTATTCTTGCTTGAAAGCTTATGCAGACTCTCGATTATGGTTTTATGCCCTATTGCTTTCTGATTTCTAACTGAATCTTGCTTGGCAATAGAGGCAGCATCAAATTCAACCATGTTCTCGCTTGATGCTTTGTTTTGATCAGCAATTTTGCTTTTATGAGTTATTGTATTGCTATTTACAGTTGAACCTTGCCTTGAAACAGGCCTTATCTTCTTTTCTTCGCGAATTATAAGGGCCTCTTTCAAAACGACCTTAAATCGCTTGAAATTGCCATTATAAGCCTCGTAGGTAAGCAATACGTTCCAAAATATTACAGACTGTTGTTTTATTGACAAATTTGACTGGAAGGATTGACCAAAGATTAGGCTTAAGCTTAACTTGCCCGAAATTAATTTTTTAGTCCACTTTTTTTCTGTAGGTAAAAAATGTAAGACTAAGGTTTGTGCGGCTTGGTTAAAATTAGTTACCCAGTCTTTACCAGATGATTCGCGAATCTGAATGAGTTGTTTCGCAGTTTTATGAGCGGTAACACCCTTATTCATTGCTACACTTGCTAGCAGTGCGTCAAAACTTGGATCGACTATACTTAAACTAGATGGCAATTCTTGCAGTAATAACTTTCTTAATGCCTTATTCTCTTTTATCTCACTTGAAAAATTTTGCAGTTTAATTTTCAACCTCGAATTCCCGTCTTGTCGAATAATTTGGATGATTCTCATCATTAAAAATTCAGCACGCTTTGCTCCTGTCGCACTTCCTTTAATTGTATCTGCCACTGCTTGGGCATACATTTTCTGAGCAAACGTCTCGCCCATTTCCTCCGTCAAAGTATTCAGCAATACTTCAAATTCTTTCTCCTCAGCATTGTTTGATTTCGTATTTGTCTTAAGAATCGCATTGCGTAATTGCACTAATTGATCTTTTTGTAAAAGTCCTATAAACCGCCCAATAACAGCACTTGTCCAGCTTTGGTCTTGCAGAAACGCGAGAAATAAGGTCGGCTCTTTATTGATAAATGCTGTGAATTTATTTTGGCCTTTAATTTGGTCAATACGGCTTTCAATGCTTATATAGTTCCATTCTTCTGATAGGAAAAAATGCAAATAGGGTTCAATTGTCCATTTGGAGGCACTTTCCATATGTTCGAAATAATAATTCCGCACAACCACAAGTGTTGTTTTAAATACGCCAGGCTGTACAGCAGTATTTGATACGTTGTTTTTTAAAGCTTTTCCTGTCTCTTCAAAAAGCACCTTTGGATCTAATTTCAACTCTTTAATTAATTGCGTTAAAAAGCGTTCCAAACCAACGCCTTGCTGCCTTTTATTTACCAAAAGGTGCGCGGCTTTTTCATACCATTTTTTTAAACTCGTATGTGGTTTCTGCATCCAAACATTCAATAATTGAATGCTTGCTATTAAGTTTTCAGATTCTCTACCAAACAAGGTTCTAAGGAAGGCTTCCAAGCCTGTTTCATCTAAATTTGAAACGAGTTCATTTAGGCGTTGTTTATTGTCAATATGATTCAGTAATACCTGCTTAAAGTCTTTTGAGCTATTATCTGCCAAATGAATGACTAATTCATTCCAATTTTCAATTGATTCTGTTTCTAAATTTTCCGACTCAACAGTAAAGTAATAATTTAGATTAACTATCATTAGATCATCATAGTCAACTGATTGCAGACTAGGATTTGCAGCATTCTTTTTCGCCAACAAACTTAGTGTTAGAATGAAACTTGAATCCACATGTTGTATCGCAGTTATTTGCTGAACCGCTCGTTGAATCTCACTAAACAACGCATCATAATCCATATTGTGGTGGCGCGCCATTTGATGGATACTACTTTCCATAAATTCAATTCGATTGAATAAGGTTCCTCTTTCGTCAAACAAATGATTTAAAACCCAAAACCACAAATTCTTTTTAAAATCGCTAACGTTTGACCGTACAATTGGCTCCTTCTCTTGAATGCTTGCAAACTCCTCGGTAAACGTTATAATTTGGGTTGAATTATTTGGTTCAATAAGCGTGATTAGTTTTTTAACCGTAGGTTCTTGAAACTGCCATGCTATTCGCTTTCGCACTTTTTCAGACTTCCCAACATGTAAAATCATTTTTAAAAGCGCCTTGCTATTGTTTTTTAACTGATTCAAAAACAACTCGTTAATTGAAACAATTCCCGTTTCATTCCAAGGTAAATAGCCTGATTCTAGATACTTTTTAAGTAAATGCAGCAAAGAGTCATTCCCATTTAACACTCTTAAATCGTGATTTCCACGACCAGATCGATACGTCAATTCAACTAACTTTTCATACAAAGCAGCTCTAAATCGTTTGGGCAATTCCTCGTCAATATCTTCTTTTAATATATCACCCAAATCAAGCTCCAATCTGTTAATCCTCCAGGTTTGATCAGACGGACACAATTGGTTAAAAAGCGCATTCATTTCATTGAGCATATCCACTTTTGTCCATGCCCCAAAAGTGGATTGCAAGTCTTGAACATCCTTGCGATTATCATAAGCCAAATCCCAATTTATTTTGGAAACGATATGTCGATTTTGCTTATTCATCTGGAACGTTACTTATGGTTTTTATGTCACTTATAGCCCTATGCAGTGCTAAACTTGCGTTTTCAAAAGTATTCTGATCGAAAGACTTTTGCACCCCAAAAAGTTGCATATTAAACCATGGTATATGCGTTGTCAATACTGCATCTAGTTCTGCTTCATTTGCATAAACAATTTGGAACGTTAAATCAACTGGGAGCGATTCTTCCAAGCAGAGTTTAAAACGCGCGTCAAAATTTGGAATAATGTCTTTTGTGGTGAATGCTGGTAATACAAAAACCAAATCTTCTAAAGTGAGTTCGCAAGTGCCGAGCTCTAAATAGGAGGACTCTAAATATAGCATTCCTTTTTTTTCTAAAAGGAGCCAATTTATTTGAGAAATTGCTTTAGGGAAATTATAAGGATTTGGTCCAACATACGTATCAATTTTCGTATTACTAACCTCTATTGTGTCAGGATCAGGGTCAGACATAGCAGCAATTTGTTCAGCCGACACATTTTCATCAAACCAATTTAACAGATACTCCTTGTACAAAGGTTTCAAACCTAATAGTAAGCTTAATTTAAGTTCAATCGTTGCAAAACTTCTACAATCGTCAACACTTATCTTCTCGGTTGCATTAATGCGTCCAGCATCTAGCATAAAATCGAAGTTTTCAGACTCATTTTGATAGGTTCGAATTGGAATAACTAAAGATTCATAAGCCTCAATTAGATTGTTCGCAAAGGGAACCGAATAAGAACGGACCCTGTTGTAAGACAGTGTTCCGTAGTTTTGTAAAAGCAGACTTTTAAAAACCACTTGATCTTTTAATTGACTACCGGCGTAACTTGAACCATCAATCAATTGATCAATAATTTGTGGCGTCTCACCATGCCTTGCAAGTAAATGATTCAACAAAGCATTTCTCCGCGATAAATTTTCATTCTCGTTGGTCGTTAAGTCCAATAAACCCTTCATGTATGGATTATATGGATCCAATTTGAATTTTTTCCAGCTATCTTTCTCTAACTGCAGCTTGGAACCGAACTTACTTGTAAAATCAAAGGCGTCATACCCTTTTAAAAGTGGACGTACATCTGGCACTTCATAAAGGGATTGATAAAAATAAGTCGGCGAATAAACGCGATATGCTGCTGGGAACTCTGGCTGAATCCGCTCTAATTTACTTTTTCCAGAAAAGTAAGTTTGAAGATCAGACGGAGCACCTACGGTTACGTTTTTAAACGAAAAAAGCGTGCTTAAATTGGCCAATTGTGAGAGCTGGTTGGCCATTATTTGATCAAACAATGTCAAGTAACCCTTGAGTTGTTTTGACTGTGCTTTTTGTATATTAGAATCGCCTTCTTGCAGTGCATTGTGCCCTACGGCATAAATATCAGGCAAGGTTTCCTGAATTGAATGATAGGTATTAACATCCCGAAAATTTCCTTGAATTGATGAAACACTATTAAAAGTCTCTGAATAAACAGGTTTTGATTCTTGATTTGAATCAACTTCGAGGGCCAGCATTTTTGGCGTAATTATCATGAGTTGCCCGTTGGCATAAATTTCTAAATCACCAGACGAAATTGACGTTCCCCAATCAATTTCGATCAACTCAGTATCCTGCGCAGTAATTTTTGTTGGCGTATCTTTCGCTAAATTTTCTTCTGTAAAATGGCTAAAAACCAGTTTGTTCACTCCTTTAACTTGTGTCAACGAACGAATAATGTTTACCAATTCAAAACTATGTAGTTCATCCTTTTTCACACCCAATGCCTCATCTGAAATCCAACCGTTTTCCAAATAAGGTCCGTTAAAAAGGTTATTTACATTCTGTTCCCAATCGTCAATTTCATTATAGGGAACCGGAACTACAGAAGGGAGAATATATGCCTCACTCGCTTTTATCAAACCATTTAAAAACGCTACTAAGTCATCCTTATGATTCAAGCTTATTGCCCCAGTAACTCTGGCAGATTTCCGAACAAAAATAGCAGGCAACCCTATTTGGATCCCGAGATTTCGGCATCTTTCTAAGGTACTTTTCACATCACTGCAAATCACCTCAAATACAGTGGTGTGCTCCTCCCCATCTTCGCCTATATTAATTTTTACATTTTTAATACTGGATGAAATTTTAACATACGACATATATACTACCTTGCCATTTGTTATGATTTTTTTAAGCGCTATATTTTCAACTACCTTAACCCGATCAATTATATATTTGCGATAATCATTGCGTGTAATGGGAGATGTTGTCAAGATGTTTTCTGGCAAATAGAACTGATCTTCCAATGCTAAGCTTTCATCCTCTTTGGTTAATAAATCTTCCATTGGAAAGTTGGTGCAATACCCCAACTCTGTTAAAGCAAAGCATAATTCATCTAAAAAAGTCACACCCGGATCTGATGGATTCAAATTTGTCCACTTCGTTCCACTGTGCTTTTGGATGAATTCCATTCCAAGCGCTCTTAACTCTTCGTAGTTTAGACCAAGAGGTAATTTTGCTTTTGATATGTAACCTACTTCGCTCATACTGCTTTTTTCCATTCAATTCCGTGCTTAATATTTGGTACTAGCAGGGTTGCTGGATCATTTGGTTTTACATTGTTTTGTGCTTCCGAATTCTGTCCTTTTTTTCCATTATCATATTCAGCCAATTGGAAAGAGACATCTTCTATTCCACTTACTTCTTGAAAACTTGTAATAAATGAGGCTACCTGTGCATCCGTTACACCTTGATCAATTGTAACCTGTTTCTGGCTGCTATCAATCCAAGGAGACAAGAATACTTTTAAAGCTTGCGTTATTCGATTAGAGGCGCCCTTAATGTCGTATTCTGGCTGAATGTATACGGTTGCATTTACTGTTACGTATTCAATCTCGAAATTCTTAACTTGCAAATTTTCAATTTCAGTTTGATCTTTTATCACTGTTTTCACCTCTAACTCTTCGCAAGCGCTGACCATAGGTAGAAATGCATTTGAATCAAATTCACTCTCAATTCTTTTTACCAGGCGGATAGATACTGTTCGGGTTGATTTATCGTAATTGACTTTAGAATAGAAAATGGATGTAAAGTCCTGCATTACAAAACGGTTAAAGTCGTTAATTGTAATTGGACGTCCTTTCGTTTTTAATTGATTGGCTACTCTCCTATTTTTTTGCGCATCATTTTCAGCTGCCTTACCACCAAAAGATGGGAATGGTTGTATAATTGAGTCAATCTCTGGAATGGCTGTAAGCGCACTCGTCACTCTACTAGGTTCAAGCAATGGACTCACCGTGTCATCTAAATAATCCATTCCAGCACGATTCAATTTTATCCCGTTCGTTTTTAAAAAGGATGTTTTACCGATTAAATCTGGATTTCCTTTGAGTCCAATCGCGATCCAAAAATTGGCGGAATTCATTTGCAAATTGACAGTATTCATATCCGCAGGGAATTCGAATGTTATAATACCGGAACATTTCAACTCTTTACTGCCGTCATAGATTATTTCTAATGGTTTCCATGTTGAGTCTGACAAATAAAAATATTCCAGCTTTACTTGATCATTATCAACTGGGTTGGCAGATTGATTCAATTCAATAAAAAATGAAACATCCTTACCAACAATGACTTTTTCCATTTCTAAATAAAGAACAGCATTATAATGAATACTAGCATACATTGGTAAGTATGGCCATAGCCTCTTTTGACCGCAAATTTCAAGCCCTATATTATGTCGATATTCTCCAGTATTCTTAGTGCTATCGTATACTAAATAATTATTGTATACTGAATAGTGATAACACTGAATTGGATCAGTTTCCTGTTGATAATGAAATGTGTGTGAAACCTTTGCTTGATAGCTGGCCGTTAATTTACTAATTAAAGGTGCAAATGGAGGGTTTGGTAAAGGCAAAGGCTTAACTGGTTCCACAGGTTCTTTTGCTGGCGTGACTACCGGTGGGATTGCAGGTGGAGTTGCTGTTGGAGTTGCAGGGGGAGCTGCTGCCGCTGGAGTAACAGGAGGAGCTGTAGGTGAAGCTGCTGCTGCTGAAGATGAAGTTCCTCCACTCGCCGCTGTAGCACTACCGTCAGCTGACGCCGAACCTTCGTCTTCTTCC
The DNA here is from genome assembly GCA_047623705.1 of Crocinitomix sp. GTDB lineage: Bacteria > Bacteroidota > Bacteroidia > Flavobacteriales_D > Crocinitomicaceae > Crocinitomix. The sequence continues at coordinate 11,079 of JBLHOW010000059.1, forward strand.
TCCGCAGGCTCTCTCTTAAGAGGCACTGGGGCTTTTGCTGCATTAATTAAATTGGCCGCATTTACTAATGTAACTTGAGAAATAACTTGTGGATAGACATCAAATCCAAACCCCTCTAGCGGATCTAATAAACTCAATTTTATAAATCCGTCAGCAGTTTTTTCATTATACAACATATCCTCATTTTGCAATGAAGGGTTATAGGGCAAGCCGGTATCAATTTCAAGTTCTCCCGCTAAGTGGTCAGCAATCGAATCTGATTCCTCTCCACTTTCAGTTTTAGATAAAATTTGAGGCTTATGGTATACGAATGAAATTTTCTTATTTAAAGTGTTGCTTTCATCATCATTTTGATTAAACAAAGAAATAGCTTCAGTGCTGGTTTCATCTTCAAAATCGGGGGCAACACATTCAAATACGCCGTCTGTAAATATGCAATCTAATTGACGATCCACAGTAATTGCTGACCAATTATGATTTGAAAGTAATTCAAATTCAACCTTAAAACTTTCATTGTTAAAAACCCCTAATTCCTCTTTCGTTTTACCGTCCTCCTCATTTGCTTCCTCCTCTTTCTTCTCTTCCCTTTTCTCTTCAATATTTTCAATGACCTTTTTTGACCTTTTAAATAACCACTTTGCTCCCGCGGTTATGGCTGTCACAATTGGATTACTCTTTGTTATTGTATTCCAAATACCTCCAACCCAACCCAAAATTCTAGATCGAATTGTTTTTTTACCCGTCGTTGTCTCAGTCCCTGTGTCAGTGGCTATCGGCTCGGCAACCAAATCTTGTCCTAAATAAGCATTATAAAGGTTATAATAAACTCCAAAATTTTGCGGCAATTTATCCCATGAAATATTAATACTTAAAAATTCAAGTGGTTTACTAAAAATTTCAGCATTTCCAATATACATTCTACTGTCACGTTGCACAATTGGACCAAAAGGCATGAATGGTTTGGCAGTTGCCAATGCACCATTATCATTACTTGCCACAAATGACTTTAAATTCTGAACAGAAGTTGTGATATCCAATGCCTTAATCATTGGAGGTGTAGATAGATCCGTTATTGCGTGATAAACAACTTTAATTAATGGCCAATTCTCAGTATAACCATCCGGATTTTTTTTGAATTTTTCTATTGGTGGGTCAGTTGCCGTAAGTTCGAATGTAAAATGCAAAGTCTGGGTTAATCCTTTTGCATGATGCAAGCTAGCTTGTTTTCCTTTTAATGAAAACCAGGCGGATTTAGTACTTAAATAAAAGTTAGCTTTCGTTAAAATGTCGGCTTGTGTTGGTTGATCGAATGTGAAAATTAAATCAATTGTACGCGTCCCTTCTTTTAGCAAGAGCATTGGACTGGCAAAAGCAATAGCTAATGGCGCTATAGTGTTATTTACGAGATTAGGATTCCCAAAGGTGTCCCAAGTTAGCAAGGTACCGTTTTCATCCTTTTTAAGTGTACCAACATCCTTGTGCTGATTCATTAAAATAGACACCGTAGGCAAGGTATTATCTAGGGCTAAAGGTCCTTTTTCCTTTTTATACTTTTGTAGTTTTTCAGCGCTTGATTTATGCAACAAAAGTGTATGTGCGGCTAGAATTTTTGCTGGATTCAGAAAATAATTTTTATCTGATTCAAAAATTATATTTTCTTTAGCAGCGTTAACACCAGCATTAAAAGTTGTTCCTTTATTTAACAAAAAAGAGCTGTTTGGTTTTGCTAAATCTGCACATATGAATACGGAATCTGCTTCGGCATTTCTATTCAATTGCTTTAAGATTCTATTATAGTAAAAAGCCAAATGTTTTTCTGTTAAACCATTCAAATCTTGCTGATTCACTTTTAACAGTTCAAAAAATGTGCGCAGCAATAACGTGTCAGGATAAGTGGTTTTCTGAGCCGACAATTCTTGGTATGCGTGATTTGACTTAGTTACAATACGTTGATAAAATTGAAATACTCTGATACCATTATCCTTAAGGCAATTTATCAAATCCTCTAACGTCGTTTTATTTAAAGGCTTTGTTAGACCCAGTACTTTTCGGTAAGGTTTTCTACTCTCCACACTTGCCCATAAATTGATTTCAAACTTATAGGTAAATCCCTGATCGACATTAACTAAACCTGTGAATTTGCTAGACAAAGACAATTCATTCAACAAGTCTACAAACGCCCAGAAACAGGTGGCAAACACCATTTCTATTTCGCCAATAACATCATTTTTAAGCGAATATGATAATTGCCCGTCATACATGAAAGTGGACCATTTTAACAGGTCATCAAAAGCGTCAAAAATTTGATTAAAAAGTGGTTTTAACGTGCTTAAATCATTCTCTGCAATTTGATTTACGGAGTCAAGACATTGTGTGTAAGAATTTTTAAAGAGTTTTGATTTATTTGTTACGTCAAATTGGCTAATAGTGGCCAATAAAAAAACAGGATCTTTCAATAAAAAAGGCTCCCATGACCCCTCTACGATATTTGATTTATTATAGAAATTAATCAAGCGACTAAAACCAGAAATAAAATTCAAGTACTGTTGTTCAGTTCTATCATCAATTAATAAACCTGGTTGATTCAAATTTTGATCCAGAGATAAAAGGGCGCTATTTAAGGTTGTACCAGTCATTAAGTCAATCCTAAATTTGTTCCTTCATTTACATGGAAAGGAAACACATAATTATGACGGGTATTGGTTTGATTAAACGCATATTCTATATGTATTTCAACCATTCCGTTTGCCGTATTCGCAAATTCTACTCGAATATCAAACACAGTGATTCGTGGTTCATTATTTAACAGTGAAAAGCGAACAGCATCTGCAATTTGTCCTTTTAGCGTTTCATCCATTTTATTAAAGAAAAATTCTTGTAAACCAGAACCAAATTGCGGTTGCAATGGACGTGACATTTTTTTGGTACCTAAAACCAAATGAATTGACTCATTAATATTACGTTCATATTCCGAAGTGTCCAATTGACTATTGCCCTTTGAAAATGTGACAGGGAAAGACCATCCTGAACCCAGGAAATGCGATTGGCGATATTTATCTAAAGCATCAGCCACCGATCATAACATTAAAAGCGCCGAGTACAATTGAACCGCCGTGTGCAGTTGTGTCACCTAGTCTTGCGGCTGGCACGCCGCCATACATTACCGTTGCAGATCCTTTTACAATACTATCTGGCGGACCTACGCAAACGCAAGCGTCACCGACTTTAGCCGCAGGCAAACCTGCAATTAAAATGGTTGGTTGTCCTGGCCCAATAATTGGCCCACCCACATGCGGAATTGGCACGGGAGCAGGAGTCTGCATTGGGCATTGATGAAAATCTGTAAGTCTTGCTGCTGGGGGCATGTTTTTTTTTAGTATTAAGTTGTTAGTATTTGGCACTTGGTACTATGTATTTTTAGATATTAGATCGCTGCGCTTTTAGACTGCGTTTTGAACTGTTTTTTAGTCTTTAGTGTTAGGTCTTTTCTCTTTAATCCTTTTGTCTTTAATCCTTTCATCTTTATTTTCTTAACACAGTACACTCAATACTATACACCGCTTAATTAATCATAACCATTGCGGCTTTCAGTGTTAATTGTGCACCGCCTTGAACGCTTGCGGTTGCACTACCTTCTGCCGAAAACTCAATATTGGCTGTACTCTTAATATTCAATCCTTTGGTTTGAACATCTCCGCCCGAAGCCTCTATATTCACGCCTTGTGTCCCTTTTAAATTCAAAGATCCTGTAGCTTCAATATTGATGTCATCTGGGCTTTTCATAGTAATTCCGCTTGAAGACATTTCAATTGAGTTACTATTTTGATCTGTGATTGTAATTGATTTATCCTCGTCGCTAAAAACGACTTTATTTTCGCCAGGAGTTGTCAATGTCAGCACCTTCTTTTCGTCATCAAACTGAATGTATATTCCTGATTTAGAAACAATTGCTTTCAAAGGATTTTTCTCGGCTGGATCCAATCCATCAAAGGGTTTATTTTTAGCACTATAAAGGCTGCCAAGAATGACTGGGTATCGTGGATCTTCATTTAAAAATCCAATTACCACCTCATCCCCAACTTCAGGCATAAAAAATGCCCCTGCACCAGCTGTTGAATAAAAATTAGACAAACGTGCCCAAATTCCTTCACCTGCTGCATCAAACAAAGGTATATCTACCAATATTCTATAAGCCGTGTCGGGATCTTCATACATCTTTTTTACAGTAGCGTTAAATAGTCCTGAGGCGCCTGGCAAAAGCCCACTGGCTGGTGGTGCCATTACATCTGGCTCTTCTGTAAACCACATGTCCGACAGACCAATTGTAGCCTCTGTCATCCAGTTTCCTTCAGATAAATCATGTACAATTCCCGAAATCAAATGATCTCCACTAAAGCGATCTCCAACTCCATCAAGTGTAATGTAATTTCCGGGGTTCACCAGGTTGGTTCCTTGAAACTTTACTTCTCCTCTAATTTTTGCAAAACTGCTTTTAACTAATTGAGCTTTTGCCCAGTTGGTAAGATCTGCAGACTCAAGATTAGCACTAGTTCTTAGATCATAATCATCTAAACCTACAACTTCTGACAATTTTTTAGCAGATAAATTTCCAGGACCAGCTGTACTATTGCTTGCTTCACCGTTTATTACTTTCTGTGTTTTATAATCCCATGAATTTGCTTTAGCACCAGCTAATTGATTAACTGAATTCAATTCTGCGTTAAATTCATGCATATTGTTTCCATATTCAACCTCAAGCACAGCTGTGCTATCAGCGTCAGGTTTGCCAACTGTTACTTTTCCATCAATAGCGTTAACAACATAACCATTTGTTTCTGCTCGAGCCAATATAAAATCCCAATCAGTGGTATAATATTGAACCTGTTCAGGCCATTCAGTAGTTGTAGCAGAAACGTCAGCAGATAAACCACTATAGGTTCCAATAATGCTCGAAATAATATCGCTATCTTTCTTTTTACTAAAAGTTAAGTTTTTACGTCCAACAATCATTTTCACAGCCTCATCTCTACATTCTACAATTAGTAAAGAACCTATTGTGTCATCAATACGAATGGATTGTTTGGTTATAATTCCTGCGAAAATGGATTTATTGGAGCTATCATAGCCCGCTTCAATTACAACTTTATTTCCTGGCAGGAATGTACTCGAAGAACTTGCTTCGAAAACACCTGTTGATGCATCACCGTCTAATACGCTGATTCTAGCTAAAGGAATTCTATTAATCCCTTTTTCTATGTGAATAGCAAACACCAATGTTTCATCAGGAATGACACTGCCATTCACTTTAACACTAAAGGTGACGATTCCACCACTTTTTATAGTTGTTGATGCTGCCATTATTCATTAATTATTGGAGGAAAAAGTAAATTCTTTACTCCTTTTAAATTTCTAAATTTATTGAGGCCATTATATTCGGCCACTTGCACGAAATAGGAATTGTCATTCCAAATTTTTTGACATAAACCGGGCAAAGTATCTCCCTCTACCACGTTCACCAAATGTGTCACATCAGGCGATTCTTTTTTATCTTCTTTCTTTACAGTTGATGGCGAAATATATTCACTAAACGCAAGAGAAACCTTTGCTCTAAGTGGACTTCCATCTGGTTTAAAAAGGCTATAAGAAGTATCAAACGTTGTTAACACTCCTTTAAACATCAAGTTTTTCCCCCATTGTACTTTCACAAAATTCGGTCGGTGAATTTTACCGTTATAGGTGTATACCGTTTTCTCTAATAAGTTAATCTCAGCGGTTAAATCCACTCTTTTTGAATCAACAATACCCGTACAATCAATCACAATGTCGAAGGATAATTTTTCACTCGGCGTACTGCGATATTTTTGCGAGGCTGAACTAGAGTCTGGTGACTGTTTTGTGTTGTATTCAACGCTCCGATCCCATTTCAAGGCCTCTGGATTAATCATTACTGTATAGGGCTTACCTTTAAATGAGTTCTGAAACTCCTCATCTTCGTAGGCCATAATTCGTAATAATTGTAGTCCTGCTCCCATCTTACTTGCTTATCTTTTATATGAGGTGCGTTTAACGTTTTGATTAATCATTCGTTTACACGCATCTAATAATTCTTGTTTTAATGCTTCGGTTTCTACTTCATTTCTATCCGTATTGCCTGTTGCATCTTTGGTATGGATTACCGTTTTAATTACAATTTCTCTTATTTCTACTGGCATAATCTGTTTTAATCAAAAAGGTTTGAGACGGATGTATCATCCGAAATTTCAAAATAAGTATAGGCCAGCTCTAAGGTTTCCATCACAATTTCACTTTCCTGAGCTTTGAGGTCTGAAACACTGTATTTAACTGGATAAGCATTAAAGAACGTCCACATTTTACTTACGTTTCCATCTTCATCTAACAAACTCAGCGATACATCATTCGGCACAATTGGCGCCACTAATCCATCATCCATTGTGGCAGCACACCAATCCAATAATTCGGATCCATCTGGTATCAAAGCCCGTTTCAAAACCAAGTTTTGTCCCGTTACTACAGTGGGTAAACGGTATTTAAACCGATTTTCACCTCCGCTAGTAACCTCTTCAACACTTAGTTCCTTAGAGAGGCCGGATGCTTCGTTAAACGCTGCATCCGCCCCTTTAAAGGAAAGCTTAAAGTAAAATCCTACGGAATAATTACTTTCCATTCGCAATAATCAATTGTTCATGTGCGATTTCAATTGTATCTACCGCCACTTCATTTCCATCAGATTTCAAATCTGTACTGGTAATTTTTGTTGGCCATGCATTATTCAATGTCCACTGCATTGTAACGGCACCTTTTTCATCCAATAATTTAATGATTACAGTTCGTCTTTTAATCGTATTCATTGCTATTTCAGCATGCCATTTCCAAAATGTATTGTCGTTGACAAATACTCCACGCTTCATGGTAATATTGCCATATTTGACAATACCAGGCATTTTTTCAGTTGAAAAGAGTTTACTATTACTTTTTCGGTATTCTATGATTTGGTTTTCAACGTCCATCCCTGAAACTTCTTGAAAAGCGACACCTTTCAATTCAGTTCCTAAGTCCACTTCAAATCGGAACTTCGGCATGGGCCATATAGCATTCTCTGTGCTTCCATCATCAGCCATAATATATATTTTTAGTTTATGTAAATAATTTAAACGTCCGGTCACACTCAATTATGTGAAGAACATATTCTTAATTGTTATTTAGAGGGTCTTCAGAAATACATCAAAGTTAATTCGTCAACTGACGGACTTTTGAGCCTATTTCCGACGAACCACTATTTAGCTTTTCGCCATTTGTTGTTGGAACGTCAGAATAATAAATTCTGCCGGATGGACGACTGCTACTTTAATTGAAACCTTCATGAATCCATTTACAATATCCAATGATGTCATTGTACTTCCTAAACCACATTCTACTGAAAAGGCATCAGCTGCAGAAGCACCTTGTAATCCACCTTCTTTCCAAATTGTATTTAAGAAACTACCGATCATAACTTTTACAGCTTCCCATGTGTTTTTGTCATTCGGTTCAAAAACATAGGCTTGTGCAGCCAATTTACATGACTGTTCTAAAAACGTCATGGTTCGGCGAACGGATAGATATTTCCAATCCATACTATTCCCATCCAATGTTCGAGCGCCCCAAACTAGAATTCCTAATCCATTAAAGAAACGAATTGCATTGACAGACTTACCTGAAACGGCATCCATATTTAATCCACCTTGTTGTGCTTCTGAAAGACGAATTGGCAAACTAACAGAACCAATAATTGTCGTATTTGCTGGCGCTTTCCAAACACCTTCATTATTGTCAGTTGTTGTAATTACTCCTGCCATTCCACCGCTTGGAGGCAACATATTGGCATCTGTTAAAATATGCTTAATAATTAAGCCATAAATAGGGCTAGCATTTATTAGGGCATTATTGTTTTGCGTCACCGTTAAATCAGATCCAGATGTAATGCCATCCAGAATAGTTTTCACACTAGCATTAGGATTTGCTGGCGGATTTAAAAGTGGCTCTAATTGAGTTATATCTCCGCCAAATAAGTTGGTATAGTCAATATCCTCATTTTGCATGATAGTGGTACCAATAAACGGATAATAGGCAGTACCATATTTTAATCCATTAGTACCTGCTCCATTTCTGAATGTAGTAATGTCATCCATGAACAAAATCGGATCTGGATTACGTCCTCCAATGATATCAAAAATGCTGACTGCGGTTTGCATATCCTCATTTTGAAGCATCATCTTCTGCGTAAGAGTTGAGTTGTTATCTGTATCTAACAAGGTAGCTTCTGGACAAATATACATGGTTGGTTCCATCTCATTCTTTAATAAAGCCAAACCACCGAGCAAGTCTCCTAAAGCAACGTTTGGATTTATAATTTGAGTTCCAGCATCCATTGGTTTTCCAGAAGGAGCGCCATATGAACCAACAGAAACGATATAAGCATCCCCTCCTCCATTTTCAAAAAAGAGCTTTATACTATTGTACAAGTAATAGACCGTATTTGGATCTGGTACAATTGAATAAAAGTCACCTTCAATGAGCATATAATCTCCTTTTTCTGGTTGACTTTTTTCTTTTACTAAATAGTATGACGGCAGGTATTGTTTAGCAGCACTTGCAGGTGCAGGTAGATCTGGGTAACAATAAATGGCACTGAATTCAGCAAAAGATGTGATTTTTTGCGGCACATTTGTATACGATTTTCCTTCGTAAGAGGCCTGAGGTGTATATCCGATAAACGCTGGCACCGCAGTAGCAACAGGTACTACTGAATTTGGAAACGCGTTTTGTTCGTTAATATAGACACCTGGAGATTTGATGTTTGATTCAATCATAGATTTTATATTAAATTGTTATATGTATATGTAAAGCGAGGATACGTATTGATCCTCCCCGTTTTGTTTATTAATACTTGTATTGATTGGTCCCGCAATGGGCAAGCCTTTAAAAATTATTTTTCCGCTTGGCAAATTAGAGTTTTGACTCGTTTGTGCTAGGTTATAACTTACCTTGCTCGTTTGGGTCATTGAAATAGGCTTTGAAGAGCTAAAAGAAATCGCTTTATCACCCGTTGGCAATGTCATTTCTACTGGTGAATTGAATTCGTTCTCATCATTTGTTTTAATGTAACAGTTCTCTACATTCAATTCACTGCGATTAATAATAATATAGTTCCAAATTGACGTACTGGCCTGAAATTGAATTTGATAACTACCATTTGTATTTTGAGCCAAATCCTCAAAGCGGAACTTCACATTACTAAAAACACCTGTATCAGTATTTAATTCTGGCTTAAGCACTCCATCCGACTCTTGATTTCCCGTGGAATAAACATAAGTTCCTAAATTGTCGGTTGGTAAATTAGAAAATATAAAAAAGTTAGCATCTTCTACTACCAATTCGAAGTTGAAGCTGTCCATTTCTGTAACTAGCGTGATATAGTCCAAATATGTTTTTAGATTTTCTTGATCTTCGCAAACTAGGCTATAAGCTCCATTTATTTCACGAACCACAAAGTTGTACTTGGCCATTACGGTGGCAGTATTTTTTGTAGGTTTTAGTGATAAAGCAGGGCATAATGTTGACGTAAAGTAGGTATGCTTTAATTGCAACTCGGCTATTTTAGAATAGGTTTTCATAATTCCGGTGCAGCTGTTTTACCAATTCCTTTAACATATGGAATGGATTGGATTGTTTGATCAGCCTGAATAGTCACGAGCCGTAATTTATAAATAACAGAGGGCTGATATTTGGCCCCCATGGCGCTCCATAAACTGTGCATTTCATGATAGCTTACCTTTTCAAGATCAAAGTTTAATCGATCAATATTCTCAGGTAAACTTGCCTGCTTTGTTCTATCAATTGTACTATTTGCTTGAAAAAACTGAATAGTGGCGTTTAAAAACTTTAACGTTTCTGTGTAATCTTGAAAATTGGCTGAAAAAAGTAGATCAAGGTTGAATCTTTCAGTTGGGTTAACATTGACGTATCCGCCATCATCTAATTGCTTATTGCGTCCATAAAACTGTTTATTTGTCTCTTGCTCAATATTCAAAAGTGAAAGCACTATTTTATTTTTATTTTCGTCAGGAATATCTCCGTTTGGTGAAATTAAATTATTCATAACCACCTTATCTTCATTTAAACTGAAGGTGTTTTTCAGAAACTGATTTAATGCAGTACTTGTAAATTGCAATGCTTTATCTAACATTATCGCTTGGGTTGTGGGCAGCTTAGTGCTGGGTTACAAACTTATAACTGAATTGTGTTGTTTCAATGAAAAGCTCATATACGAATTGTGCACAGTTTTTAAAATAGCGTAGACATTTCGTAGACAAAAGCTTTAATTGGCAATGAGTAATGCACAATTAGCAATGATCTATTAGCAATGCGATTTGACTCAGTATTAATGGCTTCTCGATTAGCTACACTGCTCGATTTGACGAGTTTCACTTAAATTAAAAGGAGGTGATTTACAAGAGAATGTTTGAAATAATAAAGTTTGATTGACTGCTTATTATAAATTGAATCAAATCAATCCCTTATAACAACAATTGATAATTGTACATTAATAATTGCTAATTGAAATTTCTCAAGCTGGGATTCTATTTGTGCGGGAATTTACGCGAATTAAGTAATGCTCAAGGTTTTCCTCTTTATTTAAGACCATTTTCTTTTTTAGACGATACTTGTGCGTTCGCACGCTTTCTTGATTTATGCCCATCAAGCGGGTTATTTCATTATTTGACAGATTCATTCGTAGGTAACAGCAGTATTTTAAATCCTTAGCTGTTAATGAGGGATGTTTTTGCGATAATGTTTGAAGAAAACCTGGATTCATTCGGTTAAAGTGCTCTTTAAATTCATTCCAGTATTTTTGATCTGATTTGGCTTGTTTAATCATTATTAAAATCGCTCTTAATTCAAACCGCACTGACTTTGACGCCTGCAATGCAATAGTTTCAACTTGAGTTTTAATTCTATCTAAAATAATATTTTTTTGATCTAATTCTAATGCATAACGACTCAAATCCCTAACACCGACACTGCCATTTTGAAATGGCACAAATGACCGAGAATCTCTATTCACTGGAGGATTCGACAATGCTAATACAGAAGATAACCGGTTTGCTATTGAGGATTCATCCAACGCAAGTAATAATGGATATGTAAAAACAGTTGTACCTGCAGGCCAACTTAAGGGTTTTACGTTATTGTTTTGGGTGAAACAAAAAAGTGACACATTTCTGTTCGCTGATTTTGAATAAAACTCATTGACTACGTATTGATTTTGTTTAAAGCTCAATATTACAAGCGCCGTTTTATCTCGAACAACCGCACGTAATAATTGATCTGGTCTTGAAAATGTGAGGAATGAATAACTTTTAAAACTTGGTTGACTCAAAGCATTGAGCATGACGGATAGATGCGACAATTCATCACAACCAATTAAAATGGTTCTATTCTCGTTCGGGTTATTCAAGCTACTAGTTAGGTTAGGTGTCCCTAAATAAATTCAAAAAACACTTTTCAGAATAAATGAAGGGAAGCAATGTTAACCATAAAAGATTAATAATCAGAACGTATTAATACCTCTAGCGTTAGAAACGGTGTAAATACGTGGAAGCTTCTCGATACTATTTTTTCCTGTATCAAAAATCTCCCGATAGTTATCTGGACGAATGGACCACGGGGTTAACGATTTAATGCTGGAATGGTTGAATGCTGCAATGTTAGAATGAGTTGATGGAGAAATTTTCTTTTTTGTCTGTAGCCAATTTACTAGTCGATATTGACAAGCTACTAATGACTATTTCCTATTTGCAATTTCGGCCAAGTTATTTTCTAAGAATACTTCTAGGGTTATTTTTAGAAAGAGATTCACCAAGTTTACATTCATATTTGAAGCTGGTAAAGTTGCGCCGTTCCAATCAGAGCGCCATTCACCAATATTAAGAGTCCCAAAGGATTTGGTTTTCACAGCTACGCCATTTTTCCATCCAGAAACATAGTAATAAAGATCGTCTACTAAGCTGTCTGGTATCGCTAACCCTCCTCCAATAAACAATGTTGCAGCTTTATCTAACTGAACATAGACACCTAAGTCGAAATGATGCGACCAAACGCGAATTGATGAGTCAAATTTCCAATCTACTAAGAGTTTTTCAAATGCTTCATAACCTATATCCCAGCTATTTGCAATAAGACCTATGGCTTCTGGATCAAAGGAAAACACATGATCTTTGTCCAATTGAGGATAAGGCAATTCATAATGAAATTCAAATTTATAATCCTTTAAACCTCTCATTTTTGCTTGAGACTTGATCCAATTTAAATTATCTAGATGTGTTGAGTCTGATAATTTAATTGAATCCTCTGATCTACCATTTCTTAGCCATTCTAAGTTACCCGACTCAATAGATAGGGCCAATTGATATTTTTTCGAGCTCAAATAATGCGTTAAAAGGCGTTTATTTTTAGTATCCCAGCCCAAGTTCGTGTGGCTATCATCTGCCTGATGATTTACAAAGGAAATTCCAGCTGCAGAAAGGTATTGCGCTGCTTGGTGCAGCTCTATCAACGTTGTTTTCATATCGGTTATTTGATGAAACCTGCATAATTAATGCAGATTAGGTAATACATTTCTCTATACAATGTAGAAAGGTCGTTTTTGTTGAATTGGCTAATATCACTTTAACCATATTTTACTTCGCTTTTCATTGATTAGAAGATTAATTGGTTCTTTAATTCAGTCGTTGTAAAAAAAAACTCCTTACAGATTAAGTTCAAAATTGACATTGGAGGAAGTTGAAAACAGCGAGTATTACTGGTAATAATCACCGTGAACAGAAGACAAGCCTAGGCAACAATGTGAATATTTCAACATTTAAAACACACTAGTAATCAAAATTTTAAATCAACGTATATAAACTAACACTTTATAACCAACAGATTTCATTACCACTGTTTCTGAAAGAAATCAGACGTGAATTTACGATCAACTTTTACAAAACTAGAACCCTTAATAACCTTCTTCTTTTTAAAGGCTTGCGAAAGCAATCCAATTGGGGTTAAAATGAAAAAAAAGATGACTGCACCAATGATTGGTTGAACAATTAGTTGCATTAGTTGCGTGATTGATTTCCAAAATAAATGATTGAGATAGCGAAACTGCTGAATAGCCAAACCAAGTAGAATAAACACTAAAGCAACAATCAATAATTCATCCCAACGTTTGAACCAATAGGTTATACCTAACAACAAAATTGTTAAGAGCAAATCTCGATATTGATTCTTCGTTTCTTTCATTAGATAAATGGATATAAAAACGGCGTTAAACCTGTGACTAGTCCAAAAATCATTATTATTCCAATAAAAATTAGAATCAAGACAATGGGCAATAACCACATTTTTTTACGCTCTTTAAAATAGGCAATTAAATCTTTAAAAACTTCTAACATTGCTACTCCTTTTTTTCGAAGATATGATTATTAATTACTAAAATAGAAAGATCTGTTTTCTCAAAACAATCAAAGGCCTCTTTCAATCCGCAAACAATTGGTTCTCCATTCCGATTAAAACTTGTATTCACCAAAATTCCAGCGCCAGAAATTGACTTAAATTTATTTAATAATTGACCTATCATTGAGTCTTCATTATCAACAACTTGAATTCTTGATGAAAAATCTACATGGGTAGTCGTTTGAAGTTTTGAACGTGGCACTTTTAATCGCTCTGAAAAATTTAACTCGTTGTAGTTCGGAGGTAAATCCAATCTAAATTCTGGCTTAATTCTGTGTACAAATTGCATGTATTGTGCAGGATGATCAACCCCAAAGTAGGTTGCAGCCTCTTCCTTTAATAAGATCGGTGCAAAAGGTCTAAAATCTTCACGAAACTTCACTGCCAAATTCAATTTTGACTGCATATCAATTGCAAACGGAGATGCCAAAATACTGCGAGCACCCAAGGCTCTTGGCCCGAATTCAGCCTTACCATTCACCCAAGCCACTATTTTATTGGCGTACAACTGTTCAGCCACATACGTACATAAATCAGAATCATTAGAAAAAATGCGTGGTTTTAAGCCGTGTTTATTACAATATTGTTGAACTTCTTTATCTGTGATTTCTGGCCCCAACAATGCGCCTTGCATTAAGTCTTGACCTGTGTTAGATTTTAAATCTGCGGTAGGATTATGTGTATAATAAACTGCCAATGCTGCACCTAACGCCCCTCCGGCATCCCCCGCCGCTGGCTGTACCCACACATTTGCAAATAGATTACTTTCTTTCAATTTACCATTTGCCACGCAGTTTAAAGCAACACCCCCAGCCAAACATAAATTATCACTGCCTGTTAATTCTTTCGACGTTTTGGCCATTTTCAGAATAATCTCTTCTGTTACTAGCTGAATAGCCAATGCTAAATTGGCATGACTTTGCTCAAGCGCTTCATCCTCTTTCCTTCTCGGCATTGCGAAAAGCTTCTCCCATTTCGATTCATTAATCATTCGAAGTGCATGGCGGTATTTAAAATAGGCCTGATTTAACTGAATAGAGCCATCAGCGAAAAGGGTAAGTAAATTCGCTTTTATTGTTTCAACGAATTGTTTAGTTTGATCTGATTCCTTTACTCCGTAAGGCGAAAGCCCCATTAACTTATATTCTCCACTATTTACTTTAAAGCCTAAAAAATAGGTAAACGAACTATAAAGTAATCCTACAGAATCTGGAAAATGCATTTCTTGTAAAAGATCAATTTCCGCTCCTTTTCCAAATCCAATAGAAGCTGTAGCCCATTCTCCAACAGCATCAATCGTCAAAATAGCTGCTTCATTAAAGGGAGAAGGATAAAAAGCACTGGCCGCATGCGATAAATGGTGAGAAGAGAATAATAATTTTACGACTTGCTTTGAAGCTGGATATAACTCAGATAATTCGCGTCTAAGCTCTTTTTTTAGAAACAGTTTTTTTTGACTCCACTCAGGCATAAACTTTAAGAAGGCGCTCAAACCCTTTGGAGCATTGGCGTAGAAATTCTCTAATAAGCGCTCAAATTTTAAAAATGGCTTATCATAAAACACTACGGCATCTACTTCATCAAGATCAATCCCATACTCGTCCAAACAAAATTTAACTGCTAATGAAGGAAACACTGAAGTATTTTTAATACGATTTAAGCGCTCCTCTTGCAAGGCTGCACGTATTTGGCCGTCTACGATTAAAACTGCCGCAGAATCATGATAATATGCCGATATGCCAAGAATTACTTTCATTTTTATTAAACCGCTATCCTATTTACGTATAGCGTAAAAGAAAGTGCGAAATATACGAACAAATGCATAAATTTGGGCTCCTAACATTACGCTTGCTTTTTGAAAACTAAAATCAAAAAAATATTTAAATGGGTAATTTATTATCCAGTGCTGACATTTATCTGTTTTGAATTGGCGTTGCTCATACTTGGTTACCGCCGTTATCAAACGGTCGACTACCAAGTCGATATGCAGCCAGAATACGCTTACTTGGCGGATGACTCCTTAGGAATTGCGTTAAAACCAGGTCAATTTTCAATAACGTTAAATAACGCTGTACACTTTGATGCAAACCATACGAATGAATATATGCGTTTCACTCCCCGGAACACATCAGATTCTATTCAAAAAAATATTTCATTTTTAGGATGTTCTTTTACTTATGGTTATGGTGTTAACGATAATGAAACCTTTGTTGCTGAATTGCAGCAAACACATCCAGAATGGCTATTACAAAACCAGGGCGTAATTGGTTACGGCACTGTTCAATCCTTGCTACAATTGCAAACTATAATTGAAAAAGGTGAAACAGATGCTGTTTTGCTCAATTTTTCTTCCTTTCATTTCATGCGTAATAGCTTATCGCAAACGTATCGCAAAAATTTGAAGTTGGGCTATGCACATTCATCAAAATCTGTTGACAGCATTATGTCTATCGCCAAATTCCCTTATATTAATTCATGCGATTGCGCTCCGCAATTTGCTAGTTGGAATCAAATGCATGAAAACTGGGCCGGTAGAGAATATTTGGCTTCGGTTAATTGGATTCAAACATTGACAGAGCAATACAAGGATTCTAAATTAGATGAAGTTGCATTAACCACTTGTTTATTTGAAAAAATGTATAAAATGTGCAATGACGAAGGGATTTCTTTTGGAATTGTTTGTTTAGATGCTACTGAAGAAACGAATGCCCTACATGGCAACTTGCCCAATTTGCCTTGGTTGGATGTGAAATTCAATTTTGAAGATAGTACGAAAACTTTTGTGCCGTACGACAGCCATCCCAATTCTGCAGGCCACCATTTTATAGCGGATAGAATTGACCCTTTTCTCACTAATCTACTGCAAGATGAGTAGAAAATGGTTGCTTGCCGTAATTATTCTAGTGATTGGACTTGGCGCCTATTTAGTTCCAAAGCTTCATTTTGAGACGGATTTATCTGGTTTACGTCTTGCTGATGACGCTGCTGTTCAGGAATATAACATGCTCTCGGCAAATTATCCTTCACAAGAAGAAAATCCAATTTTAATTTTAAATCATTCAACCGGTTGGAATAATTATGCTGATTATTTACTGATGGATTCGATCACGAACTTGATCGCAGAATTCGAGGAAATAGCATGGGTTTCAAGCATCACTAATCTTGAAATCCCAAAAAAAGGTGCATTTAAAGTGAGTTATGAACCGCACATTCCACTAAACACGAAAACAGAATATGACGATTGGGCAAAATCGAAACACGGATATTCAGATGTATTTAAAAAATACGTTTCTGCTAACCAACTACATGCCCTCTTCTATTTGGACTGTGAAAATGGATTAAGTAAGGAATCTCTTCAAAAAATTGACAGCATAAATTCAGCCTTAAGTAATTGTGAAATTCTAGTTCTACAGAACAATTTAGCACAAGACCAAATTCGGTCTGAATTGGCACGTGAATCATTAATACTTGGTGCTATTTGTATTGGATTGATTCTCTTGTCTTTCTTCCTTTTAACAAAGGCTTTGAAAGGCTTAGTATTGATAACGTCTATTATTTTGTTTAACATAGCTTGCACCGTAATTTTTATGTATGCCATGAACATTTCGTTCAATGTTCAAATGATAGCACTCCCCTGTTTAATTATCATTTTATCGTTTACTGATTTAATGCATATACTGCATCAACAAACTGCACTTGCTAACAATACCGCAAGTGCTAAGGGTTTAAAATTGATCCTCAAAAAGAATTTGGCTAAACCCATTTTTTTAACTTCACTGTCGAACATTTTTGGATTCATTATTTTTCTAATCCTATCTAAAAATACTGATTTAACCGACCTTGCATTAGTAGCTATTGTTGCCGTTTTAATTGCTTATTTAAGTTCACGGTTTATAGCCATTCATTTAATGGGGCCACGTGAAAAATATATTGATCCTGTTCGCATTAATCGGATCCAAAGCTACTGTCAGCGACTAGCAAATCGCTTCAAGCCCTCTAAAAGAATACGTCTTTTACAAATTTCAATTGTTTTAGCAATTCTACTCTATTTTTTATTTAATAATTTTAAAATTGACACGTCCAAAGCGGGCTTTCTTTCAAATGATTCAGAACTTAGGAAAAGCCAAGAAATAATTGCGGAGCATTTCTATGGGTCAAATACCTTGGAGATTTCAATTTCTTTTAATGAAAGAGACAGTTTGTGGACTACCAAAAACCTCAGAAAAATAGAAGTCGTAGAAAATTTAATAACGACACTTTTCAACCCCTTATACACCATTAGTCCAACTACAATTGTAAAGCGCAACCACCGTTTTACTGTAAACGGACATCCAGATGCTTATAAAATCCCGAATAACATTTCTGTGCAAACCCGAGCTGATTTAAATGAACGGTATGATCAATGGGGCGGTAATCAGGTGGTCGCCGAACATGTTAATTTAGGAAACATTATTGTAGGCTATCAACACCCAGGACTACATGAATCACTTCATAACTATACAAGTCTTGACAGTTTATTCCAACTCATTTCGGATGAATCTATCGGTTTTAATTTAACTGGGCCAGCCTATTTATCCGATTTAGGAACTTATACTTTTACCCGCAACTTAATTATCGGTTGGTCAATTGGTGTTTTACTCTCTGTTTTGTTAATTGGATTCATCCTCCGTTCTTTTATAAAAGGATTGATTTTATTACTTGTTAATTTAATCCCATTAATACTTGTCGTGTTATTAATGCCATTATTTGGGCTAGAAATTAATCCTCAATCGTTATTTTTGCTCACAATTTTAGCAGGGCTTTGTGTGGACGATTCTATATACATTATGTTGCAAGGTAAAAAGCAAGAAATAGGGTTTTACCCCGTATTGGTTACAAGTACAGTGTTAGCAGCTGGTTTTGTTTCATTTGGATTTTCAAATTTGGCATGGCTGAGTCCCTTTGCATGGATCTTTTTAATTGGTATTGCTACAGCACTACTACTCGACCTTTTTATTTTGCCGCTATTTATTCAATCTAATAAGGAATGATGGAGGGATTATTCATATTTTGGTTTATACTCAACTTAGCCTTGTTAGTTTTTGTTGTGCATGAACTTTATTTAATGGTGACTGCTCTCATTCGAAAGAAAGAACCGGCACCAAAACACGATCCTAACCATCAATTTAAGGTTACTGTTCAATTGCCAGTTTACAATGAGAAGTACGTTATTGAACGCCTCTTAAAATCAGCTGCCTCGTTAAATTACCCAGATAATTTACTAGAGATTCAAGTTTTAGATGATTCAACAGATGAAACCACGGAACTAATTGAAAAATTTATCGCAGAAAATGAACGCGGTGCAGTATTCAATCATATTAGAAGAGCAGATCGTTCAGGATTTAAAGCTGGTGCCTTAGATTACGGTTTAAAAATCGCCAAAGGTGAATTTATTGCAGTATTTGATGCTGACTTTATTATAGAACCTAGTTTTTTAGAAAAAGTAGTGACCTTATTTGCAGATGAGAATGTAGGTGTTGTGCAAACAAAATGGCTACATGTTAATGAAAATTACACTTTGATAACCCGCGCTCAGGCTATTATGCTGAATACGCATTTCAGCATTGAGCAATTAGGGCGTTCATCAGCAAATTGTTTCATCAACTTTAATGGCACTGCAGGAATTTGGCGAAAATCATGTATTTCTGATGCAGGCGGATGGCATGCAGACACACTTACAGAAGATTTAGACTTGAGCTACCGAGCACAAATTAAAGGTTGGAAATTCGCCTATTTATTTGACGTAGGTTCACCTGCAGAATTACCAGCAACTTTTGAGGCGTATCGTACGCAACAGCACAGATGGTCGAAAGGCGCTGCGGAATGTGTTCGCAAAAACTGGAAATTATTATGGGCGGCAAAAATCCCTTTGAAAGCAAAAATCCTTGGTGCTTTTCACTTGCTAAATAGTTCGGTTTATTTACTAATTATCCCGCTAATCTTATTGAGTCCAATAATCTATTACGTTACTAAGAACCAACTAATTGATCTTTCTTTATCACACGAAATGTCCGCCATTGGTTTGATCACAACCAGTTTATTGATTCTCATTTTCTTTACCGGGAATTTGATTGGACAAAAAGATAAATGGAAAAAAGTCATCTTTTTCATCCCTTCCTTATTCACGTTTTTTGCCATGACGAGTGGCATTTCTCTTTATATGATTATTGGGGTAATTCAAGGTTATCGCAGCAAAAAATCGGCCTTTGTGCGCACACCTAAATTTGGAACTAAAGGTGAATTAAAAGCTAAAATTAAAAAAGGCTATGATTTTAAAAAGGAGTTTAGCCTAAAAGCCTTTGAAGCTTTCTTTTTATGCTACGGTATTTTCATTACCTATATCGCTGTAGTAGATTTGAATTTGATTATGGCCGTTTATGGTTTAATTATAACGGTTGGGTATTCTTTAGCCGTATTGTTTAATCGGGAGACGTTTAAGTTTTAACCCGTTCTTGACACATCCTTCCGCTTGAGGCAAATGGACACTCTTACTGACGGTTAAAACTTTTGACTGCTCTACTTCTTCTCCAACAAAAGAATTGCTTTATTAAAATCCGCAGCCGAGTTAATTACACGGCGATAATCTTCATAATACTTCTTGTCTATATTCACGAAGGCGTAGAATTCATCAATTTCAATGTGAATGACATCATCTATTACTTCTATGGTTGATTTGAAGCCAGCTGCGTCTTTTCCAGAATCGGTTTGAAATGAATTATCTATGATTCCGTTTTGTTCGCCTGTGTACTTATAACCGTCAGGAATTGGAATGTCTATTCTAAACGCGTAGGATTTATTATACCCCGTTGTAATTGGTTGTACACGCTCTAATTCAGAATACATTTCAGTTTGTGGCCCTAATAATGTTCCAACGTTAATTAAAAGCTTATTCCCTACTTTATCAAAAAATGAGGCGCTTTTTACGGTTGCTTTAAGTTCTTTGCGGCATGCATAATCTTTACAGGCACCTATATCTCCCCAAGCTGCAGGATCAATCATTTCAACATTAACAATCTCTGCATCAGGATAACGCCAGCTTACGTAGCCTTCTAATTCTTGTTGCTTTTCCTTATCAGAATCGGCATAATACATATCATAATTATTACTAAATGCCAAAGCACCCAAACTGTAGGCATCAATATTAAATTCAGATGAATTGTTATCCAAATCTAAGTCAACTTTAATTGTTAGGCCTGTTACATTTTCATCATAGTTTGCGGATTTTATTTCTTGAAAACGAGGAGACGAACCGCTTTCGGGAATAACTAATGCTTGATTCCCTACTAACCAAGAAGGTGCTAAACCGTATTGTGTCACTTGCGAGGAAGGATACAAATACGTACTGTAATCTGGAAAATGTATTATAAACTCATCCATTGTGTGGCGCGAGCAATATTCAGGATCTAAGCGACCATCATATTTATTGCAGGACACTAATACCTCATATTTGATTCCTAATTGTTTAAAGAATATACAATATAACATAGTCATTCCAACGTCATTTGCCACCTTGGATTTCATGATTGCTCCGACTTCTTCGTAATCAGGATTATTATATTTTTCCTCATAAAAAAAGTTAGCTTTCAAATACACCGCCAAATTTCTAATGGTTTCACTTTTATCAGCCGACTTGCCTGTAAAGGCCTTCAAAACTGAGTTTGCTTTGCGTTCTTGTTTCGGTAAAAAAGTGTGAAAATCCTTTTGTAGTTTTGCTAATACATTTCTATAACTGGCATAAGTAGTTTGGTGATAACTACTCCCAACTAATTTATGTTGCACCGCTACTCTATTAGCATAGGGCGTTGCATATTTCTCCTCTGAAATGGGTTGGATATTCTTAAAAATATATTTGTTCTCAGTCAAGCCATATGTCCTGCTACTCTCCCAATTAAACGCTTTTGAATCAATTTTATAAGCGTTATTACAGCGAACCAATAAACAGGCATGTTGCGTTTTATAATTCATTGAAAACATTTCCTTACCTGAATCATATAATGGCGTTCTTAACGTATAAGTATACTCAATTTGTCCGCCAACTTCGGCCCCTTCAATTGCAAATACTTTTAAATTTCCATTGTCAGAATAATCTTTAATCTCCTTAATATTTTCACCGTTTAATTCAACAATTTCTCCGCTTTTGGAAATGCTTCGCGCTTTAATGTTGGTAATGGCTCCCTCATTTGGTACATAGACTATTACCTTGTTATTATCATCCAAGCCTTCTTGCGTTTTTATATAGAGAATTTTATGTCGTATAATTTCACGCGTGCGCATTTTATAGTTAATGAATCGATTATCTTCAAAGATTGTCGCATCCCCATAAGCTACATCCTCTTCGTTAAATTCTATTAAAGCACCTTTATTTCGCCAAAAAGAAGTGTCATTAACTCCTACAGGGTCTGCGTTTGCTGAAATTGAAATTAAGAAACAGCTTAGCAATAAAATCCTATTTTTCATAATTATTTAAATTCTATAGTCGTATTATAAACAGCTACTAATTGTTTAACAAATCCATTCCAAACATTCAAACCTGAGGTTGGTACAGTAAGCGCGTCTATTGTTATGATTCTTGAATAAACTAAGGTATTCCCTTCTAATTTATAGCTTGCAGCACATGAGCCGTATTCACATTGAAAGGCTACATTCTCAGGGATATTGGTAACTGTATTGCCGCTTGGTAAAACAAAGGAAACGGTGTTCTGCCATTTCTTTTTATACTTTATTTCATAGCTGTATTTTCTATCTTTTTGTAAGATCTCCTTAGCATATGGCTTGGTCAAATTCAAATTAATGAAAGACAATTCACCAAAGGAACTAGCATAATCAGGAATGCGATAATCAAAACTAATAGCTGTTTTGGCGCGTGGCGTAACCTCTTTAAGTATTGTATTGAATATTTCAAAATTATTTTGTCCCAATTCCAAATACTGTCTTAAAAAATCATCCTTCTCCGTGTTTGCAGAGCCGTATAAATTATGAAAACGAGAATATTCAAACGTTTCAATTGTTTTACTCGAATTACCAACAGCAGCCGTTCCGTCAACAGTTAAATTAATCGCATTAACAACGGTGCAATAATCTGCCGTAAATGACGGGATTGAATACAATTGATAGCTTCCCGAGGCCGATTTAAACAACATTTGTTTAGAAAGAATGAAGGAGGTTGGAACCGCAAAAGGTGTATTCGCATCAGTTGCATCCATGATATAAACACTATCATCAACTACTAAACTTAAGATCAAATGATTGTCAACACTTGGACAAGGTGTATCCTCGTATCGGTATGGCAATTTACGCGTACCTACCCAAGCATGTTGTGCATTTACGTTAGCAATTTCAAGCATTTCGTACATTAAATGACTCATATCTTTACAGTCACCGTAACGTTTTTCACAAATTTCGGACGCAGGATATGGCACAAATCCTCTCCAACCATCCTCAAAAGCAATATATCGAATATTATCTTGTACCCAATGAAATATGCGTTTTGCCTTTTCCAATTCGGATGTCGCATCTCCAACTACTGTAGCAGTTAGTTCTTTTAAATCAATATTATCCGTATTTCGAATATCGCTAATGAACGTTTGATACCAATTGAATAGATCAGCCACATCATTTAAAACACTTATTTCACCGCTATTGCCTTTATACTTTTTAATGTAGACAACAATATGCGTGGCTTTATGCAAATAACCAGGGCCATTAGGTTCTGAAAATAAGGCTGGTGAATCTTTTAAAGTCCATTTATAAACCATCTTTCCACCCTCTTCTACTTTTGTAAATTCAATCTTATCTTTTTGGTCACCATATAGTTCCCATCCAATTTCAACTCCAGCATCAGCTGTTACGGTGTACTCAGCATTTTCGATTGGATAATATTCTGAGAAATAGAAACGTTTCATAAAGTGCGGATCTATGACTTCTATATCGTAGGTCAACTCTGTTTTACTACCGAGCGCTACATTTGGATAGGAAATTTCAAAATAGGAATTATCACTATAGAATGTACTACCAGAAAATTCAGATTTTTCTGGAATCTCTTCAATTTCGTGGGATTTATATTTTCCTTTGGAATTTAAATGCGCCACAGACGCTTTTAAATTTTTGATTTTAGTAAAATAACCATGATATACTCTATCAGATGAGTAACTTGAATTTACTTGATCATGAAAATGTTTTTTTTCAAGGACGGAATGCGAAACCTTCACATCATTTCCATCAACTATTATCGCGACATCTTCTTGAATACGTTCATAAACAATTTTGGAATCATCTGTTGTTGATTGTTGTCCAAAACTGTTACTTATTATCAGCAAGGTGAAAATGAGAAGGGTGCTTTTCATGTATAGTAGGTTGAAAACAAAAATAGTTAAATCGAATTAATTATCGGCAGTCTAACTGTGTAAAAACAATTACGAAATGATTTTACATGAGTTAGCAAGTTTTATCATTTATTCACATTAATATGTATCTTGATGGTGTAAAAAAATTAACCTTTAATTCTACAACATAATATGTCTACTACCCTCAAATTATCTGAAGAGCAAAAAGAAAACGTTGAGTACATTATAAAACGAATGGGTGAATTGGACATAACGAACCCTTATATTCAAGCCGGAATTTTAGCCGTAATTTCAAAGGAAAGTTCGTTTATTCCAAAATCAGAACATGACTATGCTGGCACGGATAATAGTAGAATTAGAAAAATTTTTGGTGGTAGAGTGAGTGGATTATCTGACTCGCAATTAACAACTATCAAGAATAATCCCAAGCTGTTTTTTGATAGAATATATGGCGGACGCTACGGCAATGCTTCTAATGAGGGTTATAAATATAGAGGTCGTGGTTTAAATCAACTAACGTTTAAGGCCAATTATGAAAAGATTAATCCATTTACAACAAAAAACATTGTTGTTGACCCTAATTCATTAAATGAAATACCAACTGCAACAGAAGCAGTAATTGGATATTTTAAACGTGCATTTGCAAGATCAAGCGCCAAATTATCGCTTTACGATATGAATACGATCAATGATGCCACTAACATTACAGATGCTGTAGGTGCCGCCTTTCATGCCAATACTGGCTGGGGCAAATCAAAAACCGAGATAGAAAAGGATCGAACTGGAGGATATGCAAAAGCATTAGCTCGCGTTGATCAATTTTATAAAATGACAAAGGCACCTTCTGTTTTACCTGGCAAAAAAACGAGTAAAGATGCAACACCAGATCCTATTGACACAAATAGTACAACAATAATAGCTTCAGGTGCGGTAACTGCAAAAGTTTTAAATATACGAACGGGACCTGGCACAAGTTTCAGCACGGCGGGATCTTTAAATAAAGGCGAACACCTTAACGTATATCAAAAAGACGGGCGCTGGCTCAAAATTAATGCATCTGAAGAAAAATGGGTCCACGGAAATTATGTGGACGAAGAAAACATTGAATCTTCCATTATTGCCAAAGGAAAAGTAACAGCTCGGGTGTTGAATATTCGAAAAGGACCTGGCACAAATTTTGACAAAAACGGCTCCTTATCTCAAGGAGATTCCGTTAGCATCTATAAAAAAGAAGGCCGCTGGTTAAAAATTAGCCTTAATGAAGAAAAATGGGTACATGGCAATTATATTGACGAATAAACACTTTACCTAATCACTAATTTTTGCGTCATTTGCTGCGTATCATTTTCCAAAACAAGTACGTAAGTTCCTACAACAACATCTAATTGAATTTCTGTTTCCCCAGAGTTATTTTTTTGAGCGTACACTAACCTGCCGTCTATCGCGAATACTGAAAGGTCATAATTCCCCTCAGCTGTAATTGCAAATCCGCCATTTGATGGATTGGGATATACGTTAAACTTTGCAAGTTCTGCATCCGCTTCTACACTCAAGAAATAATTACAATATATATTGGGACTTGCAACATGAAAATCAACAGCCTCATCAGCAATAACAAGTAAATCAGCCACATTTTCTAACGGTGTTGCAACGCTACTATTAATGACCGCATAATCATAACAAACCACATCACCTGCATTTAATGCAACTGACGGCGTTGCCATAAACATCCGTCGATCTCCAACAAGACCATCCTCTTCTACACAATCCCAAGCACCAGTCATAATATTCCAATAATCTACCGCTGAGGCAGGCGTCCAAATAGGCGCAGGTGTTGCAAAACAATATTGTGCAGGCACATGATTCAATCCTACAATTCCAATCGCTGGAGGATTATCACCATAGCCTGGACTTCCTCCACTCCCTTCATCAAACAAATCACCGTTATAGGTATAAGTTATATTATTATCGGCGTTATAACCTGCCAACTCATCTCCTGCAAATCCGATATCGGCATCCATATAGTTACCTACAATAAACTCCGGATAGCTATTCGTACTACGATTTATTACACGCACATTTACAAAAGTTGTGTTTTCTAAGAACCCTGCATCCTCATACTGATAGAACATAAAATGCACCTCAATGCCTAATGGATCTCCTCCTGAATTAGTATGGACTCCTCCTTTATCATTCACGATAATGTATGCAGCATGATCACCACGGATTTCAGGATATTCGCCCAATTCAGGTTCATAAAACGAGTTACTGTTTAAATCGGCAAAAGGTGCCAAATTAAAATCCAAATCCATTGAAACATCTCCGTGTGCTGGCCAATTCGTAATCACATCTGGCGCTACATAATCCCAAACATTATAATTTGCTGCATGAAATAATATTTCTTCTTTTGAAACAATATAAACATCATCAGCATAAGCTGGAACTGGAGCCTCTGCGGAACCATCTGCACTTATTGCACCGGGAAAAAGATCACGTCTTTCAACACCATCTATATCCATTCCACCATAAATTTCAGAAGCCATTTTCACATTACCGCCCGAATCTTTGGCACCAAACCAAAAAGCGTTTGAATAAACTAAATGGTTTTCACTACCCTTAGGGAATTCATATGAAGGGCGGCTATCAGGATTGTCATTAAAAAATATTCCACGATTAGAAAGTAAAGCACGCACATTATTCCCTTCTAAATAGCCTGTTGAATCTTGTGCGAAAACTGATGTCGAGATCAGTGTCAATAAAATTAGTAAATATCTCATGTTAATGTTGCTTAGTCAATGAATTTAGCGACAATATATGCTATTCTTTAATGAGCATACAGTATATAAAATTGATATAAAACGATATTTATACTTGTCTAATTACTAAGGTTAGCAACAATGGGTTTTGCTTGCGATATAGTTAACTCTCCTGATTGCGAAACAATTTCGAAAGTAACTTCATATCGGCTACAAACTGGTTCAACAACAAAAGAAACGACACCATTGACCACAAAATCTTCTGTCGCATTCAAGGTTATTGACTGCTTATAATTGGTTTCTTCATTTACCCATCTCACCTTCTCATCCGAAAATTGGTCATCTACTTCTTCTGGAAATGGTGTTTCAATTAGTGTATCGCCAGCAATTAATTGATCGTTTTCATCTATTTCAATGTTAAAAAGTCCCTTAAAGCTATTTTTTGAATGAGGAGAACCATAATAAGCACCTTCATCTAACTGCATTTTGGCTAATAGGTTGTATTGCTTTTCATCTATTTTTTCAAGCCCCATTATGAGTTCAAATGTTAATTCCTTAGGAGCTTCTACAATTTCAGTAATTGAATTGCTCATTTCTGTTGCATTCTGGGTTATCTCTTCAGACGATACAGTGGTGCAAGCAAGTGATATTATAGTAATTAAAACAATGGATGCTAGGTTTTGGACAAATTCATGGGTCTAAGATAAATCATAATAATGATGTTTACGTTAATGGGAAGTTAAGATTACGCACGCACCTGCCCTCTATACAATTTTAGATAATCTTACTTCGCTCGACTATCTAAAACCACGCGAGCTGACCGTGCAGGAATTATGACGAATTTTTAATACCCTTCGCGTTCCAACTTGTCTAATTTTTCTTGGTATTTAGAATATGCTGG
>JBLHOW010000060.1:0-38260 GCA_047623705.1 Crocinitomix sp.
GACAAAATGCAGATGATTTTCCAAAATCGCCTGAATTAGAAAACTCTGAAGCGATTGAATTAAGCGGAGAAATTATTGCTAGTGCAATTGATAAAACATTATTTGCAACTGGAAATGACGATTTAAGACCTGTGATGAGCGGTGTTTTTTGTCAATTTTCATCTGAAAAATTAATTTTTGTTGCAACTGATGCACATAAATTAGTGCGTTATGGCAGAAGTGATTCAAGTGCTTCAAAACCATCTGACTTTATATTGCCTAAAAAGCCTTTGAATTTATTAAAGCAAAATTTATCTGGTGCTGAACAAGTTTCAATCATTTATAATGAAACCACTGTACGCTTTAGTTTTGATACAATTGAATTGACTTGCCGATTAATTGATGGGAAATATCCAAACTATGAAGCGGTAATTCCATTAGAAAATCCAAATGTATTGACGGTTGATCGTTTATCTTTTTTAAACTCAATTAAAAGGGTATCGATTTTCTCGAACAAAACAACACACCAAGTAAAGTTAAAAGTTGCTGGAAGTGAATTAGCACTTTCTGCCGAAGATCTTGATTTCTCGAACGAGGCAAAAGAGCGTTTAACATGTAACTATAATGGTGACGATATGGAAATTGGATTTAACTCCAAATTTTTAATGGAAATGCTTAACCATATTAGCACACAAGAAGTGATTTTAGAAATGAGCGAACCTAATAAAGCTGGTATATTATTACCAAGTAGTAATGACAACGAGAATGAAGACATATTGATGCTCGTTATGCCAGTAATGATTCGATAACTTATAATATTGTATCTGATCGGAGATATAGCCAATCTAAAATTCGCTGATTCCCGATTAGACACTAAATAGTATCAAAAAAAATCTCTGGTCATTTGGTTAGAGATTTTTTTTTGATTGAAACTATAGCAAATCACACTTTGAACAAGCGTATAACTTAGGACTGCATTAGGATTCAGACTTAGGTATAATAATTGCACTGTTGTGGTACCAATACCTTTTTTATATGCGTCTAAGAGTTTTTCTAGGATTATTTATTGTTGCATCTTGTCTAAAAGGTTGCTTTATTGCGGATGAATTGTTTTTGGAGGAGACTGAAAGTTCCCCTCAGTTAAATCTACAAGCAACAGCCGAAAATAATGTCACAAAAAAAATTCAATCCGATCTAGGAGAGAATGAATATACTCCTTATGGTTTTAGCCAACTTAAGGTTATTAAACCGTTGAAAATAGTAGAGTTGGAAGAAACGGAACTGCAGTTACGTTTGCATCCTAAAGACAGCTCTATAAAGGCATCTATACTAGCACAAAAAGAATTTATTCGAGAAAATAAAATAGAGCGCACGGCCGAGTTGAGTCATTTTTTCACGTTGATCAGTGATACTATGAACATCAATGTATTAGAAGCCAAGTATACGCTTAACGATACATTGGCTGTTCAAAAAACGGAACCCGAAATAGTTTTAACGGTTCCTAAGAAATATCAATTGATGATTGATTATTATTTCAATGAATACACAATTATTAGAGCCCCAACTTATACAGAAGCAAAACAATTAAGTAAACGCTTTTACCGCTTCTTTAAAGATCAATTAGAGACATATACAATGGTTGGTCAAAAATCATCATTCCTAAAGCACACGCTGGATATTTGCACCATGATTAAATACAAAGGTGATTTTGATCAGGAGTATATTGTCCAAACTGTGCTGCATAAATTTGTGAATAATGAGCGCAAGGATATTCAAAACTATTCCCCTTTAGAGTTTTCTACTTTATACGAAACCAAAAACAATGCGGACAATAGTGTTGTTGGCTACTACTTTTTTCATAAATTTATAGGGAACTTTGCTGACCAGAAAGACACCAATGTTGTGCTTGTTGAATTTACCCCCTATTATCAGGTGGATCAAATTTTCCAGCTAGACGGTTCTTATGAAAGCTATACTAACCAACTAAAATGACCACATTATTTCTCCTTATCCAACTCAGTTTTTTAAACCCTGGAATTCCAACGGACATTGATTCATCAGAAGATGAGACGAAAGTTCAAACTGCCGTTGTCAGTTGGGCTGACAATTCTTTTTTGAGCCATTCTAACTACAAATTCGAGCATTTTAAGGCTTTTTATACGGATAACTATTTCATACAAACTAAGCGCATAGAACTGTATGAAGAAAAAAGTGCAGAACTCAAACAGAAAAAAGCGAGCGGTATGTATACCGGTTCCGAAGAGAATTATTCTGCCGATTTAAATAAATTTAAACGCGCTGTAGAAAAATCTAAGGCAATTGTTAAAACCATTGATCGGGTTACATATTATCAAATCCACTTTTGGACAAACATTCAAACCAAAGACGGTATTACTGTTTATTACGAAATTATCGTGAAGCTCGATAACGACTATGAAGTTATTGAAGCAATTGAAAATAGTTCAATTGGTAAAAAAAATGAGGATTCAAAAATCGCCTATAAAGCGGGAAACAGTCAGGTTTCTGTAACAGAGAAATAATCGGATTAAAAATTCACAATAAAAGCACCCTTCGCTTTTAAATCATGCAAATTTCGAGGTAATATTCGATCTTCAATAAAGTATTTTAACCGGTACGCAATGCCTTGCCCTAATACAATACTTACATTTCGATTTGCAAAATCAGCCACTACTCTACTATCTAAATACGCGATATTTTCAAGCAAAACAAAATCCGTTTTCGGAATCTTATCTTTTACGGTAGAATCCATTCTGAATAGTGTTTTATTTTGAAAAGAGAGCAGTTGTAAGCTATCATTAAGCTGAACTGTTTTGTAGGCATACTCATTACCTGAACGGTAAAACCAATTATGCTTGACATGAAACAACAATTTATCGTCATCTTCAATTAATTTTTGATCCGCAATAAAAACATTCTTTCCTCCATAAAATAAGTCAACAGCAGTGGCTTTATTCACATTATAAATCACAAGTTGATTGGTCGCGTTTATATATTGCTTCTCCGCAACGTTAAAAACAAGCAATAAAACGGATAAACTCAAACTTATAATCAACCACTTGGCTTTCCTATTAATGAATGAAATGGCGCCAAGTACAATAATAAGGTACAAGCAGAAAACTTCAAACCAATGAATTGAAACACCCCAATAAATTGAATGTGGCAATTGTTCTACCCATCTCACACCCGCGTTCAAAATAGTTAATAAACCATCTACCAATAGAAAACACGCATAACCTATTCCAGGAATCCAGAAAAACGTAAAATAAACTATACCTGCAATTAAAATGGCAAAGGCCAATGGAATTACGATTAGGTTAGAGAGCATAAAAAAGTTTGGAAACTGATGAAAATAATATAAACCTAAAGGGAAAGTTGCTAGTTGTGCGGCAATAGAAACGCTACTTATTTGCCAGACCTTATCCAACAAAAAGTATTTGGTATAAAAGAGATTATATATTTTCGGTTGCAGAAACACAATTCCGAGTACGGCCAAATAACTCAATTGAAAACCTACTTGAAAGATAATCAGAGGCTCAATTAAGACGAGTAAAAAAGCGGATACCATTATGGATTGATAAACGGAGCTTTCACGCTCTAACTCTTTACCTATGATAACGAATGAAAACATCACCGCCGCGCGCAGAACAGAAGAAGACATCCCTGTAATCAGCGCATAAAACCAAATACAAATTACTACCAACACAATAAATAAAATGCGCCCATTAGGTAAACGCTTCACAGGTTTCAACAAAAACGAAAAAATAAGCATGACAATACCCACATGTAAACCCGAAACGGCCAATACATGCATGGCACCAGCACTTGAGAATGTCCGTAAAGTTTCACGATCTAAACTCGCTTTCTCACCTAGAATGAGCGCGCGGGCTACCATTAAATTGCTCCCATTCATCCCTGATTTGTCTAAAACTCCACCCAAATATTCTCGAACGCCATAAATCCAAGTAAAAAATGCATTACCAAAATGCGTTACTTTCTCCCATTCAGTATCACGAACATAACTTTGATGCGTGACATTATGGATACGCAAATACCGTGAATAATCGAATTCCATTGGATTGCCATTTGGCCGCACATCAGAAAAATTCCCCTTCAAACAAAGAACATCTCCGTAGCGCAAGGTCAAAGAACGGTCGGTTTTTTCTAAATATATTAACGTTTTCCCTATTGTCTTTTGACCATTTACGGCAGTAACATTCGCGAAACACTTCACTGAATTCTCTTTTTCTTCTGGCACTTCGATTACTTCAATCTGAAAAAGATCATTTTTATCATTTATCGCATTAGCAAAATAATCCGCATGCCATCTGTTTGCTTGAATACCAACCAAAAAAATGCCCAGTAAAAAAAAGAGTAATGTACTCGTTATTCCAAAGGCTGCACGTTGGAAAAATTGTTTTGAAACTATGGGAAGTGCTAAAATAACTAGAGCAAAAAGTAAAAACACAGGTCCACTGATACTTAGGACCATAGGCCAATAAAATGCCATTATCACTCCCAACATTAATGGTAGCAGTAACTTCAGTATCAAGGGAGCTCGAAACTTCAATATATTCTGGCTCATACGCTGCGCCAAACGACGCGTTAAAGCCCAAACAAAATCCCATCAACAGTTATTTCTATAAAAGTAGGGGAGATGCAACTAAAAATATATGATTCGTGTTTTGGGTAATTTTATGCTTTCTAAATTAATTGAAATAATCAGATTTACAAAAAAAGTTGTGCTAAATTGAAGAGTGAATGAAAATCATTTCATATTTTAGCCTGAGATAAAAATCTATTTAGACCATGAAAAAAAGCAAACTCGTATTGAACCTTTTTACTATATCAGCAGCATTTCTTCTGCTGTCATGCGGTGGTGAAAACCAGGATGAAACAAATGAGTTAAATGTTGTGGACACAACTGGCGGTGTTAGTGATGAAGATTTTGAAGATTTATTTGAATCTCCAGATATTGATTATCACTTACCTTCTCCGCTACAAGTCGCAAGTATTTTCAAGAAATCAGGACTTGCTTATAATTCAGATGCAACCAGTAAAACTGATTTGCTTGAAAATTACACAACAGAGTTAAACCAAATGTTAAACTTTGGCGTTTATTCAGCCGACATGGCTTATTGCGTTTTGAATGAGCAATCAAATGAAGGAAGAAAGTATCTTCAAGTCATTACTGATTTAGCTGACAAAATTGGCATGGAAGCAGTGTTTGAAAATAAAGATCTTATGGATCGATTTGATAAAAATATTGAGGATAAAGATTCTATTGAAGTATTAATGATTGACATTCATGAACGTACTGAAATGTACATGGATGAAAATGATATGCAACATCAACAAGCTGTTCATTTTGCTGGAGCTTGGACAGAAGGAATGTATTTAGGTGTTTATGATTTCGAAAACAATCCAGAAAAGGATGGCGTTGGAACTCAAATTGCCGAGCAAATGTCAATTTTAAGCAATATCGTTAAGGGATTGAATGATCCTAAAAATGATGGCATGGATATTGAATGGCTAGTATCAGATATGGAAAGTATCCAAAATACATTTAATGAATTTGAATCCGTTAATAACTATTACGAAGACCCAGATGCAGAGGAATTAGTTTTATCAACTTCTGAAAACAGCACGTTGAGTGAACTAATAAAAACGCTTAGAACAAAAATTACAAACGGATAAACTTAATTGATTTATGAAAAAGACATTAACACTTCTGGGATTATTCAGCTTTGCAATTTTATTTGCTCAAACAGCTTCAAATCTAACCGAATTTAAAGAAAATATTGCCTCACAAAAGGCAGAAGCTAAGACGCAATTAAAGCCCTATCGATTTGATGGTTCAAAGGTGACTTATTTTAATTTTAAAACGTATAAACAAGTTAAAGAGGTTGAGATATATCTCTTCAACAATACAGATTATCGTTTTTCATTCAATGGTAAATCATTGCCAAATGAAATTTCTATTGAAATATATGACAAAGACAAAACACAAGGCGATAGAATTTTATTAAAAACAATTGACGGGTTACAAGGCAAGAATGTACTTGTAGAGTCTTCTGAATTAAACGAGACTTATCGTGCTGCAAAGAACTCAAAAGGCCGATTAAAACGCGTTTTTGTTGACTATATTATAACACCAGTAGCTGGTGCGGTAAACAAAAAACCGACCATGAAAGAAAGAGGCGCAGTTGTCCTCGTGATGGGATATTTGAACTAAAGATTAAATAATTAATAAATTTTGGAAACCCGAGGAAGAAATTCTTCGGGTTTTCTTTATTTTTGCACCGAATTGTGCATTTTGTACAATTACAAGAAAGTAGAATCAAGCATGATAGCAATAACATTACCAGACGGTAGTATTAGAGAATATGAGCAAGGAAGCTCTGCCCTAGATGTCGCCAAAAGCATTAGCGAAGGACTCGCAAGAAATGTATTAGCCGCTGTGGCGAACGGAGAAGTAATTGATGCCACACTTCCGTTAACGGAAGACGTGAATTTAAAACTGTTGACCTGGAACGATAAAGATGGTAAAAGTACCATGTGGCACTCTTCTGCCCATTTGATGGCTGAAGCTATCGAGGCGCTTTATCCGGGAACAAAATTAGCCATTGGACCATCCATTGAAAATGGATTTTATTATGATATTGACCTTGGTGGACATCATATCACAGATGCTGACTTGCCAACGATTGAGAAAAAGATGCTTGAATTAGCCCGTGAAAAAAACGGTTTTATTCGAAAGGACATCTCAAAAGCGGATGCCACTAAATATTTCACGGACAAAGATGATGAGTATAAATTAGAACTAATTGATGGCCTAGAAGATGGGACCATTACTTTTTATACACAAGGTAACTTTACGGATTTATGTCGTGGTCCACATATTCCTCATACAGGATTTATCAAAGCGATTAAATTAACCTCAATAGCTGGGGCTTATTGGCGTGGAGATGAAAACAGACAACAATTAACACGTATTTACGGAATTACATTCCCTAAGGCGAAAGAATTGACGGAGTACTTACTCATGATTGAGGAAGCGAAAAAACGCGACCACCGTAAGCTTGGTAAAGAATTGGGCTTATTTACTTTTTCTCAAAAAGTAGGACAAGGATTACCACTTTGGTTGCCAAAAGGCGCGGCCTTAAGAGAAAGATTAGAAAACTTTCTAAAAAAAGCGCAACGCAAAGCAGGATATGAAGGTGTAATTACTCCACATATTGGACATAAAGATCTTTATGTAACTTCTGGTCATTACGAGAAGTATGGCGAAGATTCATTCCGACCAATTACTACTCCTCATGAAGGTGAAGAGTTTTTATTGAAACCAATGAACTGTCCGCATCACTGCGAGATTTATAAAGCATCACCAAAATCGTATAAAGATTTACCTGTGCGTTATGCTGAATTTGGAACAGTTTACCGCTACGAACAAAGTGGAGAATTACACGGTTTAACTCGTGTACGAGCATTTACGCAAGATGATGCGCATTTATTTTGCACACCAGAACAGGTAAAAGAAGAATTCAAAAACGTAATTGATTTGGTTTTGTACATTTTCAAAACTTTAAAGTTTGAAAATTTTAGAGCGCAGATTTCATTGCGTGATCCAGAGAATCCAGACAAGTACATTGGTTCTGACGCGAACTGGGAGAAAGCAGAGCGTGCAATCATAGAAGCTACTGCAGAAAAAGGTTTAGATTCTGTTATAGAATATGGCGAAGCTGCATTCTATGGCCCTAAGTTAGATTTTATGGTGCGTGACGCCTTAAATAGAGAATGGCAATTAGGTACAATCCAAGTGGA
Organism: Crocinitomix sp.; assembly: GCA_047623705.1. Classification (GTDB taxonomy): domain Bacteria; phylum Bacteroidota; class Bacteroidia; order Flavobacteriales_D; family Crocinitomicaceae; genus Crocinitomix. Next base: position 7,822 of record JBLHOW010000060.1, read on the forward strand.
TTATAATTTACCTGAACGATTTGAATTGGAATATACTGGAGCGGACAATGAAAAACACCGACCTGTTATGATTCACCGTGCACCATTCGGTTCTATGGAAAGATTTGTGGCTGTATTGATTGAACATTGTGGCGGAAAGTTTCCACTTTGGTTAACAACCGAACAAGTAGCAATCCTACCAATCAGTGAAAAACACAACGATTACGCGAAAAAAGTTTTGAATTCATTAAATAATTCCGATATTCGCGGATTCGTTGATGACAGAAACGAAAAAGTTGGTAAGAAAATTAGGGACAATGAATTAAACAAAATCCCTTTTATGCTTATCGTAGGAGCTGAGGAAGAAGCCAACAACACAGTTGCTGTGCGGAAACAAGGAGATGGAGATACAGGAACAATGTCATTAAGCGATTTTGTTTCGTTTATAAACGACGAAATAGACAAAGAATTAAATTAATATTAATAGCACTAAAGGGAGGACATAGCCATAGCAATTAAAAGAAGAAATAATAACCGTAGAAATTTTAGAAGGCGCGAAGAGCCATATAAAGTTAATGAGAAGATTACTGCAAGAGAAGTACGTCTTGTAAGTGAAGATGGTGCTGAACTATTATCAGTTCGCGACGCACTTGCGAAAGCACAGGAAGCTGATTTAGACTTGGTCGAAATCTCGCCGAATGCTAATCCGCCAGTCGCTAAGATCATTGACTATAAGAAATTTCTCTTTGAGCAGAAAAAACGTTCAAAAGAATTAAAATCAAAACAAACCAAAGTTGTGGTTAAAGAAATACGCATGGGTCCTAATACAGAGGAGCATGATTTTAACTTTAAGCTAAACCACGCAAAAACGTTTCTAAAAGAGGGTGCAAAAGTGAAAGCTTACGTGTTTTTTAAAGGACGTACGATTGTCTTTAAGGACAGAGGTGAAATTTTGTTATTGAAGTTTGCGCAAGAACTGGAAGAGTACGGTTCATTAGAGCAAATGCCAAAACTAGAAGGAAAGAAGATGATCATGATGATCAATCCGAAGAAAAAATAATACAATAAATAGGAATACCTATCTGTCTCAAGCAGATTTTAAAAAAGAAGAAGATGCCTAAAATGAAAACAAAGGCTAGTGCCAAGAAACGATTTAAAGTTACTGGTACTGGTAAGATTAAAAGAAAGCACGCTTTCAAAAGTCACATTTTGACTAAAAAGTCAAAGAAAAGAAAAGCAAAATTGACTAAAGCTGGATTAGTTCACAAGTCAGATGTTGCAAATATTAAAAAACAATTATGTATCTAATTCACCTTGTGTGAATTGATGGTTAAATTATTTACCCGGTATTTAGTCACTAAGAGCCCATTAAGTTGAGACACTAACCACCAAAAAATTTTAAAACTATGCCTAGAGCTAAAAATGCGGTAGCCGCAAGGACCCGAAGAAAAAAAACCATGAAACTTGCCAAAGGATACTTTGGTAGAAGAAAAAACGTTTGGACAATTGCAAAAAATGCAGTTGAAAAAGGGTTAGTTTACGCTTACGAAGGTCGTAAACAAAAGAAAAGAACATTTAGAGCACTTTGGATTGCAAGAATTAACGCAGGTGCACGTATACATGGAATGAGTTACTCTCAATTCATGGGGAAAGTACATGCGAAAGGTCTCCAATTGAACAGAAAAGTTTTAGCTGATTTAGCAATGAATCATCCTGAAGCGTTTAAAGCTGTTGTTGAAGCCGTAAAATAATTTAATAAGATTTCCTATTTATTGTATGAACCGTTCTAGCTTAGCTAGAGCGGTTTTTTATTCAATAAATAGTGCTTAATTCGTTTTTTATTGCTATTTTACTAATATTATTAGTAATTTTAATCTAAATCTACATATGAACCCAAACAGACAAGAGCATTTAAAAAGAGCAGCCGAACAAATTAAAAAAGCCAAAGAATTTGAGGCTATTAAGGAACAAGAGTATTATGAAAAGATTACCGGCGGTACACGTTGGAAAATCTTTACATTCTTAGCCTATTTCTGTGTTTTATTAGCCTTGTTAACATCTATAGATACATTTGTAGATGGAAAAACAGTAAAATTGAGAGAAGGTGATTTTAGATTTGATCGTTCCTTAGGCGCTATGAACTATCAATCTATTTGGGTCAATGAAAATGATTTATTCCTTGTTCACTTTCAAGATTTGCAAGGAAAGTTATTAAACACCTTTGAAGTTACCGAGTCTTTCATTTTTGGAGATAATAAATACTTAAGTTTCATACAAGAATATGAAGATACTGTAACACCATTGACACGTACGCGCAAATACGCTTCAAAACGAGTATCTATATACGATTGGTTTCCACTTACGCAAGTATTTTTATTTGTCCCACTATTGGTTTTACTATTTAAACGACGAAAGCCTTGGTTCAATTTTGCCCAAATGGCCTGCTTTATATTAATTTATCCAGGAAGTCTCATACTACTTTATACGCTGATATTTTAAATACGCGTATTTCATAACTAGATTTACTAGCAACCTCACCCGTTACTATTTCTAGTTTTTGTATTTTTACTTTAGCCGATCAAAATCCACTAGAAAAACTAGTACTAACACGAATTGCTGCACTTAGCGCAGCAATTTTAATATTAATAGACCTGATTGGCGCTTATGTAGCATTAATTTGAGCCAACTCAATAAATATTACCGCGTTTTAGGTATTGCTCCCACAAAGGATAAGGACACGATAAAAAAAGCTTATCGCAAACTGGCTATGCAATATCATCCAGATAAAAATCCGTCTGATGATGCTCAAAGTATGTTTATTGAAATTACAGAAGCCTATGAAATATTAACGGGATTACAAAATAAAGTTGGAGTAAAAGTAACAGGCAAATCTGCAGAGCAAGCTCGCCAAGATAAGGTTCGTCAGGCAAAAGAACGGTATCAAAAAATGCAGGATACTGAAAAAGAGAAAGATGCCAAATATTACAACAAAATAACCACAGGTTGGCGCTGGAAAACATTTAAAGCATTAGCTTTTTATTCCCTTATTTTTAGCATCCTATTAACTGCCGATTATTTTTTCACGGGAAGACAAAGGGCAGTTTCTGAATTTTCGACTTATAGCTATTTACCAAAAACGATTGCATTTGAAGGGGAACTTTTTCAAGTTTTAGATTCAAAGTATTGGAGTGACGACTTCCCACCAGTACAGATGAATTACGGCTTATTTTTTAAGGATTTAAAATCAGTTAGTGTACTTGACGTGCCAATTGATGTGAATAAAAATACCTGGCCCTCAGATCGCACTATTCGTTCGCAACTTTTCGCCAACTATGAAGCAACAGAGTTTTATTCTTACGGATCGCTCTATTATATCTTTCCTTTCTTTCAAATTTGTTTATTACTTCCTATTCTACTGATAAAACTTAAACGGCCAACAATTAATTTTGCCATTGGCCGACTAATCGCAATTTGGATAATTTTTCCAAGCGTTATTTGCTTGTCCTTTTCTAATGGCAGAATTTTACACCTCTTCGGACTACTTTGATTTAAAAGAAAGCGCTAATTTTACAAATCAAGCAACTGTGATGAGTATTTACGGCTCCTCAACACTAAATAAATGATTATGAAGGCATTTCTAATTCTAGTTTTTTCTTTTCTTTCGATTACAGTGAGTTCGTATGGCGGAGATACTAAAGCTTTTCAAATTTACACGAAGAATGGCAACGCCATTGACTTTAAAAAAGTTGTTAAACAAGCGGCTACAAAAAAATACATTTTTTTTGGGGAATATCATAACAACCCAATTAGCCATTGGTTGCAATTTGAATTGACAAAAGAAATGCATGCAGAGCATAAAAAGAGACTCGTTTTGGGTGCTGAAATGTTTGAAGCAGACAATCAATTTATTCTAGATGAATATTTAAACGATCTAATTTCATCAAAGAATTTTCAAAATGAAATTCGCTTGTGGCCGAATTACAATACAGACTATAAGCCGCTAATCGAATATGCAAAAGAACACAACCTTAAATTCATTGCCACAAATATCCCTAGACGATACGCAAATATGGTGTATAAAAAAGGTCTAGCATCTTTAAAAGATTTATCAGATTTAGCACAATCATATATTGTGCCCTTAGAAAAATTCACATTTGATTCTACCGTAACATGCTACAAAGAATTAATGAGCACAATGGACGGACACGGTGGTATAAATATGGCTACAGCTCAAGCGATTAAGGATGCTACAATGGCGCACTTTATTCAACAAAACACTACGAATAAATCTGTCTTTCTGCATTATAATGGTGCGTATCATTCCGATAATTACCAAGGAATTGTTCATTATTTAAAAAAGGAAGTGGACGAAACCAAAATTTTAACATTATCTACTGTTGAGCAAAAAGACATCAACAAATTAGAGAGCGGCAATAAAGGAATTGCAGATTTTATTATTTGCGTTCCAGAAAGCATGACAAAAACACATTAGTCAAAAAATGGGAAGCGAAATACAAGATCCTGGAATTGGAACCCAATTCAACCGTCCAACAAAACGCGTCATCAATCAAGATGGTTCATATAATGTTGTGAAAAAAGGCGGTAAAAGGGGTTTTCGGGACATTTTTAAGTTCATGATAGAAATTTCATGGGTACAATTTTTCGCAATCTTATTCGCAGGATATATTGGAATGAACCTCGTTTTCACAATCTTATACTTCTTAATTGGTTATGAAAATATTGTCGGTATTAGACCAGATGGACCACCGGCATTTGTGCAAACCTTTTTCTTTTCCATTCAAACATTTACTACTGTAGGCTACGGAACACTTGCTCCTAGAGGAATTCCAACTCAATCTGTTGCAACCGTTGAAGCTTTTATTGGGTTTTTGTCTTTTTCGTTAGCTACAGGTTTGGCTTATGGACGATTTTCAAGACCAAATTCCAAAATAATTTTCAGTGACCATGTCCTTTATTCAAACTATTTAGAGGGAAAAAGTATTAAGATTAAATTGGCAAATGAACGCGACAATGTTCTTTTAGAGGTTACTGCTAAAATGATTTTAACCATGGACAAGGCTTTACCAAATGGAAAAATTGAAAAACTTTATTTTCAATTGCCTTTAGAGATTGATCGAATCGAATTATTACCTTTTACCTGGACATTGGTACATAAAATTGACTCGGAAAGTCCTTTCTGGGGAAAAAATAAAGCGGAAATTCATGAAGCTAATCCTGAATTTTTGATTTTGATTAAAGGTTTTGATGAAACGTTTAGTCAACACGTGCATACTAAGCGATCGTTTATAACAACTGACATTAAGTGGAATCAACAATTCGCGAAAATATTTGCGCCAAATGATGACGGCGTAATTGAATTTGATATTAAAGATCTCAACAAAATAAAAGCAGAAGATGAATAGTAAAATTCCATTAATGGAAGCATTTTATACCATTCAAGGAGAAGGGTATCATTCTGGACGTGCGGCCTACTTTATTCGCACAGCAGGATGTGATGTAGGTTGCGTATGGTGTGATGTAAAAGAGAGTTGGGACGAAAATGCTCATCCGAAAACAGCCATTTCTGAGATTGTCGCTGGTGTAATAGCAAGTGAAACCGATTTCGTTGTTATTACAGGCGGTGAACCAACAATGTATGATTTAACTGAACTTACTGGCGCCTTAAAGGAGATTGGAATGGAAATTGCGATAGAAACGTCAGGAGCCTATCCAATTACTGGAAATATTGACTGGATTTGTTTGTCTCCAAAGAAATTTAAATTTCCGCTGGAAGAAAATTATATCAAAGCGGATGAATTAAAAATGATTATTTTCAACAAAAGTGACTTTATATGGGCCGCTGAATTAAAAGAAAAAGTCAAAGCAAACTGTAAACTCTATTTGCAAACCGAATGGGACAAGAGTGAGCAGATGTTACCTTTGATAATAGATTACGTTAAACTGAATACAGACTGGAATATTTCTTTACAAACACACAAGTTTTTGAATATTCCTTAAAATAAAACTAGCATGAAAAATTATTCCCTTTTAGTACTCTTACTGTTATTTACAGCATGCTCTCTTGCACAACCAGGTCAGTGGAGTACGAAGAGCAAAAAAGCAATTAAATTAGTTGAGCAAGGAATAGAAGTTGGACGTGGTTTTGATCCTGAAACTGGTCGATTTTTTTACGAAGAAGCGATCTATTATTTTGATAAGGCTATTGCTAAAGATCCAAATTTTGTAGATGCCTACATGATTAAAGGAGATTATGCCGCAAAAGCTGGATTGAATGACGTGGCTTTGCACGCTTATCGCAATGCAATTGCTATTAATCCTAATATGACTGCATCTGGGTATGAATATTATGATTTAGCATTATTGGAATGGAGTCTTGGTGAATATGCTGCGGCCTTGGAACATGGTAAAAAATTCACCACTTATAAAAAAGCCAATCCCGATTTATTAGTCGAAACTGAATGGTTGATTAAAAATTGCGAATTCGCGATTAAGGCAATTGAAAATCCGCTTCCATTTAATCCAAAGAATGTGGGGGCTGGTGTAAATTCTGAAGATCCAGAATATTTTCCAACCTTAACAGTGGATCAAAAGCAACTTTTATATACCCGAAGGGTGACCAATCCTAATAATGGATACCAACAAGAAGATTTCTTTATTAGTACAAACAAAGATGGTTATTGGACTACCGGTCAACCTATGCCACCAAATATTAACACGTATAATAATGAAGGCGCACCAACTTTTGCTCCTGATGGTAGAACATTAATTTTTGTAGGTTGTAGCGATCCTCGCTACGGTTATGGCGAAGGAAGACGTGGATACGGAAGTTGCGATTTATTCGTAACTGAAAAAATTGGAGAGAAATGGTTAGACCCGATTAATTTACCCGGATCTGTAAATTCTAAAAATTGGGAAACGCAACCATCATTATCATCTGATGGTATGACCTTATATTTTATTCGCGGAAGTATAAAAGCCACAGGGAAAAAGAACCAAAGAAACGGAGACATTTATGTTTCTAAAAGACAATCAGATGGCACTTGGGGTTTACCAGATAAATTACCCGCAAACATTAATACGCCATATTCTGAATCATCTGTATTAATTCATCCAGATGGAAGAACATTATATTTTGCATCAAACGGCCATATTGGAATGGGTGGTACAGATTTATACATGACAACCTTGCAACCTGATGGTTCTTGGAGTAATCCTAGGAATTTAGGTTATCCAATTAACACAGCAAATAACGAACATTCTTTATTGGTTTATTCAAATGGAGAAGTTGCAGTTTTCGCATCTGATAGAGATGGCGGATTAGGTCAATTGGATTTATATTCTTTCGACATGCCATTAGACATTCGTCCAACTCGAACCATTTACATGACAGGAACTGTTTTTGATGAGGAAACAAACAATAAACTAGAAGCCGAGTTCATATTAATGGACATGGAAACCAATACAGAGGTTATTCGCTCTTATTCTGATCCTCAAAACGGATCATTCTTAGTAACATTACCAATTAACAAACGGTATGCTTTATTAGTAAATAAAGATCAATACCTCCCCTATTCTATTGAGTTTAACTTAACCGTACCAGAAAATTCAACGGAACCGTATCATCAAGATGTGCCTTTAAAACCAATTCATACAACTGAACCTGTAACATTGGATAATGTCTTCTTTGATTTAGATTCCTACATAATTCGAAAAGAATCTTTCCCTGTACTGGATGATTTTGCAGCTTTTTTAAAAAGCAATCCTAAATTAAAAATTGAATTACAAGGACATACAGATGCACAAGGTGATGATAAAAGAAACTTAACCCTTTCAGACAATCGCGCCAAATCTGTGATGGGATATTTAGTAGACAAAGGTATTAGTGAAGATCGATTAACGGCAAAAGGTTATGGTGAAACAAAACCAAACACGATTGACGTCAACGGTACAGCTACTGAATTGACCGAGGCTTATATAAATGGGCTTCCTGCAGCAAACCAAAAAGCCATGCATCAATTGAATCGTCGAACAATGTATGAGATTAAGAGATAGTATTTTGAGATGTTAGATCGCTTTGCTTTTAGTATTTAGACCGCTTCGCTATTAGATGGAGTTCTTGTTATTAGTAAATAGGCAAATAGAAAGATGGCAGGAGAATTTGTCAAGCCTAACAAGAATACTGACGTTTTACTTAGTGCACAAATCTCGACGTGTGGAATTTATAGAGGCACATTGATAATTGCACCATTGTCTCTTACGTAACTAAGCCGTCAATTTCACGTATATTTGTAAAAAACGCAAAACCTCCATGCAACTGATTTATCAATTCTTTCGCTTGATTCGCTTATCGAATTTATTGGTGATTGTATTGACAATGTGTTTATTTTATGGCTTACTCTCAAACTATCATTTAAATCGCCAATACACGTTTGTTGAGTTTGGAGCACCATCTGATTTACTCAATTCATCATTTTTAGATCGCATAGGGTTAGGAGACTTTAATTTTGTATTGTTGATCCTCTCGGTTGTTTTAATTGCAGCATCTGGAAATATAATTAATGATTATTTTGACCTAAAAGCTGACCGTGTAAACAAACCAGGCCGATTAATTATAGACAAATACATCAAGCGACGCTGGGCCATTTTCTTAAACTGGACCTTTAATGGAATTGGTTTTACGATTGCTTTTTTCTTGTCTTATCGCTTAGAAAACTGGTGGATTTTAGGCATTTCATTCATTTCAATAAACTTACTCTATTTTTATTCAGCTATTTATAAACGTAAGTTTTTATCAGGCAATTTAATCGTTGCATTTTTAACTGCAATTGTGCCTTTATACGTTTTTATTTATGGCGCGAATTCCAATTTCGGTAGTGATTCCCCCTTTGGTTTAAATGATCAAATTTTTATTACAGATAATATATTGGCCATTATTGCCTATTGTGCTTTTGCATTTTTCATCAACCTAATTCGAGAAATAATCAAAGACATGGCAGATGTTAAAGGCGACCTTTTATTACAAAGCCGTACATTTCCAATCCGTTTTGGGTTTGCCAAAACCAAAACCTTTATTGGGGCCTTATATCTTTTAGTATTAGTTCCACTTATTTACTACGTCATTAATGGCATGTTGATTAATACAAATCAATCCTTGGTTACCAAATCATTATTTTTATACCTCCTTTTATTTGTTATCATTACGCTAATTATTTCATTAGTTATTACGTTTACAAAGAATCGTCCAAAATCTTATTTACTTTCCTCCAACATTATTAAAGTAGCTATGTTGTTTGGAGTTATTTCAGCCTTATTTTATGCTCAATAATTTAGACAAATACCGAATCATTCTTGCATCTCAATCCCCTCGTCGGTATGAGTTGCTTTCTGGTTTAGACATTGAATTTGAAGTCAGAACCAAAGATGTGGAGGAAACCTATCCTCAAGACATTAATCCCGAAGATGTTCCAAGTTATTTGGCTAAAAAAAAGGCAGATGCTTTTCATGACTTACTGGATAAGGAAACCATTATTATTACAGCCGATACAATTGTAATTCAAAGCGGAGAGATTCTTGAAAAACCACTCTCTGTAAATGATGCTAAAAGCATGATTACGAAACTTTCAGGTAATACACACACTGTTATTACTGGGGTGTGCATTCAATCTAGAAATAAAAAAGTACTTTTCAGCGATTCCACTCAAGTGCAATTCGCAGCGCTATCGGTAGACGAAATTCAATATTATGTGCACCGTTATCAACCTTTTGACAAAGCTGGTGCTTATGGCGTACAAGAATGGATAGGTTATATTGGAATTGAGAAATTAGAAGGATCTTATTATAATGTAATGGGCTTGCCAGTTCATAAAGTATACGCAGCGTTAAAGGAGTTTTAAAGCTATTGTTTAATCAATTTATTGACACTTTTTAAGTCATTAGACAAATCATAAGTATAAATTGTGTAGAACCCGTTTTCCAGCTTCTGTAAATCAATTTTATTACCAAAATCAACAATCATTATAGCGCCCTGTGCGTTTAAAATCTCAACCCTAATATCTGAAGGGGTGTCAATATAAATAAAATCCTTTGCTGGATTTGGGTAAATTCTTATAGCTGAACCAATTTCTTCTACTACAGATAATGCATTGTAGATATGTATACATTCTGAAAAGACTTCACAAACCTCATCAGAAATTGCAACAGAAAAATCACCATCTGTATAGTCTGGAGGATCTAATTGCTGCCCTGTTTTTCCATCATATTTTACAATGCAATTATCAAAACACTCATACCATTGATAAGTATAACCTTCGGCGTTTGCTTCGATATTTAAATTCCCACCTGCCCAAGATGTCACTGTAACATTATTATCAATAGGTGCACAGTCTAGAATTTTAATTAACCAAAAGTCTTTACCTCCCTCAGAACAATCATGCTTATCATATTCAACCGACCCATCAGATTTTGAATAACCTCCTACTATAAACTCATCCGCCGCAATCTCAATTAAGCATGACGGACGCTCATCTGCATTACCTCCTATACTATTTTCCCATTCAATTTCACCCGCAGCATTTAACTTAACGAGCCAATAACCACTGAGATTCTCAGACTTATCATAACCCGCCTCAGACTCAGAGTACCCAGCAACTAAGGAACCTTCATCTAATGTTGGGATTGCTGTTCTTGTAAAATCAAAATAATCGCCCCCCATTGTGTTTTCCCATTCCAAATCGCCTTCACTATCTAATTTCACAATCCAATATGAAAGTCCATGAGAATCTTCTGATTTAATTCCGGACGCATATGAACCAGAGGTGCCAGAAATTTGAAATCCGCCATCATTCGTTTCAAACACTGAGGACAATCCCGAATCACCATCCGCTCCTACTCCTCGATCCCATAATATTTCACCAAATTCATTTAACTTAATAATCCAATAGTCTCCTATTCCAATCAGTGGCGCCGTTTTATTTCCTGAAACACCCGACTTTGTTGCAGCCCCTATAATATAACCTTCACTTTCTGTTTGTTCAATTGAATACAAGAATTCTGTATCATCTCCGCCTACCGTTAGTTGCCATTCAATTGCTCCTAAATCGTCAATTTTCACAACCCAACCATCCCTAGAGCCATATGAATTTTCTGTTTTGTGTCCAGATATATTAGAATTTGATCCTCCCAACAGCACATAACCAGAAGTAGAAGCTTGCACTGCATCAACCAAAACATCTGAATTTGAACCACCAATTGTTCGATCCCATAGAAAATTACCTTCGTCGTCTATTTTAACAATCCAATAATCGTTACCACCGATTGAATCGGTCGTTTTTTCTCCTGAAATTCCAGACTTAGAAGAGCCCGTTAATAAATACCCGCCATCAAGACCAATTAATACTTTTTGCAAGTGATCATCATCATTACCACCAATTGTTTCTTGCCATTCGATATTACGATCAGCGTCTAACTTTAAAACCCAATAATCCATCCCTCCTCTGCAAAAATCTGTTTTATCTCCCGAAATATTAGAATTAGAACTTCCAGCAAGTAAATAACCGCCGTCATCTGTCAGTAACACAGAATTTAATTGATCATCACCAGCACCGCCAATTGATTTTTCCCATGTAATTTCTGGAATCTGCCCCATGACGTTGAGTAATAAAAATAAATTGAATATAAGTAGAATAGTTTTAAGCATTGAGTTGGACTTAGTCGGTTGTAAAGCTAGAAACGAAAGATGTATAACAATGGTTGGTACAGTGCAAAAAAATAAAAAACATACTAAAATTAAATCAATCGCATATTATATTGTAATCGTTTCCATCTAACTATCCGAAATAACTCCTAATTTTACATCTATAATAGGCGTAAGTATGAAATATAACCTAAGTGAAATAAGCGATTTAATAAGAGATAGACGGACAATTTATCCGGAACAGTTCTCTGATCGGAAAATCCACAGAGAACAAGTAGAAGTTTTATTGAATAATGCCATTTGGGCACCTAGTCATGGTTTAACACAACCATGGGGCTTTAAAGTCTTTATTGATGAAGGGCGTAACCGTCTTTCTGAATTTCTATCCAATCATTATACAGAAAATACGCCAGCTGAAGAATACAAAGAATTAAAGTTTAATAAAATGAAAAACCGCCCATTGATGTCGGGCGCCATAATCGCAGTTTCACTCAAGCGTGATCCTGAAAGTAGAATTATGGAACTAGAAGAGGTTGAAGCGGTAGCCTGTGCCATTCAAAACATGTATTTAACATGCACCGCATGGGGTTTAGGTGCCTTTTGGTCTACACCAAAAATGATCTATACCCCGGCCATGAATACCTTTTTAGGATTGAATGAAGCAGATAAATGTTTAGCTTTGTTCTATGTTGGCTATCCAAAAGTCGATTTTGAGTGGCCAAAAGGACACCGTAAACCAATTGAATATTTTACAGAATGGGTAAGCGAATAGGTAAATTTAATTTGGTCAATTATATCGAACATCCTACCAATAAGGATTATCGTGTTTTTAATTTTAATACAAAACATGAAGCCGATTTATTTGAAGAAAAACTAAGTAAGAAAAATATTTGGTTTGAGCGTGATGAGGAAGAGCACGAAGAATCTATGCTCTATTTATTCGCCGTACTGGAACGTGAATTTGGAAAAGCACAGGACGCCAACTTTATGGTTTCTGCTGAAACGCGTAGAAACATAATACCAAGTACATTTTTTCGTTATTTCTTGATCCTCTTTGTTATGGCTGCCGTTGCGCTTGCAATTGTTGGTTATGTCAAAAGCGAAGGTTAGCCTTTAAAGTAGGCTTAGAGATGTAAAAAAATTAATATTTCAGTCATTATGATCCTAGGCATAGCAAAACAATTGAAGTATATTTGAGTAAACACAAATTTATGATCAAAGTAAAAAATATAGTTCAGCTTGTTCTTATTCTATTTATAGCCTGCTCAGCATTTGGTCAAAAAGGTGTTACGACATTTGGCATCCAATACAAACCAATCGTCCCCAATACATTTATTGGCTCATTTGAGCAAGACTTTAATAAAAATCAATTTACATCAATTGTCAAACAAAAAGTAGGACATGCATTTAGCTTTGTTGTTCGCCAAGGATTAACTAAAAACATCTCATTCGAAACTGGACTAGGTCTTACACACCGTAATTTTAGTCTCGATTTTGCTGTTGAAGATTCTAATTACTTTAAACAAGGTAAAGTAGGATTTGTTGGATACGAAATACCTGTTAAGGCACTTGTATTTATCCGTTTGGGCGAATCTATATATATGAATACGGCATTAGGTGCAAGTTTTAATTATTTCCCCTCGGATGTAAAAGTTGATATCCCAATTAGAGTTGGTGAATATTTTTCGCAAGAAGGAGCTTATTTGAACAAAGCCCAAGGCTCTTTATTAGCAGATATTGGATTTGAATTCAGAACAAAAAAATCTGGCTATTTTTATCTGGGAAGTTCTTATAACTTGCCTTTTGCTCCAATCGTTACATTTGCCATGGCATATGAATACGAGGGAGGAGATCAAGTTGCAATTGACAATATTAGAGGTAGTTACCTAACTATAGATTTCCGCTATTATTTCCACGAAAAACCGCGTAGCGAACAACGCAACTAATTTCATTATCGATTGAGTTTACAATAGTCCTGCTTTTATTTACGGTTTGCGTTGGGGGAAATCACCCTATTTATTGTATTTTTAAGGAACACGTAAATCTCAAAAAACATGAAATTATCCAACATTACATTATTGGCGGCAATGTTAGGCACCTCGTTTAGCTTTGCGCAAGAGTTTTCCTTAGTGTCTTCGTCTGAAGAATTAATCACTGTAAATCATGAACTTACAGCAACAACTTTAGATCTATCACCAAGTGTTTACACAACCATAGAATCTGAAAATTACCGAGACTTTAGCAAATCACATGAAATTGTGAACCTAAACAGTGGCGAACCTGCATTACCATTCTTTACTGAATCCGTAATTGTTTCCCATCAAGGTCAAATTAATTTACTTGTATCACATGAAGGATATACAGAATATTCAGATGTATTAGTTGCTCCATCTAAAGGAAACTTAAAAAGAAATGTGAACCCATCAGACATTGCTCATACATTTGGAGCCGTCTATAGCACAGATGCTTTTTTTCCAGGAGAATTAGCCACGATTACAGAACCATTTGTATTAAGAAATACAAGAGGAGTAACCATAATTGTAAATCCTTATCAATATAACCCCGTAACAAAAACCTTACGTATTTATAAAAATATGCAAGCAAAACTGGCGACGGATTTGACTGAAACAGGAATAAATGAAATTGAATTAAGAGCTGAAAACTCTTCAACCTTTGCTCAGGTATATGAAAACATGTACTTAAATACAAATAGTGCTTTGGGCAGATATACGCCACAACAAGAAGAAGGGGAGATGTTAATTATCTCTGGTGAATCTTATATGGATGAAATTGAACCATTTGCAGTTTGGAAAACACAAAAAGGTATTAAAACGACCTTAGTTTCTAAATCAGATATTGGGACAAGCGATACGGATATTAAGGATTATATTTCAGATTTTTATGACGACAATCCAGACTTAGTATTTGTGATGTTAATTGGTGATCACGCTCAAATCCCATGTCATACATACGGAACAAGTGGATGGGAAGAATTATGGAGTGATTCGTATTACGGACAAATGACGGGTGATTATTATCCAGAACTTTTTATTGGAAGATTTTCAGGCACAGGATCTGAAATTGAAACAATGGTTGAAAGAACATTGGAATATGAAAAAACACCAGCGGCTGGTGATTGGATGACGCGTGCAATTGGATTAGCATCAAACGAAGGAGAAGGTTATGGTGATGATGGAGAACCTGATTGGGAACATGCTAGAAATAATCGTGAAAAATTATTGGATTATGGTTATACTGTAGTTCATGAGTTCTATGATGGAAGTCAAGGCGGTGATGATGCAAATGGAAATCCTAGCCCAGCAATTATCAACCCGGTAATTGACGAAGGTGTCGGACTTTTTAACTATACAGGTCATGGAGCTGAAGATATTTGTATTACAGGTAATTACTCTTCAACTGAAATTAACAATGCTGAAAACAATGGAAAATATCCATTTGTAGTTTCTGTGGCGTGTAATAACGGAACATTTACGTCTGGTACATGTATTTCTGAAGTATGGCTTCGTGCAAAAGATGGTGGATCACCAACTGGCGCAATTGCTGCTTGTGGATCAACTATTTTAATGGCTTGGGCTGCACCAATGCAAACACAAGATGAAATGTCGGATATCATTGCAGAATCATATGCAAGTAATAGAAAGGCAACTTTAGGCGGAATTTTTTACAATTCCCAAATGAGCATGTTAGAAGATTATGGTGGAAGTGGAACGGCAGTCGAAGTAATGCAAACATGGGTAATGTTTGGTGATCCTTCTACCCTATTTAGAAATCAAGTAACAAGAAACATGACCGTGAGCCATTTTTACAATGTGCCAATGGGAACTGCTTCTGTTAATGTTAACTGTGATACTGAAGATGCAACTGTTGCAATTGTGCAAGAAGGCGTGTTACTTGGTACTGCAAAAGCAATGGGCGGCGTTGCCACTGTTTCTTTTCCAGCCTTAACAAGTGATCAACCATTACTTGTAACAGCAACCAAACAAAATTACAAACCTTATCAAGGTGTAATTACTGTGGCAGATGGACCTGCAGGAATCAACAATGAGGCGACTGCATTTATCAGTGTTTATCCTAATCCAGCGAATGAGAACTTTACTGTGAATTGGGAAGGAATTTCAACGCCAACAACAATCGAATTAAGAGATTTATCTGGTCAATTGGTTTATACTTCAAATCAACCAATTGGAACAAGTGAAACTATTTTGACAGGCGATTTAGCACCTGGCGTTTATTTATTAAATGTGACAATTGAAGGAGCCAATAACATTACAAAATTAGTTATTCAGTAATTAAAAAAAATCAAAAGAAAAGTCCTGTCCGCCTCAGTCGGATTAGGACTTTTCTTTGTTTAAAATCATTTTTAAATGAAAAGTATAATCGTATTAAGTGTTTTATTTTTAGCTACAGCTTGCGGAAATCAAAAAGAAACAATGCAAGAAAAAGAGGCTATAGAGCAGGAAATTGAGCCAGTGACTGAAGTAGTAAATGAAAACTATAGAGTTGTTGGAATTGTACATATTTCAGAAACGGATTGCCCAATTTATATTGAAACAAAGCTTAAGGATAGTACCGTAAATATGTACCCAATGAACTTGGAAGAAAAATATAAACGTGACGGCATGAAATTAAAATTTGATTATGCCTTGAGTAGAGGGGCGCAACCAGAAAATTGTGATATTGATATGGTTGTTTCAATGAGTGATGTTACCTTGATGCGCTAGAACACGTATTAGAGCCCCACAGCATCCGTGCTGTTCTGAATTTCTATTTCTATTTCTATTTCTATTTCTATTTCTATTTCTATATCGTTATATTAAAGCTAATTAATGGCACGCAGATGGTGCTGATAATCACTGATATTTCATTAATATTTGTGCTGTGCTGGTTCCGATACTTCTCGGGATGCAATTCTGCAAAAACTTTCCACCTTCCGAACCCCTTCAATTGAAAGCAATTAAAATCGCTTAACACCAACTTATTCAAGTTTTATTCGACGTTAACAAAAGTTAAAAAGACATCTTTTTCTTGTTTAGTAAAAGAATTAATTTAACTTTGTTTTTCAAAGCACTTTTAATATGACCGACAAAAATCCGATAGAAGACCTTCGAGAGATTCGTAAAATGATGGAGAGCTCCTCTAAGTTTCTTTCTTTAAGCGGACTTTCTGGAATATTTGCAGGCCTTACCGCATTGGTTGGCGCCTACTTCGCAAACGAAGAAATTTTGGACTACGAAAAAAGGTGGTATTTCTATGAATTGGCTGGTAAAGCAGTCGAGGAAGAACAGGCACTCTCCCGTCGATTAATCATTTTGGCAATACTAATACTTGGGGTTGCACTTTCTTTCGGTGTATTATTTACTTGGCTCAAAGCCAAACGCCAAAACAAAAAATTATTGACTCCCCTATCTTTCAAATTGATTATTAGCTTAATGGTACCACTTGCATTTGGTGGCCTGTTTATAGCAGGACTATATTACCATGGCGCATATCCATTAATTGCACCTGCAACATTAATGTTTTACGGAATGGCCTTATTGAACGGTTCAAAATACGTTCATGTCGATATTAAATATTTAGCTTTATGCCAAATGGCGCTTGGGGTTGCTTCTGTTTTCTTTTTAAATTACGCATTAATAGCCTGGGTCGTTGGATTTGGAGTATTGCATATTTTGTACGGAGCCATTATGTACTTTAAATATGACAGAAACTAAGTGTTTTGGGGAAAATTGACCAACTAAATAAAGCCTTTGAAAGTCGTGTACGGCTTGGAATCATGTCCATTTTAATGGTCAATGATTGGATGGACTATAAAGCCTTTAAAGAACAATTAGAACTGACGGATGGAAATTTAGCGAGCCATATTAGTGGACTTGAAAAATTAGAATACATTACCGTTAGAAAACGCTTTATTGGAAAAAAAACGAATACCAGTTATAAGATTACTGTATTAGGTAAACGCGAATTTCAATCGCATATCAATGCTCTAGAAAAATTATTAAACTCTATTTAAATGCGTATGAAACGAATCGATTTCCTCCCCTTTCTTACAAAATTTTGCCTGTATTATTCAAGCCAATTTGTTAAGAATATCTCCGTTCTTTTTTTTGATCTATTCACTTTGTTTTTCAAAGCACTTTTAAAAATTAAATATTACTCTCATGCCTAAAAAAATCCTTTTTTACACCGCCTTGGTTTTAATCATTGCCAACCTTACTTTCCAAGAATACTTTGGGTTAAATGCCTTTATTATCTCCTTGGTATACGTTTCAATAACCGCATTTGTCCAAAGCAAAGAAAATTCTTTAACCTTTTTAGGTTCTCCAAAATGGTGGTTAGCTAGCCTCATATATATAGGAAATGGCTTTGCCGTATTTTATATGAATACAGAATTATCTGTTTGGTTATATGTCATTAGTTTCTTTTTCTACACGGCAGTTAACCATCAATTGCAATTATCTCTGCCTGTCAGCTTGATGCAGACTGCTCAATCATTTTTCAGTGGTTTTTATCAGTTTTTTGAATCAGTTGGTAACTTATTTGATAAAAAGAAAGCCTCCAATAAGAATAAGAATGTTGTACGTTTTCTTATGTATACAATTCCCCTGATTATCGCTATTGTTTTTCTAAAACTCTATCAAAGTGCTGATGAAACTTTTTACGAATGGACAAAATTCATTAATCTAGATTGGATCTCTTGGACCTTCATTGTCTTTTATTGCATTCTATATATAGCACTATTTGGCTTTTTCTTTTATCTCGAAAGTAAAGATTTGACTGAACTCGACAAATCATTAAAGAATAATATCCCTAACGATTATACTGACAAAGTAGAAACCTTTATGGGCGTAGGCAATGAAAAAAAGATTGCAATGAGTTTATTGATTACGCTCAATATAATGTTACTGCTCTACAATTTCATTGACCTTAAATTTGTTTTGGTTGATCTTTCAAATCCAGGTCCAAATCTACGTTACTCCGACTTGCTGCACGGCGGCGTTAATTCCCTCATCACATCTATTGTTTTAGTGATTTTTATCCTCACGTTTATTTACCGCGGACAATTGAACTTTAATGGGAGCAAATTCATAAAAGGCCTCGCCGTGCTATGGCTTTGTCTTAACCTCTTAATGATTGCTACCACTGTCATTAAAAATTATGAATACATCACCCATTGGGGACTTACCTATAAAAGAATTGGTGTTTATATCTATTTGCTATTAGCCGCCCTAGGATTATTACTTACAATTATAAAAATCATCAGAATCAAATCTTTGTGGTTCCTTATTCGCAATACTTCTATTGGGTTTCTAATTTGTTTTTCTTCAATGGGCTATGTCAATTGGGATAAAATGATTGTCAAATATAACCTCACAGAATTAAAGTCAGAACAAATTGATTTTGACTATTTACTCTCATTAGATGATGAGGCTTATCCTAATTTAATCGCCTATTATGTCGAACATAAAAACGAACCTCAAATCACAGAAGAACGACCTTTTTGGCATATCATTTTTGAACGATTTGATTCGACAAAAGAATACCTTAAAAACAAAGACAATCAGTCCACATGGCGATCAACTAACATTCGAGAAGCACAGTTATTGGCTCAAATGAATCAATACAACCTGATTTTCATATCCAATAAAAGCCGTTAATTATGCGTTGGAAAATTGTTACATGGATCACGATTTTCGCCACCAATTTGTCTCACATTTTGGTTCGGAAGCGACCACAATACTATGCCTTTAAAGAATACGGTCAAATGGCTGAAGGAAGCTTGGGTAAAACTTATTTCCAATACCTCAACATGCAAAACATTCCGTTCAAGGCCAACCTTATTCGGCACGATTTAAAACATGTCATTCTAGGTTATAAAATGAATATGCCTGACGAGCTTAGGATACACGCTTTTTTACTCGGAAACAGGTCATATAATCCAATGGCAATTGCATACCTCTGCCTTTGCGTTACAATTGTTCCAGAAACATTATCAATGCTCAAAAAAGATTTTAAACGAGGCCGTGCTACACAGTGTTTGAAGCGCATCAATTTTCAAGGCCATGTGCATAACAACCTAGAATTTTGTCGTAGTAAATTTAAAATTTCACCGCTTAATTAATTCAAAAATGAACATTCTTTTAATCAACCCCGCACATAAATCTATTGGAAGTCGCATGGCAAAAGAACATTTGCCGCCATTAGGCTTGCTGTGTATTGGCGGCCCATTAATTGATGCGGGTTATCATGTTGAATTATTAGATGCCGACTATAGCAATATGCCAATTGATAAAGTTATTGCAAAGGCGGCACTCAAAAACCCAGATTTGGTTTTAATGGGACATTCAGGTTCAACATCAGCCCAACCGATAATTAATGATATTGCGGAAGGCCTAAAGTTGAAAAACCCAGCAATGAAAATCATTATTGGTGGAGTTTTCCCAACTTATCATTGGAAAGAAGTATTGGAAAATAATAAGGCAATCGATTTTGTGGTCCGTGGAGAAGGAGAAGAGATTGCGCTCAATCTTGTAAATGCCTTAGCAAAAAAAATACCTGTGGTTAATGTTGACGGAATTGCCTATTGCGAAAACGGATTAGTCGTAGCTACGAAAACTGCCAAAATGATTCAAAATCTAGATGATTACCGCACAGGTTGGGAATTAATGGGAGATTATAAGTATACGTATTGGGGTAAAAAGAAAGCTGTAGTTATTCAGTTTTCTAGAGGTTGTCCCTATCCGTGTAGCTACTGTGGACAAAGTTTCTTTTGGAAAAAATGGCGGAATCGCGATCCTCAATTATTGGCTGATGAAATTGAAATGCTGCATAAAACCTACGGAATAGAAGTCCTTAATTTTGCAGATGAAAATCCATCCACCAACAAAAGAGAATGGAAATTATTCCTTGAAGCCTTGATAGAAAAAGACCTCAATCTTATTTTAGTGGGCTCCATTCGAGCAGACAATATTGTGAGGGATGAAAAACACCTCCACTTATACAAGGAAGCAGGATTTGAACGCTTTTTATTGGGAATAGAAAACTATGACGAAGTGATTCTGGCAAAAATAAAAAAGGCTGGTTCCACTGTAAAAGATAAAAAAGCCATTGAATTATTGCGCCAACATGATATTCTATCCATGGCAACTTATGTTGTAGGATTTGGAGAGGAACGCACGCGAGATTTTTATAATAGTTTACGTCAATTATTAGCATATGATCCCGATCAAGTGCAGCTTTTATATGTCACTCCGCATAAATGGACACCTTATTTTGATGAAGTCAAAGACAAAAACATCATTCAAAAAGACCAACGATATTGGGATTATAAGCATCAAATTATGGAAACTTCAAATGTAAGACCTTGGCAGGTTATTCTTTATGTTAAACTCATAGAAGTGATTATGCAAATGCGCCCAAAAGCAATTAATCGTTGGTTATTTCACCGAGACAAGCGCCTACGAAAAGCCATGTTTTGGTATAATAACATTGGCAAAAGAGTTTGGTTTTTTGAGCTTTTTCAATTCTTCTTTGTCAACAAACGGACGCGAACGCCCTTTCCTATCAAGGATTTTTGGAAATAGTCTCTTATCAAATCAGCCTTCTATTCTTTGTTTAATCACTTAATTCATTCAAATGGCATTCTTACTATCTGACGCTCTCGCCGTATTCCATTATGGAATAATCCTATTCCTAATGGCTTATATGCCCTTCCTATTTATGCCAATTTTTCGATTGCGAAAGAATTTTTCAAGAAGCATTATTGTTCTTGAAATTTTTGGATTCCTCTTACTTGCTCAGTGTTTTATGAAGTATGAAATATCCAGTTTTCAAGACGAAAAATACTTTTCTGTTTTCGCAGAAATAACGCTACTCTCGGTTCTGGGATATGCTTTGAATAAAATTATCCCGCATAAAGCAAAAGTAGCAAAGTTGCTTTCCTTAACCTTTTTAGGAACCTTATTTTGGTTGTGTTTATTAACCGCCATTAAGTTTGGCCCTTACCTGCCATTCGTTTGGTTTCCTGTTTATGGACTCTATGCTTTAGCACCAATTATAATTGGAATAATAAGCTTTTCAGAAATCAGTTATCAAGGTGGATTGTCCTCAAAATTCAATCTATTAAAAATAATTGGTTTGGGCCTAATTCCGATAATACTACTACAAGTTTTAATGAATTTTTTCACACCATACCCTTGGGAGTTTATTAAAATTTTTGAACCGTCAAACCAATATTTTTAGATCCTATGCGCTATACTTTTATCATCTAACGAATAGAAAAAGTACCTCGTGTAATATTATTGGAAATAAGCCAATGTTCAAACAAACAAACAAACAAACAAACAAAACGATCAATTGTAAAATCTATAAAAATCATGGAAACTCTTATTTTAGTTATCCTCTTCTTTCTTCATCTTGGACTGATTATTTATATTCCAGCTCAAATAATAACGTCCTTTTCAATTAAGAAGCGCCAAGAAAAAAGACCTAAAATAATTCACCTAATTATTGAATTATCGCTCATGGTTCTTCTCTTCTTTTGCTTCAGTAAGGTCAACATGTCAAGCTTTAACGGTGAAAACCAATTCTTAGAATTTGCCATTATTTTATTGATATCTGTAGTGCTTTATTGGATCAATAAATTGGATTTTGGTTCATTCAGTAAACTAAAGAAATTTACCCTACCTTTTTTGGGTACATTGTTTTGGCTCAGCCTTTTCTCCACTTTGAAGTTTGCGCCATACCTTCCTTTATGTTGGTTTCCTTTATTTGGATTGATGGCCTTAGCTCCCTTTTTCTTCACCTTACTTAGCATTTCTGAAATTAAATATCAAACACAATTACAAGCAAAAAGTTCCGTTTATAAGATAATCGTTCTGGGGTTAATCCCATTGATTGTATTACAACTATTCATGAATTTATATACAGCTGAACCTTGGGAATTAATCATGATTTTCAATCCTGAAAACACTTCAATCTAATACCTATGCCATTTACCTTTTGTCATCCCGCCATCATATTACCGCTCACAAAAATTTCCAAATCGCGCATTTCAGCCACTGGATTAATAATTGGTAGTATGGCACCCGATTTCGAATATTTTTTAAAAATGCGGATGGAAAAAGTGCATGGACATTCACTCACAGGCCTATTCTATTTTGATTTACCATTGACTATCATACTCGCATTTGCGTTTCACTTATTTGTAAGAGACGCGTTAATTATGAATCTGCCGGAGCTATTAAAAAAACGCCTCGTTCAATTTGTCGGCCTCGATTGGATTACTTGGGTCAAGAAAAAATGGTACGTCTTAATTTACTCAGCACTCATTGGAATTTTTTCGCATTTATTTTGGGATGCCTTCACGCATACCAACGGTTATTTTGTGCGGCACATTCCATTCTTGCAAGGTTCAACTGAAGTATTCGGTGTTTGGATCAAAATTGCAGATTTAGCACAAATGCTGAGTAGTATCTTCGGCGGGATTTTTATACTGCTTGTTTTAGTTTGGCCAGTGAAACGAGAGGTTCCAATGAATGTCCTGCGGCGTAAAATAACCTATTGGATTTTAGTGGCAACAATAACCTTTGCCATACTGCTTCTAAGAAACGGTGACGGCCTTGGAGACTTCGTAGCAACCTCAATTTCAGGAGCACTAATCGGCTTGCTCATAACGCCAAGTCTAATGAAATTGGTTAAATTGAAGAATAATGATGAACCAATTCAATAAAACTATTGCCAGCTTCGGTTATGCATTCAAAGGATTGGCAACTTTAATTAAAGAAGAACGCAATGCGCGCATTCATCTAATTGCAACCGTACTTGTGATTATTGCAGGTGTTTATTTCAACCTCAACTTAATCGAATGGTGTTTGATTATTTTCGCAATCGGCTTGGTATTCATAGTCGAAACTATCAATACAGTAATCGAAAATATAATGGATTATCAGTCTTCAGAAAAAGATCCTAAAATTGCTAAAATTAAAGACTTGGCTGCTGCTGCTGTTCTCATTGCGGCAATAGTTGCGGCAGCAATTGCTTGTTTTGTGTTTGGGAGTAAGATTTGGTTGGAATTAAAATAACCTCCCTCAAAACCCGCACTTCTCAATAACCGAAACTTTAGTCAAGGTTATCAATCCTGTTAAATTTGCCAAAGCAAATCTAACATTACTTCTCCCCAACCCTAATCCTCTCAGCTGGATGCAAAGCCTTCTTAATTTTAAATAAAGTCTCTTCTACAGACTGATATTCACCATTTGGTGAAGGCGCTAATGCTGGAGCCGAGAATATAAATCCATCTTGGTCAATCAAATAATAATTGGGAATGCTAGTCACCTTAAATGAACGCATTAACGTTTCATCTTTGCCAACGTAAAATATATCCCAATCATACTCAGGAAACTTTTTTTGAAAGGCAACAAAGGCTGAACTGTCTTCATCTGCACAAACAGATACGAATGCAATATCTTCATCATATTTAGGAACTAGGCGTGAAATAATTTCCATATCATTCATAGATTCTTCATTCCAAGTGGCAAAAAAGTTGAAGTAAACAAATTTACCGCGATAATCTATCCAAGTTATCTTCTCCTCTACTGTTCGATTCAACTGAATGGCTGGAGCAGGATAACCAGGTTCTAAATTGGTGATGTATTTTTTAACATTTCTTGCGACTGCAGCATTTACTTCTGAATTTGCTTGATTGCTTACTGAATCTAAAATGGCTATTATATTGGGACGATATTCAATTTCACGATAGAATGCGCGCCCTAGTTTATCAACCATTACTAATTCTCGCAAAGCAGGATTAGCTAAGAAAATGTCGCTTTTTAATGTTTGCATTAATAAGGTTGGACTTTTTCTATAAATGGCATTCATTATGGCCGCTTCCGTTACGGGTAAGTATTCTCTAAATTCCTTATCATAAAAGGCCAATATAAATTTCATATACCGATCGTTTTCATAATAGACTGGAAAAGGTTCGATATAATTTAAAAAAGTCTCTAAGCGGTGTTCGCTACTGCTATTCCCGCCATATGTCTGTTCCATTTCGGCAATATCATATCTAACATAAGTAATAAAGAAGGGATCTTCTACCGTTTTATAAGCATCAGCTGCATATAATTTAAACGTATCTAAATAAGCCAAAAAACCACCTGTAGACATTTGTCTTTCATTATAAGAAACAAAGGCATCAAACCAACGGTGATATTGCAAGATCATATAATTAATGTCTGTCGTATCTAAATCTGAAAAATAAATATTTGTTTCTGAATTTTGATAACTCGCAGGTTCTGCTGATCCTGGAAAATAAATGGTATAATCAGTATTCGGTGCAATATAAAAATCGCCCTCTACTCTGCCTATTTCAACTACTCCTTTAATAGTTGAATTGGCTTGAACCGTAATTGTAAACGAACTATCACTTGCACGTACCGTTCCTTCGCCAATCGCAATTCGATTCATTGTTACATAATCTTGATAGGTGTATAACGTCACGTCTTGGCCAATAAACTCAGGTGCATAGCCAACAATTTCATTTTGACTAAAACCAGCTAAACTAAGCCCAAAAAATAATATGACAATTAAACTCTTTTTCATTTATGTATTTATAATTAACAGCTCCTCATTCGTTACAAATTGAGTAATATTTCCATTGTTCTTTTTTATCTCTCGTATAATCGAAGAACTTATTGCTGACAAACTTTTATCTGTCATTAAAAACAATGTTTCAACTCCACTACCTGCTTCGTTCGAAATATCCGCATTCATTTGCGCAATTGCTTTTTCAAATTCGAAATCAGCAGTGTTCCTTAAACCACGTAGCAAATACCCTGCCTTTTTTCTTTTACACAAATCAATTGTAAGCCCTTCATATGCTTCAACACTAACGTTAGTGTCAGCTTTAAACAAGGATTGAATGTGTTTGATCCGACTGTTGGTTTCAAACGTATATTTCTTTTTTGAATTGACGCCGAGCCCAATTATAATCCTGTCAAACTGCGGCAAAAAACGACGAACAATGTCTTCATGTCCTTTGGTAAACGGATCAAATGATCCTGGAAAAATTCCAATTCGTTCCATAGTATAAATTTATTGCTGCATGATTAACTCATACAACTCCTATTCAGATACGCAAAAATGGTGATTAATGTTCGAAAAAACTAAAGCTAACTCCTCCGTATTCTCGCGATTGTTTAAAATGAGGCAGTCCTGCCATTGAAGTACGGCTGCTATGTTCAATAATTAGCACTCCGTCATCTACTAAGACGTTTTGTTCAAACACCTTGGTTGGAATCTTGTTCAATTCTTCAAATCCATAAGGTGGATCGGCAAAAATAACGTCAAATTTTTGACTCGTCTTTTCTAGATAAACAAAGGCATCTTGTTTTAAAGCTTGCCAATTTTCATCCTTCAATGACTCGACAATTTTCAACTGAAATCTCCATGAAACAAAATGACTATCAACACTCACCACTTTACCTACCCCACGAGATAGAAATTCCAAACTAATATTTCCCGTTCCTGAGAACAAATCTAGAATATCTAACTTTTCAAAATAGATTTTAGATTCTAGAATATTAAATAAAGCCTCCTTGGCCATATCAGTTGTCGGACGAGAAGGGAATTTTTTTGGTGGGTAAAATCGCTTGCCCTTATACTTTCCGCTAATTACACGCATAATAATTGTTTAGCCAAAATAAAATGTTTTCCTTTTTCGCTTTGATCAGAAATTTTAACTTTTGATGAAAAGAAATCTTGTATGTTTTCTTTCTCTACCCATTCTACCGGTAAACCATAGAATAAGATTTCAAATTTAGATTGATCGTACTCCTTTTGTTCTAAAACAAACAGTACATAATACACTAGGTCTGCCAGTTCCTTATAGTCAAACCTATTAAAATAAGTGAGCTTTGATTTTTCAGTAACCTGCATATAAAACTGCTCCTTTTCAACAAATAAATGAATTTTTGGACTGTAGGTTGGTTGATCAAAGATTCCTCTCAACAAAACAGTTGAACGGTGCACAATTTTAACTCTTGGAAAACCAATAACAAAAAGTGACTTTATCCACAATGGAAACTCATAAATATTTACGATTCCTAATTCCGAAATTCGATTATAATCTAAATCTCCAATTGGAGCAGGGTAATTGAGTTTAAAAATTTCAATTGGTTTAGAATAAGAAAATAAATCAGATGGGATTAATGTATTTCTATTCTCTCCTGAAGACAATGAATACGTCGCAAAATCATGCTTCAAATAAGGATTGTCCAATAAAGGCTTTACCCCTTCACGCGCGAACTCCGTAATCGCATGCGTTTCTTGATGCAAGATCTTTTTAAGCTTAGGATCTATTATTGCGAATTGAAAATGATCAGGAGTCAAATCCATGCACAAAGCATTCTGATAGGCTTCTTCCTGTTTAAACATGCGGTTTAAGTCTTACTAATTAATCCTTCCAACTTTCACGTAAGTGATTCTCAGTCAATGAACCAATTGAATAGAATAATGTATCTTCCATTCCTTTGTCTCCACTCATTGGGTGATACATTTCAATTAAAACTGTTGAAACTTTTAATGACTCACCTTTAACGATAGAACCAACGCTCAATTTCACTGGAATTTTTGAATGCGGCACATAGCGCAATGAATCGACATAAAAGTCAAGCGAAGCACCAAATTTATCACGTGTTATAATTCTCTTTTCATCTAAGAAAATAGCCTCCATAACAGGAATAAAACTGGTATCTCTAACAAACACATCAAGTCCAGTAGTATCGGTTGATGCAAATGGAGATTTTGCTAAAGCAGCTGCCTCAATCTCTGTCATCAACTTATCAATTGGACGATCATCTTGGTATAAATATTCACGTTCTTCAACAGAAATCTTTCTTTCAGGAATACTTCCCTCCTTCATGATTTTCATTTTCTTCCCAGTCTTAACAAACTCAATCAAGTTATCCATTGAAGCTGTATAAACACCATGCATTTCTTTATAAGCTAACTCGGCTTGTTTTAAATCATCCATTCTAGCTCTAATATCTAAATTTCTTAAATCACTAGCCGAATCAAAGTCAACCTTAGTCTTAATAGTAGAAATATCTGTAACAATAAGATAAATACTACAAATTACCAATACACCCATTATGGCATAACCAACTGTAGTTTGAACAATTTCAAGTAAGTATAGAAACCAAACAATACTAGCCAATAAGAAAAATAAACTGGCATAAAGGAAGCCTGAACTTTGTTCTACAGTGTAAACTGATTTATCAGCAAGCACCTCATCAACAGGAATTACTGCCATTTTTAAAAGATACAATCCTATAACCAAGAAAATTGTTGGTAATAGATACCTTTTTCCGTAGTATCCAACCTTCTCTAATATTTCAAAAATGTCCATTTTATAATTTTAAGTTCTGTATTCAATGTACCTTGACAAATCTACAATTTTTTTCGAACGTTAATATGTCAGTCAATATATTTTTTACATATTTAACTCAATGGAATGGGCATATCCAAACTTTTTAGAGGTAGTTGTCGTTTTTTGATGCTATTTCTTGGTGATATTTGCACAATACAAAATTCAATCAGACTTGACATAAATTTTATATCGCAATTTGAAAAACATCATCCAAAAATCGAATTTCAAGCAATATTTTGAGGAAAATTTAGGATTTAAGCCTACACAAGATCAAAATAATGCAATTGAAGGCTTGACAGACTTTCTTTGGTCATTTGGGTCGCAACATTCTGATGGACTTGAATTATATATATTAACGGGCTATGCAGGGACAGGAAAAACAAGCTTAATTGGTGGGTTTGTCAATACACTTTATCAAGTTAAAATTAAATCTGTTTTACTAGCCCCTACAGGAAGAGCAGCCAAAGTTCTTTCTAATTATAGTCGTGCAAAGGCGTCAACTATCCACAGGAAAATTTATTTTAAAAACGAATCTGAAGGAAGTGACGGCTTTACCTTGGGTCAAAATAAACATACTAACACCATTTTTGTTGTGGATGAAGCATCCATGATTTCTACCAACGCCAATATTCAAGGAAAAGATAATTATGGTCAGCGTAATTTATTGGATGATTTAATTGAATACGTTTATTCTGGACAGAATTGCAAATTAATTTTTGTCGGAGATAAAGGACAGCTGCCGCCAATCGGCATGGCCAAAAGCCCTGCATTAGAGAAAAGCCAATTAAATGCAGAATATTCATTGGATATATTCACCAGCGAATTGAATGAAATTGTACGTCAAGAAGAGACATCAGGTATTTTAGACGTGGCTGGAGCCTTGAGAAATTTTACCGAAGAAGCTCCACTCCTGCCTGTCAATACTAAAGATGCACGCGCCATAACAGGAATGGAACTGCAGGAAGAATTGGAAAACGCCATTCATAATTTTGGGCGTGACGAGGTTATGGTGGTTACCCGCTCTAATAAACGCGCCAATTTATTTAATGAACAAATTAGACGAAGAATTTTGTGGCAGGAGGAAGATTTGAATGCTGGAGACGTTTTAATGGCTACACGAAACAACTACTTTTGGTTGGACGCTAAATCTGAAGCAGGTTTTATTGCTAACGGCGAACTCATGGAGATTTTAAAGATTGTCCGGCGAGAAGAAATTTTTGGTTGCGAATTTGCTGATATCATAGTTCGATTAATCGACTATCCTGACATGAAGGATATTGAATTGAAAATATTATTAAATTCCATTCGCCATGAAGGGCCTTCCCTTCCGCGAGACGATATGAAAATGTTGTTTCACTGCATTGCAACAGAAGAATATCCTTATTTAAGAAACAAACGCGAACGGAATAGAAAAGTAATGCAAAATCCGTATTTCCAAGCAGTGCAAGTAAAATTTGGTTATGCTGTTACTTGTCACAAGGCGCAAGGTGGGCAATGGAGTGCTGTTTTTGTTGATCATGGTTATTTTTTAGAGGACATGTGGGATGTTGAATATATGCGCTGGCTGTACACTGCAATAACAAGAGCAAGTAAGCAATTATATTTGGTGAATTTTGCGCCTAATTTTGTGGGAGAGACAGAAGACTGAATTTAGAACCCAACGCTTTGGAAAACTATCCGTTATTAATATAAGAACCTAGAAATAATCACATAAGTGCATTATTTCAATATCTTTAAACCTATGAAGTCCTCGCTTACTACCGCCTTGATAATCAACACCCTATTCTCCTTCGCTCAATTTGGCCCTTCAACGGAATTGTCTTGGCATAATCCGCAAAATCTAAATTATATACGAATTGGAGATTTAGACAATGATGGCCTAAACGACATCACAGTTGCCTTTGTTGCACAAGGTATTTTTTGGATCAAGAATTTAGGAGATAATAAATACGCTGAACCCATTCTTATTGCGGATGACGTATTTGGATCAAACCATATTGAATTTGAAGACTTAGATTCTGATGGTGATTTAGACTTGGTTTATACAAACTACGGTGATTATAATTTATATAGCAGCTATAATTTAGGTGCTGGTGTCTTTGATGCTCCAACTATGATTTATGATGGAACTAGCTATTATACTGGAATTAACATTGATGATATAGATGATGATGGTGATCTTGATATAAGTTGCGCATTGTTGGTGGAAGACAGAGTGGTTCGATTCGAAAACTTAGACGGAACAAATTTTTCTGCTGCCATAGATATTGGAGCCGCCGTTCCTGAGCCCCGTTATCTTC
>JBLHOW010000061.1:0-38141 GCA_047623705.1 Crocinitomix sp.
CAATGTAATTTTTGTTCCTTGATTCACATTGGAGTCAATTATTAGTTCAGCATTTACCTCATTAGCACGGTTTTTCATTCCTTGAATTCCAGAGCCTAATATTGGTGCATTCAAATCCATTCCTCGGCCATCATCAGTTATTGTAATAATGGCATAGTCATTCAGTTCTATTACATGAACAGTTATTAATTTGGCATTGGCATACTTTATTGCATTATTAATTCCTTCTTGTACGATACGGTAATAGTTAATAACCGCAGTGGGAGACATTTCATAATCCGATTGAATTTGACTCTCAAATGAAATATTAGGTTTTGCCAAATTATCAACCTGTGTTACATATTGCCCAACTCGTTTTATGAATACTGAATAGTAAATGGATTGATTGCTAACAGCCCAAATAGTTTCGCGCAATTGTGACATAGTTTCTCTTGCAAACTGATTAATAGATGCGATACCAGTTTCTTCCTCCTGCTTATACATTTCAATATCTAAAGACGAGATAATATGTGTTAATCTTGCTCCTATATTGTCGTGTAATTCGCTTGATATTCTGAGGCGTTCTTGTTCAACTTTTCGCTCAACTAAAAGGCGTTTCATTTTGCGTTTGGTTTGAATGAACCGAATAATGCTATACAAACCAATTAATAATAGAATGAATAAAATAATAAGTGTAATAATGAACCAGGGCTTGTACCAAAAAGGATGATTTCGAACAATTATTACGGTTTGGATTTCAGTTTGATTATTGACAAGATTACATATGCGAATTTTAAATAGGGTGCGTCCATAGGGTAAGTCGATTTCGATATTCGTAGGTTCTGTTATTACTTGCCAAGACGATTTATTAATTTGATAATCAATTGCAAAGAGGTTTTGGTCAGTTAAAATAATTGGCTCTATGTTAAAGTTGTATTTAGAAATGTCAAAATCAACCTGGATTATTGCACCATCTATAACCGGCGTGGTGTTTTGCGTAATTAAAATGGATGGTATTATTTTAGGAAGCGATAAGAGATCTGGTTGAATGGCAAATACTCCTCCAATTCCAGCCGTATAGATCGTATTATTTGAGTCTAAATAAATACCATTTTGACTATATTCAGGAATCGGAAAGCCGTTTTGGCGATTAAACTCTTTAATTCCATTGTCGGAATAATGGAATGCGGATGTAGATGAGGTAATCCAAAAGGCCCTTTGATTTGAATCGAGGCTTTGTATTGTTAATAAATGTTGATCAGGAAAATTAATAGAAATTAGAGAATCGTCGACTATTTTAAAAAGTCCTGCATCCAGAGAGACTGCCCAAATTTCAGATTTATATTGGCTTGTCATGCAAAAGACACGGGCATTTTCATGCCTGTATTCTTTCGTCAAGTTTAATTTATCATCTCTTAATTCTATTCCATATGTCGAAGCGGAAACATATTCGTTTTTTCTTTCCGCAATGTGCATCAAATAGGCACTGTTTTGATCGCGAATAGGCATTTCAAATAAATACTCTCCATCCTTGTCGAGCTGAATTATACTTGTTTTTGATGTGGCGATAAACCCTAATTCATTACGGATTATGTAAACAATCACATTTGATAAAGCGCTTGTGTCATTTTTATAGACTTCACTCAATATATTGTTTTCAATTTTTAATAAGCCCTTTTTTCCAGTTCCGAGGAGCAAAAAATTATTTCCACTTACGGCGCTATAAACAGCTATACCTTGGGTCAAGTCTTCAATTTTTCTTGATTTTATATTTCTAACTAATGGCTTAATTCCTTCTGTAGAACAGGTGTATAATTGATCTTGATGTTCGAAGATCATCCAGCAGACTAAAGGTGAATTATTATGATCTTTCATTCCGAAATAATCGGCATTTAAAGTATTGTTGTGCACAAGGTATAGACCATTAGATACACTGCCAATCCATAAATTATTATTGGCGTCCACTAAAAGTTTTTCTATATTTTGATTTGGAAAAAGAAGCTTTGATTTTAAATATCCATTAACCTCTGAAATTTCAATCACACCTTCTTGCGAGGCGATATATAACTTATTGTCGAGCTTTACACCATCTGTACATAACACAGTCGTAAGTACGCTATCAATTCCGTTTTTATTTGTGTATGTCAAACCATTTAAGCTAAAACGGATGGTTGTATGCTCCATTTGAAAAGTGCTGATTTGCACGTTTCGGTATTGAAAACCCCACTTTTCTTTTGGGATAGGATTTAAATCAAAATCGTAAAAGAGTGTGTCAAGTATATCGGTACTGATTAATTGAATCCCTTCCGAAGTTAACTGATTGTAATAGAAATCTCTTGCAGGTAATTGGATAGAAATTTTAGTTAAGTTGAACACATTTATTTTTATTAAAGCGTCGAATGTTACGCAATAGATCAAAGAATCTTTTTGGTAAAGTTTTAAAACACGGTTATGAACACCCTCTATTGTTTTAAGATCATAACCATTATAATAGTGAATACTATTTGGTGTTCCAATCCAAATTCTACCAAGGCAATCAGATTCAATCGCGGTGATAGAATTCTGGGATAATCCCGAATTCAAATCAATTAATTTCGTTTTAAAAAGGTCTTGAGAATTGCCTATAAACGGCAAGACAATTATTAAAGTATATAGGACGAAACGTAAGATG
Source organism: Crocinitomix sp. (assembly GCA_047623705.1). GTDB lineage: Bacteria > Bacteroidota > Bacteroidia > Flavobacteriales_D > Crocinitomicaceae > Crocinitomix. Next base: position 2,651 of record JBLHOW010000061.1, read on the forward strand.
ATTCCTAAATTAAGTAATTTTCTTGATTTCAATAATATTGAAACCAAATCCTAAAAAATTCGTAAATATGAGTGATTAGAATAATTTATGGTATGGTATTTGACTAGGGTAGATTATTGAAATTATTTTATATTTACACTAAATAAAACAAATTATGAAAAGACTATTGACTTTTGTAGGTGCAACATTGATTGCAACTATGGGCTTTAACAACGCTGCCGTTGCGCAGGTTGAGCAGGGAAATGTAATCATTGACCTTTATTACGGATATCCTAACTTCGGAAAGAAACTTGCTGATGGAATTAACACAGCTTCAAGTGAGGTAACTGTAGGTGGAATAGGACCAGCTGGTCTTCGCGTTGAATATATGTTAGCTGATAATTTCGGTTTAGGTATTGATTTTATCTACAATAGTACCAACTTGAGTTTTACAGCAGATTCATTGAATATTGATGGAACAATTAATAGATCATATGACGTAAAAACATCAATGCAACGTATTAGAGTTATGTTAAGAGCAAACTATCACTTTGTTCAAACTGACGTTTTAGATGCATATGTTGGATTTGGTGCTGGTACAAATAATAGAATCTGGGGAATAGATACAGATTTCCCTGATTATGATGATACAAGTATTGGTGCAACTGCTATTCCTGTTTCGGCAAGACTTGCATTGGGAACACGATTTTACTTTACTGATAATATCGGTATGAACGTAGAAATTGGTCTAGGTGGACCGTTACTTTCTGCAGGACTTTCTTTGAAATTCTAAAAAAAATGTCAAAAAAATGATTAAAAACTCGTCTTTCTAGGCGGGTTTTTTTATTTTTGGGTATGATTAACCCAGGAGTAAGTTATTTGTCTTTGAAAAATTTGCCGGCAGACGATCGGCCGCGTGAAAAATTAATCGATCATGGCTGCGCGTCATTATCTAATGCCGAGATTATCGGAATATTGATAGGGTCAGGCACAAAAGAAAAGTCGGCAGTTCAATTAAGCCGTGATATACTTGGAACTGTTGATAATGATCTTGATCGCCTTGCGCGCTTAACCATTCATGATTTAATGAAGTTTAAAGGCATTGGAAAGGCTAAGGCTGTATCTATAGCGGCAGCGCTAGAATTAGGCAGAAGAAAAAGTAATTGTGCAGGGAAAACAAGTCAAAGGATAACCTGTTCTCGTGATATTTACAACCATATGAAAGATCGTTTTGAAGATCTTAGTCACGAAGAATTTTATATTCTCTTGCTTAATCGTTCTAATAAGGTTCAGGCCATTGAGCGAGTTTCAGTTGGGGGCCTTAGTGGCACTGCAGTAGATGGAAAAGTGATTTTTAAAAAAGCCTTAGAACAATCGGCCTCTGGAATTGCACTTTGTCATAACCATCCGTCTGGAAATTTGCGACCTAGTAGAGCCGACATGGATTTAACAAAAAAATTAGTAGGATTTGGGCGAATGATAGATTTGCCCGTCATAGATCATCTCATAATCACTGATAAGAGCTATTTTAGTTTTCAAGATGAATCAATTCTCAGGTAGTATTGTTTGGTAATAGAGGTTATTGGGAACAAGGCGACTTATTTTGTTGCTGGATGGAGTGAAGGAAATGTACGAAACACTATATTTGCTTTAAATACCAATTCAATGAAGATTATTTCCATTTTAGGTGCTCGTCCGCAAATTATAAAAGCTGCTGCTATTAGCAGGGCTATTAGAAATAAATATTCAGATGATATTTCTGAAATTATTGTTCACACAGGTCAGCACTATGATGCGAATATGTCTGAGGTGTTTTTTAATGAATTAAATATTCCAAATGCAGACTATAATTTAAATGTTGGATCTGGAAATCATGGTGAGCAAACAGCCAAGATGCTTGAAGGTATTGAGCGCATAATTTTAAAAGAAAAGCCGGAAGCAGTAGTTGTTTATGGCGATACCAATTCAACAGTTGCTGGTGGGTTGGCAGCTTCTAAATTGCATATTCCCTTGGTTCATATTGAAGCAGGATTGCGCTCATTCAATAAAAAAATGCCCGAAGAAATTAATAGAATTACATGTGATCATATGTCGACTTTATTATTTTCGCCTACAAAACAAGGTGTGCAAAATTTAAAAAGAGAGGGCTTTACAATTGACATTGTTCCCCCTTATACGATTGATAACCCGAAGGTATATCATTGCGGTGATGTGATGTATGATAATTCAATTTATTTCTCATCTGTATCAGACAGGGATTCAACTTTATTACAACAATTAGAATTGGATTCTGAATTTATTTTGGCGACGATTCATAGAAATAATAATACGGACAAGCCAAATCGCTTAAATTCAATTTTTGAAGCATTGCTTGATATTTCAGAGGTGAATGATATTCCAGTCGTGTTGCCATTGCATCCACGTACAAAAAAAATGATGGCGTCACATTTGGATGATGATCTAACAAAGAGAATTGCGAATAGTGAGTTGTTTCGAATAATACAGCCAGTTTCTTTCCTAGATATTATTGCCCTGGAAAAGAATGCGAACTTAATCATAACTGATAGCGGTGGATTACAAAAAGAAGCTTTCTTTTTTAAAAAGCCTTGCATAATTTTAAGGTCTGAGACCGAATGGGTGGAAATTGTTGAAAATGGAAACGCACTCATTTGTGATGCCGACAAAACTAAAATAATGGAAGCATATGATTCATTATCGAAAAAGGAATTGACGTATCCACTTTTATTTGGAGATGGCAAAGCAGCCGAGTTTATTTGTGAACAAATTCTAAGACACTTAAGTTGATATACGTATTTTCTGCACATATTACCTCGCGATTAATTTACGTCCTTAATTTCTGTTTTACAGAAAAAGGACAAGCTTATCAGTTGGTTTCAACCACAGAAGAATGGAATAAATTGACAGTGAAATCATTGAATTATTCCGATCAAGAAATAGGGAGCATATTACAAATAAAACCACAAGGAATACTATTTGAAAGTGATATTTACCAATCAAAGTCTATTGTCTTAAATGATGGTAACGTGGAGATTGATGGCGTAAATGACGAGTTGGGTTTCATATTCTATATGCTTACAAGATATAAGTCTTATTTTTCACAAAATCTTGACACACACGGTAGATTAAACGCCGAACAAAATGTTTTAAAACAATTTGGCTTGAATAAAGTGGCAGTTATAGATCGTCTTGTAAAGGCAATCTGGGAAAAGTTAAATTTAGATTACACACGCGTTCAAGATGGATTTAAATTCATTCCAACTTTTGATATTGATGTAGCTTGGGCTTATAAAAACCGAAAATTCATAAGATCGGTTGGCGCAATGTTGAAAGGTAAAAAACCAATGGAACGGTTAAAGGTTTACGCCGGAATGGCTAAAGACCCGTATGACACGTATACAGAAATTAGAGATATTGCGTCAAAAGCGGAACATATCATTTGTTTCACGCTTTTAGGTGATTGGGGAAAATATGATAAAAATATACATTGGGAAAACTATGCCTATGGATCGTTGATTAGAGGATTGAATTTAGAAGGTGGATTAGGTATTCATCCTTCATACGCCTCCTATTTAGATGCAGATAAAGTAGCGCTTGAAATCAATCGTCTTGAAACAATTACGGGACACGAAATACATAAAAGCAGACAGCATTTTTTACGACTTAAAATTCCAGAATCCTACAATACACTTTTAGCTTCTGGAATTAAAAATGATTATTCAATGGGTTTTGCAGATGATTTTGGTTTTAGAGCCGGAACTTCCTTTCCATTTCATTATTTTGATTTAATCCAGAATAAATCAACGGAATTAATGATTCATCCATTTGCCTATATGGATAGTGCAATGAAGGATTATTTGCATCTGAACCCCGAACAAGCAAAAGCTGTAATTAATGAATTGATGACCGAAGTTAAATCTGTAGGAGGTCAGTTTATTTCTATTTGGCACAATAGTTCTATTCATGACAAAGGTGAATGGAAGGGATGGAAGGCCGTACTAGATTTAACTGTTCAGAAGGGATTGGAAAAATAATGAGAATTTTAAGCGCCGTTTGTCTGTTAATAGTATCAGTTACTTTGATACAGTGTGTTCAACATTCTGAATCAAATATAAGTACTACGCCTAATTTGATTGAACAAGAATTGGTAGAGGTAAAGTATGCTGAAGGGTTTAATATTGTTTATCAGGAAAATTTTATTAAAATAATCACACATTCTTTTGATGAGAATACGGTCTTTGAAGACAGTGTCTTTATTGTTTTGGACTCAAGTGCAATATTAAATCCACAATGCAAAATAATTCAGCAAGAATCCATTCGTTTAGCCTGTCAATCATCAACGCATCTAGCTTTTTTAGATGAATTGGAACGATTAAATAATGTTGTTGGACTTTGCGGTTTAGAATACGTGAACAATGTAGGGGTTAGCTCAATATTGAGTAAAAATGAAGTTGTTGAGTTATGTATGGCCGATCAGGTACTGTTAGAAAATCTCTACCAAAGTAATTCAGATTTATTTTTCATTTATCCATTTGGAAACGCAGAAAGTAAAGACTATTCTAGCAAGGGAATTCAAACTTTATTGATTGCAGAATATTTGGAAAAATCTCAATTGGCACGTTTAGAATGGATAAAACTATTTGGGGTATTGACAGGAAGAACCAAAGAAGCGAACGCGTATTTCGAGGAAGTGGAACAAGCTTATTTACAACTAAAAAATGAAAATGTACCGTTGGAAAAAACCTTTATTATGAATTTACCTTTTCAAGATCAATGGTTTATGCCATCTTCAAAATCGGTAGGAGTTGAATTAATAGAGGATGCAGGGATAGAGTATTTCTATCATGATGAAAAGGGGACCGAGAATATTATGCATTCAAACGAGCAAGTATGGAATGATGGTATTCAAGCCGATTACTGGGTGATTATTGCACGGCGTCCGAGTGATTTTAAACTCGCAGATTTAATTGCTGAGGTGCCCGTTTACAAAGAATTTCATTCCGTACAAAATCAGCAGGTTATTTTCTGTAATACTAATGTCGTGGACTATTTTTCAAAAGGCGTCATAGAACCCCACATAATTCTTAAAGATTTGTGCTATGCAACTGGGCAAATTGAGTCACATAGCCCACAATATTTTTTCCTTTTGGAATAGGGAAGAACTAATGTTACATTTGTCCTGCAATAATTTATAATGAGTTTAAGGACGGACATAGTATTAATTGGTTTAATAATTCTTGGAATTCTTATTCTTTTCGGGATGAACCTTCTCTTGGGAGATGTGTCTTTGAAGTTTGCAGATGTATTGAATCTTTTGGCTGGAGGAACGGTGGATAATCCAGCTTCGTCTTATATCGTTGAAAGTAGGTTGAATCGTTCAATTGTGGCGGTTTTGGCTGGTGGAGCATTAGCTATTTCAGGATTGATTTTACAAGTGTTTTTCAGGAATCCATTGGCTGGCCCAGGTGTTTTGGGCGTTACTTCTGGAGCCTCTTTAGGTGTTGCTGTCGTTATATTAGGAGGGGCAACCATGGGATCCTTATTAGGGAATTTAGGAATTGTTTTGGCCGGAATAATTGGGGCGGTTGCAGTTTTGTTTTTACTTCTGTTTATTGCGAAATTCATTAAGAACGCTGTCACATTATTAGTTGCGGGGTTAATGTTCGGTTATTTTACTGCAGCCTTAATTAACGTTCTTTTTCTATGGGCAAATGAAAGCGATACGCGTGCGTATGTCGTTTGGGGATTAGGAAGTTTTGAAGGATTGAATCCAACCGAATTACTGATTTTTACAACCTTAATTATTGTATTGAGTTTATTGTGTTTTACACTTGTTAAACCTTTGAATGCCTTAGTTGCTGGAACCGATTATGCAGCTTCGATAGGAATTAATGTTAAAACAACCCGCTTGCTAATTATACTCTTAACGGGGATGCTTGCAGCTATTGTAACCGTTTATTGCGGTCCAGTTGGATTTATTGGAATAGCTGTTCCACAACTCGTACGTGTTTTAGTAAAATCTAAAAATCACGCCGTAATTTTACCAGTCGTTTTTATAGCGGGAAGTTTATTGGCACTTGGCGCAGATTTTATAGTAAGAATGAGCAGCAATAGTCTTCCGTTGAATACTGTTACAGCAATTGTAGGTGCTCCAATCATAATTTGGGTAATTGTTAAAATGAATCAGCGTAATGTTAGCTTTTAATCAACTCAAAATAGCGGCAGGTGCGCGGCATTTATTTGCCGTCGATCGTTTACAACTTCAAAGTGGGATTGTTGCTTTGGTAGGTAGAAATGGTACAGGTAAATCAACCTTTCTCAAAACAATCATAGGGTTGCACCATGATTTTTCTGGGGAAATTTTAGTTGATAATAAATCAATTGAAAGTTATAGGCAAGCTGATTTAGCGAAAGAAATAGCGATTGTCTATTCTAAGTCTAGCATTTTTGGTAGTCATACAGGACGTGATGTATTGATGTTAGGTCGATTGCCATATCAAAATGCTTTTGCAAAAGAGACGGCAGCTGATCGGGAACAGGTCAGTCAAATTATTGACTTGTTACAATTGGAAAAATTTATCGATCAAGAATTCTCTGTTTTAAGTGATGGTGAAAAACAATTGATCATGATTGGCAGAGCGGTGGTGCAAGACACAAAAATTATATTGCTAGATGAACCAGCGGCATTTTTAGATTTAGTAAACCGTCATAAATTGATGCAAGTTTTACAAGGGATTGCGAGATCTTCGGAGAAGCTCATTTTATTTTCGACACATCAAATGGATATACTGCCTAAAGTTTGTCAAGCGGTATTATTGATTGATCAAAATGAGTTGCGTTTAATTGAAGATCCAAAAACATTTATTCCTACTATTTATAAAAGTTTTGGAATGGATAATTTAGAGACAGATGAAGTTTAGAACAGGAGTTAAAATTGAGCAGAATAAGGGCTTTATTACGCATCAAAATAAACTGATGAGCATTGGGTCTTGTTTTGCAAGTAATATAGGTGCCTATCTGAATGTACGTCAATTTAATATTGAACAGGTGCAGTTCGGTATTCAATTTAATCCGATATCTATTGAAAGAAATATACGTGATGCCATATCCGGAACTGTAGACGATAACTTAATTGTTGGACGTGATGAGCATTTTTATCATTATAATTTTTCAGCAAATCATTTTGCAAAATCACAGGCGACACTAACCAATTTACTGCGCAATGTTCAAATTGATTTTACACAAGGATTAGAAGAATGTGATCGCTTATTTTTAACCTTTGGAACCGCTTGGGTATATCGGATAATTGAACAAAATGAAATTGTTTCAAATTGTCATAAAATTCCGCAAAATCAATTCAAAAAAGAATTGCTTGATTTGGAAGAGTTGAAGCAACTGTATGTGAAATTATTTGAAGATTTGCACAGAGAAAAACCTGCATTGGAAATTATGCTTACAGTTAGCCCTGTTCGTCACATAAAAAATGGGCTACACGCCAATAATTTAAGCAAATCAATTTTGCTTTTGTTAAGTGATTATTTAGTGCGGAAATTTGACTTCGTTCATTATTTTCCGGCTTATGAAATAGTGATAGACGATTTGCGCGATTATCGCTTTTATAATTCAGATTTGATTCATCCAAATATAATGGCCGTAGATTATATTTATGAGCGTTTTCAAGAAACTTATTTCAATGCTGAAACAACCGAAATATCAGATCTAGCAAAAAAATTAATCCAATTAAAGTCTCACCGCCCTTCTGCACCGAGTCAGGCTCAAATTAAACAGGCCCATGTTCAACAGCAAGTCTTAGATGCTAAAATTGAAGCACTAAAAAGCAAACCTTAATTGCGGATTTTCTCTTATAACAACTTCTTTCTTTAAATGCTCCAAATTTGAAAGAGAGATTCCTAAAAGTCGAATTGGGAGTGCTAATTCATCTTGCTCAATTAATTCAAGCACAACCGGCCAAATATCCGTTTTACTGTCCACATACTCAGTAATGGTTCTACTACGCGTTTGAACGGTAAAGTCATTGTATTTAATTTTTACGGTAATAGTTTTCCCCTTCGATTTTGAGGATATCATTCGTTTTTCCGTCTCAGTAGCAATTGTATCCAAAGATGCTAGAATATCTGAAATTTCATATTTGTTTTCGTTAAATGTACGTTCTGTTCCTACTGATTTTCGAATGCGGTTTGGTTTTACCTCACTGTGTTGAATTCCTCTAACAATATTGTAAAAGTGGTTGCCCGATTTCCCAAAGTGCTGTGTTAAAAACTCACGCGTGTGCTGCTTAAGCTGATGGCCATTGTAAATTCCCCAGCTGTTCATTTTCTTGGCAGTGACTTTTCCAACACCGAAAAATTTATTGATTGATAAGGTTTCTAAAAAAGGAATTACTTCTGCAGGTTTAATGGTCTTTTGGCCGTTCGGTTTATTAATATCGCTTCCAATTTTAGCCATAAACTTATTAATCGAAATTCCGGCTGACGCGGTAAGCCCAGTTTCTTCAAAAATGCGTTGACGTATTTCTTTAGCGACCTCCGTTGCAGATTTATGACTATGGAGATTGTCGGTTACATCCAAAAAGGCTTCATCTAATGAAAGTGGCTCAACCAAATCTGTATAAAACAGAAATATTTCTCGAATTTGACGAGAAACTTCCTTATAACGATCAAAATGATGAGGGACAAAGATGAGTGCAGGACATTTCTTTTTTGCTAAAGCACTTGACATGGCTGAACGTACGCCAAATTTGCGAGCTTCATAACTTGCAGCAGCAACAACACCACGTTTTTCATTTCCACCAACCGCAATGGCTTTACCTCTTAATTCGGGGTTATCCAATTGCTCTACAGACGTAAAAAACGCGTCCATATCAATGTGAATTATTTTGCGTTGCGGAAGTTCGTTCACGTTAATTGAAAGATTTAACGCTAAGATAAGTATAAACTACTTATTCTGTAAAAGTGATTTTTTTATTGGTTTTAGGAAATTTGGCTAAATAATATGGTTGTGTGATTACGGAGGTAACGAATCCGTTCGAAGATTCTTTTGAGACATTAAATAGAACCTCATTATTATTAACCTCAGTCTCAGTTATAGCAATAGTGCTTCCCCCAGAAGAGTGGACCTTATCAAAACAAGCAACTACTATAAATTCATCAAAATCAATTTTCATTTCAGTGAAATTCTCAGATTCATTATTGATTGTGTTTATTTTGGACAACAAGTCTTTCCAATCTTGTTTTTTTTCAATCACTAAATTTTCTTCCGAAATATTTTCTTCACCAGCACCATACAAAACTCCTTGGTGGATTAGACTCAAACTTAAAGCCACATCATCCGTTTTGTTACATGATATAATGACGAGTGCTAATAATCCAATTAAAACCTGTTTTTTCATGTCAATTCTTTTCTGTTTGATGAAAGACACGGCAATAGGGTTGCATTAATCTTTACGATTTAAGTATTTACCAATAATAATACCTGTTACAATAACTGAATAAAAATTGCCGATTAAACCAATGAGCATAGTCGCCTTTTTGGCGTGCAAAGTTAGCGGAACAATATCTCCGTAACCAATTGTTAAGGTGGTAATAAAACTGAAATAAGACAGATTACCATATTGCTCAGCTGGCGATCCTAGATTTGAAAATGAATTTGGAGCTATGGCCTCTATAAGTGCAAAGTAAAGTCCTGCGATTAAACAAAGTAAAATGAAACCAGTAAAAACGGCTGAAACCATTGCACGGCTAACTTCTTTTGTGCGATAAATTTGGATATAAGTTTCATAGGCTATAACCAGAAAACTGGCGATATAAATTCCACGGGGAATTAGTTTTAATTGAATCGCGTCCGAAAAAAAATTGAGAAGATAGAGCGATAATACAATGATTAAGAAACCAATGAATAAGTATTTTAAAATTCGCTTGTTTTCGAATAAAATGATGCCAACAAATAAGGTTTGCGCAAAGAATAGGGGATTAATCAACTCATTGATTTCCTCACTAACGAATAGCGGTCCAAAAAGAACAATTAATAAACTTAATAAGACTATTTCGTGCTTGATTCTGCCGAGTTTTGTAAAAAAATCATTCATATTTCAATCTCTTTTAAAAGTCAAATTCTAAATTTTGAAGAATTAATCCAGATCCTGGTGCAATTTGGTCCAAGGCATTACGATCATTTCCTGTTAAGCTTTCAGTAATTATTTCCAACGTGATTTCATGTCGCCCTAGTCGAATTAATTGCCCCATAATTAAACGAACTTGGTAACGCATAAATCCTGCCGATTGTATTTCTAAGGCATATGATTTTTCTGGAAAAAAATTGGCTGTATAAGTCGTGTTTTTTTGAATGCGGCAATAGACAACCTCTCGGTTGAAATTTGTATTGGGAGAGGGTTTTGTGCAATATTTTATAAAATTATGCTTTCCTTCAAATAACGCTGCGCCTTGCTGCATTAATACAATGTCCAAATCCCCTTTAAAATAAGTCATTAGAGCAGCAGAAAAGGGATGAGGCTTTTCGCCAAACGTAAATAAATAGAGATATGATTTCAATTTTGGCGTTTGAATGATATTGAATTTCTCATCTACCTCATCAATTTTAATTGCGCGAATATCATTAGGTAAATTAGAATTAAAGGATTGCAAAAATTCCTCCATTTCAATTGGTTCATGTAAAAAAAGTTCAAAAGCTCCTTGGTTCGCAGATACTTTTGAATCCGTTCTACTGCTGCCAATTGATTTAAATTGATCATGCCCCAAAGCAAACTTTAAGGTTTTATCAACCATAAGGTGTACCGTTTTTAAATTGGGTTGCTTTTGCCATCCATGGAACCTAAAGCCCAAGTATTGGATTTGAATGAGATAATAATAGGTTTTCATCTTCGAATTAATTGACAACACAAAGATAGGCATAAGTCAAGACCTATAAAATAAAAAGAGATTGGTTATTGAACCAACCTCTTTTTCATCTGTTTCAAGTTTTGGGTTAACTTGTCATTGTCTTTTAATATGTGTTGACTTTATAAGTGATAATTATAGCCACAGTTAGTAACGTAATGACGTAGATGAGTATTGTTTGACGCGTTGTTTTTCTTTTTGTCTCAACAAGCTCTTCCTTAAATGCTTCCATTTGGTGTGAGCTTAACTTATTTTTAAATTGCAGAGGTTCGCCAATATGAATTCCTTCGAGATATTCCTTATGTCCTAACTTTCTTTCTCGTTTAGGAATTCTATTATTCTTCAACGAAATAAGCATTGCTGATATACTTCCAAATGAACTCATAGTCTAAATTACTAATAAAAACATTAAATCACTAATTTAATTAGCATTAATATGTTTTTACTTTTGTGTATTTAATTCAAAAAATTAATACATTTGTTGTGGAATTACACTGTTTATTATCAACACCAAGGAAGAGATTGGATTGTAAACTTAAGTGCCACACGACTCTGAGTCGTTACCCTGGTAGATTTAATTAAAACTAAATTTACTATGAGGACAAAAAAAAGAGTAATCAAATCTGCTTCGCTTTGCGAAGAAACGAGCTTTCAAATCAATTTTAATCCAATGAAATTAGCAATTTTTTCAATTTTCATATGCGGACTCGCATTATCAGGTCATTCGCAAGAGAATGTTCGTCGAATCGTCCTAAAAAAGTCTTATTTAGGTCTTGGTGGCGGAATTGGGGCATTTCAAGATGCCAAGTTCTCCAATGTGCCCTACAGCGGTTTAAGCGGAAGCTTTGTTGCTGGCACAAGTCGGGAAAGTGATACATATTTCTGGTCAACCAACTTTAATATTCGTTATGCTGCCCTTAAAACGAGTTATCATGTTGGTAGTGGTTATAATGTCAATGCAAATTATAATTTTGACTTTACAAAAAAATTGCCTAAAAACTATCAATTCGGTGGGAAATGGAGTTTAATGAATGTGAATTTCACAAATTTTAGTTCTTTAGGGAACAATAGCATAGGGGTGATTTTTAATTCAACACTTTCTATTTTGGGACGTTATTCAAAACAGGTGGGAGATGATGTTCAAGTCAATTTCGAAATGGCGCTTGGAATTTTTTCAATGGCTAAAGAAGCAACGAGTTTTGCTTATTCCGCTTCGCAAAAGGTATTAGAAACAGGTGTTTTCGATTTTCAAAATGATGCAACAACAAGTCCATTGAGTTTAAGTTATGCATCTCTTGAACCCCTTGGTAAATTCAATAAAATTGAAACCACGGTCTCCGTAGATTATAAGGAAAGGTGGCAAATTGCCTATCAATGGGATTTGCTTAATTATCGCACAGTTAATAATTATCCAATTACAATTGCGGCGCATACCTTAAGTGTACGTTTTAACTATATCAGTAAGACAAAGACAAGAATTAATAAAGAATCGAATAAAAATAAATAGCCATGAAATTTTTAAGCATTATAGCATTAGTAGTTTTATTCGTAGTGGTTAGTAGCTGCGAAAAAGTATTTATGAAACCGAGACCTGAGCAGTCAAACATTGCGGTTTTTGAAGCGTATACCAATTTAGTAGCTGAGAAATATGGGATGCTGAATTTTAAAGGAGTTGATATGACACATTTAAGTGATTCGTTACGGCCATTGATTTCTGAAGAAATGACTGCGGATTCACTTTTTGGAACATTAGCAATTATCGTTCAACAGTTAAAAGATGGACACACGGCTTTGTACAACGAAGATGTGAATGGTGAGACAACTCTTTTTAGCGGTTATGATTTTATTAGTGGTTATCCATTTTCATTGCACGGAGGAATCTTAATTGATAATTATATTGGTGCAACTGTTGCACCAGAAATAAATAGTTTAGGTACTATAGGAGAGTCGGACTTGAGAATGGTTTATGGACGTTTACCTCAAGATAACGAAGTGGGATACATTAATATCCCATCTTTTAATGTTGAAATTTCTAACGAAGAATTAGAAACAGTTTTTCAGTCCTTAAATTCAGCCAAAGGAATAATAATAGATATCCGAGGAAATACAGGAGGAAACCCAGCACTTGCCACCAATATTGCTGCTTACTTTACAGATGAAGAAGTGTATATAGGATATGAAAATTTCAAAATTGGACCAGCAGCGGATGGATTTATGCGAAGCCCTGCAAATCTTAAACCCGCTACTACTGAAAATCGCTTTTTAAAACCAGTGGCCGTATTAACTGATCGATTTGTTTATAGTGCGGCAACAACTTTTTGTTATTCTGTTAATCCCTTGGATAATGTCACTTTTATTGGTCAACGAACAGGCGGTGGAAGTGGCTCCGTAGCCGCAGGGTATTTAGCCAATGGTTGGATTTGGAATATGTCTATCAGTGAGTTTGTAGGTGTTGCAGATGACGGAAGCGAGCACCATTTAGACAATGGTTTTGAACCCGACATTAATGTTATGTTAGATACTATGGACAAAACCAAAGATGAAATAATTGAACGTGCTATTTTAGAGTTACAATAAGGGTTGTTGATCATATGAATTGTTCTAATAGTCGAATAAGGTTATAAAATTAGGTGTGATTTTGCGGGCTATTGATTGATTTAGTACATTTATGTACTAAATCAATCCTTATGTTTCCTAAAATTATTTTTTCCATTTTATTTGCATTTGTTGCTACAGCTTCTATTTCACAGCAATCGTACAAAGATTTGATGCAAGATAATTCCGTCAATTTTTATGAGGTTTGCGCTGTAGCAGATGCCTATTTTGAAACAATTGATAAAAGTGTCAAAGGCTCTGGATGGAAACCTTATCAACGTTGGAAACATGAAAATGAATCGAAATATTACCCTAGCGGTGATCGTTCAATTGTGGATCCTTATTTCGTTAGAAAAGCATATGAAAGTTTTTTAGCAGATAATCCACCAGTTTTAGATAAAGTTCTATATGATGGAGGATGGGAAGAGGTTGGTCCAGTAGTTATTGATAGTATAACTGGACATTATTCAGCAGGATTAGGTCGCCTAGAAACTTTTTATGTGAATCCAGCTGATGCGGATCTAATGTATATTGGAACACGAAGTGGTGGGTTTTGGAAATCGATTGATGCCGGTGTTTCTTGGACAGGGGGGACAACAGATTTTCTTTTTGCAAGTGGTGTTAATACCTTGTCAGTTTCGCCAACGGATCCGGATGAAATCATTATCAATGTTAGAAATTCAGGAAATGGAAATTCTCATGGAATTTACCGATCTACAGATGGCGGTGACACATGGTTAGAGACTGATTTTAACCCTACTGAATTAGGCTTGGGTGGTTTGGGAAGTAATTTTCAAATCAATAGAATTGCTTATCATCCCGAAATAGCAGATTTGATCTTTATTGGTACAAATTATGGCCTTTATCGTTCTGATAATGATTTAGATACTTGGGCTGTCGAAGCAGGAGGAAATATTACAGATATAGAATTTCATCCAACAAATGATGACATTATTTATATCTACGATCGAAATAATCCCAATAGAAATAAAGTGTTGCGTTCAACTGATGGCGGACTGAGTTTTATTGGTTCTGCAGAAATTGTTGGTAATTCAAATAATACGAGCGTACAATTAGATGTGAGTGATGAATGTGACGATTGTATTTATTTTGCCTCAGGTAATGGAATTTGGAAATCATTTGATGCAGGCTTAACATTTGAATTTGCAAGTAATCCTTCCAGTGGAAGTCAGGGTTTTGCTGTAAGTGATGAAGATACAACCAAAATGATTTATGGTTATGTAGATTGTTTTACTTCTGAAGATGGTGGTTATTCGTTTGATCAATCAACGTGGTGGAGTTTAGGCAATGCGGCACACGGACCCGGAGATTTCCAAGAAAGACATGCGAATTCAACACAGTATATCCATGCAGATTTAAGAGAAGCCGAATGTATTAATGGCGTTTTCTATGTCGCAACAGATGGTTATTTCGGTAAAAGTGAAGACAATGGATTAACATGGGAACATTTGAATCAAGGTATGTCGATTCGTGAAAATTATACTTTAGGTGCTAGTCAATCCAATCATTATAGAACTATTGTAGGTTCACAAGACAATGGAACAAGTATTAAACATAAAACAACTTGGCTTGAATATACTGGTGGAGATGGAATGGAAGGAATTATTCATCCTTTAAATTCAGATTGGATGATTAGCAGTTACCAGTATGGTTCACGTACCAAAACCTTTAATGGAGGTTTAACGCGAGCAGGCGCATCTCCTCCCGGACACTCTTCTTATTGGGTTGCACCTATGGCATATGATCCTAACGATCATTTAACAATTTATCATTTTGGTGAAAATGTTCATAAAACAGAAAATTTTACAAGCAGTTGGGTTGTCACAGGAACACCAGCTTTTGGCGGACAAATAAAAGAAGCAGCAATTGCTGAAAATAATACGGATATTATTATTGCATCACGAAATCAAAATATTGAACGTTCTATGGACGGTGGTGTAACTTGGGTCAACATTAAAGGGACTTTACCAAATTATACGATAACGGATATAGCTTTTGATCCAAATGATGACAATACCTTCATTGTGACATATAATCGTTATCAAAATGATGGACAAAAGGTCTATATAACACATGACATGGGGGCAACTTGGGTAAACATTACCGAGAACTTGAATGACATGCCGATTCGAGGAGCTGTAATCGATCACTCAAATGAATCGAATATTTATTTGGCTGCGGAAATAGGTGTTTATGTCAAAACTATGGATGCTACTGATTGGGAATTGTACAATGACGAATTACCCAATTGCGTGATCAATGAATTAGAAGTTGTCTACGGAACAAATACATTGCGTGCAGCAACATGGGGAAGAGGTGTTTGGGAATATACTTTAAGAGACCGTAACGAATATCCAGCCATTTTATTGACAGGAATCACTGATCAACCCACGTTTGAATTTCCAAAGGAAGGCGTTAACCAATACGTTACATCTCAAATTCATTATGACGGAGATATAAGTGAGGCTTATGTTGAATGGTCAATAGATGCACCAACATTCGAGAATTCAATCGCAATGGAAAACGTTTCGGATACTACTTGGGTGACAGAAACCGCTATCCCAGATTATCTTGAAGGAACTAAAATTTACTTTAAAGTTTATGCCATTGGAGAGGATGATGATACAACCGAAACTTATAAGTTCATGTATCAAATTCGTCAGTTTGAATATTGCGGTGGTATTGGAAGCCCAGGAACAGGTAGTGATTATATTGACTTTGTAGAATTAGAAGACATTAACAATCCTAGTGGACAAGAATATTACGGCGATTTCACAGATCAAATAACAACACTCTATTTAGATTCAACCTACACGATTCAGGGAAATTTAAATTATGCATTTGATCCAGACATTATTGGTGCTTGGATTGATTATAATTACAATTCCGAATTTGAAGAAGACGAATTTATTGAAATGTCAGATTTTGATGTCGATCACCAGAGCTTTGGAACATTTACGGTACCTAGTTATGCAACGCAAGAAGACACGACGCGTTTGAGAATTAGAAATGTTTACGCTTCAGATTTAGACCCATGTGGCACAATAGCAGGAGAAGTTGAAGATTACTCTATTGTTTTCAGTTGCGCCAATAGTTTTGCTGAAATGGAAGCATCAAGTTGTTATGAATATATTTCACCAAGTGGATTGTATACATGGAATTCAACTGGAATTTATACAGATACACTATCAAACACAAACGGCTGCGATTCAATTATTACAATAAACTTGTCAATCGATTATACAACGGCGACAATTACTCCTACTGCTTGTGAATCATATTCATCTCCAAGTGGGGATTATACATGGACTGAAACAGGTACCTATATGGATACTTTAACTAATGGCGCTGGGTGTGATTCATTAATTACCGTTGATTTAACAATTGATGTTACAACTGAGGCTGACTTTGCAATTACGGCCTGTGATAGCTATGAGTCGCCAAGTGGTTTATATACATGGACTGAGTCTGGAGTTTATATGGATACTTTAACGAATGATGCAGGTTGTGATTCAATTCTAACCTATGACTTGGTAATTAATTTGGTAAACGTTGCTGTAACGGCAGAAGATTATGAATTAACTGCAGACGAACCAGGAGAAACTTACCAATGGTTAGATTGTAATGACGATTGGGCGGAAATTGATGGAGCAACTGATCAAACCTATGCTCCGTTAGATAACGGTAGTTATGCTGTCGTAATTACACAAGATGGATGTACAGATACGTCTGCTTGTTATGATATTACAGCATTAAGCATTGGTTCATTTGAAGCAAATGGTGTGCGTATTTATCCTAATCCAAATAATGGAACATTCCGAATCGATTTAGGTGGTATTAATTCAGTGATTGCCATTGAAATTTGCGATCCTGCTGGCAGAATAGTTTATCAAGCAGCGAACAATAAGCAAGGATTCATTGATATTGAGTTAAGAACGGCAGTTGGTGTTTATTTTGTGACCTTAAGAAAAGACAGTGGTGAGTTGTTGCGCGAGAAGGTGATTATTGAATAAACCTTAGCATTACGATTGTACGAGAGTGTTTTCCTTTGAAAACATTAAATAAATTGGTAGCTTTGGGAAGCAATTAAACTATCCCTCCATGAAGCGTCAATTCAAAATTCTTGTTGTACTTATTACGTTAATTTCGAGCTCGGCATTTGGCCAAAGGGCTTATAAAGAATTGATGAAAGATAATTCCGTCAATTTTTATGAAGTATGCGAAGTCGCAGATGCCTATTTTGAAACCATTGATAAACATGAGAAAGGCTCAGGTTGGATGGGTTATCAACGTTGGAAATATGCCAATGAATCTAAATATTATCCTAGTGGAAATCGTTCAGAAGAAGATCCTTATTTCGTTAAAAAAGCCTTCGAAAAATTCATAAAAGAAACCCCCTCTACAACCGAAAAATATTTATTTGATGATGGTTGGGAAGAAGTTGGACCAGCAAGCATTGACAGTATCACAGGTCATTATTCGGCTGGATTAGGTCGAGTAGAAACGTTTTATGTAAATCCAGATGATTCGGATCGAATGTATTTTGGATCACGAAGTGGAGGTTTTTGGGCTTCAGATGATGGTGGAACAACTTGGGATGGCGGTTCTACGGATTTTCTTTTTGCAAGTGGTGTAAATGCAATGACTGTTTCACCAACAGACGTTGATCATGTTTTAATCAATTTAAGAAATGCAGGAAATGGCGTAACACATGGTATTTATCGTTCAACGGATGGTGGAGATAATTGGCTAGAAACTAATTATAATCCGGTAATCTTAGATAAAGGTGGTTTAGGGAGTAATTTTTCGGTAAGGGATATTGCTTATCATCCAACAATTCCAGATTTAGTATTCGTTTGTGCAAGTGATGGTTTGTATCGTTCAACTGATGATTTAGCAACTTGGGTAAAAGTGACTAGCGGAAGTATTTCTCAAATTGAATTTCATCCTACTGATCCTGATATCATTTATATCTATGATTATTATTATTGGGGAGCAAACAAGAATAAAGTTTTAAGATCAACGGATAACGGGATAACGTTTACAGGCTCTGCAGAAATTGTTGGAAATAGTAATAATACAAATGTTCATTTAGATGTCAGTCCGATTTGTGATGATTGCCTTTATTTTGTTTCGAGTAACGGAATTTGGATTTCTTATGACAGTGGTGTTAATTTTACGTTTAGATCAAGTCCTGGAATGAGTAGCGAAGGTTTTGCAGTAAGTGACGTCGATACAACAAGAATGACAATTGGAAGTATTGACGCCTTTGCTTCAGATGATGGCGGAATTACATTTGACCAGGTAACTTGGTGGGGCCTTTGGGCTGCGCCATTTGACGGGGATCAATATATCCATGCGGATATGCGAGAAGCGGAATGTATTAGTGGTAATTTTTATATGGCAACGGATGGTTTTTTTGCCAAAAGTACAGACAATGGAACCACTTGGGAAAAGTTGAATCATGAAACAGGGATTCGTGAAAATTATACACTAGGTGTTAGTCAATCGAATCATTATAGAACAATAGTAGGTTCACAAGATAATGGTACCAGTATTAAATTACAATCTGGTTGGATTGAATACGCAGGTGCAGATGGAATGGAAGGAATCGTTCATCCTTTAAATGATGATTGGATGATTGGAAGTTATCAAAACGGTACGCGTAGACGAACATTTGATGGTGGACAAACGCAAGGTAATGCATCTCCTCCAGGGCACTCATCAAGTTGGGTGGCACCAATGATCTACGATCCTAATGATCATATGACTGTTTTTCATTTTGGAGAAGACGTGCATAGAAGTTTAGATTTTGGATCAACGTGGGAAGTTATGGGCTCACCTGGATTTATAGGTACGACTAGTGAAGCCTCAATAGCCCAAAACAATTCAAATATCATGATTGCCTCAAGAGGTCAGCAGATTTATAGATCTGCAGATGCTGGGGTAACTTGGGCCAATATTCAAGGTACGCTTCCAAGTTATTCCATTACTTATATGGCATTTGATCCAACTGATGATAATACAATTGTAGTTACCTATAATCGCTATCAAGATGATGGTTCAAAAGTATACATTACCCATGATAGCGGTTCAACTTGGACAAATATTACAGCAAATTTAAATGATATGCCAATTCGCTGTGTTGTAATTGATCATACTGCCGAATCAAATATTTATTTGGGGGCAGAGATCGGTGTTTATGTGAAAGAAATGGGAGACACGGATTGGGAATTATATAATGAAGATTTGCCTAATTGTATGGTTGCTGAATTAGAAGTAATGAATGGTTCCAATACGCTACGTGCTGCAACTTGGGGAAGGGGAGTATGGGAATATGCTTTAAAAGGTAGAGCACCTAATCCTGCAATTGTTAAAACATGGATTACAGACCCACCAACCTTTACAACTCCTGCTGAAGAAAGTCCGCAATACGTTACATCTCAAATCACATACGATTGGGATGTTGAATCAGCTGTAGTACGTTGGTCGATAGACGCGCCGACTTTTGAAAATACAATTGATATGGAAAATGTTGCAGATAGCACATGGGTTTCAGTCGAACCGCTTCCTGATTTTCCTTCGGGTACAAAAGTCTATTTTAAAGTACGTGCAAATGGTGCTTTTAGTGATTTTACGGAGACTTATAAGTTCATGTATACTGTTCGTCCATATGAATATTGCGAATCTTACGGGAATATGAGTTGGGGAACTGCTGTAACGTTGGTAGATTTTAACGATTTAAATAATCCGTCAGGTAAACCTGCTCCATATTCAAGTTATATTGATTTGGATACGGCAAATTTATATACTGGATTAACATATGATTTTTCAATGAATCTAGCTACAGACGGTGCATTTACAATTCACGCAAATGCTTGGATTGATTGGAATAGAGATGGCGATTTTGAAGATCCAGGAGAGGATTACGATTTAGGAACAGCTTACGATACAGATGATGGTGTTACTACACTTTCTCCATTGGCTATTTCAGTTCCTGCGGATGCTCATTTAGGGAAAACTACCATGCGGGTAAGTGCTAAATACAATTCAGATGCTGGCCCTTGTGATACTGGATATGACGGCGAAGTAGAAGATTATACTGTTTTCATAAAACCATATATTGATTTGGATTTTGAAATTGTAGAATCTGAAATCTGTGTTGGTGATAAAATTCATTTTGAATATACAGGAACTCCTTTGGATGATATTCTTTGGACGTTTACAAATGACATTGATACCTATACATCCAATGAAATGATTGATTCATTGATCTTGGAATCTGCCGGAACGTATACCTTATCAATGACGGGTTATGAAGGAGAATTAACGAGCAGTGGATCTTGGCCAAGTGTAGTTACGGTTCATCCTGCTTATCACGATTCAATTGAAATGGCGATTTGTAATGGTGAAGAATATGTGTTGGGAACACAAGTAATAACAGAAAGTGGGGAGTATATTGAACCGTTCGCTACTGTTCATGGCTGTGACTCTATTGTGACCTTAACCATGGAAATACTAGACGTAAATGTAACAGTTACAGCTGGAGATTATGAATTGATGGCGAATGAAACTGGAGTAACTTATCAATGGTTAGATTGTGATGCAGATTGGGCGGTTATTGATGCTGCAACGGATCAATCCTTTACTCCAACTGAAAACGGTAGTTATGCCGTAATTATTGATGATGGTGATTGTATTGATACATCTGACTGTCATGATATTGTAGCCTTGACATTGACCGAATATAATCCATCCAATATTAAAGTATATCCAAATCCAACTAGCGGAAGCTTTGTAATTAACTGGCAAACAATTGCTGATGCCGTTCAATTAGACGTTTATGACGTCTCTGGAAGATTGGTTTACAAGGCGACACATTATAATGTCAATGAGGTTGGAATTAATTTAGAAGTTGCAAAAGGCGTTTACTATATTGCCTTGCAAGGACTAGATGAAGAACAAACCGTAATTAAGCTATTGGTAGATTAAAATTCAAAAATGCGAACGATCAAAAGACTGTAATAGTCGTTTGGCAATATTATTGCATCTATATAAAGTAAAGATTAGAATTTTGTATGAAGAATTTCGTGAAAATATTATTTCTATTTGCAGTAGTAGGTGCAATTGTGCAAAGCTGCACAGGTAGTAAAGAAGTTGCACTTATGGAAACTCCAGAAGTTAAAGTAGTTGGTCCAACTTGGCAGGAAATTGTTCCTGGGCAAGAAGATGGACAAAAGATGATGGTGGTTTTTTTACCTGTGGAAAGTCAGGTTGAAAACTATGCTATTGATAGCATCTATTTTAAAGGCTATCACCAAAACATGACGTATAAGTCAAAATCATCATCAGGAGCAGGTTATCAAGCTGTAATCATATTGGATGCAGGCAAAGAAAAAGTGAATCCTCCGTTTGAGTTACTTAAGAACCAAGCTTTGGTATCTTATTTTGACATGAACGAAGTTCGGCGTTATTTTAAGGTGAGTGATTTAAAGCAAGCCGAGTCTATATTTATGCCTTAAAAAAAAGATCAGCATTTTTTATTGACAGAAGGCTTCTGTTTTCGTTAGAATATTTAGTTGAATCGTTTAGGGTTACGTTTGACTTTTTATGACATAAACTACTGAAAACGAAAATGTGTCGCCTTTATGAACTACTTAAAGACTATTATTTTTACCACTTTTTTAATTGTGCTTGTGCCAACTGTGCAAGCACAAGGAGCGCCTATGTATTTGAGTGAAGGTTTACGTTCTTATTTAGTAAACCCTGCTTCAATTGGTACTTTAAATAAGGTTTCTCTGAGTAACCGAATGAATTTTGCACCATGGAAATTTCATAATTCACCGACTAGTTTTCAGCTTAACGGAGCCTTTAAATGTCTTAATTTTGGAGATAAAAGTGCAACGAAAATTCGAGGCGCAATTGGGTTTAAAAGTTATTATCAAAGGCAATGGTATTATTTTCAAATGGGCTTTTCTGCTCAGGTTAACTTACAATTTGATCTAGGAAATTCGGTTTTAAGTATAGGTCTTGCTCCTGGAATAGAGAACCTTGCTTTTCCCACAGCTTATTATTATGGATGTTTTGGTCCTTCAATAGAATATCCGATTTTCCCAAGAGAGGGAGTGGAACATCATCAAAGGTTTATGCTAGATGCGGGAGCATATTGGTATAA
This sequence comes from Crocinitomix sp., assembly GCA_047623705.1. GTDB lineage: Bacteria > Bacteroidota > Bacteroidia > Flavobacteriales_D > Crocinitomicaceae > Crocinitomix. The sequence continues at coordinate 25,352 of JBLHOW010000061.1, forward strand.
CGAAAAATTTGCCCTCGGGTTTTCTACAAGTGATATATTCAGAAATCAACTGAGTGAATTGTCATATTATGCTATGCGTACTTTTCATTTACATGGTTCATATCAACAATTGCTAAGTAGAAAACTTCATTTAAAAGGCGTATTTAATTCTGAAACAGATGGAAAAACAGTTAATATAGCAACTATGCTTTATGCAATTTGGGGTAAAAGAGAGTTAACGGCAGGAATAGGTTATGGCTCTGGAGATAACTTATTAGGTGGTGCATCTATTCGGTTTAATGCTTTAAGCTTAGGATGTTATTTGCGTCATAATTTATCTGGGATAAATCCTGTCAAATCTAGCATTGAATATAGAGTGGCATACGACTTATTTGATAGTACTATGCAAACGAACTTTCCTAGCGGGAACTTATCTTTTTAGATCCTTAGCGCGATTATTTTAAGGCACAACTGTAACTAATGCAAGTCGAATTTGTTTAGCTAATGAATTCTATTTCTAGGATAATTATCTGATAAGAGATAAAATATTTTGCAGGATAAATCGTTTTAAAAGAAAAATATATTATGCTATTCCCCAAAACTTTAGCCCTAACTGTTTCACTTTTTACTCTTTCTACATTTGCGCAACAAGATGTTATTTATCAAAGTGAAGGTCAACGTTCGTATTGGTTCAATCCTGCGTCAATAGGCACTTATAATTTATATAGTGCAAATAGTGTTGCTAAAACGCAATGGACAAGTTTTGATCAAGCACCATTAGGACTTCAAGTGAATGGAGCGATTAGGTGTTTAGCATTTGGCAAAAAAAGTGGCGTTCCTTTTGCCACTGGCACAACAGGGCTTTCATATCGCTTTGAAAAAATTGGAACAATGCGTTCACATTTTGTTAGTGTGCCTATAAATATTCAGTTCAAGTTAAACAAGACATATTTGAGTGTAGGAATATCTCCCGGTTTTCATAGTTTATCATTTGCTGGAGTTTGGTTTCCGCCGACGGTTGAATTTGATCCTGCAATTCCACCTATTGGTATAAGTGAAACTAAATTTAATGCTGGGGCTGGGATTCAATTGTACAATTATAAATTTTCCTTAGGTTTATCAAGCACGCATTTATTTTCAGAACGGTTTGAAAAATTGAATTATCAAGCGAGACGACATTATTATCTCCATGGTTCTTATAAACAAAGATTAACTCGAAGTTTTAGTTTAGAAGGAATATCAGCCCTGCGGACAGATGGTACTGCTAGTTCATTTACAGGAATGCTTTACGGTGTCTTTAGTAAAAAGAATGAGTTCTCTGTAGGTTTAGGATACCGCAATGGATCTAGCTTTCTAGGTGCTTTAACCGCTCGATTTGACAAGATCTATGTCGGATATTTTCTAGAATACTATCAATCGAGTTTCGTTTCGAACACCTTTAGTCACGAAATTCGAATTGCATTTGAGCTTTATGATGGCCGTTTATTGCCGAAGTTCCCTAGTGGTAATCCTGCTTTTTAATTTCATTGCTTTATGAAGTAATTGTTTCTTTCTACGTGCTTTCAATCCTCGTCCTGGTATGCTTTGATGTAATCCTTCATAATTTTTAACTAAATACAAAAGCAAGTACTTTTTAATTGAGGGTTGATCTGTAATAACCAAATGCCCCCATGAATAAGCTGGGTCATTGTTCAAAAGCAAAACAAATTTATCAGCTGTTGTATTATTCCCAAATCTATTAAAATAAAATAGAGAAGGCGCGTCAAAAGATTGGATTTGGCCTTCCTTATATATAATGGTTAAACCACAGCATTTGCTCAATTTTGAATAAGATTCTCCGTCATTAACTCCATTTTTTCTACTCGTTACTAATAAGAGGGTGCCAGAAAGATCATAAACCTTTAAAATTCTAATTTTTTTATCGGTAAAATATTCAGATTCCCGTTCGATTTGACCGTTATAGTAGAATTTACGTCGAATTACGCTAGAGTCGGTTGCATATCCCTGATTTATTTCCCAAGGTTTACACGGTGCACCATCCGCGTCTTTATAGGTATAAGTATAAGAGTTTATAAAAGTTGGAATTCCATTAACCACCCTATAAGTAGATTGCCCTATATGAGAAGTATCTTTATAATGGATTTCGGTATTATGCATTTTCAGATATCCAGAATACAAGCTTGAATCTTTCTTCCAAAAAATCGTATCATAATTAGGGTTTACGTATTCACGATATTCCCATGGTTTGGTAGTGCTCCAGTTTGTTTTTCCAAAAATATATGGACTCACTTCATTCCATTGACCAAATTCTATCGTATCCGGCTGAGCGTATGTTACAGACACAGAAAAGAACAAAAAAAAGGATACGATTCCGTTTCTCATGATAACGAATGCATACAAAAGATCGTTAATTATCGCTTAACAGCAAATAATTCCCCAACAGTTGCTTTACGTTCCGGCGTTGTAGTAAACGGCAAATAATATAAGTCAACGTCATCTGCTTCAAAATGAGTAATGTCAAAGGCAATGGCATCAATGGCATCTGCGCCTTCTTCTAACTGCAGCTTGACTTCATATGCCAAAGCATAGCCGTTCATTTTAGACGCTTTCATTTCGCCTTCGCAATAGGTCGTTAAATTATCGATCACTTGCCCAATGGTTGGAACTTTTTTCATATCAATTTCCATTTCTAATGGATGTACGTTTCCAATCGTGTCGGCAAATGCACCAAAGGGGTAAGATTCACCCATTTCTATCAATAATTCCGTAGCGTATTCTACACTGTGCGTCAATAATTTTTCTACTTCTTCAATCATTCTAAGGCTTTTAGTTTTTTGTCCAGAACAAACATTTCATCTCGCAATCGTGCAGCTTCAATAAAGTCAAGCGCTTTTGCGGCTTTTTCCATGTCACTCTTAATTTTCTTAGTCGTTTTTTGCAATTGGTCTTTTGACATATATTCAAATACAGGATCGGCGGCCATAGCCAATTCTACATTTGTGTCGTATATTTTCTCTTTCCCTTCTTTACCCGCAACTTTGGTTTGTTTGAGGATGCTTTCAATGGATTTTTTAATCTGAGTTGGAGTAATATTGTGTTCTATGTTATACGCCTCCTGTATTGCACGTCTTCGATTTGTTTCATCAATGGTACGTTGCATACTATTCGTAATTCTATCCGCATACATTATGACATATCCGTTGATATTACGGGCTGCTCTACCAACAGTTTGCGTTAAGGCACGCTCTGATCGTAAAAACCCTTCTTTATCGGCATCAATAATAGAAACGAGTGAAACCTCAGGTAAATCTAAACCTTCACGCAATAAATTGACTCCAATCAATACATCAAAATCACCCAAACGTAATTGACGCAGTATTTCAACACGCTCTAAGGTATCAACATCTGAGTGAATGTATCGACAGGGTATTCCTAATCGATCTAAATATTTTTGCAATTCTTCCGCCATTCTTTTGGTCAAGGTTGTCACCAAAACACGTTCATTACGGTCCTTTCGAATATGAATTTCTTCAATTAAATCATCAATTTGATTTTCGCTAGGTCGTACTTCTATGATTGGGTCTAATAATCCTGTTGGGCGAATAACTTGTTCAATAATTACTCCTTCTGATTTCTCTAATTCATAATCAGCAGGGGTAGCACTTACATAGAGTGTTTGTTTTATAATGGACTCAAATTCCTCAAATTTTAAAGGTCTATTATCCATAGCAGCTGGCAGTCTGAATCCAAAATCAACCAAGTTTACCTTTCGCGCACGATCACCGCCGTACATGGCTTTAATCTGTGGAAGAGTCACATGACTTTCATCAATCATCATTATGAAGTCATCTGGGAAATAATCTAACAAACAAAAGGGACGAGAACCCGGTTCACGTTTGTCAAAATAGCGGGAATAGTTCTCGATTCCAGAACAATAGCCTAATTCTCGAATCATTTCAAGGTCATAATTAGCCCGTTCATCAATTCGCTGTGCTTCAATTAATTTTCCTTCGCGTTTAAAAAACTCTACATGGTTACCTATGTCTATTTCTATTTGACGGATCGCGTTATTGATCGTGTCTTGACTAGAAACAAAGATGTTTGCTGGAAAAATATTCGTTTCTTCAAAATGTTCTATTTTCTGATTGGTGTCGATATCGAAGGTGTATATTTCCTCAATCTCATCTCCCCAAAAAATAATTCTTAGCGCATAATCCACATAGGCTAAAAAAATGTCTACTGTATCTCCTTTTACCCTAAAATTTCCGCGTTCTGGTTCAATATCATTTCGTGAATATAGATTTTGAACCAAATTCAGCAAAAATTTATTGCGAGAAACAAGCATTCCCTTTTTTATTTCAATGATGCTTTCCTCAAGTTCTGCAGGATTCCCAACACCGTAAATGCATGAAACGGATGCTATTATAATGACATCCTTTCTTCCTGAAAGTAAGGCTGACGTAGCAGACAACCGTAATTTCTCAATTTCATCATTGATCGACATATCCTTTTCAATAAAGGTATTTGTTGTTGGCAGATAGGCCTCAGGTTGATAATAATCGTAATAAGACACAAAATACTCAACGGCGTTGTTCGGGAAAAAACTTTTAAATTCTCCGTAAAGCTGTGCGGCAAGTGTTTTATTGTGTGACAAAATTAGCGTAGGGCGGTTTGTTTCTTTAATAACATTCGCCATGGTAAAGGTTTTACCACTTCCTGTTACGCCCAATAGAGTTTGAAAATCAATCCCATCATTTAACCCTTCAACAATTTGACGGATCGCCTCAGGTTGATCACCTGTTGGGTCGAAATCTGAATGTAACTCAAATTCCTTCATTCAACGTTTTTTTAAATTTTGTCAAAGCCAACTCTATGTCAGCATTCGTATTGGTCATTTCTAAAACACATTGAATTACCCGGTCAACTGTTGCGTCAGGGCAAGAAGCACCGCTTGTTAAAACAATCTTTAATGGACGGTTTTCAGGCAGAAATGGATGAGATTCTATCTCCTCGTTGGTGTGCATATTATAATGCTGCACGGAATTATCTCCTTGAATTTGGGTCTCATCTTTAATATAAAAAGTCGTGAACTTACTTTCACATAATTCTACTAAATGGGATGTATTAGAACTATTATAACCGCCAACAACAATGGCTAAATCGGCTTCCTCATCCAACAAGGCTAATGTAGCCGATTGATTATCATTAGTAGCATAACAAAGCGTATCTCTAGTGTTTGCAAAATGATTTTTGCTATTTTCTTTACCAAATTTCTGAATCATAATGTCGGCCAAATAATCCGAAATTTCTTGTGTTTCAGAAGCTAACATAGTTGTTTGATTGACAACGCCAATTTTTTGGAGATCAGTATTGAAATTAAAATCACTTGAAAATCTGCCTGCAAATAGTTGAAGAAAATCGTTCTCTACTCGTTCGCCCAAGATCATTTCTCCCAATAATTTCGCTTCCTCAATGTCTTTAATCACGATTGACTTGGCAGATGCGCTGGCATGAGAAAATGTGGCTCTTGTTTCTTCGTGTTTTTCTTTCCCATGAATAATGACAGTATAATCATCACTACCTAGTTTGTCAGACTTCTTCCAAACCCGTTCAACAAAGGGACAAGTTGTATCGTAACGTGGTGTATCAACTCCTATTTCATTCAGTTTGTTTTCAATCTCAATAGTTGTTCCAAATGCAGGAATAATGACTACATCATCAGGCTTCACTTCATTCCAAGGAATAATTTGATTGCCTTCCGTGTCTTGTAAAAATTGAATGCCATGCTTTTCCAAGTCTCCATTTACACCAGGGTTATGAATCATTTGGCTTAAAAGAAAAATACGTTTATCGGGATTTTCTTCGATTGCTTTATAAGAAATTTCAATCGCATTTTCAACACCAAAACAGAATCCAAAATGTCGTCCTAAAATAAATTCAATATTACCAAAATTTAAACGTGTTGGTGTAAAGTCTTTCTTGCGTTTATCAAATTTAGAACGAATAGCTTTAACACGACTGATAATCGGCGAACGATAGTAAGTTGGAATGTCAAATGTTTTCAATTCTTAGTAGTTTTTCGAAGTTGAAATTATCAGCTTCAATTCATAAGCAAAGATAACGATTATCTCCGCTTATTGTTCAAGGCTTAATAAATAATCTAAGGCTGAATAATTCATTTCATCACCTACCCAATGATAATTTGTTTCACTTTGCGGGTTCATTAGAAATATTGATGGGAATTCGAATCCCGCATGTTCGATAAACTGTCCTTCATTTTGCAAATAGTGAAGTGTAATGCTTTCTTCATTATTATTCCCCATGAAATTGAGAACATCTGAACTGTCGTTATGGAAAAATAAATGAATCGGAATCACTTGGCCTGCTGCAACATTTGCATTTAATTTTTTGAGTGCCATTTTGCAATGTTCACAACCAACATCTAAGAAAGCGATTAATTCAGAACCTCCCGAATGGACGTAAGTGTCGTTCGTGTCGTTAGGTAATTCGGCAAAAGTTTCCAGTTTGAGCTTATCATCTAACATTCCATAATCAATGTCATAAATAGGGGAGATACCGAATGAAATGAAGAAACCTGGAACAATTCCAATGAGTACCACAATCCATTTTTTTACAGTTCTGGTTCGCTTAAAGATTTTAAAAATTGAATTTAAACCGATAATGAAAAGGAATGCGACAATTATTCGAATAAAAATGCTGGAATATACCCAACCTAGTCCAAGCTTGAGTACGAAAAAATAGACCACCGCTTCATATTCGAGCGCAATAAATACGCTAGCGGCAAAAAAAAGTAAAGCTGTAAATGAGAATAATGCTGGCTTCATAATTATCGATCCAATACTTGTGCTAATAAAGTTTGCATGCCTATTTCAATCGCTTTTTCATCAATATTAAAGCGTTTATTATGGACTGGATAAATAATGCCTTTACCTTCATTTCTAACACCAATCCGAATGAATGTGGCAGGAACTTTTTGAGAAAAATAGGCGAAATCTTCACCAGTTAATCTCAAGGGTAAATCAACCACATTCTCATCTCCGAATATATTAACTGCTTTTTGACGCGCAATAATTGTTAATTCCGGATCATTTTCGAGATAAGGATAGCCAACTTGAATATCTACATCAATTTCACCGTCCATACTTTTAACGAGTGCCTCACTTTGTGCTTTAATTTTTTCATGTGCCGTTTTTCGCCAAGCTTCATCCATAGTTCTGAACGTGCCTTCTAACTTTACTTCATCAGGAATTACGTTCGTTGCCCCAAGTCCTTCAATTCTTCCAAAGGAAAGTACACAAGGTATTTGAGGTGGGCAATTTCTACTGACAATTTGCTGCAAAGCTGTAATAAGATGTGCCGAGATTAAAATAGGATCTATATTTTGATGTGGCATTGCGCCATGTCCACCTTTACCTTTAATGGTCATTCTTATCTCGTCACAAGAGGCCATGTACATTCCACCGCGTAAACCTACTTTGCCTACTTCAAGTTCGGGAAAAACATGCAGGGCATATATTTCAGAAACTGTTGGATTCTCTAGAACTCCGTCGGCAATCATTAAACTGGCGCCACCAGGTAGTTTTTCCTCGCCTGGTTGAAAAACAAGTTTGACCGCCACTTTCAATTGATCTCTTAATCCATGTAGAATTTTGGCAGTTCCAAGGAGCATAGCCGTGTGCACATCATGTCCACAAGCATGCATTATACCTTCATTCTTTGATTTATAATCAATTTCGTTAATTTCAGTAATTGGTAAGGCATCCAAATCAGCCCGTAAAGCAATACAATGCGTGCTGCCGTTTGTTGGCTCTATTAAGCCAATAATTCCAGTTTTTACAATCCCCGCTTGATGTGGAATATTCCATTCGGCCAATTTACTGGCTACAAACTTACTCGTTTCGTATTCTTCAAACGATAGTTCAGGATTGGCGTGAATGTGCCGTCTAATTGCGATTACTTCATCTAATATAGATGCCGTTTCGTTTCTTATTTGTTCGTTTAATTCCATAATAAAAAATCCACTCAGAATTACTGGTCCAGATCTATGTCTGGCGCAGAAATTGGCAGTTCGGATAAGTTCTTTTTTTCGTCCATATAGCTTTTATATCCGCCATAAATCATTTTTACAGAAATATAAAGCATTAAAAAACCGAAAACCAGTTTAACAACGCTGTCAGAAAGACGAATGGCTAATTTTGAACCGAAGTAACCACCAATAATAAATGCAATAGCAATTACAACTCCGTAAGTAATTAAAGTGCCGTTTAAGTGGTCAGCTTTATAATAATTCATAACGGCCATAATACCGATTGGAGGCAACATTAGAATTAAACTTGTTCCTTGGGCTTCCATTTGTGAAAGTCCTAAAAGATAAATTAATGCAGGTACCATAATTACACCTCCACCTATGCCAACAAACCCGCTCATGGCACCAGCAAAAAGACCAATAACTATTAGTAGTAAAAAAGTGGTGGTTGTCATTAAATATCTTTCGTTAATGAAATGTAGGGTAATGGTTTTTGAATTTCTAAATTTTCAATTCCCCAAGCAACATCTAATCTTACAAAATAGCCCCAAATTTTAGAACGCAATCCAAATCCCATTCCACCAATTATCGGTTCTCTTAAATTTTCGACATTAATTGTTACGGGTTTGTCTTCAATGATTTGTGTGTTGAAATAATTATCGGAGTGGAACGGATGCGGGCCTGTCCATGCAGCTCCAATATCACCAAATGCGACAATTTGAAAGTGTTTTAAGAATTCACTTTTAATAGGGTAGGGTGAGAAAAACGATACTATTGGGAGTCGAAACTCTGTATTGAATAATGCAAAACTATTACCATTTCGCGCATTTTGAATGAAGCCTCGCATTGGTGTTGCAATTGTTTGGAAAGCAAAATTTTGAGAGGGATCAACAGTAATGTCTTGATCAAAATCTACATCAGGTCTTAATACCCAATTGTCAACGCCGCCCAAATAATAAAGCAATCTTCGTCCACCAAGTGAAGTTGACGCTGCAAATCTATTTACCCAAATGAAATTACGTTTAATACGTAAGTAGTTTCTAAAATCCAATCCAAGATTGAATGTAGGATCATAATTGCCTCCTAATTCTTGCAAATATTCGGCAAATACTTTGAAACGTGTTCCGCGTCGAATATTTAATTCCATTGGGATGGTATTGTCAAGGACTAATTCCAAGTTCACACCTGAGTTGTATGATGCACGTGAATCAAGCAAAAGGGAAATATCACTGACGGGGATAAAAACTTGATTATCTTTTCTGAGGTTGAAAGTAGAGCGAACACTCCAAGTTTCTGTAATTGGAAAACTCATACGGTAGCGGACATCATGTGTTAACCATTTAAATGGTTTTGATGATCCTGCGTCGACGGTTTTTTGGCGATAAACTAATAACCTATGATCAAGGCGACTTTTAAGATGCTGCGCCATAAAAAGGAATTCTCCGCCAGTATTAAGTTGCGTTGGAACACGAACTCCACCCAATAATTTAAAATCGTCAAAGAGATCGCTTGCGCCAATCTTCAGTAAGGCGTTCACTCCAGGGTTAAAATAAACCGAACCTGGTCCAGAATACGGTTGATAATTAGGGAATAAGAAATTATTATCAAATTGTGAAAGCACAAAATCCTTCGCGAAATTGACTTTATAGATTAAGTACTTTGGCGGCGTGAATTTTTTTGGAGCCAATGTGCTGTCATTATCACCGTGTGCGGTATTGGATTCAGTATAGTTACCACCTATGTAAACGATTTCTTTTTGATAGAGATGGTTTCCAACATCTACTGTATCATTTTCGGTATTCTTATTTTTTTTCTCCTTCTTTTTCTTTCTTTTTAGGATGTAGGTTGTATTCCAAATTACATCTAAGGTGCGCGTGTCTGCTTTGTCAATTAAGAATTTATATTGCCCATTTTGATAAACCGAATAGACCAAATCCATTTGTTGATTGATGTCATGCTCGGTAATACTTGTTACATAGTTTGTCTGCGGTTCAATTTGCACTGTTTGACGATAATGGGTACTTGTATCAATATAACTAATGACGCTATCTTGAATAGCTATATATCGATTGTTTAAGCCATTTTCATCACTTAAAAAGACAAATTCACCAGTTGCCAACTGGTAAGGTTGTGATTCGTTTACATCTGGAGTACTTGTGATTCGATCTAAAAACTTATAGGTTCTATCAATTTCTGCAAGGTCATAAATGTAGATGTCGTTTTTACGGTCGATAAAATCAATGTCTGGTTTTTTGAAAATGGTATCAGAAACTCTATTAGAAACAAAGATTACCTTTTTTCCGTTATCAATAAAGTGAGGGTTCAAATCATCATAAATGTCATCTGTAATTTGTTGTTTAGAATTTCCAAAAACATCATAAAGGTAAAGATCTGCCTGGCCTTTAACAACACCAGAAAGGATCATCTTCTTGCCATTTGGTGAATAACTAAAATCTAAAACTTTATCTAAATTTTGAATTGGTTTTTCAACCATTTTTCCACTGTTAAAATCATGAACATATAAAGCTAATGCACCACGTCGTTCTGAGAAAAAAGCTAAAGCATCTCCCGTTGGGTGCCAGCTTAGGATAGGGAAGGAGTGGTCTTGAACTCGTTCCATTTTAGCTTCTGCAGCAAATATTCTTTTTGTTTTCCCGGTTATCGTATTGTAAACTTTAACTCGGTAGCGGCCCAATTGATTTTCAACATAGGCTACTTGGGTTCCGTCAGGACTAATGCGAACGGAATAATAATCAGATTCTTTTTTTATTTTGTAAGTGATATCCTCCCCGTCGGGTTCATTTTGGCCATCATATTCATTTACATATCGTGCTCGATAAAATGAAATGTAGTTCCGCGTAAGTTTGGCAAAATCCATTCCTAGCAGCGAATAAAAACCGCGCTCTACATTTTTAGAGACTCTTGTTACATAAAGAATATTTGGGATGATCGTTGGACCATGTGTTTCAGCAATATAATTCCAAACAGCATGTCCAGCAAAACGTTTTTCTTCTTGGGTTAAATTGTTGAATTTGTCAATTTTTCTTGTGAGAATAAGGTCTTTAACTCTACTCTCGGTTTCTTCGTCCCATTCTTTTACGAAATAGCGAATTAAACCTTCTTCTAACCATAGTGGAATTCCTGAGTTTACACTAGATTTTAATTGATCTTTCCAGTCTCCTCCAAAAAACAGATGTTTCAATAAAACCTCATAAACTGCTCCTTTGATATTTTCATTGAATTTTTGATGATCGCCTTCGTAATAAACAAATATTTTAGAACCAACAATTCGCGTTGTTCCGCCTACGTTGGATTGCTCATCATTATTTAAACCAAGGTTACTTTGCCGGAATTTAGATTGACTCTGATAAACAATTACTTCTAGTTTTTCTGGAATTGAATAGTCTAATCTTGATTCTGCTCTTTCCAGATAATAGTGAAGGGCACGTGCAGTATAGATACCAATGTCATCATTAATGCCGCTATAATAGATTTTAAAGCGTTTATAATTATGAGATTTCCACGCAAATGTATTGTACTGCACACGATTTTTACCAAACTCTTGATAAGAGCCTTGGTAAAACTGTGCCCAATTGGTATTGGGCCAAAGTGCAAGCAATAATGTAGAAAGTATGAGCTTTAAAAATCTATTCATTTCAATGTAAGGTAAAGATACAAATAATAGACGTGACTTTTCATACGTTTGAATAAAGAAAAGATACACTTTAATCCTTTAGATGGAGCATTGGGTTTAGTATTTGCCAATTAACCCGAAATAAGCCACATTTGGACTTTACATTATTGCACTTAAGTTAATGTTTCGACGATTAGAATTGATTGAATTAATGAAGCTTGTAATTCACTTCATTGTCTTCCTGTTTTTATAATAATTGTTTTGTAAGTGATCAACGAATTTACCGCTTACTCGTTTGTAACAAGACTAAATAAATTTTCAGAATAATCTCCATCTACCTGAGGCTGATAGTGTTTTTCTAAAATGTCTTGTTCCTGCTCTCCAAAGCGGTGCTGTTGTTTCAAAATTAAAAACAATAATTATGTCAATAAAACAGGAAGAATTAACAGTAAATGGAATGATAGAAGCTTCGAGAATATTGGAAGGACTTGAAAGGTTTAGAGCAATGGCGGGAATTTACGAGAAATTAGAAAAAGTGCAATATTATCGATACAACGTCCAACGTGAGTTTTATGAATTAGAGAAATTATTTACAACTATTGAAAGTCAACTGGAGGAACTCATTAGAAAGTCTGAAGGTTGGGAGTCGGTTCAATAATTTATATGCAGATTAACGGTTCTAATTAATTAGAACCGTTTTTGACATCTATGACTCAATTTCCATGAATATTGAATGGTCTATTTTCATCTCTTTAGGCATAGCCTAATAATTGTGTTTTTTAGTATTTTTAGTCTATAATCCACTTCGTTATGTTCCTGTTTTTATAATAATTGTTTTGTAAGTGATCAACGAATTTACCGCTTACTCGTTTGTAACAAGACTAAATAAAATTTCAGAATAATCTCCATCCACCTGAGGCGGATAGTATTTTTCTAAAATGTCTTGTTCCTGCTTTCCTAAGCGGTGGTGTTGTTTCAAAATTAAAAACAATAATTATGTCAATAAAACAGGAAGAATTAACAGTAAATGAAATGATAGAAGCTTCGAGAATATTGGAAGGACTTGAAAGGTTTAGAGCAATGGCGGGAATTTACGAGAAATTAGAAAAAGTGCAATATTATCGATACAA
>JBLHOW010000062.1:0-38098 GCA_047623705.1 Crocinitomix sp.
TTGATGGAGAAGCTATTGAGCCAGAAGCAGGTGAATATGTGTTTACGGTATTGGGGACAGATGACGAAACTGGTTGTGAAAACACAGCTGAAGTAGAGGTTGTTGTTTATGAGCTTCCTGAAGTATTAGCAACCGCAAGTGATGAAGAAATTTGTTTAGGTGAAAGTGTTACGTTGAATGGTGACGGTGCAACAGATTATGTTTGGGATCCGGAAGAAGAAGATGGTGTTGAATTTACGCCAGATGCTATAGGTACGACTACTTATACTGTTGAAGGAACAGATGATAATGGTTGCGTAAATGAAGCCTCAATTGACATTACTGTTTATGAAGCATTAGAAATTGTATTCACAATGACAGATGAAATTTTTGGAAGTGACGGCGAAATTGACATTACGGTAGTGGGAGGTAGCCCAGCTTATACTTATGATTGGGATAATGATGGTACCGGTGACTTTGATGATACTGAAGATTTAACTGGGTTAACTTGTGGAGAGTATACAGTTGTTGTAATGTGTGATGCAGGATGTACAGCAACAGAAACAATAACAGTTGGTTGCCAAGTAGGAATTGATGAGTTGAATGGCTTGCAAGTTGCAGTTTATCCTAACCCAGCATCTGAAATGGTAACAATCACTTTAGAAGGAACCTTTAATTATACATTAACCACAATTAATGGTGATGTAGTTTTAAATGGAAATGGATTCAATACAGAAGAAATTTCTGTAGACGAATTAGCAAAAGGGATTTACATGATTAACGTTTTTGCTGGAGATCATTCTACAGTAATCAAGTTAGTGAAAGAGTAAATTTTAAATCCAAATGTCTAGTCCTAAATAAACGATACAGATTTAGTGCTAAGATAAAAAATTAGTAAAGACCAGCAATCACGTGATTGCTGGTCTTTTGTTTTCTAGATGTTCTTATTTTGATTCTTTTTGTTTATGCATTTGATTTGGAGTCATGTAATAAGCAGAGTAATGTGGTCTTATGTCGGTGTAAATTTCAACGCTTTCTTATCTGATTGTTTAACCTGGTTTTCTAGAAAGGCCTTTTGCTTTTCCAAAAGCTTTATTTTCTGCTCCAGTTCTAATAATTTTTGTTCTTGACTTTTATGCTTTGGTCGAATTAATCATTACAGATCATTAAAAGTTTAACGTTAATAACTTAGTATAGAATGAACTTGACGCACTATCTAAATGAAAAATCAACAGATTAATTTAACAATCTTTAGTCAGGGCTAATCCTTATCTCATCTTTACTAAGGATTGATTTTAAGTTATGTTTTCTTGAAGGCCGAATGAGGAAGACTGCCTCTTTTTACCGCAATTAAGACTAGCCTCATCCTTTGGCAAAAAAAAGTAAAATCAACTCTGACTGTAGCCATTCCCAAGCTTAATTTTTTCACGCTGTCGTCCTGTTCCTAAAAAAAAACAGGTCATTCCTAAATTTTATAGTCAATAATAGAAAAAAAATTAAGATATTATACTGATATATACAGCTATAGAAATTTACATAATTATTTGATATGAAAAACAATTACATGATTAAATGCCTGCTTTTTGTAGGACTATTATTTGGGACTTTTGGAGCTTGGGGGCAAGTAACAACCTATGATTATACAGGTAGTCTAGATACTTATACCGTTCCCCTTGGTGTCGCATCCATTCGCATAACAACTGTTGGTGCGCAAGGCAGTAATGACGGTGGTTTAGGAACATCAATGCAAGGTGATTTTGTAGTAACTCCAGGAGAAGTATTAACTATACTAGTTGGTGGTGAAGGATTAACAGCAACGGGTACTCGATCTGGTGGCGGTGGCGGAAGCTTTGTCGTAGACGCTACTGATGAGCCAATGATTATTGCCGGCGGCGGTGGTGGCCGAGCATGGAGTGGTGGAGGCTCTCCATCTTTCCCTGGGATTGACGCGAATGTGGCTGAGGATGGATCAGATGGTTATAGTGAGGATAACGGACTAGGCGGTACATGGTTATTACGACATGGTCTAGGAGGTATAGATGGTAATGGCGCAACTTTATGGGGCCCAGATGGAAATGCGCATGCCGGTCATGGTGGCGGTTTTTATACAGATGGTGGTGATGGTGATTGTGGAGGTGGTGGTTTGTCTTTTCTTTCTGGTGGAACTGGTGGTGATGGATGCATTGCTCTTTCTAACGGTGGTTTCGGCGGTGGCGGTAACGGCGGAAATTCCGGCGGTGGCGGTGGCGGAGGCTACTCAGGTGGCGGTGGATCATACCATAACCCAGCCAACGGTGGTGGCGGTGGTTCTTATAATGAAGGGACTGACCAGGTGAATACTGCTGGAGAGGGTACAGGAAACGGACAGATTATAATTGAGGTACTTTGTGTGGCATTAACAGTTACTGTTACAGACGAAGTTATTTGTTTAGGTGATTCATTTACTTTAGACGGATCAGGTGAAGGAACAGTTTCGTGGGATATGGGAGTTATAAATGGGGAGCCATTTGAACCAGACGCAACTGGTACAGTTACCTATACTGCATCAAGTGATGCTGATGAAGATTGCGGATTTACAATTGACATTGAGGTTTTAGAATTACCTGAGGTAACAGCAAGTGTTGATGCAGCAGAAATTTGTGTAGGTGAATCAATTGTACTAACTGGCGGTGGAGCTGATACGTATGAATGGGATCCAATTGATATTATTGATGGAGAAGCTATTGAGCCAGAAGCAGGTGAATATGTGTTTACGGTATTGGGGACAGATGACGAAACTGGTTGTGAAAACACAGCTGAAGTAGAGGTTGTTGTTTATGAGCTTCCTGAAGTATTGGCAACCGCAAGTGATGAAGAAATTTGTTTAGGTGAAAGTGTTATGTTGAATGGTGACGGTGCAACAGATTATGTTTGGGACCTTGAAGAAGATGGTGTTGAATTTACGCCAGATGCTACAGGAACAACTACATATACAGTTTTAGGAACAGATGATAACGGTTGCGTAAATGAAGCCTCAATTGACATTACTGTATATGATGCATTGGAAATTACCTTCACAACAACAGATGAAATTTTAGGAAGTGATGGCACAATCGACATCACAGTTACTGGTGGTAGCACTCCTTATACTTTTGATTGGGATAATGATGGTACAGGTGATTTTGATGATGTTGAGGATTTAGATGGATTAATTTGTGGAACGTATACGGTTGTCGTAATGTGTGATGCTGGATGTACAGCAACAGAAACCATAACTGTTGATTGTCAAGTTGGAATTGATGAATTGAATGGATTAGCGGTTAATGTTTACCCTAACCCTTCTTCTGATTTAGTAACTATTTCTTTTGATGGTGCTTTCAATTACACACTAACCACAATTAGTGGTGATATTGTTTTAAATGGAAACGGATTCAATACAGAAGAAATTTCTGTAGACGAATTGTCAAAAGGAATGTACATGATTAACGTTTTTGCTGGAGATCAATCAACTGTAATTAAGTTGGTGAAAAAGTAAGCGTTTAACCAAAATAAAATTTAAAGAAGTCCAGTCGTTTATCGGCTGGACTTTTTTTGAATCCGTTTTTTTGATAAATTGTTTCAGGCTACGGTTTTGTTAAAAATTAGCCTGTTATCATTGGTTATTAATGATACTAATCGAATTTTGTAAAAGAATAAATATCAATTTATTAAAGAATGTTGCGTTAAGGATTGGAGCAATTGTTTGAGCACATTTTTGTTTTGCGCTGCAAAAGAACAGTTGCGAGTGCGGAAAGTCTGACAGAGGCCTAGCGCAGCAAGTGGCTGTGGAACGCCCAAATAAACAATTCTATTCTAAAAGGGCTGCAACTAGATAGTACTGAAGCCAAGCAAATCATCTAAAAAAACTATCTTTACAGCCGAATAAAAATTACAGACAATAAAACACAGATCAATGCCTAAAAATTTTGTTGAAGAACTGAGATGGAGAGGAATGTTGCAAGACATTATGCCTGGAACAGAAGAATTACTTGAAAAAGAAATTGTAACAGGTTATTGTGGCTTTGATCCTACAGCTGATTCGCTGCACGTGGGATCTTTGATTCCAATAATGATGTTGAAGCATATGCAACGTGCAGGGCATAGGCCAATCGCATTGGTTGGTGGTGCAACTGGCATGGTTGGTGATCCTTCAGGTAAGTCAGACGAAAGAAACTTGTTAGACGAGGCAACATTGAATAAAAATGTAGCTGGTGTGCAAGGTGTTTTAAATCGTTTTTTAGATTTTAACGAGAGCGAAACAGGTGCTGTTTTAGTCAATAATTATGACTGGATGAAGAATTTCTCTTTCATTGAATTTATTCGTGATGTTGGAAAGCATTTGACAGTAAATTATATGAGTGCCAAGGATTCAGTTAAAAAACGAATTCAAACTGGAATTTCATTTACAGAATTTTCATACCAATTATTGCAAGGCTATGATTTTTTGCATTTATACAAAGAATTGAATTGCAAAATTCAAATGGGCGGAAGCGACCAATGGGGAAATATTACAACTGGAACAGAATTAGTAAGAAGAATTGCTGGCGGAGAGGGTTTTGCCTTTACTTGCCCGCTAATGACAAAAGATGATGGGACTAAATTTGGTAAAACAGAAAGTGGCGCGGTTTGGTTAACAGCTGACAGAACTTCGCCTTATGCATTTTACCAGTTTTGGTTAAGAGCAACGGATGAAGATGCACCCAAATATATTCGAACATTTACATTTTTGAGCCAAGAAGAAATTGAGGCGATAGAAGCAGAACATAAAGGGGCAGAGTATTTACGCGTACTACAAAAACGCCTGGCAGAAGAAGTAACGTTAATGGTGCACGGACAAGAAGCATTGAATAGTGCTTTGAAAACAACCAGTATTTTATTTAATAAAAAGGCGACCATAGAAGACCTAAAGCAATTGTCTGAACAAGACATGTTAGATGGATTTGACGGTGTGCCTCAGGCAACAGTTAGTCGTGCAGATGTGGAAGCAGGTTTGGGCGTTATTGATGCTTTATCTGCCAAATCTGGCTTTTTAGCATCCAACGGAGAAGCAAGAAGAGAATTGAAGCAAAACTCAATCGCTGTAAACAGAACAAAGGTCAAGGAAGACCGCGTTATTACCCCTGATGATTTGATTTGTGATAAATTTGTACTTTTAAGCAAAGGGAAACAAAACAACTATTTACTCATTGTGGAATAGTTTTTGAATTACATCCAATACATTCAACTGATTTAAGAATAATATACCATGAAATATATACTACCAGTAATCGCAGCATTTTTGATAATATCGTGTAAAACAACAGATATTATCAAGTACGAATACAAGTCAACGACTATGTTAGGGTCTCGGATTTTAACCGTGACGCAAGACTCTGTTGTAAGTAGTTTTTCTGGAAGAACAACCCCAACAAGATCTGCGCGTGCAACTTCGCCTGAGGAATGGACTGAGTTGAAAGCGAGTGCGACAGGTCTTAAATTGGAAACAATTTCGGATCTAGAATCACCGACCAATCGACGTGCTACTGATGCTTCTCCTTATGGGTCAGTTAAATTGACTACGAAAGATTCTACCTATCATTCTTCGTCTTTTGACGGCTATGATTCGCATAAAGCTTTACTTACCTTAACAGCTGTAATGGCAAAAATTGCAGGAAAGAAGTAATTCATCTCCTCAGCTCAACCAAAAGCATTTACGTTTCAATACGTGATTCTGTGATAAGGTTTATTCCTATTATTTTATTTAGTTGAAGCCTCACGATTTCGTTTTGTAGAAAAGGTCATGTAAACGTGGATGGAAAACATACGTCTGATAGCATATTTATGAATAAACTATTGGCGACGCAGTATGATCATATTATGATCATCAAAAGGTAATATAGGAGACTTTTGACACAGTGGATTAATTATTTTCAATCGTCTAAATCGATTTATCATTCACGCGTTAAGATTGCAAGTTTGGCATTGTTAAAAACATGTTTGAACAATTAAACATGAGATTGTTAGGGGAATACACCGACAATTTTGTACTTTTATTGAGCGAGCGTATATTACATATTTCTATATGTTGGCCTTATATCCTACAATTAAAAACTTATGAAATTCAAATTACTTGTAATTTTATCATTGTTTTTATGCCAGAGCATTCATGCACAGGTGTTTATTAATGAATTCTCTTGCTCAAATATTTCAAATTACACAGATGCAACGGGCGATCAAAATGATTGGGTTGAACTCTATAATTCTGGCGGAACTGCATTTGATTTGACAGGTTATTTTATCTCAGATAAAAGCAGTAATCTATCAAAACGCGAAATTACGGCTGGAGCAAGCATTCCTGCTGGCGGTTTTTTGAAAGTGATTTTTGCTGATGAGAATGCGATAATGGGAGACGAACTCCACGTTAATTTGGGCTTGGCGCAAACCAAAAATGAATGGATTATTTTAAGCTCCGCAGCCGGAACAATTGTTGACAGTTTGAAAATCGTTCGAATGACGCAAAAAAATCATTCATATGGTAGAACAACAGATGGCGCTGGAACTTGGAGTATTTTTACAAGTCCTAACTTGGGAGCATCCAATACTGGCGGACTAAATTATTATACCAGTCGCCCAACAATGAGTGTGGCACCTGGTTATTATGCTGGCACACAAAATGTCACGCTTTCAACGCCTGATGGCTCGGCAACAATTTATTATACTTTAGATGGAACCGTGCCTACAGAGTCATCTACAGTTTATGCAGGACCTGTTAGCGTAAGTGCAACAGCTGTTTTACGTGCACGTGCTTTTTCATCTGACCCAAGTACGCCTGCTAGTTTTGTTGAAACCAATACTTATTTTATTAATGATCCGCATGATCTCCCTATTATATCTATTTGCGGAGATGAAGTGAAAGATTTTTTAAACGACGTGGCTCCTGGTGCTTTTAGTAATAATTTTGATGGCGCAATTGAATATTTTGAAGCCGACGGAAGCTTTATTGATGAAGGCGAAGGATATTATAATAAACATGGGAATGATTCATGGGCCTATGATCAAAGGGGAATGGATTTTGTCATGAAAGATCAATACGGTTATAATTATGCCATTCAGCATGAAATATTCCCTAGTAAGGATCGAGATGAATATCAACATTTAATTATAAAAGCTGCGGCCAATTGCAATTATCCTTTTGAAGAAGGTGGAGCTCATATTCGTGATGCTTATGTGCATACCATTTCGCAATTAGGAGACTTAAGAATGGATGAACGAACAACCCGTTTAGGAGCTATTTATGTAAATGGTGAATATTGGGGTGTGTATGACTTTAGAGAAAAAGTAGATGATGCGGATTTCACCAGTCATTATTACGATCAACCTGGAGATGAAATTGAATTTATAAAAACGTGGGGAGGCACTTGGGCTGAATATGGAGATCCGACCATGACGGAATGGAATGATTTGGTTACTTATATTACAACAAATGATATGAGTGTGGATGCCAATTATGAATATGTTAACGAGCGTTATAATATTGGAAGTTTGATCGATTATATTGTATTGAATTCCTATGTTGTTGCATCTGATTGGTTGAATTGGAACACAGCTTGGTGGAAAGGAAATAATCCAGATGGCGATAAGAAAAAATGGCGTTATGCCTTGTGGGATATGGATGCGACATTTGGACATTATATTAATTATACAGGAGTAGAAACTACTGAGCCAGATGCTGATCCTTGTAATCCAGAAGCATTAGTTGATGGTTCTGATCCAGAAGGGCACATCCAGATTCTAACTAGTTTGAGAGCAAATGAAGACTTTGATTATTATTATATCACACGTTATATTGATTTAACAAACGGCGTGCTGTCCTGCGATCGCATGATTGAGATTTTGGATAGTATGACTGCAGTAATAGCTCCTGAAATGCCGAATCAAATTGCGCGTTGGGGAGGAACTGTTACCGAGTGGGAAGATAATGTGCAAGCAATGAGAGATTATATTAATATCAGATGCGAGGCAATTGTAACGGGATTAATTGATTGTTATGATTTAGAAGGCCCTTATGATATTATGCTGGATGTTGTTCCTGCAGGAGCGGGTAAGATAAAAATGAATTCACTTTGGGTGTCAGACTTCCCTTGGACAGGAACATATTATGGCGGAATAAATACAGTTGTTAAAACAGAGGCCAATCCGGGTTATATTTTTGATCATTGGGAATCAATTAATCATCCATTTACTGACCCTGAAATTCCTTTGGATACATTACTATTTATAACCACAGATACCTTAATTGCACATTTTCTTTTAATAGAAGATGATGATCCAGTAGTGGATCCGCCTGACCCAGTTGGGTATGACGGAATACATGTGCCGAATGCTTTTTCACCAAACGGGGATGGCGTAAATGATGAATTAACGCTTTTTGTAGGTGATGATGTAGAATTACTTGACTTTATTATTTACGATCGTTGGGGTAATTTACTATTCAGAACTTCTGACAATCTCACATTGTGGGACGGGACCTATAAAGGCAAACTACTGAATACTGGCGTATACACTTATTATCTACAATATAGTGAAGATGAAGTAGGCCAACAAGTACTTACGGGCAACATAACGTTAATGCAATAAGGATGAAAAAAGGCCTTGCAATACTATTCATTTTCTGTATTACCCAAATATTTGCGCAAGATTATCATTTTACGCAAACGAATCAATTTGCGCTTTTACAAAATCCTGCAAATACAGGACTTTTTGATGGTTGGGAACGTGCTGGAATTGGTCATAAAACACAATGGGCAAATGCAGGGTCTAAGTTTCAGACATCCGTAATTTCAGCTGATTTAAGTTTGTTTCGAAAAAGAACGGGGCAAGGGGCAAGCATGGGAGTGGGACTACTTTTTCTAAACGACAAAGCAGGAGATAGTCGTTACGGCACAAAGCAAATGGTATTTAGCATAAGTGGGATTGTTCCCTTAGCCGAAAATCACAAAATTGCAATGGGTATTCAAGCTGGAATGGGACAAAAATCGGGCGATTTTTCAGAACTTATCTTTTCAAGTCAATTTAATGGAAATGAATTAGATGGTAATCTAAATTCGGGTGAATCTAATAATTTAGCCAGCTTTATTTACCCCGACATTTCGGTTGGTGGTTTGTATCAATTTGGGTCAGATTTTGGCACAAATGGTCAACCTAAAATTATTGCTGGTTTAGCTTATTATCATGCCAATCGTCCCATATTAAGATTTAGATTAGGTGGTTCAGAACGACTTTATGCAAAGTGGGTATTGCACAGTAGTTATGCTAAAAATTTTAAGGGATCAAATCAAGGATTTGAATTGAATATAAACCAAACATTTCAAGGGCCACATTCAGAAACTAACATTGGAGCTTTGTTGCGACATTATCTCTCAAAAGGTTCTAAAATAACTGGGCTTAAACAGCCATCATATATTGCATTTGGCATGTATTACCGACATAAAGACGCAATTGCACCTCTGGTTCGCCTAAACTATAAGGGATTCGATTTTGGCTTGTCTTACGACATAACACTCTCCACACTTGGTCAAGTCAGCCGCGGTGGTGGAATAGAGCTTTCCTTAGTCTATACCAATTTTGATTACGCCCTGTTTAAGCGGCAGCGGTATTAGTTGGCTTCGCCAGTAATTAGTTATTAGGCAAAAGGCTAATCAAGCCCAACGTGTTTCTAATTTTAAACGTATATAAAGTATGCGGATACTTATATTGTTTTTATTCACAATGGTATTTGCAATCTTGTCTTGCAAAAAAGAAAGTATTATTGTGGACGAACCAAGCACTTGGGGTTATGTGAATTTGTCACCATATCAAGGAGATTGGAAATTGACTTCAACTCATTATTATAAAAAGTGGTGGAGAAAAGATTCTATAGAAATCTATAAAACACCCGAGTTACTTTTGACATTGACGGATTCTGGTTTACCTCATATAGGTGATCCGTCTAATCCCAATACCAGATTTTATTACGGAAAATTGTTTCAAGATGATGAAATAATTGAATTAAGTTGGAACCACAGATCAATTAATAATTTATCCCTTGAGGACAGTCTTCCTGATTTTTTTCAGAATTTGACGCTACATATACGTCATAGCAATCTCATACTTAGTAGGATTGAATCGTCCAATCATACTGACATAGTACTGCAGAAATCTTCTATTCCATTTCAACAGGATTCGTTGATATATAGACTAGCATTTAGTAATGCATTGCCCAACATTGGTTTAATGGTTGGATATATAAATAGTACTGGTGATTATACTATAGACACCCTTAAGTCGGGAAATTGGGAATGGGAAAAAAAAGTATTGCAAACTGATGATATTCGAAACTATAATTTGGAAATAGTAGGGGCAACTGATAGTTTTTATGAGGCGATCGATTTGGATTATGGTGTAAGGATTGCGTTGCAATGGAGTTATGCGCCCATAAATTCTAACAACCAAGTTATTGGGTTGAAAGATGGAGTAGTTGCTAGATTTCGGACAGACGGGACAGTTGAATTTGATACAAGTCCAAAGATCAAGCTTCTTCTAAAGTTTATTGATTAACCCCCAACATACTTCTTAATCTCATTCAATTTCATCAAAGCTTCAACAGGAGTCAACGTGTTAATATCAATACTTTGAATTTCGTCTTTTATTTGCATTAAAACAGGATCATCCAACTGAAAAAAGCTCAATTGCATATTCGCGTCTGCAGCAATTGCTTTGGCCTCCGCTTTTAGATCGCCAGAATGGCTTTTTTCTAATTGCACTAAAATTTGATCTGCTCGATTAAGCACTGCTTTCGGCATACCCGCCATTCTTGCCACGTGAATACCAAAACTATGTGCACTTCCACCAGGAACTAACTTCCGCATGAAAATGATCTTATTACCGAGTTCTTTAACCGAAACATTGTAATTTTTGATCCGCTTAAACGTACCACTCATTTCGTTCAATTCATGATAGTGAGTAGCAAATAATGTCTTCGGTTTCGCCATTTTATTTTCATGCAAATACTCCGTAATTGACCATGCAATCGATATCCCGTCATAAGTACTCGTTCCACGACCGATCTCATCTAGAATAATTAAGCTGCGTTCCGATAAGTTATTCAGAATACTTGCCGTTTCGTTCATTTCAACCATAAAAGTCGATTCGCCTGATGAAATATTATCAGAAGCGCCAACCCTTGTAAAAACTTTGTCCACAATACCCAATATTGCCTCATTCGCTGGGACAAAACTTCCCATTTGTGCCATTAATGAAATTAAGGCCGTTTGGCGTAGTAATGCGGACTTACCAGACATGTTTGGCCCAGTAATCATTATGATTTGTTGAGAATCATTATCTAAATAAACATCATTCGAAATATAAGCCTCACCCATAGGCAATTGTTTTTCAATTACAGGATGTCTTCCTTCCTTAATATCAATAACAAATGTCTCGTCCATTTTAGGGCAAGTGTACTTATTTGAACGAGCAACCACGGCAAAAGAATGCAAACAATCAAGCTTTGCTAATTGTTGTGCATTGTGCTGTATCGGAGTGATATAGTCAGCCATAGACAATACTAATTCATTCAGTAGTCTACTTTCTAACTGATGTATTTTTTCTTCGGCACCTAATATTTTCGACTCGTATTCTTTTAATTCTTCCGTAATATAACGTTCGGCGTTAACCAACGTTTGTTTTCGAATCCAATCTTCTGGAACTTTGTCCTTATGTGAATTTCGAACCTCAATATAATAGCCAAAAACATTATTAAAGGCAATTTTAATACTTGAAATTCCAGTGCGTTCAACTTCACGCACTTTCATGGCTTCCAAATATTCTTTACCAGTATTTAAAACCGCACGCAAATCATCCAATTCAGCATTTAAGCCATTCGCAATTACAGGTCCTTTACCCACAGCAATAGCTGGTTCTGGATCAATTTCTTTTGCAATTCGTTCGCGCAATGCATTACAAGGATTTAATAAATCTCCAATCAATGGCAATGGCTTACATTTTGCTTTACTACAAGCTTCCTTTATAGGGTCAATTGCAGTTAAAGCGCGCTTCAGTTGAACAATTTCCTTTGGGTTAATTCGCGTTGTAGCAACTTTGGAAATAATACGCTCTAAATCGCCAACCTCTTTCAGTTGCGTTTCAATTGTCGTTTGAAATTCACTCTCATCCAAAAAGAATTGCACAATTTCGTGTCGTTCACGAATTGGAGACAAGTCTTTTAACGGTAAAACCGTCCAACGGCGCATCATTCTGCTCCCTGGTGGTGTTAACGTTTTATCAATAATATCAATCAATGTTACTGCGCCTTCGTTTTGCGAATACAATAATTCCAAATTTCGAATCGTAAAACGATCCAACCACACATATTTATCCTCTTCTAGTCGAGAAATAGTAGAAATATGCCCGAGTTTGTCATGCTGTGTTTGCGACAAATAATGCAATACGGCACTACCAGCAATAACCGCCAAGTCCATCTTATCAATTCCAAATCCTTTTAAAGATTTTACCTCAAAATGTTTTTCTAAATTTTCTTGGGCAAAGTCCATGGTGAACACCCAATCTTCCAATTTATAGGTGTAGAATTTATCACTGAAATGTTCAAAATACAATTTTTGTTTTCCCTTTTGAAACAAGACTTCTTTCGGTCTAAAACTTTGGACTAGCTTATCGATATATTCAAAATTCCCCTCAGCCACTAAAAACTCCCCCGTAGAAACATCTATAAAAGATACCCCTGCGCGTTTACCTTCAAAATGAATTGCCGCCAAGAAATTATTCTCACTTCCGTCTAAAACTTTGTCATTATAAGAAACTCCCGGAGTTACTAATTCAGTTACACCGCGCTTAACAATGTTTTTGGTCATTTTAGGATCTTCCAATTGATCGCAAATCGCCACCCGCATTCCTGCGCGCACTAATTTGGGTAAATAGGTATCCAATGAATGGTGTGGAAATCCTGCTAACTCAATTTCAGATGGACTGTTTTTTCCTCTTTTTGTTAAAATGATGTTCAGGATATTAGAAGCCTTAACAGCATCCGCGCCAAAGGTTTCATAAAAATCTCCTACACGAAAGAGCAACATTGCATCAGGGAATTTAATCTTGATTGCATTGTACTGCTTCATTAATGGGGTAACTGTTGCTTTCTTATCGCTTGCTTTTTTCTTCGCCACGTTTAATAGAATTTTGGAAAAACGAATTTAAGGCATAGTTTCCCCTTTCAAAAATTTGAGCAATCGGACTTATCAATACTTGTTAACAGTTTTTGAAAGTAGCGCGACTAACGCCAAATTGATTAATAGTTAGAATTGAAAGAATACCGTTTTTGTTATTCGACAACAATCTCAAAATAGTTGGAGCAAATTCAATTAGTTTTTATTCCCTGTTATCCAATTTTTTTTTAGGATATCAGGGATCAATATTTATTCTGATTTGTGTCCGTAAAAATACCCATTAATAAAAGTAAAGTAGGTTTCCTCACTTTCATAGTCTGGATAATCTTTTAAATCAATTAATGTTTCTAAAACTTTAGGGTTCTTATTTGATATGTCATTTTTCACAAAGTCAATAACATCTTCAATTTTATTATTCATATAAAGCATTCCTGAATCCATTGACATGCCAACATCCATATTTTTTGCATCATATTTCGCAGTATAAATCCGATAAACATCTTGTAAATTACCAAGCTTGTATAAATAGAAACTTAATTGGTATAAATTATCGTGTCTGCCTGTTTCCAGTTCGCATTTTAATTCCTCATCAAATAACATTCTGATTAATCCTACGTCTGTACTTGTAAAATCAGATAATAATATGTCAATGACTTCAGTCCTCAATTGAAGGTTTTCATCTGTCGTTTCTAAATCCGAACTCTTTTTAAATCCTATATATTCAGTGAAAGTTTGGAATAGTAATTCCGTTCCTCGATTTTGTTTAATTAATTAATTAATTAATTCTTGCGCAGTCATCATTTATTCTTTTAACGTTTTAAGATAGTTGCGTTGTTGAACCGTAATCCCCTCGGCAGGCATTTCAGATAATACACTAAAGAGCACAATATCAAAATCTATCGTAAAACCGGGTAGAATTTCATCAATACGAGTGAATATTTCATCACACTCATTGGCGAGGGCTTTGTCATTCTCAAAATTAAGCTGTGTTACGTAAGTAATACTTGGGAATAATACATGTTGATATGGTGCCATACCAAGGGCGTAAATTTGAGGTGAACTAGCCATTTGATTAACCGTTAGCGGCAAATCTAGCATTACCGTTACATCTTCTGTAATTGTGTCTGCCAAAGCATTAAAACTGCTATCAATAGCATAGCGAAATATATCTCCTCCTGGGTATTGAACTTCCTTGGCCTGTTGAATAAGCGCAAAGCTGTGCAATAATTCACCTTTTTCGTAATCGGTTTTTGCAAGGCTGTAGTAATTAGGCAGATTGATGCCATTACTTTGATACTTTGACATATGAAGGTAATACATTATAAAATCGCCTTCCTGTTTCCCATAGATAACTGTAACTAGATACTGCCCTCGCGTGCAATCTACCAACAATAAGTTAGTGACAGATTCTTTGCATGAGTTTTGGTAATTCAGCTTAAAGTCGGCAGTGTCATTCTTATTATTCGCAAAATTGATGGCAATGTTTAAATATGGTTCAGAAGTTTTAGTGTGGGTTTGATGAAAGATCGTATAAGCAGATGTATCAAGAACTTCGCTAAATTGAAAAATCAACCCTTCAAACCTGGCAGAATCTGATTCTATCAATTCTTCACTAGAAACTTTGTAGAGATATGAAAGGTCATTTTCATCCAATGCTTTCACAAGTGAATCATTTAAGTTATTTAATTCATCCTTGATTTCGTCTTTAATCGTTTTATCAATTCTTGTGTTAGTTGTGGACGTATACGTTGTTTCCGTGTTAATTGAAAATTCGCAGGCAAATAAAAGGAGAAGCAGTATGATAATGCTGTAGGATTTATTCATTTCTATCATTCAAATATCATGGTTTACTGCTTATAGTCCAAACTGTTTTTCGTTGGAATCAAATTGCAAGTGCATATTGACTTTTTATTTGCTAAAAACATACCCAGTGGTACTTCCGTCTTCCTTGTCTATAAATAAAATTTGGGAATCATTTGTTTGAATAACTGTGCAAAGCTCACCTATCTTATCCTGCGAAAAAAGAAAATCATAAACGTTATCATTCGAGTTTGCAGTTTCACCTGCCCATTTTCTAGCTTGATCAGTTATTTTAAATACGCTATTCATTTTGTTATCCGTATGCAGATTTTGACTAGTTTTTACCATTTGAGACAAGGCGTTTTCAATTGGATAATGCTCCATTTTTAACTTATAAACGTTGCGTAACCGAAATTCGGTATTCAGGTTAAAGTAGATGATTTCGGCCTCGTAGTCATCCGGATTAAGACCGGGTTTAAAAATGCGGTATTCTGCCGTGATTGAATTGTTGATTGGGTCGACACGAACAATTGGTGCATTAATTCCTACGCCATTTTTTTTTATTCCAACAGCTTTAAATTCCTTTTTCAAATGAACATTTAGATTGATTTCAAAATTTTCTTTGTCATAAGAAATCCACGTCTCGATACTAGGAATGAAATTATTCATTCTTACAACTGTTTTTATCCAAACTTGAGTACCATTTACATTTAAAGCGTAGGGATCATATTCTGTTTCGGACGCAAAAATATTTGTAGACGTAGTAGTTTCCTCGCCGTCTTCACCTGTTGTAATCACTTCCCCCGTTTCCATATTGTAATTGGATGTTGTTTGCTTGATTAGCTTGAAATTCTCATCAAAATAAAGCATGAAACTTGTGTTCTTTTTTCGATCTACCGAATTACTAGTAGTCTGAAAGAATAATTGCGCATCTTTCACTACTGGTTTATGCCATATTGTTTCATTTTTTCGACTATTTGCGTATTCTCTATAGTTCAACTCAGTGAATTTATCGGTTTCGGGTGTAAACTCCTGTAGACTTCTCATTAAATGGCGTTTGTCCGTGAATACAAGAAAAGAATGTCCGTTTAACAAGATTATTTCAACACTTTCGAATCTTCTGTCATTCTCTATTTTAATGGTTTGATTCGTGGCAAAATCGTTTCTATTAATTAAGTGCAAAACATGCTCTGGCTCTTCTGAATTTTTATTCGGATAACTTTGAATAAGATAAATGTATTGCTCATCTACTTCAAAATTATAACTCATATCATCTAATTGCTCAGGCAAATTAAGTTCATCAACTAGTTGAAATTTTTCATCCAATAATTGAACGCGGTTGTCTTCTATTCGAATAATCGCATCCTTCAATTTTTTATATTGAATTTTACTTTCACCCGAGTTCGTATAATGGAATTGCCCCCGTACTTTTTCCGGTTTAAAAATTTCTTGCGTAAATGTTTGCCCAAATACAGCAAAATTGGGTGAGACGAATAATAAAAGTAGGATCAATAAAATTTTCATGCCGTTAAAATAGCAATTATTAAAGTTTCCGAATTATGAATTGACGGCATAATCGTTAACTCCTATACAGTTGAATCAATAGGGGAGTTATTCTATCCTTTTGTATGTATCTTGTGCAGCATCATCTAAAAAGCAATCTTATGAAAAATGCATTATTTTTAAGTTTAATAAGTTTTTCATTAGGCGTGTTAGGGCAACACGATCATCCTTGTGCAGTTTCAAGAATGGCATCCGCCTCAATGGATCGGTCGGCTACCTTAAGCGAATACTATATTAGTTTAACAGAAGAGTATAATGTTAACTTCTATTTGTTGGATTTAGAAGTAGAGCGCACAACGAATGTCATTGCAGGAAATGCTGAAATTCATGTAGTAGCTGAGGCGGCAGTTTTAGACACGTTTTTATTTGAGTTAGAAGAGGATCTTATTATTGATGAGATTCGATTAAATGATATTACGCCAATGCCATTTACACGAATAGGATCGGCGGTTATTGTGCCAGTAAGCTTTGGAACAGGAGATGCTTTTTTTATGTCAATTGATTATAACGGTGTTGCTGCTCCAGGTGGAGGAGGCCCGTTTGGTGATGATGGTTTGAAAAATGATGTTCATGGTCCAACTGGGAGCCAAATTACCTTTAGTATAAGTGTCCCTTTTTACGCCTATGAATGGTTTCCTTGTAAACAATCCTTAACAGATAAGGCAGATTCTTCCTATGTTTTTATCACAACGGATCATTCAAACTTGGCAGGGTCAAATGGTCTTTTAACAAGTGTAATTGATCTTCCTGGAGACAAGAAGCGCTTTGAGTGGAAATCAACTAATCCAATTGCGTATTATTTAATATCAGTTTCTGTTGCACAATATGTAGAACATACAATTATAGCCGACCCTTTTGGAGCGCCTGCGCCAATTCCAGTGCAATCTTATTTTTGGGATTATCCAGTAGAAATGGACGATTATGAGTGGGGCGCTGAGGAGACTGTGCTGTATCTCGAACATTTTGCTGAATTACTTGGTGGATATCCATTTGACAATGAGAAATACGGTTATACTATGGCTCCAATTGGCGGCGCAATGGAGCATCAAACAATGACTGCAACAGGTTTCTTTTCACGAAGAATTATCGCGCATGAATTAGGTCATCAGTGGTTTGGTAATCATGTCACTTGTGCTACTTGGACAGATATGTGGTTGAAAGAAGGCTTGACCTCTTATATGGAAGATTTGGCCATTGAAGAATTTTATCCTTTAGAATTTGATAGCTATATCTACAATCGACATACATTTATTAAGAGTGTGGCTGGAGGAAGTGTTCACGTGGAAGATACATTGGATTTAAGTGATATATATGACAACCGCCTAACCTATACAAAAGGCCCCGCAATATTGCACACGTTGCGTTTCTTAATTAATGATGATGCGGTATTCTTTGATGTTTTAAAGACCTATTTAAATACGTTTGGCGGAGCATCAGCTTATACGACAGACTTCAAAGAAAACTTGGAGACAATTACCGGTGAGGATTATACCTATTTCTTTGACCAATGGTATTTTGGAGAAGGTTACCCAATTTATAGTATCGATTATGCGCAATTAGGAACAGACGTTGCTTTAGATTTAAGCCAGATTAATGCTTTCGGCCCAGGTGTAGATGTATTTACCAATGATTTAGAAATAAGATTAACGGGATCAGGGTATTCTGAAGTTTACCGATTAACAGATATTAATTCAGACGCAACATTTCATACGGTTACATTTCCTGTTGACATCATAACCATTGAAATTGATCCTAATAATTGGATAATTAATAGCAATGGAACTATAACAGAAAGCGAAGCATCTGCTGCCATTAAAAATGGGGAAAATCTAAAAGTTCCTGTTATTTACCCAAATCCTGCCACAAATATTTTAACTGTGGAACTTGTAACAGAAAGCACAACGG
The DNA here is from genome assembly GCA_047623705.1 of Crocinitomix sp. Lineage (GTDB taxonomy): Bacteria > Bacteroidota > Bacteroidia > Flavobacteriales_D > Crocinitomicaceae > Crocinitomix. Next base: position 18,459 of record JBLHOW010000062.1, read on the forward strand.
AATATGAAATATATAATCCCCTCGGTGCATTGCAATTCAAAGGGACAATTTCAATTGAAAACAACAGCATTGATATTTCAAGGCTGACTGCAGGTACTTATATCCTAAAGATGAATGGAACAGTGCAGCGTTTTAATAAGATTTAGAAAGTCAGCTTCATCCCTGCGGTACATTGAGTCTACCGAAACGTCATCTCCGAGCCATTGAATAACTATTGTACCACCAACAATTCTCTGAACAGAACATCTCCTTTGCTCAACTCAATAATATAGGTTCCTGCTGGAGCAGAAATATTAAAAGAATTGGATGGATCTTTCTCTGAGAAAATGACTTTTCCTTGAAGATCGAGGATTCTTGCAAGGTCAATATCACCTTCATGTTTAACGCTAAATTCACCATTAGTAGGATTCGGATAGATCAGAAAATCAGCTTGCTCAAATTCGGGAAAGCCAATTGGATCCCAGTATTCATAAGCACCAGCGTCAGGATATATGCTGTAAACACCTCTTGCAGAAATCGAATTTGATCCAAAATAATATTCTTCTGTAGCAACTAAATCCCCCGTTAAAACCATACCAGCATCATATGCTGGAGAGGAGGCAAAAATGAAATAAGAATAGGCTAATTCATTATCAAAGCCTATCGCTGATATATCCTCATCCACAATATTATTAGAAAACGTAGTAGTTTCCCCATCAACTATTTCTCCTGTACCCGCAAATATATTATTGACAATATAGGCTTCTTCTGTTCCGTCTTCAATTTGTAAAAAGCGGCATGATGCTTCCCTTTTGTTTACAATTGAATTATGCACAAAATAAAATTCATGAGGCACTGGGTTTGATAAACCTTCTAAACCATAACCAACTGCATTGCTGTTCACCGCGGCAGGTCCTTGCATCAGAATATTACCAATTAATAAGGCATATCCTCCATTGGGAATATCAATCAAACGACTCGAGTTACCGTCTTCCTCATCCATGATTTGGTTATAAAGAATATAAGTATTATTGGCTCTTGATTTTACATTGTGACCAACATTGGTATGGTGCGAATAGCAATGACTAAGCGTAAAACTATTCACATGTCCGATATACATATTATGTGTAAAACCGTCACCAAACCCGTTATAGCCAAATTCGCAAAATTGAATAAAAATGTCTCCATCATAAGGATTACTTGTAAGCAAACCATTTTCATTGTGATGGAAATAACACTTTAATAAAGTCAAACCAATACCATCTAACCGAATCCCTGCTCCGTTCTCATCTGGAACCGCCGCACCTGAGAATTCAATTTGCGATACCGTAATATTGTCTCCTACACATACCCATGTTCCTTTACCTAAAAGGTAGGCGCCGTCTGCAATCATATGTGGCCGAACCCCAAAATCACTTTCTCCTTCAATAAATAAGTTGTCTTGTTGCCAAGCGGCAAGGGCATCTGTTCCCGAATAGTCCGCACTTTCTATGTAAATGGTATCGTAGTCCGCAATATCAATGTCACCGGCAATATCTGCTAAGTAAAAAGCATTGGGCGTTGTATAATCGTAAGAAGGGCCAACGTTCCAAACCGTCGCAAAGCTATTAAATGAGCATAGGAATAATAATGTGAAGAGGATAAAGTAATTTTTTTTCATAGGTTAAGTGTGTATCTAAAGATACGATTTTTTTATTTGAAATTCTGATATCATCATTCGTTAACCATTATTCGATATTCAAAAAAAATCGAGTGTTTATAACTAATTCAAAGATTAATATGCTTTTATTTTAAATCCGTTTACCACGGTCGAAATGGTGTCAAATTTGAGTAGAAAAAAAGCCCTGATATTTATCATCAGGGCTTCCATTTTTTTTAAGATGACTTATTGTAGTCAATAAATTCAAATCTTTGATCTAGAGCGTTTGATTTCAAGGCTTGTGAAGTTCAAAATTTGTGAGTTTACTTTAGTAAATGATCAAATTTTGGACAAGCGTAACGCAGAAATCGAACGTTCTAGACAAAGATTATTTGCTCCACTCAGCAATAGAATCCTTATTCATCTTAACATAATCAGCATTACCAGCTTTTTCAGCTGCCGCCATAGATAATGTTGCAGTTGCAATTGCTTCTTTTTTCTTGCCTAATTTTGCCTCAATTAGCGATTGTTTTCTTAGCATCCAAAATGGAGCTTCACCGCCGCGTACTTCTATTGCTTTCTTGATCCAAGTATAAGCTTGACCCATGTCCTTGCCTGTTTCTAAATAAAAACTTGCTGCCGAATAATAATCACCTGCAGATGGTCCAGCCATTGTTTTATCAATACTTTTTTGAGCAATTTCGTCAGTCGGCGCTTCAATTTTCACAGTTACTTTGGTCTTCGCCCAAGAAATGTTCAAATTAGCTTCTGTTCCGTTTAAAATATTGTCAATTGAAATGGTGAATGATTCAACATTATCATTCAGTGCTTTTGTATTGACCGTTACACGAGCAGCTTCTAGAGAATCATTCCAAGTTTCTGGCGTTCCCCAAATTTCAGTTTCAGTATATAAAATTACGTCCCACTTGTCTTTACCAGGAACAGTATATAAAGCGTAATCTCCAGCTTTTACATCTGTACCGCCAAATATAATGTCTGTTGATGTTGAAAATTGTACGGCTTTGTTGGCTCCAGTACGCCATGCTTTTCCAAAAGGAACTAAATCTCCAAAAATCGTTCTTCCTTTAACTCCTGGACGAGAATAAGCAATTTTAATGTCTGTTAAACCAATTGTTTGCTCCAATTCTGCAGCAGGGCTTGGTTGTGGTGATTTTACTTGTGCATTTACGGATGCCGAAGCTCCTAGTAATAAGAATGCGAATAATATACGTTTCATTTTGATATAATTTTAGTTTTTAGGTATGACGTTTCATTATAGAAAACTTTACAAAGATAGACTTTTTACTGTTGTTTTTAGTTGGATTTGGCCGGATAAAATAGTCAGGTTTGCGGAAAACACTGAACGGAATTTAATTGGCACTTTTTATCTTCGAAAAAATTTATATATGAAAAAAGTAATTGCGTTAATCATTTTGTTTGGATCTACATTAAGCGCAGAAGCGCAAATTGGTGGAGGAGGAAAAGTCGGGTTTGATTATTATCTGGGTGGATCTGGTGTTAAAACCATTTCATTGGCCGGTTTTGTCGATTGGCAAAAAGATGATGAATATGGCTTGCGTTTTGGTTTGGGCTATGGTTTACCAAATAAACAAACAGATACTTATACGGCAAATGCCTTAAGCACTGCGACCGATCCAGAATACATTTCGGTAACGGGTGATTTTAAGGTCTCTTTTATACACCTTACGACAGATTTTAAAAAGTATTTTGGTAGAGGAGAGTATGATGATGGAGGGTTTTATGGCTCCTTAGGTATAGGTTACTCATTGGCTATGGCTAAAACGACATATGACTATGGTTTGTTTGATGAAAGCGAATATACCGTAACAGGTACTTCTGATGAAGGAAGCAGAGAAATTATCGGTCAATTCATGCTAAGAGGATTTATCGGGTATGAGTTTGATGCTGATTTTGCAAAGATTTTTAGCGAATTTGGTTTAAGTTTCCCTGCTAATAATGTGAATGGTGTTTCTGTAGGAATCAACCTACCTCCATTTGTACAATTGGCAGTTGGATTAAGATTTTAATAGTTGGTGAGAAAGAGGTGAGTAATTGTTTATTCACTTCTTTTTTTTGTTAAACTTTCAAATTTTACTGAAAGTTCGAAAAATAGTATTATATTTGAACCATGTTATTGAATGAAGCAAAAATGGAATTTATACAAACTTGGGGCTCAATTGGGAGCGCTTGGGGAATTCCACGTTCAATGGCGCAAATTCATGCTTTGCTTTTGGCAAGTAACGAGGCTCTGAGTACAGAGGACGTAATGGAAACGATTAAACTTTCACGTGGAAATGTAAACATTAACATGCGCGAGTTAATTAATTGGAGATTGGTAAGCAAGCAGAATAAGATAGGGGAGCGGAGAGAATTTTTTACGGCGCAATCGGACATTATGTCCATGGCACAAAATATTGTTGAAGAGCGTAAAAGAAGAGAATTACAGCCCGTACTTTCACTCTTGTCTAAATTAAAAAATGAAGAATTGGAAGGGAAAGAGGATGAGGTAGCTCACTTCAAGCAGCTAATGCAAGAATTAGATGATTTCATTAAACAACTAGATCAACTTTCGGAAATTTGGTTGAAATTAAAGGATAATTTCTTCTTCAAAAAGATGATAAAAACAATGAGTTAATATTTTTTTAAATTAAACTTTCATTTTTTTCTAAAACTTTAATATGTTTAAAAATATCGAACTATCGGAAATTAATCAATTAGCAGTACGAAAAAGCTTGTCAGTGACATTTAGCGTGTTTTTTGTTGGAGTTTTCATTTTCGGTTGTGTCGATAGTGGCTTAGGTCTTGGGCTTTATTTGTTGATTGGAATGCTTTTATACGGTTTGATTGTTTGGGTACCTATCGTAATTGTTGTCACGCTAATTGAACGCTTTGTTCTTCGAAATAGATCTCGGGAATTGACTGTTATTGCACTTTTCTTATTCGAACTGTTGCTCCCTTTTTTTATCATCTTATTCTTTTCGGATCAACGGGAGTTAGACCTAGGTCTCGGCTTAATAATGATTCTTACAATTGGCCAGATTTTGCGCTGGATTTATCTCAGATTTACCAATAAAATGTTCAACAGTATTAAATTAAATACTAAAAATTTGAAGTATGAAAATCAATAGACGAAAAGTAGCGCTAAGTATGATAATTCCCTTTCTAACTGTTTTCATTGTTATTTTCATAGGGGTTTATGGAAGTGTGGGCAGCTGGGGCAGAATTCAACAACATTTTTTTGAAATATTTCTTGGATCATCACCACTCTGGGGACTTAGTGTGATTATTTGCTTCTTAGTTGAAGTAGTAATGCTAAAGCCTAATAGTGAAAAAAAGAAATTGCGATCTGTCATAATTATTGAAACCATAATTGCAACTGTTCTGTCTCTTCATTTTGCTCCAATTATTCTTGTAATTGGCGGAATTGGAAATATTGGCCGCTATCATTATTTAATCCATAATGATCGTGTTTTCAAATGATCGAAACGCGATAATGAACTTATAAATCAGGCACTATGAAAATCAATAAAATAAGAGTTCACAAAAGTATGTGGGTACCCATTCCAGCCGTGTTTTTGTTAATCATTTTAATGGGAGTTTTGGAGTCGATTTTCTCAAGTACTAAGTTAGATATGTTGGAGCTAGTGATACTGGCCGCTGGTGGAATTGGAATCGGGGTGATTGTTTGGCTTCCGTCTGCAATCATCTGCTTATTCATTGAGAGGATTGCCATTAACGAAAGAACTACAAAAGCACACATCAAGCTCTTGCTCTTTGCTGAAGCGCTCATTCCATTCTTAATTTTTATGGGAATTATGGGAGATAGAAATGGAGGAAGAGACCATTTTGAAATTCTAATTACTTCATTTTGTATTCTCATGATAGCTCAATTGGCGCGTTGGTTCTATTTAAAACGCAAAGGCAAATTGTATAAAAAGAGAATGTACAAATAAGTGTTTAACCCTTGTAAAGATTATAAGTATGAAAATCAATAGACGAAAAGTAGCATTGAGTATGATAATTCCCTTCTCATTTGTTTTTGTGATTGTTTTGATCATGCTAATCGCTTCTGAACTTAAGTGGGATTTAATTCTAAGTCAATTTTTCACATTCTTTTTTGCTACATCAATGTTTTGGGTACCAAGTATTATCGTTTGTTTGATCCTGGAATGGAGAATGCTGAAGTCAACGATAGATAAGAAGAAACTTAAAAAGGTATTTATTATTGAAACGATTGTCACTTCAGCGCTTTCATTGATCTTATTCCCGGGAATTCTTGTCCTTGGAATGGTAGGGAACACCTTGCGTTATCAATGGTTAATAAATAAAGAACGGAGATATAATTTGGCACTAATTCTTAATCAAAATAAAAAGGAGGACGGAATGAATGAATTGAATTTTGAATCCACTTTAAAAAGCTAAAATCATGATCAGCAATCACAAATTAATTATTGATAAAACCTGTCCCATTTACGGTTTGTATGCAAACAGCTTTACGAAATTGGGCTTGATAGATCAAAATACGGTTGTGTTTTATCAAGACGTCAACCGTAAAGTGTTTGATCAAATTGATGAGAAACGGGCCAAAGCTGAGGTCGCTTTGGTTCATCCTCGATCTGGAAAAACAGTATATGGAATAGACGCTTTTTTGCAAATATTGTCTAATAATCGCCCTGTTTTAAAACAACTTTTTCAGGTGAAATGGATTTATTTTCTACTGCAAAAATTCTATCGATTTATTACTTTCAATCGGAAAATAATTGCTGGAAGGGCTAATGCGAAAGTCGAACGGGATTGTACACCACCAGTCCATATTCCATACCGGGTAAGCTACCTTTTATTGGCCGCTTTGTTCACAGGCTTCATTGTAAACGGATTTACAACATTGCTTGATGCAGAATTAGGAATGGCACATGTTGGCTGGCGTGAATATGCGATTTGCTTAGGTCAAATTATCTGGCAATTTGTAGCGCTTAGTTTAATTCGGCCTACTAAAAGATTAGATTATTTGGGCAATATGTCGACCGTTTCACTTATTGGAGGATTATTATTGATTCCTTTATTCATTGCTGATCATTTTTTAGATTTTAATTGGATGCAGTTAATGATAGGCTTTGCACTTGTTGTTGGAACAATGTTTTATCTTCACATCAAGCGTTGCAAGCGATTAGGCTTACCATTTATTGTTTCAGCATCTTGGGTTCTGTTTCGTACAATTGTACTAATTACAATGCTTACTTTATTATACTTAAACTAATGAAAACGACTAACATATTAATAGCAGGTGGATCAGGCTTTTTAGGAAGAAGCTTAGAAATCTATTTTCAAGGAACAGGATGTCAAGTTCGTCTTTTAACGCGCAATCCCAAAAGTGAAAATGAAATTTATTGGGACGCACAAAACCTAGGTGACTGGACGAGTGAAGTAGAGTGGGCAGATGTACTGATCAATATGACCGGTAAAAGTGTTGATTGTCGCTATACCGAAAAAAATAAACGTGAAATTATATCCTCACGGGTTGATAGCACCCGGATTTTAGCCTTAGCTGTTCAAAAAGCAGAGCAACCACCAACCGCTTGGTTGAATGCCGCAAGTGCAACAGTCTATGTCCATTCCGAAACGCAAGAAATGACCGAAGATGACGGAATCATTGGGGATGATTTTTCTATGAACGTCTGTAAAAAATGGGAAGCTGAATTTTTTCAACATGATTTGATGCATACGCGCCGAGTAGCTTTAAGAACCTCAATCGTTATGGGCAAAGATGGTGGGGCATATCCAAAATTGCGGCAATTAGCAAAGTTGTTTTTAGGTGGTAAACAAGGTAGTGGCAATCAATTTATTAGTTGGATTCATGCGTTTGATTTTTGCAAGGCCGTCCATTTTATTATTGATCATCCAGAAATTGTTGGTGCGGTGAATGTTGTTGGCCCAACACCAATGCGAAACAAAGAATTTATGGCCGTTTTACGAAAAAGTTTAAACCGCTCGTTCGGATTGGGGCAATCAAAGTGGTTATTAGAACTCGGCGCAAGAATGATCGGTACAGAATCCGAATTATTATTGAAAAGCAGAAATGTTATACCAGAGCGTTTGCTAGAAAAAGGGTTCAAGTTTGAATTCGAAACAGTGAAGGAATGTTTAGATAGTTTGGCGAAGAAAAGAGATTAGAACGCTAGTAAAAAGATAAAAGATCGCTGCCGCTGTTAGAACTTAGATCGCTTCGCTGTTAGAATAAAGACTTGTAGTATTTCGAATTAAATCAGCAAAAAAATCAAATCATCTTATCATCAAAATCCCCGTCAAATCGCATTAAACATTTCTCATTGAATTAAAAAAAAACATCCTCATGACCAAAAATGAAATCAGAAAAAAGTTGATTGGAAAGACTTACAAAGCCTATCAATTAAAGAAATGCTAATTGAGAATAATATTACAATTCCCTGGTTTGTTGTGTCAATAATTTTGGCCTATTACGAATATTATTGGTTGGCTTTGCCTTTTTCATTTTTCTTCTTTTTAACGGCATTGCGACAAGTGCATAATGGTTTTCATAAGTCACTTGGAACATCCAAATTCTTAACTTGGTTTAGTCTCTATTCTAACAGTATCTTAATGGTGGTTTCAATGCGTGCGGTTCGATTTAACCATTTACGCCATCATAAGTATGAAATGGGAGAAGAAGATTATGAAGCCAAACCGGGCAGAATGTCTGCATTGGAAGCGATTTTATACGGTCCCATTCACATTTATAAAATTCATAAAGTCACACTTGAAAAAGGAACAGCGAGTGATCGTTTACATGTAGCATTAGAATTAGCGTCAGTCGCTGCATTTGTTTTTACTGCCTTCTATTTTCAAATTGATGTTGCCATCTATCATATTATTATAATGCTTGTGGGCGAATTTTTATCTGCATTCTTTGCCGTTTGGACAGTGCATCATGATACAGAAGATCATCCTCATCTTCCAAGAACCCAACGCACTAAATGGAAAAATAAAATCTCTTTTAATATGTTTTATCATTTAGAACATCACCTTTTTCCAGCTGTCCCAACCATAAAATTACCCGTGTTAGTTGATCGCATTGATGCTGCCGTTCCTGATTTGCTGAAGAGGAGTACTTTTTGAAAGAGGTAATTAAGCAAGAGTCAAAAAAGATAATAGATCGCTGTGCTCATAGCCCTTCGGCAAGCTCAGGATGACAAGTTAAACCACTTTGCTTTTAGATTAAAGAAGAAAGACTTTTAGTTTATTGAATCAAAATCCCTTGCTTCCCACAAACTCGGCGCGTGCTCAAAAGTTTAATTGCCGCTGGAACTTCGGCCAAGGGAAGCACCGCCGTAACATAACTTTTAACATGCCCCTTAGAAAGCATTTCTCCAAGTGTGTTAAGCACTTCTGTGTTTGGCGCAACACTAACCATTTTAATTTTTTTGGATGGGTGCAACATGAATCGAAACATACGACTTAAAGTAGTCATGCCAACAACGGCACAAATGCCACCGGGTTTTAAGATTCCTTTCATTTCCTTCGGAGTTCTATTGCCGACAATATCTATTACATGGTCGTATTTTTTGCCTTCCGCGCAGAAGTCCGTGACATTATAATCAATCAATTCATCAGCGCCTAATGAACGAATAGCTGCTGCATTTTTTTCGCTACAAACAGCTGTGACTTTTACGCCATAATGTTTCGCCATTTGAACGGCAAAGGTTCCTACGCCGCCAGATGCTCCGTTAATTAAAATATGATCTCCTTTATTAACTTTTGCAACGTCGCATAATGCCTTGAGAGCAGTCATTCCGGCAACAGGTATAGTAGCAGCTTGTTCGTGACTTACATTGTTTGGTTTAATTGCCAATTGATGTTCCTCAGCAATTGCGTATTCTGCATATCCGCCAGAGAAAATATCACCAAATACTTGATCTCCCTTTTTAAAGTTTTTAACTTCCGATCCAACAGCAAAAACTTCGCCTGAAATATCTGCACCTTGCACATTGAATCGCTTTGATGGTTTAAATAAACCACACTTCAATCTTACCATCCACAATCCTCTAAAAATATGCCATTCCATTGCATTAGTGGAACTGTTTTTAACGTGAATCAAAATTTGTTTTCGCTTGGGTTCTGGAATCGGTTTTTCAATCAATTTCATAGTTTCAAACGCACCGTATTTCGAATATTGAATTGCTTTCATAGTGTTAATTATTTAAAGTCTCAATGGCAATGCCATATTGCGTTAATAACGTAATTATGTCGGGCTCCGATATTGATTTTTTTGCTTCTATTCTTAAAACATTGTCAATGTCTTCCGTGTCTACACTCCAGTCAATAATTGAGGGATGTAAATTTAAAATTGGGCGGATCATGTCTATTCCTTGAACCGAATCAAGATCTGTTTTTAAAATCAGTAAAGGCATAATTAATCTTATTTTTGGTTGCGCTTTTTAAATTTATCTTCTGCGCTATTATAAGTAAAAACTTCGTTCAATGGCACTTCAAATACGTGAGCAATTCGAAACGCAAGTTCTAAGCTAGGTGAGTATTTTCCCTTTTCTATGGCAACAATCGTTTGTCGTGTTACGCCAACTTCATCAGCTAAGCGTTGTTGGGTCATTTCGTTCTTGTGAAAACGAAGTGTGCGGATGTTATTATTAATGTGTGTTTGCGCCATTTTAAATACCCCTTCTATAATAATAGATTTTCCAAAGATCGCCTAAAGTTCCACCTATAAAACCAGAAGACAACATTATTATAAACATATAATAAACAGGTTCACCCATGGCAATTGGAATCATTGAGCAAATAAACCCTACGATAAAAAAATAGTTCCCATTTCGCTCTGATTTCATTTCAATCTTTTTATCATATTCATCCATGAAATCGGTTTCTTTTTCCTGAGTGATAATGGCATTTAGAATAGCAAATACTATCAGGCTAATTATTTTTAGTATGATTGTGACGATAATCATAGTCAAGGTGAATATTGCCCAAAACTGAATGTCCAGTATTTGTGGCATATTCTCTGCGGCGTGCGTCACAAATGTGTAGTAAGCATAGCCTCCCATGATCAGACCTGAGGTCAGGATATTAAAAATGGCTTTTTTCTCTTGTAAAGACATATTGATAATTGTTTTGTATGTTATTTTATACTTTTTGTAAATAATATTTGATACAAAGTTAATTAAAATATACACCATGTCAAATATATTTTACATTGATTTTTTAAACTTATATATTTTTAGGGTGTTAATTGCCTGTTTTGCATCCTGTTGAGTGGTGTAAAAAAAAATCATTATTTATGTCCTAAAACAAAACTATCTTTGTGTTTATGACCGAATCACGGAAAAAATTGAAGTTGGATGAATTGGGTAGAATTTCTATTGCCGCCTATAAAGAAGCCGAAAAAACGCCTTTAATTATTGTCTTGGATAATATTCGCAGTTTGAATAATATTGGTTCGGTTTTTAGAACTTCAGATGCTTTTAGGATTGAAAAAATTTACCTCTGCGGAATTACTGCAAGTCCGCCGCACCGCGATATTCATAAGACCGCCCTTGGCGCGACTGATTCGGTGGCTTGGGAATATGTAGAAGATACATGTGATTTGGTTTTACGCTTAAATGAAGACGGTGTAGACACCTACGCAATTGAACAAGCCAAGGAAAGTATCATGCTTAATGATTTTCAACCAGCTGCTGGAAATAAAACGGCAATTGTTATGGGGAATGAAGTGGAAGGTGTGCAACAAGAAGTAATTTATGCCTGCAAAGGTGTTATTGAGATTCCGCAAATTGGGACAAAACATTCCTTGAATATTTCGGTTTGCACGGGTGTTGTTATTTGGGACCTATATAGTAAGTTGAATAAATGAGAGCCGTATTAATTTTTTTCTGCGTTCTTATCGTTTCGTGTTCGGGTGAGCAAAAATCTGATGCCGTAAACGGCATTCTTGAAACGATACAAAAGGATGAAATTATTGAGGCCACTGAAACTGATAATTCAGCAATAATAGATGAGCATACTTATGAAAAGGATGTCATAACAATTGGGGAAAGAATTGATGGGCCAGCAAATGTGCGCGAAAGTCCTGATGGGGAACTCATTTTTGAATTAGATGATAATGCCGTAATTCAAATGGTGGATGATACTGGGGAATGGGTGAAGATTAGCATTCACTGTTATCCGAATAAGAAGCAGTTAAAATCGGGAATTTTAGAAAAGGGTGCTGTTTTATATAGTCAAAATCACGCTTCTTTTGGGGAGATGTTTGCGGATGTTATTGCTTTAGTGATGTTTTCAGACCGTGAGAATAGTTATGCTTATTTGGATGGATATACCCACAGAGATAATATTCGTCCAGTAAGTATAATTGAGAATGATTTAGTAACCTTTATTGATGAAAATGGAAGGAGTAAGGCTGGTTTTCAATCTTTCATTGATAAATATCACATGCAGGGCGAATCTGCACATTTAGATTTTGAAGGTTCTTTTCTTTATGAAAATTGGATTACAGATCCTTCTCCCGGTTATCGGATTAACTTATTCTTTTTAGATGATCATTTAAAAGGAGTATTTCATTCACGCGATTTAAACCTTCCAAATAGCACGACATATGAAATGAATATATTCAATTACCGCGTTTCATTTTTCAACGATTATCCTGAAGTGGAACAATTGAAATTTGTTGAATATATGCGTGAATGGTTACAAGGAGTTGACTAGCACAAAGACGAGAAGTCTTTACGCTATAATCTAAGAAATCTAAGAATAAATGAAAGCAATACTAATAGGAGCAACGGGATTAATTGGAAGGACATTATTAAATGCACTTCTATTAGACGATTCATTCACTGAAGTTCGTGTGCTTACGCGCAAGTCAACAGGAGTAACGCATACTAAGCTAATTGAAGAATTAATTGATTTTGATCAAATTAAATCTAGTGGAGTTGTACTAAATTCTGAGGTCTTATTTTCAACCTTAGGAACAACATTGAAAACTGCAGGATCAAAGGAAAGACAATGGGAGATTGATTTTGATATGCAGTTCAACACCTCCCAATTAGCCAGTAACGCTGGCACACAGAAGTTGGTGTTATTATCTTCTGCGGGTGCCACCGCTAAATCTAAGGTCTTTTATTCGCGTATGAAAGGCGAGTTGGATGAAGCCGTTCAAAAATTAAACTTTGAACAAATAAGTATTATTCGTCCTTCTATGCTGACAGGTAAACGCGAAGAATTTCGTTGGGCAGAGAAAATATTCACACCAATTATGTATGCTTTTTCATGGATTCCTGGCATTCGAAAATACCGACCAATTAAAGATGTGATTGTGGCTAAAGCCATGATAAATGCCTCAAAAGAGCAAGTTGAGAACTATGCGATTTACGAATTGCAAGGCGTTTTTGATCTGGCAAAGTAGCTCCAATTTCCTTTCTTGAATATAAATTTCCGTAACCAACGCGCATTAGGGTTATTATACTTGTAACACTCCTCAAAAAACAAATAACCTATGAAGATCATATTAGTAACGGCTTTGGCTGTAAGTATATTCTCGTTCGTAAATGTGAAGTCTACTCAAACTGAACGGTATGATGACGCCGAGATTTATTGCCAATCCATTCAAGCTGAATTTGAAAAAATTGCAATAACCTATGCGCTTGATTATAAAGAAGTTCTTCCGATAATTTTTCCAGAATGCACCCGTTTTAGTCAGTTTTCTGACCAAATGGAAACTACTGCCCTAGAATATTTTTACGTCAAATTCGGATCAGAAGGCGCCAATTTTTCAATTGGACGTTTTCAAATGAAGCCAGGTTTCATAGAAGAATTAGAAAAGGCAATTCCGACACTTGAATTAAGTGAACCACAAAAACAGCAATTTGATTTTAAATCAACTGTTGAGAAAGAAGTCCGATCGGAACGGGTTTCAAGATTGACCGAAACGGCTTGGCAAATCCATTACCTCTGTCTTTTTTATAAAGTTATGGATCAACGGATGGTCGATAAAGTTTGGCATAGTCGAGCCGAACGTGTTGCTTTTTATGCAGCAGCATATAATTATGGTTTTAAAAGTTCCGAAACTGAAATTGAAGCATGGCAATCGCAATCAAAATTTCCGACAGATGAATACGGCGGCAAGGCACCATACGCCCAAATTGCTTCAGATTATTACTTAAAAATCACGCGCTATGAAAACTAGAATTTTACTCGCGACAGTATCATTTATCTCTATTACAGCATTGGCTCAAAATGTCATTCGGATTCGGCCGCAACATCAAAAAGAACATTTATATACTTTAAAAGAAGGAGAAGGCATTGGACGCAAAGAGTCGACTTTAGACATGCATTTAACTGGAGCGAATTATAGGTTTCTGACCACTAAAGGCAGAGATCAATTTTGGCATACCAGGTCAGGGAAGAAGCGATTAATTGGAGCGAGAAATTACCCAACTGTCTTTAAAAATTGGAGAATTAAAACGATTGGAGACAAAGTTCTTGTAGAAAACCGATATACGAGTCAAGCTTACGGGCCAATCAACCCGCCAAATATAAATTACGATTATAGATTAGAAAGAGATGCCAGCGGAACGTATGTGACTACAAAAAGTGACCTATTTGGTTTTGTCTATACTGAAAAACAAGAAGCTGACGGGAAGGTAGATTTTTATGTAGTAAGATCGGGTAAAGCGGCACAAGGTCCATTTTTGAGTGCCAGAGTTAGATATGCAACCGAGGAAGAATTCACTTATTCTTATACCACAGAAGAAGGACAATTTTTAATGAAGAATGATGATTTATTCGGGCCTTATGAGGCACTGTCTTATGACAAACATGAATATATGGATGATCGAAGCATAATTTTAAAAGTACTGTTTACTTATAAAATTGGTGCAGTTTGGAAAATTAAACATGAAAAATTAGAGGGGTATACCTTCTCAAAGCAACCCAGATATAATCGCAGTAGAAAGGGGTTAGATTTATTCGTTAATATTATAGAAAAAGGGGATAAAACCTTTCGCGTGCTAGCTGATGGCAGCATAGAAGAAAAAAGTGATTATTATTTTATTGAACGAAACGAACAAGGGGAAAAACTGATTTTTGAAGGGATAGATGATACAACTTATGGCGCCCATTTTATTACGTATCGCGTTTCAATAGCAGACTCTGTAATTGGGGAGTTTAATTTACACAACGAAAGTTATAGTCGTATTTGTGCTAACACTAAGTCTGATTATTTTGAAATCCCGTTAATTCCGGCAGACTCTATTGCAGGAAATAGATATTTCAATGCGCGTGTTTTTTACAGTCCAACACGCGGTTTTACAAAACCAATTGTAAACAAATTTAATAGCCAATCCATTTACTTCTTCGAGGATGATTTTGCCCTATATGACAGAAATTCGGATACGTTAATTATAGGGGATGATATTTACTCAAATGTTTTACAAGTTGATTTTATCAATGACCCTGGAAATTGGTATATGCTTCGCAAAGAGGGAGATTTCGATCAACCTTATAAAAATGGACGTAAAACAAAAGTGACAAAATCAACTCCTGATTATTGGGGTCAATATAATTTACCCGAGAAAGATTTTGTGCTTGCAGAAAGGAATGAAGAGTATTTTATTCGCCCAAGAAGGAGTGGCAAATTACTAGGTCCAGTAGAAAAAAATGCTTCTGTTGTTATTTCTAAAGACGAAAACAATTACGCCGAATGCAAACGCATTGACAATACCGTTTGGATTAATAATAAACTAATGTCTTCCGGATTTTATCTGGTTTATAATGAAGAAATGGATGCCTTTCATTGGTTCAGTATTACAGATGATAATAAAATCTACCTCCATACTTATGAACTGAATTAACAACATACACTATGAATAAAATTGTCTTAATAACCCTTTTATTGCTCGTGCTTTTTGGATGCGCTGGCAACCTTGAAAACGCCGCGGAAATTTCAGTTATTAATCAACCTTTTGAAGGAATTGATGTGCCGTTTAACACGTATCGAATTGATCCGTCAACCGAAAACACAATTCAAACAGAGAGAGGAACAATAATTTCAATTCCTGCCAATGCTATTGTGGCTGAAAATGGGGCATTAATTACAGCAGAGGTGAACATAAATTATCGCCCATTTCATAGTGCGGCAGAAATAATCACTAGCGGAATTCCAATGGGCTACGATTCATTGGGTCAAAATTATGACTTTGTTTCTGCGGGTATGTTCGAATTGACAGCAGACGTGGAGGGTGAATCTGTTTTCATAAAAGAAGGAATGGCAATTGACATGGAATTTGCTGCATTTAATGGAGATGATGGTTTTAACTTTTATACGCTAGACGAGACGACAGGAGATTGGGCATATGTTGAACCTAGCAAGGCTATTGAAAATGTGAAAAAGGAAGAGCAAATTCAAGATTTTCGTGATGCTTTCATCATTGAGCTAGACATTGATTATCGCTCGAATTCTGAATTGGCTGTTTTTGATAGTTTGAGTTGGATTTATAGTGGTAATAATGCTGAAGAAGATCCGACTAAAAACCCTTGGATTTTTGAAGAGAAATGGCGCGATATTAAACTATCAGCTATTAATGCCGATCAAGGTTTATATAATATGCATTTGAAAAGTAGGAATAGCACACTAGATCTAATGGTTTCCCCTTATGTCGAGGGAGATGAGGCCACTTATTTGGCTGCAATAAATGAGGGGATATTAGTACAAAACGAAGTAGTGGAGGCTAGAAAGGATGAAGAGTTGTCTTTGCGAATGCAGGCAAATATGTTGCGCAAATTTAGTGTTTCAAGTTTTGGTATCTGCAATATCGATACGATTAAAAGATTGCTTGAATCAGAAGAATTATTTGTGACCAACGCCAATTTTAACGTTAAAAATGAACCGATTAGTGAAGCTGGAAAAGTTATTTTAATAAGCGGAAATGAAAAAACAATGATCTCTCGTCATGCTGCGGATTGGCCCGAAATGATGTTTAAATCTGACGAAGAAAATACCCTCTTATTTATTTTGCCTAAAAATGAAGTTGCACTTTGCGGACAATCCGAATTTAACAAGGCAAAAGGGAATCCGAATTATGAATTTAAGTTCACCGATTATCGAAAAATTAAGGATTTAGAAGATTTTGAGGATTTGTTGGCGGGTCTTTAAGTTCGGTTATTCGATCTAATCACACTGAAGCAACGTATAGAATAACCGAACTCAGGTTAGTAAGATTTAGGGATTAATCGATAATTAATTTATCCTTCAATAGTTCCCCATCTTGTGAAATCACAATATAATAAACGCCGCTTACCAATGAACTCACGTCAATAGTAGTTGTAGAGGAATTCATAATGCGTTGTCCCGACATATTATAAATTTCAGTTATAGCATTTTCATCCGCCTCGATTTGAATAAAATTATTGGCAGGATTTGGATAAAATTTAATGGTTGAGGTGACTTTTTCTTCGTCTGTATTCAACAAGGGCGTACGTACTCCGCCTCCTGGCCAAAAAGCACTACAAAAACCGTCTTTGTAGTCCCATTTATCACTTCTAGGATTGAATTTCCAGAAATTACACGTACTTCCTTCACAATCATACAAACATTGTGGCTCTCCAGCAAAATCATAATTGTCTGCGCCATTCGCAAGTCTAATATTAACATTATTGTAGAAAATGTATGGCCCACCACGATCATCAATTTCAATGCAATCACATTTATCACCAGGAGTACCCGTAGTATCGAAAGGTAAGTCTACACCATATTCTTCGTTTGTGCATTCTCCCTCTCCACCAGGTTCATATCCGCAACGTTTTACGAGTACACTATCTGCTTCTAATTCCTTATCATCTAATTTCTCATATTCGGCTTCTGTTAACTCCTCAATGCGTAACCATAAAAGTCTGCAAACCCAAGTGTCAAATGTGCAATCTTCGTCATCACAGCCATCACCATCACAACCTTCAACGTTACCATATCTTGCGTTGCCGGGCATAGCACTTAATAAGTCAACATTCCATACTGTTATGGTTCCATACTCAACGTCTCTAGTTTCATTCTTACACCAACATTCGTCTTCTTTCTCATCATCTTGCGCATGCATAATTATTGGACTTAATACAAATGTGAATATTGCAATTAACCATGTCAGTTTCATAAGTTTTGATTTTTTTGATTCAGATCAAAATTAGGGATACAGGTATGAGGCAACAAACCAAAATGGAGTCGTAAATCATTTTTAAAAGATGAAAGATCAGCAATTTAAAACTGATTGTTAATTGATAGCGAGTCACTTATGTTGTGGGGAAAATCATTTTAAAGAACTGTAATTAGGATTGAATCTCATCAATCCAGTTCCTCATTTGCTAAAACTTTCCCTTGTAAGATAGCGCTTGTTCAATATGTGCCAAATGATGATTGCTATGCCATGCATAATTCCCAATCGTCTCGGCTAAACTAAAACGTTGACCATGCTCCGGATGAATAAATTCTCGCTGTAATTGAGCAGTCGTTAAATTACGCATTACAATTCCCAATTTTTTATGTAGTCCTGTCAAAATTTGGACTGACGGCGAGACATCTTCATCCAATGAATCAGATAAAAGCGCCCAACGATCTTCAAAATAAGGACGAATAGTTGGGGAATCTTCAGTTACAGTCAATTTAAACCGAATCAAAGCGTTCATATGACTATCCGCACAATGATGCACGACTTGTTTGATATTCCAACCTTCGGGTCGGTAAATCCAATTAAGTTCTGCGTTTCCAAGATTGTTTGTCAAGTTTACCAGACGTTTTGGAAAGGATTCAATTTCAGAAATCCATTCATTTATCTGCTTTTGATCAATGTTTTTTGGAGCAATATATGGGCCAATTGGGAATTTGAGCGCTTCAATATTCATGGAAATAAATTTACGAAATATTAGACTTGTAATACTATTTGCTATTGTAACCTTTTCAACAAACGGCTAAGTCTTTTTTGAAATTGTACCGTGCTATTATGAAGCTGCTCTTCTAAACAAACGCGTATTTCATGGCGCAATTCAGGATAGTTAAGTGCTAACTGCTCCAAGGGAATTAATGCACGCGATTTTATAGTAACATTGATAGTTGCTGATTGCAGCCATTTTAAAATTAAATCAATTGCTTCCGATTCATTTTCAGTCGGAACACCTACCAAGCTCCAATAGGTTGCAAAGGATTGTTCAAAATCAAAACTTTCAACCTGTTGTCTCTTTTCAAATAGTTTGGGCAAAGCATTCAATAATATTGCAGGATTGTTCATTCCAATATCACTTAGTAACCATGAAAAGCGCAAGGCAATCACTCTTTTTTCAACTAATAATTGGCTCAAAATTAAAAGCGGAATTTCCTTATTCACAATTTTCTTAGCCCAAATTTGTCTTAATACTGCGTCACTTGTTGGTAGTTCAGTCTTTAATAAACTAATAAATATTTCATTCGACTTTTGCATTTCCCATTATTTTTCAAACGTTCCGTAGTCTAAATTTAATTGTGCGCTTAATGCAATAATTCTATCAACCCCTTTTTCGCTAAAACCATCTAATGGCTGCGTTATACCATTGTCAAATGTTACTTTTTTATGAGTTGCGGCAAGAATGGGAAGTGTTGATTTCATGAAATTACAATCCAAACAAATATTGATAACCGCCTGAACCGCGGGTCCTTTATAAAATATAAAATATAAAACCTAAATGTGGTTCATAACAAGCAGCTCTTCTTCCTCCATAAGTCGAATTACTGGTCAAAAGGGAAATGAGTTCATTCACAGATGTAAGTGTTAAATTAGTTTGTTTTACAATTACTGAAGCGTAACCTTCCGTGCCCCAAACGGTTGAATTATATTCTTCACGTCCATCAAAATCATAAGCAATAACTTTGTTAAAATCTAAGGTGTCAAATGGTGGTGGATAGTTTTCTGCAAGATCTAAAGTTGGAGATTCTTTGGCATAATTGAACAATTCGACGATATCG
>JBLHOW010000063.1:0-37637 GCA_047623705.1 Crocinitomix sp.
GAAGTGAACTTCGATTGATTCCAACAAAAAAACCAATCAGTCAAAGACTGATTGGTTTCCTTTTCGCGGAGAGTGGGGGACAGTTCTCGAACTCTCTTTATGAGGATTTAAAGGCGTTGGAGCATTTAAATATAAGCATAAACGAAAAATTCGAAGGGTCTCAATATAAAGAATAATCTTCGCTAAGTAACTCAATATTTATGTATTACTCTCTTTTTCAATTTAAAGTCATTCAACAATCAGGTCAAAAAGAATACAAACGTGAAAAATATTAATGCATCATGATTGCATTTAAAAATAATAATGTATTTTTGCATCATTGTTGCGTTTATATTGTATTGTGTTGAAAAACCTTATTATTTTCTTTTTGTTCTTTTCCCTAAGCAGTGTTGCTCAGGAGGACGACTGCGGTTTTAATCTTAACGGAAAAATTACCGTTGTAGATGACGATACGGTACATTTTTTTAGCGTAATTCTAACGGAAACGGATAAAGGAAGTTTGGTTGACCAAGACGGGGTCTTTACGATAGAGAACTTATGTGGTCAACGTTATTTTTTAGAGATCAGATCTTTCGGTAAAGTTCTAGTTCGAGATAGTATTCTTATTTCTAGCGATACGACTGTGAATTATATGATAGATGAACGCACAATTGAATTATCATCTATTGATATTACGGGTGAGCTTGAGAAAAAGAGTACGGTTCATAAAACGACCATTTCGCCTGATCAAATCGATAAATCGAAAGGATTATCGCTTGGAGCTATGCTTGAAGATGTAAACGGTGTGCGTGTATTGCGCACAGGAAATTCAATTGCCAAACCAATTATTCATGGATTGCATAGCAACAGGGTTTTGATTTTAAACAATAGTATTAGGCAAGAAGGACAACAATGGGGAGCTGAACATGCTCCTGAAATCGATCCATTTGTCTCTAATACAATTTCGGTAATAACAGGAGCAAACTCTATAAAATATGGATTTGATGCTATTGGAGGTGTCGTACTTGTAGAACCCAAAATAATATCAGATAGTGTTGGATTTTCTGGTGAATTAAATGCAATTGGATTGTCTAATGGCCGACAAGGAGTCGTTTCTGGTAATATCACAAATCGTTTTAAGAAAATCCCTTCACTTTCGCTGAGTCTTCAGGGTTCTTTAAAAAGAGGGGGGAATTATCACGCACCGAATTATTTTCTAAAAAATACGGGCATAATGGAGTCGAATTTTTCGACCAGTTTAAATTGGGAAAAAAGAAACTATGGAGCAAGTGTTTTTTATAGTCAGTTTAATACCGATTTAGGCATATTTGCGGGAAGCCATATTGGTAATTTGACAGACTTACAGAATGCATTTGAACTAGCTGAGCCCGCTGAAAAGGCAAGTTTTTCTTATTTTATTGATCGACCGAGACAACGAATTGAACATGAGCTCACCAGGGCATCCTTTTATTTACGAACGGGTAAAGTAGGAAAGCTTAACCTGATTTATGGCAGACAATATAATTTACGCTATGAGTATGACAAAGATAAGCCCCTAAACGATTCTTTGGCCAATTTAGATAGACCAGACTTACAATTGGAATTAACAACGCATACGGTTGATTTAAATTGGGAACATTACGCGGTTAAAGGATTTAGTGGTGAAGTTGGAATAAATTCTATTCATCAAAAAAACACATATACGGGACGTAAATTTATTCCTAATTTTCTCAATCAAGGAGCTGGAATTTATCTTATCGAGCGAAAATCGATTAAAAATTTCCTTTTTGAAGGAGGCGTTCGATTTGATTATCGAAATCTTCGAAGCTTTTTTTGGGAAAATGGAGAAATTGTTTCACCTAAGAATGAATACAGTGATTGGGCGTTTAATTTAGGTATGAAATACACCATTTCGCCTCAGCGTTTTGTTGCACTTAATTTTTCTCGAACTTGGCGTCCACCTAGTATTAATGAGTTATATAGTAATGGACTTCATCACGGTGCTGCGTCAGTTGAGATTGGTGATGAAAACTTATCACGAGAAAGTGCTTTAAGCACGAACATAGAATTCAATTGGGAAACAGACCGTTTTCAACTGAATGTAAATTCTTACCTAAACTATTTCGACAACTATATTTTTCTTGAACCACAACTCCCACCTACTTTAACAATCAAAGGAGCATTTCCGACTTTTGCTTACAAAGAAGCGGAAGCAATTATCTATGGTGTAGATGTTTTTGCAAGATTCGAAATTGTAAAAAAATGCTATTACAATGTCAAAGTCTCACTTTTAAGAGGGCATAATCGATCTATATCAGATTACTTAATTCAGATGCCGTCTGATCAAATTCAAAATAAACTAGAATACACATTCTCTGATCTAGGACCATTAAAGAAGAACGAAATCTCACTGCGTCACACTTTCGTTGCGCAACAAAATAGAATTCCTGCCAATTCTGATTTTGCACCACCACCAGATGCATATCAACTCTTGGATTTTTCTTTATCCACAACTTTTTCTGCTAAAAACACGCCTATCTCCATCATTTTTGGAGTCAACAATCTATTAAATCATAGTTACCGAGATTATTTGAATCGCTTTAGATACTACTCGGATGAAATGGGGCGCAATTTTTCGCTCCGAATTAAAATGACCATTAATTAATCAAAACAAACAATGAAAACAACAACGAAAACAATTTTAAGCCTGGGACTAATCGCCCTTGTAGTTACGAGCTGTAAAAAAGATGATGATTTAGTAGATGTACCTCCACCTGATCAAAATGAAGTAGAATTAATTACGACTTTTAAACTATTACTTACGGATGATGCTGGTGTGCAACCTGATGTAACAGCCATTTTCACAGATTTAGACGGAGACGGTGGAGACGCACCAAGTGTATTTGATGAGATTGTACTTGCGCCAAGCACAACTTATTCAGCAGAAATTTTGCTTTTGAATGAATTAGAAATACCTGCAGATACAATTTCTAATGAGGTTTTAGAAGAGGATGATGAGCATTTGTTTTGCTTCTCTCCAGCAGGTGCTGACGTGACTATAACACGTACAGATTCGGATGGAACGTATGAGGTTGGACTTCAATCGACATGGGTAACTGGTGCAGTCAGTGAAGGAACTACTCAAATAGTCTTAAAGCATCAACCAGATGTTAAAGATGGGACTTGTGCTCCAGGAGAAACAGATATTGAATTAAACTTTGTAACCAAAATACAGTAAGTCATGAAAAAGTATCTAAAAGGAATTACAGCAATAGCAATACTTTTCAGCGTTGTAGCATGTAACAAAACGAAGACAACTTCTAACCGTTTTATGGATGGAGGAGAATGGAATGTTACTGAACTTTCTGTAGGCGGAGTAAACGAAGAAGAATTGCCAACATGGGAAGTAGAAGAATGTGATCTATACAATGAATCGTGTTTTGCGGAATGGAAAAATGAAGAAGGCGGTCATGCAGAATTTGTTTGGCAATTTAGAGAAAAAGCAAATACATTTGAAATTTCGCATCAAGCTAAAGAAGAAGAACACGAAGGCGAGGAAGAACATGCACATGCTGACGAAGAAGTAGCGGAGCAAGCTTACAATTTTAGTGGTGTCTATTCAGTTTCTGAAAAGAGTAAAACAGCCATGGAGTTTACGACTACAAGTGCTGCAGGTTTTGCAGGGAGTAGTGTCAAGATTAAAATTGAAAAAAAATAATTAATTTAAGACAAGTAAGTAACGAAGATTTCTTTATATGAAAAGAAGAAATACCCCCACTAAGAAAAAAATTCTTAAAATCTTTGAAGGAGCAGATGAAGCTGTCTGCTCCTCAATGATCGAAGGTCAATTAAAAGGAAATGTCGATCGATCTACCGTTTATCGGATTTTGAAAGCATTTGAAAAAGACGGTATTATTCACAAAGTTGTAGACCCATCAGGCAAGATTTTCTATGCATTGTGCAAAAAATGTTCAACAGAAGAACATAGTCATGATCATTTCCATTTCAAATGTCAAAAATGTGAGAAGATAGAATGTTTAGACCAGAACATTTCAATTCCTAAACTAGATGGATATCTCATAAATGATTTTTACGGAATAATTAATGGCTTGTGTCAGCAATGTCATTGAGTAATCCTAAAAAGGCGCTACTTTATTTAATAGCGTGCTGAGTATTTAATATCTATCTCTTGTAACGGCTGTTTAAGTCGTTTTAGGTTAACGTTTCTTAAGAAAATCCGGAGAAATCAAGATTAATGTGAACAGCTTAAATGGTTACATTGATTTGATTTTTTATTGTATAAATGAAAAATGATTAAAGCGAAGGCAGGAAGGTAGACGAAAGTATGATTAACTGAAACCCATTCATAACTTTCATTAAGTATTAAAAATAACAAAGCCGTCCAACTGCTCCATAACCCTATTAGAATCCACTTGTTATCAGTTCTTTTTGTTGCGGTATAGATGGCAATAAATGAAATTATTAAAAACAGGTAATCAATCAATTTCCACCAGCTAGGGGTTGCACTGCAGCAAGTTTTAGAGCATGCACTTATAACAAAAATGAATGGTGTAATCATACAATGTATTAAACAAAGGAAGGAGGCCATAGCTCCAATTAAATCAGGTTTATCTTTGGACGAAATTATTCTACCTCTTATTTTTTGCAACATAGATGCAAATATAAGAAGAATATCAATAAATGCAACATTGTTGCATTTATTGATATTGTAGCAAATTATTATTCCCGTTTATTCAAATAACTATATCGTAAGCCTTAAAAAAGTAAAGGCGTCAAACTTAATATTAGTTTAATTTAAATGGGGGAAATCAGTATGGTTGAGGGCGTATTCCTGCGATCCATCAACTTAAAAAGACTTCCGGAACCCATATTTCCCAAATAATAAAGGACTAATAATTCAATTTTTACTTCTCTAGTTTTACCCGTCATTCTCTTTACTCATTTTCCAAAGGTCTATCCACCTCACGTTTAAAAAATCCATCTTACCCACGTTTTGCACAATTCATTGTTGTAGTAATAAAAGTCACATTAGAGTAAATTATCGAATCCCTCAATACGCTATATAAAACAAGGCTTTCAGACGATTTAAAGCAACAATACCCCACAAACCAAAAAACCCTTGAAACGTAGTGGTTTCAAGGGTTTTTAAATACTTGCGGAGAGTGGGGGACAGTTATCGAACTCTCTTTTTGAGGATTTAAAGGTGTTGGAGGAGGTTTTTAAGGAAATAAAAAAGCATTTTGAATAGATTTCATCTAAAAGGAGTTTAGTTGAATCGTAAACCATGATCAAAGCTTTGTAATGTGCCAGTATATTAACATTTTAGTCGAATTAAACAGAAGATTTCTATTTTCGAATTTTGTTCGTAATATGATTCAAACGGATTTTGATTTCAAATTTCAAGAAATAAAGGTTATTCCAGATGCCTTACTCTTTTTTAAAAGATATTTTAAAAAACATCCAAATATGACAATATGTTGTATTGATAAAGCTGTTATCAATCAGACTTTGTACAATCCCTTCTCATTTGAAACCTTCGAAACAGTTGTAATTTGACTATAAGGGGCTTATTATTTGACAAGGTTGCCATAATTTTCATCTTTTTAAAGTAAGTAAATCAGCAGTTTATGATAGTTGTAGGTCTTTTGTAGGTGTGACGATCAGTAGCTAATTTCGAACAGCCCTCGTCTTGGTTTAAATAGTAATAATAACTAAAAAAATAACTGATGACAAAAAAACAAACTACCTGGTCTTCTAAGGTAAAAAACTACGGACTAAATTCTTGTACCTTTTTAATTATAGGTTTTGCAAGTTTTACTTCTTTTTCTCAAATAACGGACCCTGCGCCATATTGCGAATCAATATTTTATAACAATTACAATTCTATTCAGGACATTACAATTAACGAAACCACATTATCTTTTGGTTCCGAAGGAGAACTCGGAGATTTTAATGATTATGCCTATTACAATGAAACATCTTTTCCTGATTTAGAATTAAGTGGCACAGCTGAAATAACCATTAATTTCTTCAGTGTTAATTACACAGAACCGGATTATTTCGCGTTGTGGATAGATTATAATCAGAATGATGTTTTCGAATCAGAAGAGATAGTAATGCAAAATGCAAACACGACCATGGATGAATTGCCCGAATTTGGGCTTTCAGATGTGGAAATATCATTGACTATAACGATTCCTGATGATGCCTTAACTGGTGAAACGAGGGCTCGTTTGATTAGAGGTGCACGAGGTGAAGGTGATCCTTTTGGGCCTTACGATTCAACTTATGAACTTGATCCGTGCACACCCGCTGAGGGATTTTGGATGCATGGCTGTACATATGACTTTGATTTAAATATAACAGAGATGGATATAGACGACGCAAGTATTAAAGATCTGCCGCAGATTAGTGCTAATATATATCCTAATCCAACGGATGGAAACATAACGGTGGCATTTGCGGAAGTGCCGAGCGAGGAGTATCTCGTTCAGGTTATAGGTGTTGATGGTAAGGTCGTTTTAACCGAATCTGTTCAATTAGTAGGATTAAAATTGAACTTAGATTTGATGGCAATTGAATCTGGAATTTATACGCTTTTGATTGTTTCGGATAAAAATGAATTGAAGTTTTCTAAACGATTTTGTAAACAATAAATAATTCCCCCTTTTTCAATTGAGAAGGGGGGAATTAATTTGCATTAATACGCATTAAATTAACTAAATTGGAACTTCTAAATATTTAAGATTTTATGAAATATTGGGTTTTCTTTTTCATGCCAATTTTTAATCTATCTGCAATATCCCAATTATCTAGTTTGTCGTTAAATGATATTAAGAAAACTTATCCAAACGATTCTGCTTACACGCATGAAGAGGTATTAGAATTTGATTTCGAATTATCACAGTGTTATACTTCATTATCAATTGAACAAGAGTTAGTATCTCATTATCGATTGTATGCTTATTATAAAGAACAATACGATTATTTAAACGCGCTAAATCAGATAAATTTGACCGCACTTAAAGTTGAAACCCTAAACAACAATTCATTTAGTGGTCATATTTATCTTGAAAAGTCTTCAACGGAGATTAAACTTCAAAATTATAATGAAAGTGAGCTTTCAATGGAGGAAGGACTCGCTTATTTTTTAGCCGCTGGTGATTCTGAAATGGTTTGTATCTCTATGAGTCAGTTAGGAACAGCTAAAATCAATAATGGCTATACTCAAGAAGGATTCGAATTGCTGAAAGAAGCGTCGAATATCCTGGCTCCAAATATGAGCAACCATATTGCTTACTTTATAAACTCTAACCTAAGTGCATATTATCTTTCAATTGGCGAAGCGGACTCAGGATTAATATACTTAGATTTTAACAGCGCCATTTTGAGATCCCAAAGCGATCCCATTTCTCATGCTGAGTATTATGGAAATATGGCTTATGCCTACTTGCTTAAAAATGATAATAATTCTTCACTCAGTTATTTTGATTCAAGCTTTGCGCTCGCAAATAAGCTAAACCAGCCTTCATTTAAGATGACACTTTATAAGGATCGGTCGGAATTATACAAGCAAATGGGCGCGCACAGCAAATCACTCCAAGATTTAGAGAGGCATATGACATTAAAAGATTCAATTGAGAATATTGTTAATTTGGAACAGTATAAAGATTGGGGCATTGCAATGGTAAATCTGGAAAAAAACAGAGAATTAGCTCAAGAAAAACTAAAGGTTTTAAAATTAAATCACAAAAGCAAATTCCAGACTTTGTTTAATTATTTCGTCTTTTTAGGTTTTTTAGCCCTTTTCCTTATTTCATTGCTCATTTTCTGGAGATTTAGAACCAAAATGACGAAAAAAAGAGAATTAATTCGAAAAGATTTGGAGTTAGAGAAGAGAGATAGTCAATTGAAAAATCTTGCAATAGAAAAGCAAGAGATGTTGAATCAAAATTTAAATAAAGAATTGGCTTATAAAAAAAATGACCTTACAAAGTTGACCTTGGACATGGCCAGGAGAAACGAATTTGCCCAAAAGGTAATTGAATTAATCAAACAAATACCAGATATCGTTTCAGATGCGGGACTCGCAAGAAAAAAAGAATTAATCATGTATTTATCTCAGCATCAATATATGAATCAAAACTTAGTGGATTTACACGAAAATATCATTTTGATAAATCAAGAGTTTGTGGAGAAATTATGCGAAGTATATCCCAGCTTAACGAAGTCCGATATAGAACTATGCTCCTACTATAAAATTGGACTAAATAGTAAAGACATAGCATCTATAAGAGGGATTGAAGCTAAATCGGTCGATATGGGACGATACCGATTAAGAAAAAAACTAAACCTCACAGCTGAAGAGGATTTGTATAAATTTTTGGTTAAAATTTAATAATACACAGGATTTATTTTGAGGATAGCCTAAGTACTGTCAAATATTATTAAGGTGGGTTCTAAAAATTCATTTTTTTACTTTCTCATAAACGAATAGAACCTACTTGGATTCGTTCTGAAAATACTAAGGCTATATTAGCACTTTAATTTCTTATAAACAAATAAAAAATATTTTTAAAACTAACTAACTGTATTTGATTTTAACTATTTAAAAACAAGATGTTTTTTTTTTTTTAAATGTAAGTTTCAATCTTTTTATTTGCTCAAATCGAAGCAAATCGAAACAAATTGTAAGTCAAATTTATAAGTCCTATTATTCCAGTTGCTCTTTTTATTCCAATAGATTTTAAAGTTAAACCTTTCATACTTTGTTCCATAAAACCAAAAACATGTTCAACTCTAGCTCTTGTTTTTGATTTTTCTTTATTATTTTCTTTTTGATCTTCCGTTAATGGATTTCCTCTATATCCTTTTTCGTGAACTTTATTGACGAGATTAAATTTCCCTATAATTTCTTCTTGTTTTTGACCTGTATAAGCACTGTCCGCATAAAAATCTTGACCTTTATCCTTTTCATCTAATAAAGATTCTAATGCTTGGGAATCATGAACAGATGCGTCAGTAACTAAAAAAGTGTTGATGATTTTACTTTTGTGTCCACTTTTGCATGGTTTTTATAACCGTAAAAAGTTTCGCCATTTTTCTTTGTCCATCTAGCGTCGATATCTTTATGCTTCTTTTTATTGGTATTGTCATTCCACAAATCACCGCCTTCTCCTTTTTTTATTTTAGCATTTTCATCCTTGGTATTTCTTTGTCTCGGAGCAATTGTAAAACTAGCATCAACCATTTTACCTTCATTAAGTATCAAAAATTTATCTTCAAGAAATTCAATAAACTGATTAAATAATAATGGTATTAGCCCACTGTTAGTGAGATTTTCTCTAAAAAGCCAAACAGTTTTTTCATCAGGAACCTTGGGGTCACATTAAAAACTAGGGGGAGTTACTGTATCTTTGTTTTCAAAAAACGAATTTTGGAACACGAATTTTTAAAGGAAATTTTGTCAGAAGTGTTATGGGAACATTTTGAATTGACAGGCTATTTTAAGTTGGGAAATATCCTCACAAAAGCCATTGAATTTGAACTTCATTTGGAAGAAAAGAATGAACTTCCACCAGGTTATTCGAAAGAAGATTTTTCAGTCCAAATTAAAGCTTCAATAGCTTGATGATTTTTTTATCTTAATACATGGTCAACATAAACCGGCACAGCATGGTCACAATGCTCCGGTTTGTTATGGTCACTTTAAACCGGTATTGGGTGGTCAGTATCACCGGCATCTCCACATATGTGGTTAGGGGAACCACTTTAACGTGAGGTCAGAAAGTTGCACGGTTTGTGAAGAGGTGATTATAGGAGTGTTCGTCGTAGCTTAAAAAGTGAGGGTAGAAATGCAGAATATTGGCCATCATACTATTTCTCGACCTAAATGGATGGTTATCCAATCTAGCAATCTCTAAAGCCATATTTTAGATTAAAAACAGAAAGAACCACGCTTATTAAAGCGTGATTCTTTCTATTAATCATATATTAGTTCAGTCTGAACGGCGTCTTGTGCCCATTCAATTAGTTTTTAGTCAATTTTGTGCTAAATATATTACCCTCCATATCAACTAACTCTAAAATATATAGACCTTTAGACAGAGCAGAAATGTCAATTTGATTACCAGTAAAATCATCCGCTTTAAGAACTGTTTTTCCAGCTAAATCTGTAAATCGAACCTGTTTAATTTCTGAAGAAGAGGACAGTTGAATATTTATAATAGCTGTCGCCGGATTGGGATAAACAACCATTTTACTTTGAGCTTCAAATTCAGTTAAATTACTGTATCCCATTAATTTACCACTAACTGCATTCAGCGCAAAACGCTGACCGCGCATACCAGAATATCCTTGATCTGTGCTCGCTGTTCGCTTAAATAGAGCGCCAACTAATTCAATATTTTCGGGATCATAAACGTCATCTAAAACGAATGTGAAAGTGTGAGAATAAGAATCTCCTGGTTCAGAAAAATTAGGTATCACACCTTGAACACCATAACAGTCCGAATCAATATATTCTCTAAATACATGTTTATGTACAAAATCAGGAATTGAACTTCCAGCTCCATAGTATGGATGTCCCTCATACTCATTATAATTGTTAGCTTGATTCCAATCAGAGTTGCCAGGATCACTCATTTCATCCTCAATTATCATCAATGCAAGTCCGTAATTTTCTCCAGCTGAATAATCGCTATAATTAGCCATTAAGGTAGCGGTAACTGTTCGTGTTTCAGTATCGTAATCGATCGCAATTTCAAGTTCAGCTGGGGTAAAAGCCTCCAATTGATCTTCAACATCAAATCCCCATCGGCCTCTTCCTGTATTAACAGGTTCATTGAAATCTGTAAAAACCATTCTTGTACGATCTATTGTTGCGCTAGGAAATGAGCCAATACTAAAACTTATTTGGTAAAAGAGACTCGATTCGGTTTCCATAGGGTCTCCATCATGAACAACCACTGGAATCAATCGATCTTCATAGGTTTCTAATAATTCATCTAAGACAACAATACCGTCAATGCAGTAACCGCACCAAGTACCCGTGTTTTTCTCAAGCAAAACCGTTTTTTCAGCGCTATTACCTTCAATTCCAGTAACAAACCTAGTAAGTTCGTTATTACAGGTACGTTGATCGTCTCCGCCATTTATATTTTCAATCCAAAAATCTAATGTGTGTTGCATTCCTGCAGCAGCTATAACAAGCGGAACGTCATGAATTAAATTATACAAACCATTGTCTTCTTCAATGTCAACATCTTCAACGGAATGGATTTGTTCAGGACCATCATCAACTGTATAGATCAAATCAAACGAATTAACTGGCGTATTTGCTTTGTTACGTAAAAGGAA
Organism: Crocinitomix sp.; assembly: GCA_047623705.1. Classification (GTDB taxonomy): domain Bacteria; phylum Bacteroidota; class Bacteroidia; order Flavobacteriales_D; family Crocinitomicaceae; genus Crocinitomix. The sequence goes on from JBLHOW010000063.1 coordinate 11,359, forward strand.
TTCTATTGCATAACTCCCTGCGTTTAGGTGATTATTTAAATCAATATTAACAATTGCCAAATCCCGTTCAATGGCTTCTTCATAATGAAAGGAATAAACCTGCTTATAAATATTTCCAAGGTGATTCGGACTGCCAGCCACTTCGGTATAATTGTCGTCCGTTTTTTTACACCCAACGGTGCCTGTTAAATCAGCCGCAATTGTATTCGCATAACTACCCAAAACAATATCAAAATCACCACAATTTTCATATAATCGAAGTTCGAAAGAGCAATCGCCGTCAACACCATCTACTTCATTCCAATTCCAAGCAATTTCATAAACGCGATTATTTCCAGTGCCATGAATCCAGGTGGAAATAAGGTAATTATAATCAAAATCGTCCCAAAAAGCGAATATGGCATTGTCTGGCGCAGCCGCGTCACTAAGACTTACATTTGCTCCATTACTTTCGGTTTCTGAGGAAGGGTTAAAAATGATATAACCGTTTTCACTAATACGAAATTGATTGACAGCCGTCCCATAAAAGTTCCAATCGAAGGGTAAATCATGCCAATCACTTAAATCGACGTCATCATTCAACGTGAAAAAATTATCTCGAAAGGAGCTCCAAATATTATCAGGTTCAAGACTTTCACTGACCACATAACTCTGGCCAATAGCGGCGGCTGTAATTACTGTAAATAAAAATGTAAAAAGGGGTTTCATTATTCTCATAGTTTTAATTTTAAGGTGGGTTCTAAAAATTCATTTTTTTACTTTCTCATAAACGAATAGAACCTACTTGGATTCGTGTTTCGTTCTGAAAATACTAAGGCTATATTAGCTCTTTAATTTCTTATAAACAAATAAAATTTTTTTTTAAAACTAACTAACTGTATTTGATTTTAACTATTTAAAAACAAGATGTTTATATTTTTTTAAAATGTAAGTTTCAATCTTTTTATTTGCTCAAATCGAAACAAATTGTAAGTCAAATTTATAAGTCCTATTATTCCAGTTGCCCTTTTTATTCCAATAGATTTTAAAGTTAAACCTTTCATACTTTGTTCCATTACTATATTAGCAAGATGATTTATTCTTTCACCAATTTGATTACAGATTTTTTATCTTCAGATTCAATAATCACAAGATAGATTCCTGCCGGCCCATTTAGGAAAAAATTAAGCTGCTGACCTTTCTCAAAGGTTTCCATAAGAATTTGCTTGCCAATTAAATTAATAATCCTAACCGTCACCGCATTGTAATTATCCTTTAAGTCAATTGAAAAGTTTCCAGTTGTAGGATTAGGATAAACAACATAATCAAGTTCGGGTTCAACATGCTCTTCTATTGACAAAATCGATCCATAGCATGGAGTATGCCCTTCCATATACATAACATTCCAAGCAGTAATGTAGCCAATCTTATGCGCCATCCATGTACGCCATTCTGTTGAATCTGAGGGTTCTTCTTCTCCTTCACAGGCACAATCGCTAGTGAGCATAGTATACATATAAGATCCAATTGCCTTGTTAACATCATCACTCAAATGCCAAGGATCGCCAAACGGGTAAATATCAACACCGGGTATTTCTTCAATCATTTGAGAAATTATGGTTCTTAAAGGAACATTACGAGCATAAGGTACTTCGGATTCTCTGACCATATCAAGTGCAACTCCTAAATCTGTTTCGACATCATAATCATTAACACGCTGATCAATACCGTATTGCATGGATATTAACCCTGTACTATTGTCATCCTGCAAAGGATAGCCAAAGGAATAATCGTATAAAGATGGGTCAACTACATATAAATGGGTGCCCCCCATGCTTGATCTACCGTAATTAAAATGTATTGGTGGATCTGTGCTGAATTCAAGTGTTTTATCAGCTTTAGTCGCAACCCACGTCAATCCATATAGAATTCCCGCCTCTGTGCTTGTTCCTCCTTGGTTGTAAATAAGTGTCGTGTCGCCAATTTCGCAACTTTTATATGGAGAGTCGAAGGTTCGAGGACCGTCATAATGAGTGACTTCAGAGGCAGCAGTAAGGGCTGTTTCAGTAAGGTCTGCAATAACATCATCATATTCATATAATGACCATGATGCACTTCTATTTAAGATGTGAGTATAAATTGAAGCTGCACTAACATAAGCGCCGTTTGGTGTCGGATGAGTAATTGCAATGTCTTTTTTAATATCTGGTAAGGCATTCCATGCAAGACCTGCTGGCACATTTTCCAGCGGCACCTTTGCTCCTTCTGAAGTGCGGTAAGTGAACTCCTCAAAATGAGGAATTAATTCATCTTCTTTTGGCCAAGGCATCAACAATAGCGGAACGGCTCCACCTTCTGTAACCTTGGTTGCAATTTTATTAATACCTAACGCATAGTAACCTGGTAAATTTGCTATCATATGCGGATCTGCACCAATTACAACATAGTCCCAATTGGTGCCGTTATCACCCATGAGGTTGTCCATTCTATTTGAATGCTCATCCGGCCAATAATAATACTGAACAAGAGAATGACAATAATAATCAAGATCTAAGTTAAACATGTTTGCAACACCAGTATTTTCATTTTTCGTTCTATAGATATCTTCTGCTACTATATTTATACTAACAGTAATTGATGTGTCTGCAGACAGAATATTTTGTAATTCTATAGTTATCTGATCCGGAGAAAATGCCTCTGCGCCGTCCTTAATGGATTCATTGGTTCCAATAATTAAGATATTTAATTCTCCGTCGCCATTAATATCAGTAGGACCAGTTTGAGCACTTAATATTGATGGCCATATTGAACACAATAATAAAACAAAGGTATTTTTAAATTGTCGTGAATTAAAAAAAAGTGAGTTAATATATTTCATATTCTGTATTTTTAGCAAAGATGTTTTATTTTTCCCAAAGGTTGCTTTTCATTTACCCCTTGTAGGGGGGTTGTAGGGTGCAAAGCTGCTATAAATGTCACTTCCCATAGAATAGTAACTAAATCTGAAACGAGTTTCGATTTATTCCACAAAAAAAGCCAAGCACTACGTGCTCAGCTTTTTCGTTGCGGAGAGAGGGGGACTGTTATCGAACCCCATTATTGAGGATTTAAAGGCGTTGCAGGAGGTTTTCAAGGAGGCGAATGAGTCTAAATAAGAATTTCAGATAAACGAGAATTATGAATAAAAACTCATTTTTTTTCTGTTTTTCAACTAATGCCCCCCATGAATAGGTATTAATTTGCAATCCACAGTTTTCCTACAGAATCTCTTCCAATTTCATCCAAATTTAAATGAAAATAATTTTTCAAATTTGTTTTAGGAATCTTAAAGCTATACAAATATGATAAAAACACAGGAGAAAATCACCCTTATAGATAAAGCCGAAATTGCATTACTTCATTTTCCTAAAGAAGATGTTCTGTATAGGGCTGCGGATAAAATAAAAAGAGAGGTAGAATTAAAAAAAGCACTGTCATTAGGAAACTTGAATCACTTTAAAGTGAAGATTTTTTTCGAAGATATTGAAGGAACTAAAAGTGTAGACACAACAATATGGGGACTTACAACTACTAGTGTCATATTAAAAAAAGGAGTAACTATTCCAATTGCAAGAGTAAACGGAATAGAATTTATCTAATTAAAACGCTTAATTCAATCAATAATTAAAATGGTTTTGAGCGTACTAATCCTTTTAAATTTAAATTCTTCAGAATCTCTACAGAATTGCTCCCAATTTGCTCCAAAATTAGATGGAATTTATTCTTCACATTTGTTTCTAGTTCTTAACTCTTTGATGAGTATTATTCGCAATTATGAAATAACAACTGAACTTAATTACAAACCTAAAGCCATGAGTAAACGAATCATTACCACCTATAAAAAATTAAGTAATACGGTGAAAAAAGCAATTCATGCTGAATATCCTCATGGGATTGAAGATCAATTGACTGAAATGAAACATGTTATAAAAGGTTACTTGTTTGATGGTTTCGTTTTTGAGCATCAGGATGTCACTTATCTCGTTGAATGGGCGAAAATTGGTAAAACAACTAATTTTAAATTTCAGGATGCGGAATTAGAGGATGAGTTGGAAGGGGTTGATCTAGAAGGGGATGAGGCCAAAAATTAGAAGTTAGCAAAAGTACTTAAACAAATTATTCAGAATAACTCAAAAAAATATCATGAGCAATTTTCATGTATCACTGGCTTGTCATAATATTGAAACCACAAAAAAATTCTATACACAAGAACTGGGCTTTGCCATAGGACGTGAAACACATAACTGGATAGATGTGAATATATTTGGAAATCAAATCACATTCACTAAACGTCCTGATTCTGTTATTTCAACAAATTACTATTCATTGGATGGAAAAAAACTTCCAATATTTCATTTAGGAATTATACTCTCTCATGAAGAATGGTATGCTGAATTGGAAAAATTCGAGAATAAGCCTTATTTGGAAATAGAACCAACTGTATTTATGTTGGATAACGTAGGAGAACATGATTCTTTCTTTATTAAGGATCCGAATGGCTATTGTTTGGAATTTAAAACCTTTAAAGGTTCAGCCGAGATATTTAAACAAAAAACGCATAAATACAACGATTGAATTAAAAAATGAAAAATCGGTATAAAGATTTAATTGAGCAAACATTTGATTTCCCTCAAAAAGAATTTGAACTCACTTCAGAAGAAACATTAAAATTCCATGGGTTGGATTTAATGAAATTGGTACAAAAATATGGAACGCCTTTAAAATTTAGTTATCTCCCAAAAATTTCAGAAAATATTAGTAATGCGAAAGAGTGGTTTGACAAAGCATTAATTGAAAACGAATATAAAGGCACTTATAATTATTGTTATTGTACTAAAAGTAGTCACTTTAAGCATGTGCTAGACGAAGTTTTAAAAAATGATGTTCATCTAGAAACCTCGTCTGCCTTTGACATTAATATTGTTCAAAATTTAAAAAAACATGGTAAAATTACTTCAGATACATTTGTACTCTGCAATGGTTTTAAGCGAGATCAATACATTGAAAATATTGCGGATTTAATTAATCAAGGGCAAAATAATTGCATTCCAATTATTGATAATTACCAAGAAATTTCTTTGCTAAATGAGAAAATAGAAGGAACCTATAAAATTGGAATTCGAATAGCCTCTGAGGAAGAACCGAAATTTGAATTTTATACCAGTAGACTTGGAATAGGTTATAAAAACATTGTCCCTTTTTACGAAAACACGGTTAAAGAAGATCCAAAAGTAGAACTGAAAATGCTTCATTTTTTCATTAATACTGGGATTAAAGACAATGCTTATTATTGGAATGAATTGCATAAGTGCTTAAAAGTATATACCAATTTAAAAAAAGTATGTCCAACATTAGATAGTTTGAATATTGGAGGCGGCTTTCCGATTAAAAACTCATTGGGATTTGATTATGATTATCAATATATGATTTCTGAAATCATTTTACAAGTTAAGACCGTTTGTGACGAAGCAGGTGTTGCTGTTCCAAATATTTTCACAGAATTCGGCTCATATACAGTAGGAGAAAGTGCAGGAGCAATTTACGAAGTTCTTTATCAAAAACAACAAAATGATAGAGAGAAATGGAATATGATTGACTCTTCTTTTATTACAACTTTACCTGATTCGTGGGCAATCAACAAACGGTTTATTATGCTGCCAATTAACAATTGGGAAAAAGAATATGAACGTGTATTGTTGGGAGGTTTGACTTGTGATAGTGATGACTACTATAATTCGGAACAGCACAGTAACGCAATTTATCTACCGAAATTCAAAGATAATAAGCCACTATACATAGGTTTTTTTAATACGGGCGCTTATCAAGAATCTATTGGGGGATTTGGAGGACTACAACATTGTTTAATTCCTAATCCAAAACATATTTTAATTAATAAAAACGATAATAACAAAATAACAACGAAAGTATTTAGTGAACAACAAACTGCTGAGGACTTTTTAGTAAAACTAGGATATGATGACTAAAAATAATTATGCAGGTATTCCAAATGAATACGCAAAACTTGAAACGGCTAAAGTGATTATTATACCTGTTCCTTATGATGGGACAAGTACGTGGCAAAAAGGTTCAAATAAGGGGCCTCAAGCCTTTTTAGAGGCATCTGAAAACATGGAACTCTATGACATTGAGACAGAAAGTGAAGTATATAAAGAAGGGATTTATTTAACTGATCCAGTTTTAGAATCCAGTAGTCCAGAAGCAATGGTTGAAGCTGTTTATCAGGCTACAAAAAGCAATATCACTAAAAATAAATTTGTCACATTAATCGGTGGGGAACATTCAATTTCAATTGGTAGTATTCGTGCATTTAATGAAAGTTTTCATGACTTAACAGTAGTGCAATTAGATGCCCACGCTGATTTAAGAAAAGAATATGAAGGGTCAACTTGTAATCATGCTTGTGCTATGCACGAAGCCTCTAAAGAGGCAAACCTTATTCAGGTTGGTATTAGAAGTATGGATGCTACTGAATTGAAATGGATGAACAAAGAAAAAACATTTTTTGCTTATGATATGCAACAGGAGGAATACTGGGCAGGTGCTGCTATTGAGTTAATGACCGAAAATGTATTTATTACGATTGATTTAGATGCTTTTGATCCTTCAATTCTTCCATCAACAGGAACACCTGAACCAGGAGGGTTACTTTGGTACGAAACGTTGGATTTTTTAAAGCGCATTTTCCAAGAAAAAAATGTTGTAGGGTTTGATATTGTCGAATTGTGTCCAAATGAAAATGAAAAGGCTTCTGACTTTTTAGCTGCCAAACTCTATTATAAAATGTTGAGTTATAAATTCAACGAAACCAATTATGACGATTAATTTTAAATAGCAACACTAAATAATGAGCGAAATGAATTGTGCGATAACCGATTTCATAGAGGAATATTTTTTACACTTTAACGCAGCAGCTTTAGTAGATGCCGCCAAAGGTTATGAAGAGCAACAAGCCAATGGTGGCAAAATGCTTGTTTCCCTTGCAGGTGCCATGAGTACGGCAGAAATAGGGAAAATTTTTGCCGAAATTATTCGACGGGATAAAGTGCAGATTATTTCGTGTACCGGCGCTAACCTTGAAGAAGATATTATGAATCTAGTTGCGCATTCTCATTATAAACGTGTGCCTAATTACCGCGATCTAACTCCTGAAGATGAATGGGGTTTATTAGAAAAAGGATTGAATCGGGTAACGGATACTTGCATTCCTGAAGAGGAAGCTTTTAGAAGGTTGCAAAAGCACATTTTCGATATTTGGAAGGATGCTGACAATAAAGGAGAACGTTATTTACCCCATGAGTACATGTACAAATTGTTACTCTCAGGGGTTTTGGAGCAATATTACGAAATTGACATCAAGAATAGTTGGATGTATGCCGCAGCTGAAAAGAATTTACCAATTATTGTTCCCGGTTGGGAAGACAGCACCATGGGGAATATTTTTGCCTCCTATGTCATGAAAGGCGAATTAAAGGCTTCTACCATGAAATCTGGTATTGAATACATGACTTATTTGGCGGATTGGTACACCAATAATTCTGACAATGGGGTTGGTTTCTTCCAAATTGGAGGCGGAATAGCAGGAGATTTTCCAATTTGCGTTGTACCAATGCTATATCAAGACATGGAAATTACCGAAACGCCATTTTGGAATTATTTCTGCCAAATTTCGGATTCAACAACAAGTTACGGTTCGTATTCTGGTGCCGTACCTAATGAAAAAATTACTTGGGGAAAATTAGATATTGATACCCCGAAATTCATCATAGAGTCGGATGCTACAATTGTTGCCCCCTTAATTTTCGCCTATTTATTGAAAATGTAAATCAAATTGTAAAAAATGAAACAAGAAGAATTAGTGTACGAGGGCTTTATAAACGGTATGTTTTGTTTCATTAAAAAGAATGGACAAAAAATTGCCTTTGCAAAATCGAAAAAAGAATTAATTGAAGACTTTAATCTGAAGATAGAAAGCAATATTGGAAAAATGTTTTCTGCACGATACTTCGTTGAAACGACAATGCTCTCTGATGTCTATATTCTGTGTGATTTGGAGGAAATAAAATCTTAATAGAATGAGTTTAATTAATTGAAATTTTTCGAATCGTCACGTTTATCATTCTTATGAGAAAAATAAATGCTCTAAATCTGTACGAAATTCATCAGAATTTTTGAAATCATCATACGATTCCCACGCTTCATCACAATCTTTTTCTATGTTAGAATCCCATTCTAAAACCCCAAGTGTTCGCTGATTTAGAGGTACTACATAATCTGTGCAGTTATACCAAATTTCAATTGCTTGAACCTTACCATCTTTTGTTGTTAAATCAATAAGGGTTTTATCCTGACTAAACTTCATTGCTAACCTCTGTTTGAAATGAAGCGGTAGCCTGTCATAATCAATTATTGTTTTATTTTCCATTTTAGAACAATTTTATGGCCTAAACATAGCGCATAATTTTTATTACATTCTGTAGGAAATTTGAAGTTAAAATCACTTTATTTAATAATGACCTTTCGGTTAATTCCATTTTTATAAATCCAATTGTTTAATTCATTTCGCTCAGTATCATTCAATAATTTAATCGCTTTTTGATATGCTAGCCAAAATAATTCTGAACTAAATTTAATGTTCTCCAAAATCAACAATAAAAGTTTAGAATTGTCTTTTTTGTTTTCATTTGATGTCACCTTTACTATGAGTAAAATAAATCATTGATATCCTTCGGGAATTCATCTGGATATCCTAGGCGGATGATTGAATCAAGTTCTTCATCACATTCTGTTTCTTGAAAAGAATCCCATTCTATGAGCGGAATACTTCGGTCATCTATCAATACAATATAATCTTCTCTCTCATACCATAACTCTAGGGCATTGGTTGTTGAACCTTCGTGATTAATAGTTTTGATACTATTAACACGATCTGCATGATACGTTAACATTACTCTTCGCTTAAAATGAATTGTAAGTTCTTCGTATCGAACTATTTTTTTATTTTCCATTTTATTAGTAAATTGATTTAACTAAATATAAAACGTGATTTTGGGCAAAAACTGAATGAAATCTGTAGAGAATTTGAAGACAGAATGACTTGTTGATTCTATTTCTATTTTTAACAAAAAAAGCAGTAAACTTGATAGCATAAAACAAATGTATTAGCAGTATGAAATTATTGTTTGTAGAAGACGATCGAGACTTATTAAAGTCTATGCTCTATTATTTTAGTGAGTTTGGATACAATTGTGAGAAAGCGAAAACCTTGCAAGACGCATTGGATAAGGTAAGCGTTTATAATTACGACTGTGTTGTATTAGACTTAACACTTCCAGATGGAAACGGAATAGATGTACTAAAGCAAATCAAACAGCAAAAAAAAGATATTGGTGTTATCATTCTTTCTGCAAATTCTAATTTAGATGATAAGTTGAATGGGTTAGATTTAGGAGCAGATGATTATTTGACAAAACCATTTCATCTATCCGAATTAAATTCAAGAATAAAATCAATAATTCGCAGACGTAAACAAGGTGGAAGTTCGATAATAGAATTTAATGAAATTTCAATCAACTCTGATTCCCAAGAAGTAAAAGTAAATGAAACACGATTACGTTTAACAAAAAAGGAATACGATTTGCTATTGTATTTCATTTTTAACAAAGAAAAAGTTGTTGCAAAATCATCTATTTCTGAGCACCTTTGGGGTGACTTTATGGATCAGTCAGATTCGTTTGATTCAGTGTATAGTCATGTCAAAAATTTGAAAAAGAAATTAAAGATAGCAGGAAGTCAAGATTATATAAAATCATTATATAGTGTTGGTTATATTTTTACAGATGCCACATGAAGCTAACTACGAAAACAATAATCTTCTCTGCAATAACAATTGTTTTTTTAGTTATTATTGCAAAAATACTCTATCAGTTTACAGTAATTAACGATTATCTTTTGTTTGGAACTTCGATTTCACTTTTTATCGTTTTACTGTACTTATTTATTGAAAAAATTACAGCTCCATTGCATAAAACAATTGAACAGTTAAAGCAATCTAATCTTTACGAAGAAGAAGTTGAATTTGAAATATGCAATACGCATGAAATAAATGAATTGAATAAAGAATTAAACACCTTCTCTACTCTAAATAAAGAACAATATTTATTTCAACGTCAATATTCTGAAAATCTGTCACATGAGTTATTGACACCTTTAGCAGTTATTCGAGCAAAAACAGAATTGATTTTACAATCACCTGAATTGCGCGAAAGTGATTTATTAAACCTAGATGGAATCTTACAAACTGTAAGTCGATTATCAAAAGTCAACCAAGCATTAATATTACTCTCAAAAATAAGTAATAACCAATTTGTAGACAAAGAGGATGTTTCTCTTAAACAGATCATTAATGAATCGCTGGAGAATTTTGAAAGTCAAATTCGTAAAAAAAATATTTCTATCAGGGTTGATTTAACAGAAAATGAAATACTAAACTCCAATCTAAACTTACTCCAAATTTTAATTGGGAATCTTGTAAAAAATGCTGTATTTCACAATGTTGATAATGGAAAAATCACCATTACGTTGAATAATAAAACACTTATTATTTCGAATACTGGGTTTGAAAATCATACAGAAACAGATGATTTTTTTAAACGATTTATTTCCGATAAAAAATCAAATCATTCGATAGGTTTAGGATTGGCTATTGTCAAACAAATTTGCCTTTTATTTGATTACGAAATTAACTATGACTCTATAGAAACAAATCATCAAATTACAGTCTCATTTGAATCTTGATTTGTATTAACCTAAGTTCATTTATACCAAACGCTCACCACTGATTTCGATCTTCTCAGACTGAGATGATTTTATCTTACTTCATCAAGATCGTTCCTCAAATATTTCGACCGTCGGTGAAAACTTCGTGAAGACTAGAAGGACTATTTACAGTACAAAAAATCGTAATGAAACATGTGGGAATTGAAATCAAAATCTCACCTATAATCTAGGGGTTAACTTGTTAGTCCACCGTTTTTTCTGCCAAAATACATCTTCTCAATATTCTATGGGAAGTTGAAATAATCTCACTCATTTTGTTAAATGATATCTTCAGAATCTCTCCAGATTTCATTCCAATTTCCTCCAAAATCTACTGCTATTTTCGAATTTAAAAATAGCATATAAGAAATGGAATTCATCTCTAGAAAAAATAGCTTACAAGATAGTCTTTACATTTTAACCATAAATAAAATGACTCTTTATAACCCCTATTTATCTATGGGAGAGATTCTCTTTAAAGGATAGAAAGGAAGCTAATCCATTGGTTTTTCTTTTATACCTCAGCCATAAAAAAGAACTTTTTAAACCAAATAATTAAACACAAAAATTTAATCAATCACAAAAATGAAGATATGTTTTATCATGTATTCTTGGGAAGGTATAAACCCCAAGCAAAATTCTACAATAAGAATTGTACATGAAGCCGTAAAACGAGGTTATGAAGTTTCTATTACCTCTCCCTCAAGTCTGACAATTAGAGAAAGTATTACCCATAGCGTTTGCAGGCGTATTGTCAATAAAGAAAAAATATCTCATAGCATGCAGTCATTTTATAATGCTGTAGAGTTTAAAAATGAGATGCTACCACTTGGTGAATTTGATGTCATTTTTATGAGAGATAATCCACCATTGGATCCATTGGTACTTAATTTTTTAGATTCCATAAAGGATGATGTCTTTATAATTAATGCTGTTGACGGCTTGAGAGAAGCGAATAATAAAATATACACTGCAGCTTACTTTGATCCAGAAAAAGAATTAATTCCTACCACGCATGTCTCAAAAAACATAGACTATTTACTACAAGTTATTGAAGAATCAGAAGATGATAAGATGATTCTCAAACCATTAGACGGGTACGGCGGAAGTGGTGTAATTGTAATTGAAAAATCAGCCATGCACAATATTCGTTCATTACTGGACTTTTATATTAATAGAGAAAAAAATAAATCAAGTTATGTAATTATTCAAGATTACATAGAAGGTGCTGAAAATGGAGATGTTCGTGTTTTGATGTTAAACGGAAAACCGATAGGTGCACTCAGAAGAAGACCGCCTAAGAATGATGTTCGTTCAAATATCTCTGCAGGTGGAACAGTAGAGAAATATAGGTTGACAAAGCAGGATAAATTTTTGTGCACCAAAATTGGTGAAAAATTAGTCCGTGATGGAATTTATTTTGCTGGACTAGACTTAATAGGAGGCAAATTAATTGAAGTTAATGTATTGAGTCCTGGAACGATTACAGACATCAACAAGCTCAATAAAGTGAAGCTACAAGAAAACATTGTTGATTATTTAGAACAAGTGGTTTCATCTAAAAAAAGCCCAATAGAAACATTTAATTCTGAATTAGTTTAATTTATGAAAGTTTTAAAGGTTAGTGAAATCGTTGAATTAATTAAAGCTAAAAGAACATTTGAAGCAACCCCCCCCAATAATGCCTTTACTATAAAGGTAAACAGATATGTACCTTATTGTTGCACTGCAATTCATGATGGTAACGCGCTTCGGAAAGAATTAAAAGAAAAAATAGCCTTGGATGATTATGAGCGTTGGTTTGAGGAAGATCCGTATACAGGTGATTTTATTAGTTCAATGCCAATTACAATTATTGGCAATGATTCTCGGTTTGAATATGATTTGAACAGGTCTCCTGAAAACTGTATTTACGAAGAGGCTTGGGGGAAAAAGGTTTGGAAAAGAAAATTAACAGCAAAAGAAAAACAGGTCAGCTTAAAAAAGCACCACGATTATTATGAAGTACTACATGCGCTAATCCATAAGTTAGAGTCATTGTATGATGGATGCGTTGTTTATGATTTACATTCATACAACTATCAGCGTTGGGAACAAGAGGTGCCTTTATTTAATATTGGGACAGAAAATATTGATCGTCCTGAGTTCGCTTCAATTGTTGACCATTGGATGGAAGAATTAGAGGCAATTGAATTACCAAATATTACCAACGAAACGAAAGAAAACGACGTTTTTAAAGGAAGAGGTTATAATCTCATTTCTTTAACATCAAAATTTAAGAAAACGCTTGTTTTAGCAACAGAAGTTAAAAAAGTATACTGTAATGAATTAACAGGAGAAGATTATCCCGAAATCATAAAAGAAATTCAGCAAAATTTAAAACAAGCCATTATTAATAATGCATTGATTTTTACACAACAACACACTAACTGGAACTCTAAAGCATCTATCAATTTATTAGGTAAAAATAATGACCCTGCCTTATTAAAATTAGATAAAAAACTCTTTCAATTGGTAAAGAGTTTTGAGCTGTTGGCGTATGTTAATCCCATTAATTCAAGATCAGAGCAGAAAAAATTTACGCGAAATAAATTCACAGTTGAACCTGAATTCAAATATTCTCCAATTAAAATTGATCCGTATCAACTCAAACGACAACTTAGTCAATTAAGTACATTAGATATTGCAGATGTATCCATCCGACACATGTACGAGTCGGTTATAAATAGCTATTTTGATAAAATTGATTTATTGGCCAATTTAGATACACGAAAATTTTTATACAATTCATTGAGGTATTTTGGTCGACCAAGTCAAAAAGACATTCAAAACGCCAACTATTTATTGCATTTACCAGCTATTCCAACAGAGCCAAATAAAACACCGATTGTCCCTATGGACAGTGTTATGGAACAATTTAAAACGGCACTTGATGATTATGGTATTGATAGCAGAATAGAATTAAGTACACGTGTCATATCACAAGTAATGGTATTGAATTCTCAAAAATTAATACGCATGCGACCTGATGCTAAGTTTACGCAAAAGCAAGTAAATGCAATGATTGAGCATGAGATTGGTGTACACATGGTAACGACTTATAACTCGGCGAATCAAGCACTAAAAATTTTCAACTTAGGACATCCTGTAAATACAAGAACACAAGAAGGCTTAGCTATTTTGTCAGAAGTTTTAAGCGGGAATATTACATTGAGTCGCCTGAAAAAAATTGCTTTTAGGGTGATTATTACAGATATGATGTGTTCTGGAGCCAATTTTATAGAATGCTTTAATTATTTGGTAAATGACCATGCTGTACCATCAAATGATGCGTATACTATTGTTACCCGTATTTTTAGAGGAGGCGGATTCACAAAGGACTATTTGTATTTAAGTGGATTTGTGGAAATAATGAGATTTTGGAAAAATAATAACGATTTATCTCCTTTACTAGTGGGAAAAACATCTATTGAATTTTATGATACAATTGAGGAAATGATTGGCAGGGAAATGATCGATAAACCGAGGTTTATCACGAAAAGTTTTCTTAAAACAAATCAAAAACCAATTGGCGATTTGTACAGTTATATTATTAGTGGGTTAAAGTAATTTAGAGACTTGAGTAGTATTGAAATGAGATATTACTCAAGTTTTTTAAACCCCTCAATACGTTCTAGACTAATCTCTAACTCCCCCGCTGTAGCTTGGGTACAGGCGTTTTATCAATTTCATCCGCCTAAGACGGGCCGTCTTAAGCTTCCAAAAATCAATCTTATCCAAATCAACAGGGAATTCCTATTCAGTATTCCTTCAGAATTCCTTCCAAATTTCTCCAATTTCTTCGATTATTTTCGAATCATAACTAATAAATAACAAGATGAAAAAAGTAATTGTATTATCGATTTTATTTACTACTATGCTAAGTTTTAAAGCAAATGCACAGGAAGAAGTACAAACAAAAGTCTACTTTGTTGAAATGGAAGACAATGCTTACGTTTTTGTGGATGAATTTGAAGAGTCAATCACCTTTACGCAATGTGAAAAAGCGATTTTACAAGAGTACGACCTTACAGATGAAGAAGAAATAGGTCAATATTTCAAAGTCACTTATATTTTTCTAGATGAAAATGAAGACGAGCGTAAAATTATAAAGCTTTCATACGCAGAAACAGAAGTTGAGGAAGAAGATTGGGATTAATATTTTTCAATTAAAACAATGATACATCCTTTAACAGAACTACGCCATATCTCGGACGAAAAGGGATATGGCCTAGTTGCAAAGCAATTTATACCCAAAGGAACAATTACTTGGGTGCAAGATAAATTAGACATTATTTTAAACAAAGAGGCACTTAATAAATTGGGTGACGAATACACGAATATTATAGACACCTATACGTTTAGAGACAATAAGGGGAATTATATTCTATGTTGGGACAATGGTAAATTCATGAACCATAGTTTCAATTCGAATTGCTTAACCACTGCTTATAATTTTGAAATTGTCATTCGAGACATTAGCGCTGGAGAAGAATTAACGGATGATTATGGCTATTTGAATATCTCGGTGCCTTTTGAGGGAATAATTGAAGAAAGTGAACGCAAAGTGGTCTATCCAGACGATTTATTAAGTTATCATCAAGAGTGGGATGCCAAAACGGCAAGTTCATTCCCCTTGATTAGTGATGTCAGCCAACCCTTAGATCTATTCCTCTCACCAGAAACAAAAGCCAAAATTCAATTGTCATTTTATCATTCAGCATTCCATAATCAACTGCTATTTCGACCCTAAACTAGTGTAAAATGATAAGCAAGAGATTTACCCAAAATATTCATCCAAGAGTTAAGATCATTCTCATTTTGTTGATTTTTATTTTGCTCATGTACAGTGTTCCTGTACTCGTAAATTTATTAACCCAATGAAAAATTATAAAGACAATATCATCCTTATTGGCCCTCTGGCTACTGGAAAGAGTTTTATTGCTGAAAAACTGTCTCTGGCAACGAGTTTACGTAACCATCCAGCAGACAAATTAAAATGGTATTACCGGCATCAAAATGGATATAGCCTTAGTGAAAGCACCCAGATTTTGCGTTCACAAGGATTTGAAGCCTTAATTAATTATGCGCAACAATATTTTGGAGCTAAGGAAATTAAACATTTATTACGAAAATTTAAAGGCATTGTGGATTTAGGTGCTTCAGATACCCATTGTCAAAACCTTTCGAGATTACAAGAATTAAATGCTGTTTTAGAACCATTCCAAAATATTTTTTTAATCCTTCCTTCCAAAGATGAAAAAGAATCAATAGAAACTCTGAATGATCGGTTGGAAATACGATATGATAAAGATCCGTTGAAAAAACCTGTTTTAGCCTCTTATTTGAGGATGAATGAAATCTTTGTTAAGTCCGAATCAACCAAAATGTTGGCAAAGCACATTATTTACACAAGTGATAGGCCAATTGAGGACATTGGACAGGAAATTTTAATGAAATCAAATTACTTGAATTATGAAACTGCCGCACTTAATTTGCAAAGGGTATCATAATAGTGCGTTTCGTTTATTGACAAAACAGGATAAATGCAAAAAAGAGGTTGGTATAGTTGATGTTTTGGTATAACTTCATGGGACAAGTCCTATATTAAATTATGCCAACCTCCTTTTTTGATAAAAGAAGATTATTATTCCAATGCTTTAAACCATTTACATAGAGCTTTCGGCAAAATGCTCAATCCACTCCAAATCTCCAGCTCCCTCGCTGTAGCTTCGGTGCAGGCGTTTTATCAATTTCATCCGCTTAAGACGGATCCGTTTTCTACTTCCAAAAATCAATCTTATCCAAATCAACAGGGAATTCTTATTCAGTATTCCTTCAGAATCTGTTCCAAATCCCTACAAATTCTTCGACTACTTTCGAGCCTTAACTTAAATAAATATAAAATGAAAAGAATAATTGTATTATCGATTTTACTAACCGCAATGCTAAGTTTCAAAGCTAGTGCGCAGGATGAAGTACAAATCAGAGCCTACTATATAGGGATGGATGACAATGGCTATGTTTTTATGGATGAATTTGAAGAAGAAATCACCTTTACAGAATGCGATAAGATGGTTTTAAAAAAGTATGATTTAAGTGGCGAAGAAGAAATAAGCCAATACTTCATGGTTACGTATTTGGAGGATAATGAAGATGAACGTAAAATTATAAAACTTGAATATGCTGAACTAGAGATTGAAGAAGAAGAAGATTTGGATTAATGAGTATCATTAGATAGTTGTTTTACAGATAGTTTCACAAAAATTAATACGAAAAACAAACAGAGATTATGCACAAATTAAATATACAACCTTTAGCCGATAGAGTATTGGTAGAGGCGGATAAGGCAGAAGAAAAATCAAAGGGAGGAATCATTATCCCTGACACTGCTAAAGAGAGCCCTCAAAAAGGAACAGTATTGGCCGTTGGTAAAGGAACGAAAGACGAACCTATGACGGTAAAAGTGGGTGATTCCATATTGTATGGTAAATACTCAGGTACGAAGGTCACTGTTGAAGGTGTTGAGGCCTTAATCATGAAAGAATCAGACATTTTTGGAATCATTAAACCAGTAAAAAATAATTAGAAATAATGGCAAAACAAATGTATTTTGGAACGGAAGCAAGAGAAGCCCTTAAAAATGGGGTTGATGCTTTAGCCAATGCAGTAAAAGTAACATTAGGACCAAAAGGGCGCAATGTGGTGATTGGTAAATCTTATGGAGCTCCGCATATTACAAAAGATGGTGTAACGGTAGCGAAAGAGGTGGAATTAAAAAATCCTGCAGAGAATATGGGAGCTCAGATGGTCAAAGAAGTAGCCTCAAGAACAGCAGATTTAGCTGGAGATGGAACAACAACAGCTACTGTTCTTGCCCAAGCTATTATAACAATTGGATTAAAAAATGTAACCGCTGGAGCAAATCCTATGGATTTGAAAAGAGGCATTGATTTGGCAGTTTCTCATGTAATTACTCTATTAAAAAAACAGTCTAAACAAGTTGGAAATAATTTTCAATTAATAGAACAAATTGCAACGGTTTCGGCAAATGGAGACGCTACAATAGGCAAATTGATTGCTGAAGCGGTACAGAAAGTTGGCAAGGAAGGAATTATAACAGTAGAAGAAGCAAAAGGAATTGATACTTCAGTTAAAGTCGTGGAAGGTATGCAACTTGATAGGGGATATATTTCGCCTTACTTTGTCACAAATTCAGAGAAAATGGAAGTACAATTCGAAAATCCGTACGTTCTACTCTACGATAAAAAAATAACGGGTCTTAAAGACTTGCTCCCAATCCTTGAAAAGGTATCGGCAGCAGGCAAACCATTACTCGTCATAGCGGAAGATGTAGACAGCGAAGCATTGTCAACACTCGTGCTTAATAAGATCAGAGGATCATTAAAAATAGCCGCTATAAAAGCCCCTGGATTTGGTGATCGTAGAAAGGAAATGCTAGAAGATATTGCTATTCTTATTGGTGGAACGGTGATTTCGGAAGAAACAGGACTTAAACTTGAAAATACAGAATTAGAGGATTTGGGAACTGCTGAAAAAATAATTGTGGATAAGGATAGTACCACACTTATAAATGGGAGTGGCACAAAAGAAAAAATCACTGCTCGTATTAATCAGTTAAAAGGGCAAATGGAGAGTACAACATCTGATTATGATAAAGAAAAGATCCAAGAAAGACTAGCTAAACTTTCAGGCGGAGTAGCCGTTTTATATATTGGTGCAGCTACTGAAGTGGAAATGAGAGAAAAGAAAGACCGTGTAGATGATGCCCTTAGTGCTACAAAAGCCGCAGTAGAAGAAGGAATCGTACCGGGTGGCGGTGTTGCTTTCATACGAGGCATTTCAGCAATTGAATCGTTGAAAGGTGAAAACGAAGATCAAAACACAGGGATTAAGATCATTAAAAAAGCCTTGGAAGAACCTTTAAGACAGATTGTTAGAAATGCAGGATTAAGCGGCTCTGTAATTATTGAAAAGGTAAAGACTGGTAAAGTAGATTTTGGTTTTAATGCGCAGAATGAGCAATATGAAAACCTGTATAAATCTGGTGTAATTGATCCTGCAAAAGTAACGCGGATCGCACTTGAAAATGCAGCCTCAATTGCTGGTCTTATGCTTACTACAGAGTGTCTCATATTTGAAAAACCGTCATCAGAAAGTAAACTTGACGCACCCGCATTTGACGCAGGATATTAGTTGAATAAAAGTTTTTCTTTCACACATTTTGTTCCTGTTCATCATTAAGAGTTTTGAGCGGTCGCAGGGTGTGTGATTGTTTATGATACATGTATCACATTTGGAATGAGAAAAATGACAGGTAATTAACTCAATGCTATTCTAGTTCTCGAAACCCCTCAATCCGCTCCAAACAAATCTCCTCGGTCAATTTCAAAAAAGCTTCCGTTTCCTGCTTCCAAAATTCAATCTTATCCATATCTACAGGAAATTCCTTCTCGTTGCGGTAACGTCCTCCAATATAAGCGTAGTTCAATTGGTCAAATAGTTTTGTTTGCTCATCATCATCATAATGAAAAACACCTTTCAGCCCTTTATGAAAGCGAACACACCGATCACGCAAAGCATACAAATTATGCTCATGTGGGTTGTAATGACTAAACACCATTTCGATAGCAGTGTAACACATTTCAATGGTTTGTTGAAGCATAAAGGAGGCTTCCAACAAATATTCTTTTTCAACGGCAGTTTGGAAAAAATCAAAGAATCGATTTGCACCTCTGAACCATTCTTCAAAATCAGCTTCTGCTATCTCTCTTCTTCGAGTAGGAGATAACCCCTTGAACGAAGCAAAATCATACCGTCCAGAATTAAACAACTCAATTCCTTCTTTCTTAATGTCCGAATAGAAATAACGATTTTCTTCTAGTGCTTTATTTACAACACCGATAGGCACAACCAACGTTTGCACCACAATTTCCATATCCTTAAACGCACCACGCAGTTTTGCAACTACTTGTTTTTTACGTGTTCCATCCTCCGTAACAATCAGAATATCAAAATCACTTTTCTTTCCTTGTTCTTTGCCACGTTCAGTTTTGAAATCACCACGGGCATAACTTCCAAAAAGCATAATAATGTCCACGCGGTGAGTGTCCAATATCTTTTGGGTGATTTGCTCCAAATCTGAAATGCGCTCTGGTGGAAGATGGGATAGTATTTGTTTTAGGTTGTTCATTTAATTTTGTCCATCCAAAAATAATGAAAATTAATCGGTTAATTCATCATAATTACCATCTACCAAAAAATCATATAGGCAAACTGCTTTTCTGAAAAAGGTAGGGGCAAAAGAGCCAACTATTTTTCCATTATCAAAATAACTTGGAAATATCTGTTTTAAATAATTTCCAAAATCCTTAATTTGTTTGTCCGTTTTGAATTCATGGAAAACAAGCATTCTAAGTGCTTTGTCATACTCAGTTAAAGAATATAATTCTTTAACTGGTTTATCCTTCCAGTTTTTATCAAACTGCTTCTGATATGCATTTGTTCTAAAATGATTTAGATTATTTCTTTCGACGGCCTTCAAAGCATTTTTTTTCAAATTTGATGCATCATACCTATTATCCTTTGAAAGATATTTGTATATCGGTACAAAACCTTTTATTTCAGGAAGTACTTTATCGAGAATGGCTTGTGGATCATAATTTTGATTGTCAAATAAAATATCTTCTATAATGTGTCCTGCTCTTATCCTATCATACCCAGTGTGTCCTAATTTATCGTGAATACCAATACCAATGGCAAATTCTATGTCCTCTAGTAGTGTTTGAGAATCTATGTCAATTACAGCAACTTTTTCAGTCGGTTCATTTGTATGGACAAATTCAAATAATTGCTCCTTAAAGTATCTCAACAACCTTAATGGCAATTTTCGTTTCACCTTAGAAAGCGGTCGATAGAGTTTTGAAAAATCATCAATTATAATAGTCGTTATTGGGATACTTATTCCATGAATATCTTTAACCGATTTGATTATTTTCTCTTCGCCTTTTGCTCTTTGCAGAAAAATAAAATTATGTGAGAGTTTATTTATCTCCTTTTCGCCGAGACAATTAACAATTGACTTTAATATTAAATTAATGTTTTCATCCGATAGGCTGTATCCTAAAAAAACAACAGGATGTTCGATAAAATATGTTACAAGTTTGGCCGCCAAGTAAGCGTTTCTTTCATTGAAATTTTCATAATCTAAATCGGTAAGAACTAAGCTCTCTGGTGAACTCGCGCATCCGTGTATTTTAAATATCTCTCCTATACCGTATGGGTTCGAATAGATTAATTCGTTTTGACCGATTATTCTATGATATTCAGGGAATATTTCAGATAAAAGATTGTCCCAGTTTGTAGTGATTATGCCTTCAATATTCATTTTCTGAAGGTTTTTAATTTCTTCTTTGTAATCAGCATTTACATCTGCAATTCCTATTTTTCCGATATAATTACTGATAGCTATTTTCAAAGCCGACGAATCGTTATAAAAATTTTCTTTATTTAATTCCCGAAATTCTTTGTATTCATCCTTGCTTTCATCCCAAATCATTTCGTTAAAATCAGTTGCCATTTTCGCTGCTGCTTTCGGTAAATTCCCATTACTGCTAGATTTATAGTAAGCAAAGTCACGTATATCTGTGCAAAATTCTTTTAAAAGACCTTCCCAGTCAGGTAAGTTGATATATCTTCTTGAAAATCCTGAGCCTATAAACAAATAAGGAGCTGCGGAAAATGCATTTGTAATCTTACCAATTTCTTCTTCAATGTAATCCATAATTTGGGTTGAATAAAATACTCTATCTTATAAATTTAGCGAAAATTATCGTTCAAATCGTTCAATAAAATTTTATTATCTTAGTACCTCCTAAACACAAGTATCAAAATGAAATTACAAAGAAACTTCTCGGTGGGTTGGTGCGCATAACTGGAAACGGCGCGGCTATAACTTGTATAGTAGGACACCTGTGACTACCGAGATTTTTTTAATAATAACCTGACTTTGTCAGTTCCTAAAAACAAGTATTATGTCAAATCCCAAAAGCGTGAAAGATTTTCAGCAGAATTACTGCACAACACTAATTCCTGAACCCATTTCTGATTCATTTTTTGTTAAAATTCCTGTGACGGATTATAACGAATTGAGCATCATTAAAACCAATTTGTTAACGGCGATCAAACTCATTGCAGATTATAACGAAGTCATTCAACCCAATCAAAAAAGCAGTGTGACCCATAGTATTGGAACGTTAGTTCAACTCCTCCGAAGTTTTGGTTTCGACGAAGAATGAGGTGATTTATAACGATACCTTAAGTGCGCGATAATAAGTCGTTCAGTTGCCCAGTGATGCATATAGCGTTACAAAAAGCAATATTTCAGTTATAAAAAACGTTGCTATTATAAAGGGGGGGTATTCACGGTGGGTTGCAATTAATATCTCTCAAGAATTAACAAACGAATTATGGAGGAAGTAATATGTACATTTTGTAAAAAGTCTTTTCTCCCTAACCGTTTAGGGATGAAGTTTTGTAGGTCAAAGTGCAGAGATGACTTTAAGAATAGAAAACGAGCGTTTGAAAAACGGGCTTCCGAACGAGAAGATGAGTTGAAAAAAGTTAAGGATGAACTCATAATGGCAAGACAAGAGGAAGAAGTCTACCATGGAGAAAAAGCCGATTTTGATAAAGAAACCGAGAAGTTAAGAAAACAAGAAGCTAGCTCCGAGAGAATCTTTAGACAATTGGATAGTTTAACAAAAGAACAACGCTATGAGCAGTTGTGGAAAGATGATCTTCGCAAGTTAGAACCCAGCCTTGAAAAAACGAACCTCGAAATATTCTGTAAAATTGGTGATGAACAATTTATTAATTCACGCCTAAAAGAATATGAAAAATTTAAGGAAGATACAAAAGCCTATTTCAAACGCAAAAGATTAAAACGTTTTTTAACCTATCCTATTTTTGATGAAGACCCTAAACTCAAAAAGATAACCGATCAAATTGAAAACTTAGAGCAGAGAATTTCGGAATTAGAACGAAAGGAAGTTTTCTTAGATGTCCCCAAAAAGGGTTCTTCAAATTCATTAACAAAGAATAGTTCTGGAACTCAACAGGGAAGTTCAGAGCATAGCAGTACAATGAAAAAATACTCGGCGCAAGAAGTTCTAAAAATGAAATTCGATACGTTTACAATTCCAAGTGAGTTGGGAGAGTTTCTAGGAAATCTTGATCGCAATATGTTAGCTTTTGCTCTAACTGGTGATGCAGGAGCAGGTAAGAGTTATTTTTCATATCAACTAACAAAACTTTTTGTCGATAATAATTTTCGTGTAGCGTACTTTTCATTCGAAGAGGGGCTTGGACAAATTACAAAAGATAAATTTATTCAATACGGGATTGAATCGAAAGTTGATTTAATCACGGGTGCATCATACGAGGAAGTCGATCAAGAATCAGAACTTTATGATGTTATTATAATCGACAGTTTTTCAAAATTAAATCGAAAAGCAAGTGATTATGATTTGCTAAGACAACGCCACCCAAAAACTATTTTTGTGGTAATCTTTCAGAAAACGACTGGTAAAACTATTCGGGGTGGTTCCGCAATCACTTTTGATAGTTCAGCAATTATAAATGTGACAGCGATAAAAGATGAAAACAATATCGTAAAGGAGCGATTAGCAAAAATGAAAAAAAGTAGATACGGAACAACGGGTTGGGTTTATTCAATAACAGAAGAAAAAATTGAGATTAGAAGTTAAAAAGAACTTAACCTGCCAATACCCAACGACTACCCGTTTTAACCTGCACGAAAGCCCTAAAAAACTTGAGTTTTCTAAAAGAGGTTAAAATGGCAAAATATTGAAAGGTAATGGTGGTATTGATGTGGTGTAACGGAGGGTTTTGAGCGGTTTTGGCGGGTTAACCGTTAAAATCGCAGGCTCATAAACTAGTGTAACTTACTATAAGTCAATCTTCACCTGCGAAAACCCGCATTAATTTTGTGTCTTGTGGACTTCAGTTAACTAGTGAATTAAAATTTATCTCTCTAAGTGGTGATAAATACGACTTAGTCAATTTTAAGGCTATATGTGTAGCCGAATGTGGTTGACATTTTTAAACTAAAAGCGGTGATTAAAAACGGCAATTAACTACAAAGAAAATTGGATTAGTGATATGTTAAATTGAAATAGCAATGAAAATAAATTTGCATCATGTTCCTTTTTTAATTACTTTAGGGTATAGTAAAATAAAAACAAAATGGTTAAAGAAGCGATAAAAACACCTGAAACACCCTACACAGATTTAATGATCTTCTTGAAAGACAAGCAATTTGAACTTGCCAATATGGGCGTTAGTTATAAGAACGCTTATGATTGGAG
Organism: Crocinitomix sp.; assembly: GCA_047623705.1. Classification (GTDB taxonomy): domain Bacteria; phylum Bacteroidota; class Bacteroidia; order Flavobacteriales_D; family Crocinitomicaceae; genus Crocinitomix. The sequence continues at coordinate 35,661 of JBLHOW010000063.1, forward strand.
AAATTCAGGTTTGTACCTGCAAGACAAGCAACGCAAGTACCGCATGAAGTATAGCCCGATAGAATATATTTGGCTCTTGCTCGTTAAAGAATTAAGGGAATTTGGACTTTCATTTGATGCTATCCGAAACTTAAAGGAGTTTTTAATGATACCTGTGGATGTTAGTGCATTGCTACTTACAATGCAAGAAAAAGATTCGCATCCCGAAATTGTAGATGCAAAACCCGAAGACCTTGGCGTAATAAAAGGTTCAAAAGAGGAGGTTGAAAATGCGGTTGAAAAATTAGGCGAACATATAGTTGATTCCATTTTTACCTCTATGCTGTTTTCAACTCTGATGAAAGAAAACACCTATTACTTAAAAATAACCAAGAACGGGAATTGCACTTTTGAATCTGATGATGATATTTTATTGCCTGTATTAAATGAATCTCACCTCACTATTCCTTTAACGAATATGGTCAAGGAGTTTTTAGAGAAAGAAAGTATTGAGGACTATGATTTGTCAGTTGATGATGAAGCCGAAGAGACAACTTCTGAAACCTTTGAATTTGGTGATTTATTGAATAGGGACTTTCCACCTCGGTTACAAAAGAAGATTGAGCGGTTATTAGAACATGTTGAAGCAGGTCAAATTCAGTACACGTCAAAGGATGGGAAGAAAATCAATATTGGTTACGATTCAGACGAAGCCTAATAACAAAGAATAAGCAAAGCGGATGATAAGTTTGGAAAAATGTAGGGCATTGTTGGGAAAGAAAGGGGAGCATTTAACCGATCAACAAATCGAGCAAATCGCAAAGGAACTCAGAAGACTAGCCCGAATAAATATCAAAATCATCCAAGAACAGAAAAACAAAAAGAAATGAAGAAGGTAACAATCATGTGTCGGGTAAGTTCAGACGAGCAAGCCAAAGGATATAGTTTGGACGATCAATTTGACCGCTTAACAGACTATTGCAAAAGATGGGGTTATGATGTTGTCCATGTCATTCGTGAAGATCATTCTGCAAAATCATTTGACCGCCCAGAATGGAAGAAGTGGATGAAGATGGTGAAGAAAAAAGAATTAGAAACAGATGAATTACTGGTTACTTCATGGGACAGATTTTCAAGAGATTTAACGGATGGACTAAATGTAATAAGAGATTTAAGCAAACGGGGGATGACAGCGCAAGCCATAGAACAACCTGTTGATCTGAATATTCCTGACCAATGGATAATGCTTGCCGTTTATATGGCTGCTCCTGACGTGGACAATCAAAAACGTTCCATAAAAATTCGGCGTGGTGTTCGCCAAGGGTTAAAGAACGGTTATTGGCCTCGTAAACCTTTCTTTGGTTTCATATCAGCTAGAAATGAAGAAGGGAAACATATCATTGTCCATGATCCTGTAAAAGCACCAATCATTAGAGAGATATTTGAGGCCGTTGCCAAAGGCACTCCGCAAAACGAAATTAGGGCTGACCTTGCTGAAAGAAAGATTAAGATTTCGCGAAACAATATGAGCAAGATGTTAAAGCGAATTATCTACATGGGTAAAATAGAAGTTCCTGCTTTAGACAAAGAACCAATGAAAATTGTAGAAGGAAGGCATGAGCCAATTGTAAGCGAGACTTTGTTCTATGAAGTACAACAAGCACTAGCAGGAAACCGAAAGGCAAGGGGCAAGTTTGAACCGAAATATACTAAACTCCGTGACGACTTCCATTTACGTGGTGTATTAAACTGCGACAAATGCGCACATACCATGACGGCGAGTTATTCTAAAGGTAAATTAGGGAAACGTTACGGATATTATCACTGTAACCATTGCAAGAAACAAAGGGTGTCAGCGATTAAAGTTCACAACGCATTTGACGAACTATTGAAGACCATTCAAATTGAACCTGAAATGTTAGTCTTGTACAATGCATTCTTGGAAGATGAAATGAAAACTTCGCAGGTGGACAACAAAGCTGAACTTAAAACCCTCAA